>NZ_JAKTNQ010000001.1:0-555 GCF_022760835.1 Thermus altitudinis
ACCTTATGGTGGAAGTCCCTTCTCTGATGGGCAATCTTGCGGTGTAGTTTAGCAAGCTGTCTTTTGGCCTTCTTGTACCGGTTGCTGCCCTTCTTTTTTCGGGAGAGCTTCCTTTGAACATCCGCAAGCTTGGCTTGGGTTTTCTGGTAGTACCTGGGAGCTTCTACCCTCTCCCCGTCGGAGGTGACAAGAAAGTGGGGGTTGGTACCTAGGTCTAGGCCAACGGCCTCATGGCTTTCGGGTAGGGGTTCGGGTTCAACCTCACAGACGAAGATGATGTACCAGTCATCCCCTTCCCGCTTTACCGTAGCCGTCTTTATCTTCCCTTCCAAAGGGCGGTGAAGTTTCACCTTCACCGACCCGACACCATAGATGAAAACCCGTTTGCCGTCCTTATGAAGTTTGACCCCGGTAGTCCCGGCCTGGGGGAAGGTGAAGGAGTCATACCGTCTTTTTCCTTTGAAGCGGGGGTAACCGGGTTTTTGTCCCTTCTTGACCCTACGGAAGAAACCTTGAAAGGCCCTATCTACCCTCTTTATCACATCCTGCAGGACC
>NZ_JAKTNQ010000001.1:565-231685 GCF_022760835.1 Thermus altitudinis
ATGAAGTTTGACCCCGGTAGTCCCAGCTTGGGGGAAGGTGAAGGAGTCGTACCTTCCCTTCCCTTTGAACCTAGGATAACCGGGTTTTTGTCCTTTCTTGACCCTCCGGAAGAAGCCCTGGAAAGCCCTATCTACCTTCTGTATCACATCCTGTAGGACCTGGGAATGGACAAGTTTGTACTCTGGAAGGGCAGCTCGTATCTCTGGAAGGCACCTCTTTTGCTCATAGAGGGTGATAGACTTCTTGGCCTTTCGGTAAGAATCCCTCCTTTCTTGTAGGGCGGCATTGTAAAGGTGACGACACAAGGAGAGTATCTTTTCTAGGTCTCGCTTTTGGGGTTTAGTGGGGTAGAGGCGGTACTTGAAGGCCTTCTTGTAGGGGCTATCCTGAATGTGCTTCACCTCCCATTCAGGTGGTGCCGGGTCCGGGGTGGTCCTCACACCGCCGGACCATTTCACTTGTAATGTAGCACGCGGTGGGGGGTCCATGTATCCCCGGTTTCAAAACCGGGGATTATAGCCCCCTACACCGCCTTTTTCTCTAAAGACGGCCCGTCTTCCCGTGGGCTATACTGCCCTTATGAGGAAACTTCTCCTCCTTCTCCTTTTGGGCCCAGGCCTGGCCTGGGCCCAAGGGGCGGAAGGGCTATGGGCCAAAACCTGCGCCGTCTGCCACGGGGACAAGGCCCAAGGGGTAAAGCCTTACCCCGGCCTCCAGGGGGCAGCCCCCTTCTTCGCCACCCCGGAGGGTAGGCGCTACCTGGTCCTGGTGGTCCTCTACGGCAGGAAGGGGGAGGTAGGGCTCATGCCTGGCTTCGCCCAGCTCAAGGATGAGGAGCTGGCCGCCCTTTTGAACCACCTAAGGGCCCTTCTCCAGGCCAAGGGGGAGGCCTTTACGGTGGAGGAGATCCGCCGGGAGCGGGGCCTAAACCTCACTCCCGACAAGGTGAAGCGCCCTTAAAGGGGGTCTTCCAGGACCGCCCCCTCATCCGCCTGCCGCACCAGGGCGGCATAACGGGCGAAAACCCCGTGGGTGAAGGCGGGAGGCCGGGGTTGCCAGCGCTCCTGGCGTTTCTTTAGCTCCTCCTCAGGAAGGAGGACCTCCAGAAGGCGCCTTTCCACGTCAATGCGTACCCTATCCCCCTCCTGCAACAGGGCGATGGGGCCTCCCACAAAGGCCTCGGGGGCCACGTGGCCGATCATGAGCCCCCTTGTGCCCCCGGAGAAGCGGCCATCGGTGAGGAGGGCCACCTCAGGGCCCAGGCCTTCCCCCACCAAGGCGCTGGTGACGGAGAGCATCTCCGGCATGCCGGGAGCCCCCTTGGGCCCCACGTAACGGATCACCACCACGTCCCCGGGGCGGATCTCCTTGCCCAGGACCTTTTCCATGGCGGCCTCCTCGGAGTCAAAGACCCGGGCCGGCCCCTCAAAGTAGGTGCGCTCGGTGCCGGCCAGCTTCAAGACCGCACCCCTGGGTGCCAGGTTGCCCCTTAGCACCACCAGGCCCCCTTGGGGCTTCAAGGCCTTTTCCACGGGGAAGACCACCTTCTGCCCCTCCGCCTCCCGGTAGGTCCGCTCCACCTCTTCGGCCAGGGTGTTGCCGGTGAGGGTCCTTTCGTCCCCATAGAGAAGCCCCGCCTCCAGGAGCCTCTTGAAGACCAAGGCGGTGCCCCCAGCCTCGTAGAGCTCCCAGGCGGTGTAGGTGCCCCAGGGGAGGAGGTCGGCGATCACCGGGGTCTTGCGGGAAACCTGGTCAAAGTCGTCCAAGGAAAGCTCCACCCCCACCTCCTTGGCGATGGCCAGCAGGTGGAGCACGGCGTTGGTGCTTCCTCCCGTGGCGGCCACAGCGGCGATGGCGTTGAGGAAGCTCCTCCTGGTGAGGAAGTCTTTGGGCTTCCAGTCCCGCTCTAGGGCCTGGGCCAGGATGCGGCCCGCTTCCCGGGTGGCCCTGGGCTTTTCCGGGTGCACGGCGGGGATGGCGTTGTAGCCCACGGGGGAGAGGCCCAGGGCCTCGAGGGCCATGGCCATGGTGTTGGCGGTGTACTGGCCCCCGCAGGCCCCGGGGCCAGGGATGGCCCGGCGCTCAATCTCCAAAAGCTCCTCGTCGGTGATCCTTCCCGCAGCCCTTTGCCCCACCGCCTCAAACACGGAAACGATGGTGAGCTTCCTCCCCTGCCACTCCCCGGGGGCGATGGTGCCCCCGTAGAGGACCATGCCCGGAACCCCGCTGCGGATCACCCCCATGGCCCCCCCGGGGATGGTCTTGTCGCAGGCGGAGAGGACCACCATGCCGTCATAGAGGTAGCCCTGGGCCACCAGCTCCACGCTGTCGGCGATCACCTCGCGGCTCACCAGGCTGGCCCGCATCCCGGGAGTGCCCATGCTGATGCCATCGGAGATGGCGGGGGCCCCGAACTCAAAGGGGAAGACCCCGGCTTCCCGAAGCCCGGCCTTAAGGTCCAAGGCCAGCTGGCGAAGGTGGTAGTTGCAGGGCATGCCGTCGGTGAAGGTGTTCACCACCCCCACGAAGGGCCTAGCAAAGTCCTCGTCCCCCACGCCCACCGCCCGGAGCATGGAACGGGCGGGGGCTTGCTGCAAGCCTTTCTTGATGCGGTCCGATTTCATGTGTCCCTCCAGGAAACGATCCTTCCATGGTACTGCCGCGGCCTTTGGAGAAGGCGCACCAGGGCCTCTGCCGCCCTTTCTGGGGTGAGGAGGAGGCCTTCCTCCTTGTACCCGCGGAAAACCTGGTGCAGCACCGGGGCGGCGCTTCCCTGGGCCTCGCGGGCCTGGCGTTGCATATCCGTCTCCACCACCCCGGGCCGGTAGACGAAGCAGGTGATCTCGGGCACCTCCGCAGCCAGCTGCTTGGCCAGGTGCTCCTCGGCGGCCTTGGCCACGGCATAGGCCCCGATGCCGGGGAGGTTAGACTCCGCCGCCCCCGAGCCCACGTAGACCGCTACCCCCTCTCCCCGTGGCCGCAGAAGGGGGTAGGCAAAGCGGGCCAGCTGGTACCCGGCGATGAGGTTGGCCTCGAGGACCTCCAAGAAGAGGGGCTCGGCCAGCTCATAGACCAAGGGCCCCGGGTGAAGGACGCCGGCGTTATGGATGTAGCCGTAAAACCCCCCCAGGGCCTCGGCCTTCCGCACCAGTTCTTGGGCCACCTTGGCCTGGCCGGCGCTTCCCGCCACCGCCTCTGCCCTTACCCCTAGGGCCCGCACCTCCTCGGCCACCTGCCTCAAGGGGCCTTCCGAGCGGGCGTTCAACACCAGGTCATAGCCGGATCGGGCCAGCTCCAAGGCCAAGGCCCGGCCGATTCCGCGGCTGGCCCCGGTGAGGATCAGGGTCCTCCTCATAGGAGTTCCTCCGCGGGGATCCCCACTCCCATGAAGGCCAGGGTCTCGCCCGGCCCCAGGGCCCTCACCTCCATGTAGCCTCCTTCTCCCGGCTCCCTATGCACCAAGACCCTTCCCCCTACCAGGTCCACCACCCAGGCCTCAGGGATGCCGGCTTTGGCGTAGAGGGGGACCTTTACCCCTAGGTCATAGGGCAGGGAGGCCTCCGCCACCTCCACCACCAGAAAGGCCTCGTGCCCTTGGGGCAGGTGGTCCTCGTAAAAGTCAGCCCGGGGGCGGAGGAGGGCGAGGTCGGGATGGAGCACCGAATCCCCTACCCCTAAGGGGCTTTGCACAAAGAGGATGGCCTTATGGGGCACAAGGGGGCTGAAGAGGGCGGTAAGCCTAGCCACCTTGGCGGCGTGGCGTTTCCCAAGGGGGCTCATCTCCAAAAGCTCTCCTTCCACCAGTTCCAGCCTGAGGTCCTCGGGGAAGACCCCGGCCTCCACCATGCGGTGGAACTCCTCCAGGGAGATCCGGTGGCGGGTCATGGCAGCACCTCCCTCACGGGGACCTTGAGCCCCAGGATTTCCAGCTCGCCTCCTTCTAAGGTGTGCCGTTCCTGATACCCCCCTCCACGGGGGTTGCGGAACACGTGTACCCTACGGTGCGCTAGGTCCACCACCCAGACCTCGGGCACCCCCGCCTGGGCGTAGAGGGGGGTTTTCACGTTCAGGTCGTAATCCAAGGAGGCCTCGGCCACCTCCACCAGCAAAAGGACCTCCTGGCCCAAGGGGTGCCGGTGGGGACTATCCCCTTGCGGGGGGAGAAGGACCAGGTCTGGGTAGAGCTCGGATCCGCCCACCACCAAGGGGTTTTGCACGGAAAGAAGGGCTTTGCCCAGCTGGACCAAAGGGGCCAGCAAGGCGGTGAGCCGCCGCACCACGAAGGCGTGCTTAGGGCCAATGGGGCTCATCTCCACCAGTTCTCCTTCCACCAGTTCCAGCCTGAGGTCCTCGGGGAAGACTCCGGCCTCCACCATGCGGTGGAACTCCTCCAGGGAGATCCGGTGGCGGGTCACGGTAGGACCTCCTTTACCGGGATCTTGAGCCCCAGGATTTCCAGCTCGCCCTCGGCCAGGATGTTCTCCCCATAGGTGCTTTCCCCTGGCTTGCGGAAGACCTGTACCTGATGGCCTAGCAGGTCCACCAGCCAGACTTCGGGGATTCCCGCCTGGGCGTAGAGGGGAACCTTTACCCCCAAGTCGTACTCACGCGAGGTCTCCGCCACCTCCACCACCAGGAGGGCATCCTGGGCCTCGGGGATCCGGTCCCGGTAGAAGTCTTCCCGGTAGGCGAGGAGGACCAGGTCGGGCTGGGGTTCGCTTTCCGGGGAGAGCCTCAAGGGGTCTTGGACCTGCAGGAGGGCTTTTTGGGCCTGTTGCAGGGGGAAGAGAAGGTTCATCAGGCGCTTCACCGCGGCCATATGGCGTTTGCCCACGGGGCTCAGGTTCACGATCTCCCCTTCCACCAGCTCCACCCGGGCGTCCTCGGGGAGGATGCCGGTCTCCGCCATGCGGTGGAAGTCCTCGGCGCTGAAACGGTAGCGGAGCATTTTCCCTATTTTAGCCGGCGGAGCACCTCCTGGGTGAAGGCTTCCGTGCCCGCCTGGCCCCCCAGGTCCGGAGGGGGCGCCTCGAGGAGCGCCCTCGCCAAGGCCCCTTCCACCTGACGGGCCAGCTCCACCAGGCCGAAGGCGTGCTCCAGCATCATGGCCGCGGAGAGGATGGCGGCGGTGGGGTTGGCGATCCCCTTGCCGGCGATGTCGGGGGCGGAGCCATGCACCGGCTCAAACACCGGGGTGCCCCGGCCCAAGGAGGCGGAAGGCAGAAGCCCCAAGGAGCCGGGGAGCACCGAGGCCAGGTCGGAGAGGATATCCCCGAAGATGTTCCCCGTCACCACCACGTCAAAGCGGGCCGGGTTTTTCACCAGGTGCATGGCCATGGCGTCCACGTACTGGTGTTCCAGGGAAACCTCCGGGTAGGCCTGGTGGACCTCCTCCACCGTCTTGCGCCAGAACTCCCCCACCTCCAGCACGTTGGCCTTGTCCACGCTGGTCACGTGCCTCCTTCGCTTCTGGGCCGCGGCAAAGGCCACCTGGGCCACCCGTTCCACCTCGGGCTTGCTGTAGCGCTCGGTGTTCCAGGCCTCGGCCTCGGACATCCCCCGGGGCTCCCCGAAGTAGATCCCTCCCGTGAGCTCCCGCACGATGAGCACGTCCACCCCGCGGGCGATCTCCTCCTTGAGGGGCGAAAGCCGCTCCAGCCCGGGGAAAACCTTGGCGGGGCGCAGGTTGGCGAAAAGGTCCTGGCTTTTCCTGAGGGCCAGGAGCCCCGTCTCGGGGCGGATCCTGCGGGGAAGGTTGTCCCATTTAGGTCCCCCCACGCTTCCCAAAAGCACCGCCTGGGCCGCCTCCACCCCCCTTTGCGTGGGCTCGGGGAAGGGCTCGCCCAGCTGGTCTATGGCGGCCCCCCCAAAGGGGTAAACCTGGTAGGTGAGGCCCAGCCCATGGGCCTCGTCCAGGGCCTTAAGGACCTTTAGGGCGGCCTCGGTCACCTCGGGGCCGATGCCATCCCCCGGCAAAACCGCAATCCTCACTCTGACCTCCTAGGGTAGGGAAGGCGGCGGTCAAACTGGTCCAGAAGTTCCCCGGCTTGCAGGAGCTCTCCGATGGGGTCCCAGAGGCCTTCCACCAAGGCCTCCCGGGCCTCCTCGAGGATGAAGAGGGGAGCGGTACGCCCGCCAAAGCGCACCTCCTTGCTGACCAGGTCCACCTCCACCTCCAGGGCCGGGTTCTCCTCCACCGCCTGGAAGAGGACCGCCAGGTCCTCAGGGGCCAAGGTCACGCAGGGCAGACCAATGGCCGTGGCGTTGCCAAAGAAGATTTCCGCAAAGCTTTCCCCGATGATGGCCCTAAACCCCGCCCGCTTGATGGCCTGGGGAGCGTGCTCCCGGCTACTTCCGGAGCCGAAGCCCGCCTCCACCAAGAGGATGCTGGCCCCTTGGTAGCGGGGGTCGTTGAGGGGATGGGGCTTAGGGTTCCCCTTCTCGTCAAAACGCTCGTCGTAGAAGAGGTACTTCCCCAGCCCCTCAAAGGTGAGCACCTTCATGAAGCGGGCGGGGATGATGCGGTCCGTGTCAATGTCCTCGCCCCTAAGGGGCACCGCCCGGCCGCGGATCACCGTGAACTTCTCCAGCATGGCCTACCTCCCAATCCCAAAGACTTCCCGGGCGTCGGCGATCTCTCCCGTCACCGCCGCCGCCGCCACCATCAGGGGGCTCATGAGCACCGTGCGCCCCCTTGGGCTTCCCATCCTTCCCTTGTAGTTGCGGTTGGAGGAGCTGGCCGCCAGCTCGTCCCCTTGCAGGCGGTCCGGGTTCATGGCCAAGCACATGGAGCACCCTGGGTTGCGCCACTCAAACCCCGCTTCCCGGAAGACCTCGGCGATGCCCTCCTCCTCCGCCCTTTTGGCCACCCACTCCGAGCCCGGCACCACCAGGGCCCGCACCCCCTTCTTCACCTTGTGGCCCTTCAGGTGGCGGGCCACCTCGCGGAGGTCGGAGAGCCTGGCGTTGGTGCAGCTGCCGATGAAGGCCACCTGGATGGGCACCCCTTTGATGGGCTGCCCCGGCCTAAGCCCCATGTAGGCCAAGGCCTCCTCGGCCAAGGGCCGCTCCTCGGGGGAAAGCTCCTCCAGAAGGGGAATGCGGCCATCAATGGGTACGGCCTGCCCTGGGTTGATGCCCCAGGTCACCGTGGGGGGGATTTCCTCCGCCCGGAAGGTGACCACGTCATCATAGGTGGCATCGGGGTCGGAGGCCATGGCCCGCCAGCGCCTTTTGGCCTCCTCCCACTCCGCGCCCTTGGGGCTATAGGGGCGGCCCTCGAGGTAGGCGAAGGTGGTCTCGTCGGGGTTCACGTAGCCGATGCGGGCCCCACCTTCAATGGACATGTTGCAAAGGGTCATGCGGCTTTCCATGTCCATGGCCTCCACCGTGCTTCCCCCATACTCGTAGGCGTAGCCCAATCCCCCCTTTACCCCCAGGTGGCGGATGATGTGCAGGATCACGTCCTTGGCGTAGACCCCGGGGGCAAGCTTCCCTTCTATGTTGATACGCCGTACCTTCAGCTTCCTTGCCGCCAGGGTCTGGGTGGCCAGGACGTCCCGCACCTGGCTGGTGCCGATGCCAAAGGCCACGGCCCCGAAGGCCCCGTGGGTGGAGGTGTGGGAGTCCCCGCAGGCGATGGTCATCCCCGGCTGGGTGAGGCCCAGCTGGGGGCCGATCACGTGCACGATGCCCTGGTTCCCGCTTCCCAGGTCAAAGAAGGTGATTCCGTGCTCCTTTGTGTTCTCCCTAAGGGCCTCCAGCATGCTCTGGGCCAAGGGGTCCTGGAAGGGCTCGGTGCGGTCGTGGGTGGGGACGATGTGGTCCACGGTGGCGAAGGTGCGGTGGGGGTAGCGTACCCTAAGGCCCAGGTCCCTAAGCATCCCGAAGGCCTGGGGGCTGGTCACCTCGTGGAGGAGGTGGAGGTCTATGAAAAGCTGGCTCTGTCCGCTTTTCAGCTTACGCACCTCGTGGGCTTCCCAAACCTTCTCGTAAAGCGTTTTTCCCATGCTCCCTCCCTTATGAAAACCCCCCGGGTCCTTGGGCCCGGGGGAAGGCAACAGGGCTTCCCTAAACCGGGCCCGCCCGGCCTAGGTCTAGCAGGAAGCCCCGCCGCATTGCCCTATAGCCTACGCCCCTTGGGCCCAGGGGTCAAGGCCTGGGCTAGCCTGGGAAGATGACCACGAAGCGCCCCTACGGGCGGGAAGGGACTGTGGAAGGGGCGATGGCCACCCTCCCGGGGTCAGCCCCAAAGGGGCTATCTTGACGGGTTACCGCCCGGGAAACCCGCATGGACCGCCTGTGCCAGGGAATCAGTGGTGAACTTGTGGCCTTGCGCCAGGAGCTTAAGGCAGGCATCAACACCGCCTCATGCTGCCTGGCGGTGGTCCCCTTTTGCCCTAGGGCTTGACGGGGATAGGGCCCTTCCGTACAATAACCCTTGCGTCTGCCGGGGTGGCGGAATTGGTAGACGCGCACGATTCAGGGTCGTGTGTCCTCACGGACGTGCGGGTTCAAGTCCCGCCCCCGGCACCAAAAGGCCCCGCTCAGGCGGGGTTTTTGCTATTCTTAAGGCCATGACGCGGGTTCTTTCCGGCATCCAGCCCTCGGGGGAGATCCATATCGGCAACTACCTGGGGGCCATCAAGCAGTGGGTGGAGGTGGGGGAAAGGCTAGGGCGGGAGGCCTTCTTCTGCATCGTGGACTACCACGCCCTCACGAACCCCCTGGCCTACGACCCCAGCACCCTGGCCCGGCGCACCTTTGAAGCGGCCCTGGTGAACATGGCCGCCGGCCTCAACCCGGAGAAGGTCACCCTCTTTGTCCAGTCCCACGTGCCCGAGCACACGGAGCTCTCCTGGGTCTTCACCACCATCACCCCCTTGGGGGACCTCACCCGCATGACCCAGTTCAAGGACAAGGCCGCCAAGCAGGAGGCGGTGTGGAGCGGGCTTCTCATGTACCCGGTGCTCCAGGCGGCGGATATCCTCATCTACAAGGCGGATACCGTCCCGGTGGGGGAGGACCAGGTGCAGCACATTGAGCTCACCCGGGAGATCGCCCGCCGCTTCAACGCCCTTTTTGGGGAGACCTTCCCCGAGCCAGAGGCCCTCCTCAACCCCGAGGCCCCCCGGGTGCCGGGCATTGACGGCAAGGCCAAGATGAGCAAATCCCTGGGAAACACCATCGGCCTTCTGGAGGACGAGGGGAGCAT
This sequence comes from Thermus altitudinis, assembly GCF_022760835.1. Taxonomy (GTDB): domain Bacteria; phylum Deinococcota; class Deinococci; order Deinococcales; family Thermaceae; genus Thermus; species Thermus altitudinis. Next base: position 9,781 of record NZ_JAKTNQ010000001.1, read on the forward strand.
CTGGGAGAAGATCCGCCACCTTCCCGATGACCCCCAGCGCATCCGCCTTTCCGACCCCGGTGACCCGGGGCGGACCGTGGTCTTCACTTATCTTTCCTACTTCGCCCCCAAGGAGCTGGTGGAGGCCTTAAAGGAGGAGTACCGGAAAGCGGGGATCGGCACCCTGACGGTAAAGAAGGTCCTTTTTGAGGAGATGATGAAGGTCCTCAGGCCCATCCGGGAGCGGGCCGAGGCCCTCAAGAAGGACCCCGACTACGTGATGGACGCCCTCTTGGATGGGGCCAAGCGGGCCCGGGCAGTGGCCCAGGCCACCATGGAGGAGGTGCGGGAAAAGGTGGGCCTCCTCTTTCCCGCCAAGCGCCCGGTGTACCGGTGATCCGCCTGGAGTTCCCCGGTTTTTCCGGCACCCCTTGGGAGCTCCGGGAGGCCCTCAGGCGGGGCCGCCTTTCCCCGAGGGCCATACCCCTTCTCCTGGTGGTGGAGCAGGCCTTGGCCCAGGTGCCGGAGGACCTGAGGCCCAGGAGCGAGCTCCTTCCCCTCCTGGCGGAGCTTTTGCTGCTGAAGCTCTCCCCACAAAAGGCCCTGGTCCCTAAGGAGGAAGGGGAGGAAGCCCCCTTGGTGCAGGTGCTTTTGGACCTTTCCGAGACCGTGGCCTTTTTGCAGAAACGGCTTGAGAAGCGCTCCCGGCTCATCCCCGTCTCCCCACCCCCCCTTCCCAAGCCCGCCCTCCGCCTTCCCCCAAGGGCCTTGGCCGAGGCGGCAAAGCCCTTCAGAAGGGCCGTTCTGGCCCTGGGCCGGGAGCCCTTTGGCCTCATGGAGGCCTGGGCCCGGATCCAGGCCTTCCTGCGGGGGCGCCTTCCCTTCCACCGGCTTCCCCTAAGGACTTGGGGGGAGCGGGCCATGGGCTTCGCCGCCCTCTTGGAGGCCTTTCGCTTGGGGCGGGTGCGGCTGGAGCAGGAGGAGAACTTTGGCCCCCTTTGGGTGGAAATGGGTCGAGACCTGGGGGATACTGGGGGGTGGGCTTATGCCAAAGAGTATGCCCCGAAGCCCATGCGCCACCTGAAAGGTTAGGCCACATGCCGAAGCCATGGCTAGTGAGAGGGTGGGGGGGAACAGGGGAGGTAGGCCCCTCTGGGCTTGGCCATGGGTTCCTGGGTGGCTATTGACACCACTAAAAGAAGGTGGGGCAGTATCTGGTGGTAAGGATAAAGATTACGAGAGTGTCAAATAGTTAACGGTGGCGGTAATAAACCGCCACCGAGGTTGACTAGAAGACGGATTCGCCTAGCAACCCTTATTCGCTACCGCCACCAGAGCCACTGCCAATAGTCCCTTTACCTGCACCCTCCCATTCTACAGTCACATCTTGCGTGGCTGGATCAAAGGTAACCGTACAAGAGGTCAAAGTAGCGGGGGCTGTTCCGGCAGAGTATGCCCCAACGGAGTAACCGCCTTTACAGTCATCCGGCAACTGAGTAAGATCGGGATCTTCCGCAAGGGCAGCATTGGCAACCTTGTAGACGTTCTGCGCATAGGCCTGCTCAGCGCGAATCTGAGCAGTACGCCGGGCCTGGAGCAGGTTGGGAACCAGCACCGCTGCCAGGATGCCGATGATGGCGATGACGATCAGGAGCTCAATCAGGGTAAAGCCTTTTGCGTTACGCATACCTTTTTACCTCCTTAGAGATTTCCGCGCTTTCATGTATTGCGCGGCCATGAGTGCCTGTTGCCGATGGGCCTACCGTTTACCTGCCTTCTTTAACCCTTGCCGCCTCTTTAACCTCCCTCTCACCTCCTTTCTGGGGCCATCATGTGCCCTTTTTGGCCCCGCTGTCAACCCCCCCTTTTGGGGGGGTACAGCTTTAGGGTGGGGTAGGGGTGTGAAAGGGGTGTGAAAGCTAGCGTCGCTCATAGGAGAGCACCTGGAAGGTGGGCATTCGTACACTTGGAAAAAAATTGGGCCAGTTGGCTCTGGGGATGCGAATGTGCACCACCTCGGCCTTCTGCCCGGCGCCACAGTCCGACTTTCCGGCGCTAGTGGTGCAGAACTGGTTGCTGATTACCATGCCAAAGAGGACGTTGTCTTTTACCACCCGGAAGGTTTCTCCAGCGTATACCGGGGCCATCACGTACTGCCCGCTTTGGTAAACATCCTTCTCGGCGACAATCCCCAGCACATGATTGGGGAACTGCCCGTGGGATGGGTCGGGGAGGAGGTTGCCCTTTATATCTAGATTACCTCCTTGTCCGTCCTTGGATAGCACAACGAAGGTGGCCTTCTTTGCGTTCCCCGAAAGGGTCTTATAGGCCGTTGGCTTTGCAAAGACCACGTTTATCCCTTCTAAGGTGACGTCCCCATATACCTCCAAAAGCCCCCGTCCGCCGGCATACGAGTACTTGAAGCCACCTGTGGTACCGTCTAGACGGGTAAAGGTACAGTCTACCGTCCTCTGGTCCAAGGCGAGGGTTCCAGACAGCATGGCGCTAAGGCATGAGGGTTGGAGATTGGCCTGGGGAGGCTGGACCAAGCTGACCACACCACCTAAGCGTTGAATTCGTAGGGTTGCCTTGTCCTGAAGGCAGGCGCGCCAGGTGGAGTAGCTGCTGCAGGTGTCCGAGTCCAGTTTTACATCCAGCTTGGGAAGGGGCGGGGGATTGGAGAGATCAAAGGGACCTATGGCCTCGGTGCACACCCCCTTGTTGTTCTGGCACACGTTTACGTTCTGCCCGGTGATATCCTGGGTGCCCCTTCCGACAAAGACGCCCTTGACCTTATTGCCCGGCTCTCCGATCTGGGTGCTGCCTCCGACGGAGATTTTGCCGTACCGAACTCGCAGGCTGGCACAGAGGTCGTCAACCCGACGATAGGCTTGGTCCACTAGGTTGGAAATGCCAGGGTAGCTTCTTTCGTCATTCAAATTATAGTGATTCAAAAGGCTAAAGTTTCCGTTAGCTTCTATTACGTATTGATCCCGATTGTTATCGTCTCCCTCGATGTAAATACCTCCACGAACAGTGGCTCCACCATTGAGCCATTTGTTACCTTGCGCTCCTGAAAAAATAGCAGGTTCGTTGGAGGATATCCTGAAAGTGGCCTGGACTGTGGCTTTGGCTCCGCTCGAGGTTCCCTGTGAAACCAGGGTAAAGATTTGCCCGTCCCGTTCATCTCGGATCAATCTTACGTCGTAGTAACCGATAGGGTTTTCCCCAGCGTACAGGACACTTTCACCTTGGGCTAGAGTAATCTGATTGTCGGTAAATTGAAGCACGTTTCCATCTCGGTAAAGATCTATTCCGTTAACCAGCGAGGAGTAACAACCCGGACCCCCCGTGTCGTTGCCTTGCCTTTCTAGCCAAAGATAATGTTGGAACAGCACGGCCTTGTACTTTTGCAGGCCTGCTTCGGCGGCGTAAAAGGCTTGGACTGATGTGGTGTCGTTTCGGGTAACCCAAAGCTCAATCTGAGTGCGGAAGAAGGTCCCAAACACCAATAAGGCCACCAGAACCATTAAGGCTAAAGTGGCTACTAGGGCAATGCCTTGCGTGCGCATATTCACTCCTCCTCACTAGGGCACTTACTCTGGTAAAGGCTTTAGATTGGGCAACAGCACTTCCTGCCTAAGGGCATAGCAGCCGCGTCCAGCTAGGCAGGTAACGGTTTCACCCGAAACCGTGGTGATGGATTGAGGTCCAGCAGACTTCATGGGGCTTAGGGAGTACCCCACCACCTCCACAACCGCTGAGCGGGGATAGGCATCGGGGCCACAATCAGGGGTATCGTTACTCAATCCATTACTGCATAGGTAACGAATGTCCAAAGCCAATATGCCATCGGCCAAAGGCTGGAAAGAAGGGGCTGGTGTTTGACAGTCCCTCCCGTTACTAGGGGTAGCGTTGACATCGCTCCGTAGCAGGGTGTCGTCCTGGAAAGCGTACTCCACGCGGCGGCAGGCTTGGCTTAGGTCTCGCAGGCTAGTGACGTAGGAAATCTTAAGGGAGTCCTTATGCCCGCCATCTGTTCCTTCCAAGATGTGGCCGCTAGGTAAGGTGAAGCCTATATTCTGAGCGTTCCGGTTCCAATAGGAGGCTCCAGCCATCTGAAGGTCGCCGCTGACCACTTGCATCACCATGCGCACCCGGTCCTGGAGCTCGCTTCGGGCCTGGGTTTCCCGGGCCAGTTCGGCGTTGTTGGTAAAGTAGCGGACGGCAAGGCCTAGCAGTACCACGAGGATGGCCAGGGCTACCAAAGCTTCCACAAGCGTGAAACCCTTCTGCCTCATGGCCTACCTCCTTCGGGAGGGGGGCAGGGGGCGGGTTTGTCGTTGGTGGGAGAAGGGTAGACGTCGTAGCAGGTTACCCGCCGGCCTACCGTGACCTTGGGACCGCGGTCGTGCTGGGCCGTAACCACAATGGTTACCACCCCTTCGCCCAGGATGCCGTCCTCGCCTAGGATTTTCCAGTCTACATGGACATTGCCCTCTCGCCTCTGTCCTTCGCAGGTTACCTCGCGAATTAGCGCCCGGGGAGGATTTACCCGTGTGGAGCATCTATAGTAATAGTCCACAAAGTAAAAGCTACGCCCTGTAGCGGGGTCATCGATTTTTGGGTCAGGCGGTGTAAGGATTTCACTCTTTAGCACCTCGGCGGACTGCTGCTCTAACACCCTTACCGCTGCGGCTTTGGCATCGGTGGCGTAGCGGCTTTGGGCTGAGACCCGGAGGCTAGATAGCTGGCTCATAAGCAGGGCCCCGAAAGCAATGCCCAAAACAGCTAAGGCGATGAGGGTTTCCAATAAGGTTAAGCCTTGCCTTTTCATTGGAGCGTTGCCCTCCCTTGGGGTGAGATCTGTACGGTTTTGCTATAGGTCCCTTGCCGGTTGCTGAGGGTTACCCGAATCTCAAGGAAGTCAACAGGAACGCCCCGGGTGTCAAATGTAAAGGAAGTTCCCCCCGAAACCCCGGCTAGTTTGACCCGCCCCCAGTCCCCTTGGCCGAAGGTGACCGTTTGTATCTCCTCGCCCGCATCGTAGGTTCGGTTACCATTTCTGTCTACGAAAACCACGTACCCACCATTACCGGAGGTGGAGAAGACCAAACCAGCGAAGGCGTTTTGCCGTATGGCCTCCAACCGCGCCCGGGTCACCTGGGCGGCCAAGGTCTGAGCCGCCTGGTTCACCGCTTGGCGGTCGGCATTGAAGATGCCAGCACTCATGGCCAACACCACTCCCAAAATGCCCAAGAGGACAAGGAGCTCAATAAGGGAAAGGCCATGGCGCCCCTTCACGAAGCTAAGGTTAGGGCCTGAGGCGGCGAATGGCATCCCCCAAACGGGGGGGTCTATTCCACCCGGGCCCGTCCCTGCTGGCTGACAATCACCTTGCGGGTGGCGGTACCGGCACTAAGGGTTAGGGTAGCGGTGATGGGTTTGGCGGGAAGGCCCCTGGGGTCAAAAAGGATGGGCATGTTGCCTAGGGTGCTTCGGTTTATCTCCAAGCGCACCCGGGCCCAGTCTCCCTGGCCAAAGCGGGTGACCTGCACCTCCTCTCCTTGGTCATAGACCCGATTGCCATTCCGGTCAAGGAAAACCGCATACCCTCCTGGCTCTTGGGCGAATACCATGAGGCCTGCAAAGGTGTTTTGCCGGATTGCTTCTAGGCGCGCTCGGGTCACTTGGGCGGCCAGGGAGCGGGCGGCGGTGTCCACGGCCAGGCGGCTTGGGGAAAGCAGGGGAAAGCCCAAGCCCAGGAGCACCCCAAGCATTCCCAGGACCACCAATAGCTCCAAAAGGGTAAGGCCCCGGCTGGCCATTTGGGTTCAGTATAACCACGGGCTCGGCGCTATCCCGGGTACAGAAACCAGGGTATGATGACCCTATGCAAGAGGTCTACATCATCTCCGCGGTGCGCACCCCCATTGGCCGGTTTGGGGGGGCGTTTAAGGACGTGAGCCCGGTGGAGCTAGGGGCCCATGCCATGCGGGCGGCCCTGGACCGGGCGGGGGTGGAGGGGAAGGCCTTGGACCTCTATGTGTTCGGCAATGTGCTGAGAGCCGGGCATGGGCAGCTCCTGCCCCGGCAGGCGGCCCTTAGGGCCGGCATCCCCAAGGAGGTGGATGGGTACCAGGTGGACATGGTCTGCGCCTCGGGGATGATGGCGGTGATGAACGCCGTGCAGTTCCTGCGCACGGGGGAGGCGCAGCTGGTGCTGGCGGGGGGCATGGAGTCCATGAGCCAGGCGGGGTTTTACCTCTCCCATAGGGCCAGGTGGGGGTACAAGTTCCTCATGGGGGCACCGGAGGGCCTACAGGACATCCTGCTTCGGGATGGCCTCTCCGACCCCTTCAGCGGGGAGGCCATGGGGGAGCAGGCGGAGAGGCTGGCCCAGGACTACGGGGTAACCCGGGAGGAGGTGGACGAGGCCGCCTACCTCTCCCACCAAAGGGCGGCGGAGGCCACGGAAAGGGGCCTTTTTGCCCAGGAGATGGCCCCCATGGAGCTACCGGGGAAGAGGGGGTTGGTGGTGGTGGACCGGGACGAGGGCATCCGCCCCGAGACCACCCGGGAATCCCTGGCGGCCCTAAGGCCCGCCTTCAGGAAGGATGGCATCCTCACCGCGGGGAATGCCAGCCAGATCTCCGATGGGGCGGCGGCCCTGCTTCTGGCCTCGGCGGAAGCGGTGAAGGCCCATGGCCTCAAGCCCCTGGCCCGGGTGCTGGGGGGGGCCTGGGCGGCGGGGGAGGCCTGGCGTTTCCCCGAGGCCCCCATTCCCGCGGTGCGGCGGCTTCTGGAGCGGCTGGGCATGGGCCTTGGAGACTTCGGCCTCTTTGAGAACAACGAGGCCTTTGCCCTGAATAACGTCCTCTTCCACCGGCTCCTAGGGGTGCCCTATGAGCGCCTTAACGTCTTCGGGGGGGCGGTGGCCCTGGGGCATCCCATCGGGGCCAGCGGGGCTAGGATTCTGGTTACCCTGCTGAACGCCCTTAGGGCCAAGGGGGAGGAAAGGGGCCTGGCGGCCATCTGCCACGGCACCGGGGGGTCCACGGCCTTGGCGGTGGAGTTGGTCTAGACCAGGCCGTCCAGGTCATAGGCCTCGAGGCGGAACTCCTCCAAGGCCACCCGGAAGGCTCCTTGGTACGCGAGAAAGCGGGCCGCTTCCCGCAGGGTTTCCTCCACCCAGGCGGGGTCGTTGCCCAAGAGGCTTAGGCCCACCACCTCAAACCCCCAGGCGTCCAGGCCGTAAAGCCGGGCGGCACTCACGGGAAAGCGGGCCTTGACCCGCTCCAGGGCAGGCTTGATGAGGGCGCGCTTTTCCTTGAGGCTACGGGCTTTCGTCTCTAGCCTTGCGGTGTAGAGGCCCAGGTAGGCTTTCATGGCAAGAACGCCGCCGGCGTCAAGGATAGTTTGCCCTAGGCCGAGCCTGGACGCAACCATGACCCCTTTTCCTCCTCCGCCAAAATGGCTTCCAGATGCTGGATAAGAATGGGTATGTCCTTGTGGGCGATGGCAGCCACGATTGCCATGCCCACGTCAAAATACCCATGTTGGGGCCGGTTTGCGAAGGTCAGCGATGCTGCGCCGGGATATCTTGGGGGGCTAAGGCCGCAAGGTCTACCTGGAGGGATAGCTCCTGGATGCTCTGGGCGGCATCCCGCATAGGGCGGAGGCGGGTTCGGTCAGAAAGGTTCCGTTTCCTCATAGAGGGATCTGGCCTCCTTGAGCACCTCTTCCCGGAAGTAACGGCTTAGGCTGCGCGGTGTATGGAGGTCTACCCGCTTGCCCAGGAGACGGGAAAGCTCCTTTTCCAGGGCCAGGAACTCCAGGCCCGGTACCTTGCCGGGCTGGAACTCCAGCAAAAGGTCCAGGTCGCTTGCCGCATCCGCTTCTCCCCGGGCAAAGGAGCCCAAAACCCAAAGGCGCCTTACACCGTAGCGGCGGCACACTTGGGTAAGGGCCTCGAGGGTGGAGCCTAAAACCTCTGGGAACACCAACCCATGGTAGCGGCCCGCCCCCCTAGAGGAAAAGCCCGGGACCTCCCCTTGGTGGAGGCCTTCAGAACATGGGACCGATGCGGAAGTGGAGCCTTCCCGTGGGGCTTTCCGGGCTGAAGGCGTAGTCCAGGCGCAAGGAGGGGAGAAGGGCCCCGAAGAGGTCCAGGTCCAGCTGGAAGCCTAGGCCTGCCCCCCACTTCACCCCGCCGGTGTTGTCGGCGAGGCCCATGTCGGTGAAGAGGATCCCGTAGAGGTTGGTGCCCCCCTGGGGGGAGAGGCGGAAGTCGTAGCGGTACTCCACGCTCCCCGTGGCGAAGGAAAGCCCCCCGTACTTGCGGTCCTCGTAGCCCCTCAGGAGGAAGGCCTCGGCCCCACCTCCCGAGAGGAAGAACCGTTCCCCCTCTGGGGGGAAGCCAAACAAGGTGCCCGCGGAGAGGCGGAAGGCCAGGGCCTGGCGCCGCTCCTCGTCCAAGGGCAGGTAGGTCTTGCCCGTGGCCACCAGGGGCACGAAGAAGCTCCGTCCCCCCGTGTCGGGAAAGGAGAGGCCCAATCCGGTGCTGAGGCCCGCCTCGTAGCCCTGGGTGCGGAAGCGGGGGTTGTCCACCTCGGTGTAGGTGAGGCCGGTGTCCAGCCTCAGGGTCCAGCCGGGGGTGGGGAGGAGGCTTTGGGCCTGGCCCAGATCCCTGTAGTTGGTGCCGTCGCAGTACTTGGAGTCGCCGGGGTTGGTGATGGCGGGGTCACAGGGGGCCTTGGGGTCAAAGACCTCGAGGGCATACGCCGAGCGCCTCAAGGAAAGCCCCAAGGAGAGGCGCAGGTTCTCCAGGTCCTTGGAGAAGGGGCGGGAAAGGGAGAAGCTACCCCCGGTGCGCCTTTCCGTATACTCCCATTTTGTGTCTGTGCTCCCGTCCAAGAGCTTGTTGTTGCCGATGGGGGTGGAGAAGAGGTTAAAGGAGAGGCTGGTGCGTACCTCTTTGAGGTCCAGGTAGTCCAGGTAGAGCCAAGGGATGGTGTAGCTGGTGGAGAAGGAGAGGTTATCCTTGGCGTCGTTTTGCACGAAGGCCAGGTCCACCGCCACCTGGTGGGCCAGGCCGAAGAGGTTGGTCTCCTTGAAGGAGACGCTTCCCGACCAGCCCTCCAAGGAGCTCCAGCCCAAGGCGGGCTGGAAGAGGCCGGTGCGGGCCTCCTTCAGGGAGAGGACCACCAGCACCTGGTCCTCCTTTTCCCCGGGGGCCAGGCCCACCCGGGGAGGCTCGGAAAGAAGCCCCGTGGCCATGAGGCGGGCGATGGCCTGGCGCAGGGCGGGGACGCTGAAGAGGCTTCCCGGCTTGGGCAGCTCCCTGAGGATCACCTCCTCCTGGGTGCGGTGCTCCCCCTGCCACTCCAGGCGGTAGCCCCCGATCTTGAGCTCCAGCACCTGGAGGCGGAAGACCCCTTCCTGGAAGCCGTAGCGCACATCGGCCACCTCGTACCCCTTTTCCTGGTAATAGGCGGCCAGGCGCCTGGCATCCTCCTGGGCCAGGGCGGGGGTGTAGACCTCCCCCGGCTTGAGCCGCAGGAGGCCCAAGAGGGTTTCCGTGGGGAAGGCGGTGTGGCCGGTGATCTCCACCCGTTCTATGGCCCCGCCCTCAGGCCCCGCCTGGAGCCGTACCACCACCCCCTCCCCTTCCGGCTCCAGGCTGAAGTTCACCACCCGGGAAAGCTTCCGGGAAAGGGCCTGCACCCCTTCCAAGAGGAGGTCGTAGCGCAGGTAGTCCCCTTCCTTGAGGGGGAAGCCGGTGAGGTCCAGGCCCTCGCCCTCCAGGCGCACCACCTTTAGCTCCTGCACGGCCACGGTGAGGAGGCCCTCCTCGAGGCGGCTTCTTTGGGGGTCGGGGCCGCTAAAGCGATAGCCTGCCCGCTCGTAGCGGGCGGCCAGGGCCCTAAGGGCCTCCTGGTACTTGGCGAAGTCAAAGGGGCCCTTTAGGGCTTCCAAGGGCTTCAGGAGCTCGGCCTGGGGGAGGAGGCTTGCCCCTTCCAGGCGCACCTCCTTCACCTCGGGGTTTTCCTCCACCCGGAAGGTGAGGAGCATCTTGCCCCCCTGCTCCTTGGCCTCCACCGCCACCTTGGGGGTGAAGGGGAAGCCGTTTTGCCGGTAGGCCTCGGCCAAGGCCTTGGCCGCCTCCCCGGCCCTAATGGGGTTATAGGTGGTCTCCGGGCCGATGGCGAAGTTCTGCTCTAGAAAGCGCAGGAGGGCCTCCTGAGGGAAGGCCTTGGCCTCCACCTTGACCTCGCCGATGGGGGGGTAGGGGGTGAGGACCACCTTGAGGACATCCCCTTCCAGCCGCACCTCCACCCGCTGGAAGTAGCCGGTGGCCAGGATGGCCTTCCTGGCCTCCTCGAGGTCCTGGGGCTCGTCCCCCACGCCAAAGGGCACGGCGGCCCGGGCTAGGGCCTGGAGAACGGGATCGCCTCCTTCCACCACCACCTCCCGGATGGGGGCGGCCAGGGCCATAAGGCCCAAGAGGGCCAAGGCAAGAAGCCGTTTCATGGGCGAGAGCTTACCAAAAGCCGGTGAAGGGGGCGTGAGAGTAGAATGTTCGCCATGGAGGTCTACGAGAAGATCCAGGAGGCGGTGGCCTACATTCGTTCCAAGACCGGCTTTGTGCCGGAAGTGGGGATCGTATTGGGCTCGGGGCTTGGCCCCCTGGCGGAGGAGGTGGCCAAGGAGGCGGAGATCCCCTACGGGGAGATTCCCCATTTTCCCCTTTCCACGGCTCCCGGGCATGCGGGCCGGCTCGTCCTGGGGGGGCTTGAGGGCAAGCGGGTTCTGGTCTTCCAGGGGCGGGTCCACTACTACGAGGGCTATAGCCCTGAGGAGGTGGTCTTCCCCGTGCGGGTGGGGTATTTCCTGGGGGCCCAAACCTTTATCCTGACCTCGGCGGCGGGAGGGTTAAACCCCAGGTTCCAGGCCGGGGGGATCATGCTCCACCTGGACTACCTGAACCCCAGCGGGGTAAACCCCTTAAGGGGGAGAAACGACGAGCGCCTAGGTCCCCGTTTCCCGGTGATGTTTGAGGCCTACGACCCCGCCCTGATAGAGCTGGCCCGCAAGGTGGCCAGGAGGCAGGACCTGCACCTCTATGAAGGGGTCTATGCCTGGTTTTTGGGCCCCAGCTTCGCCAGCCGGGCGGAACTGAGGATGCTTCGGGAACTGGGGGCCGACGCCATCGGCATGTCCACGGTGCCCGAGGTCATCGCCCTCCGGCACCTGGGGGCCAGGGTCTTGGGCCTTTCCACCATCACCGACATGGCGGTGCCGGAAAGGGAGCACCACGCCACCGAGGAGGAGGTCCTGGCGGTGGCCGCCAAGACCGGCCCCGTCTTCCGCCGCTTTGTGCGGGGCATCCTGTCCGAGCTTTAGCCCATGGGGCTTCCTCAGGTGCTGGAACGCATAGCGGCCGCCTGCCGCCGCGCCGGGCGGGACCCTAAAGGGGTGCGCCTGGTGGCGGTGACCAAGGGGAGGAGCCCGGAGGAGATAAGGGAAAAGGTCCTGCGCTATGGCTCCTTTCCCTTGGGGGAAAGCCGGGTCCAGGAGGCCTTGAAGAAGATGGAGGCCCTCGAGGCCGAGTGGCACCTCATAGGCCCCCTGCAGCGCAACAAGGCCAAGTTCGCCCCCCGGTTTGCCCTCATCCACTCCCTGGATTCCCTGCGCCTGGCGGAGGCCTTGGAGAGGGTGGGGGAGCGGGAGGGGGTTAGGCTTAGGGTGTTGGTGGAGGTGAACCTGGGCCGGGAACCCCAGAAGCACGGGTTTTTGGAGGAGGAACTCCCCGAGGCCCTGGCCCGGCTCGGGGAGATGGAACACCTTGCGGTCCTCGGCCTCATGACCGTGCCCCCCATAGGCCCCGAGGCCGTGGTGCGCCCCATCTTCCGCCGGCTTTCCCAGCTGGCCGACCGCTATGGCCTTCCCGAGCGCTCCATGGGCATGTCCGAGGACTTTCCCATCGCCGTGGAGGAGGGGGCCACCCTGGTCAGGGTGGGCCGGGCCCTTTTTGTAGACTGAAGGGCGCATGGACCTAACCCCCTTGGACATTCGCTACCAGGAGTTCCCCACCGGGCTTCGGGGCTACCAGAAGGAGGCGGTCAGGGCCTACCTGGCCCAGGTGGCCGAGGTCCTGGAAGGCCTCATCCGGGAGAAGGAGGAGCTTAGAAACCAGGTAAGGGCCCTTGAAGAGGAAAACGCCCGCCTCAAGGAGGCGGAAGGGGAGCTGAAGCGGGCGGTGGTGGCGGCGGAGCGCATCGCCCGCGAGCTCAAGGCCCAGGCGGAACGGGAGGCGGAGCTCATCAGGAAGGAGGCCCTGGCGGCCAAGGACCAGGTGCTAAGGGAAGCGGCGGAGGAGCTTAAGCGCCTCAAGGCGGAGGCGGAGCGGGCCAAGCAGGAGAAGTCCCTCTTCCTGGCCCAGTTTAGGGCCCTTTTGCAGGGGTACCTGGATTCCCTAAAGCGCTTGGAGGAAGACTCTTGAGGCCGTGTCCTCCGGGCAAGGGCCTTAGGCCCAGGTAGAGCCAGAGGCGAAAGAGGGCTTCCCGGAGCCAGTAGGATAGCGGGTATTGCCCGGGCACCGGGTGGCCCTCGGCCCTCAGGCCCAGGAGCCGGGCCAGGAGGAGGGCCCGGGGCAGGTGGGGAGCATCGGTGACCAAAAGGATGCGTCCGGATAGGTGGGGCTTGAGGAAAAGGAGGTTCTCGTAGGTGTTTTGGCTTTCCCCCTCGCAAAGCAGGGCCTCGGCCGGCACGCCCCTCTCCCGCAGGTAGCGGCAACCCACCTCCCCTTCGCTGTAACGGTCCCCTGGGGCCTTGCCTCCCGCCACCGCCACCTTGGGGGTCAGGCCCTGCCGGTATAGGTGAAGGGCGGCCTCGAGGCGTCTTTCCAGGATGGGGGAGGGCCTTCCCCCATACTGGGCTGCCCCCAGGACCGCGATCCAGTCGTAACCCCCTTCCCTAGGGCCTGGCGGTGGCGGAAGGGAGGCGGCGAGGACAAGGAGGAAGAGAAAGGCCCAACGCATCTCCCTCAGGCTACCGGGTTTTTGGGCCTGGGGGACACGGGGCCTTTCCTCTTTGCTATACTGAAGGTGCATTGGAGAAGATCTTCGGCAAGACGGAAGGGCTCAAGAAGAGCGAGCTTAAGAGGCTTTCCAACCTGTACCGCAGGCGGATCCCCAAGGAGAGGGTCCTCACTCCCGAGCTGGCCCAGGCCCTGGCTGGGCTTTCCCAGGAGATCAAGAGGCCCATCAGCCTCCTCCTGGATCGGGAGGGGCGGGTGGTGCGGGTGGGGGTGGGGGATGCCAAGGACCTGCCCATCCCCGAGGGGGCCAAGGGGGAGAGGAGGCTATCGGGCTTCCGCCTCCTCCACACCCACCTGGCCAAGGGGGGGCTTTCCCGGCCGGACCTTACCGTGCTCTTTCTGAACCGGCTGGATAGCCTGGCGGCCTTGGAGGTGGAGAACGCCAGGCCCACCACCTTGCACCTGGCCTTCCTGGCCCCGCCCCGCTCCCCGGAGGAGGACTGGCGCATCCTGCCCCCCAGGCCCTACTTCCAGTACCTGGAGTTTGACCATCTGAAGGAGGTGGAGGCCCTGGAGGAGGAGATGGCCCGCCAGGCCCGGGTGAGGGAACTTTTGGATGGGAGCGGGGAACGGGCCATCCTGGTGGGCATAGACCGGGGGGAGGGCCCTGAGGCCGAAGCCTATCTGGGGGAACTCGCCGAACTCACCCGCACTGCGGGGGGGGTGCCGGTGAAGAAGGTTTTGGTCTTCCGCCCGGAGCTGGACCCCCGGTACCTGGTGGGCCTGGGCAAGCTGGAGGAGCTGAAAAGCCTGGCCTACCACGAGAACGCTTCCACCCTCATCTTCGGCCAGGAGCTCACCCCCACCCAGGCCCGGGAGATCGAAAGGGTCACGGGCCTAAAGGTCCTAGACCGTACCCAGCTCATCCTGGACATCTTTGCCCTGCACGCCAAAACCCCCGAGGCCAAGGCCCAGGTGGAGCTGGCCCAGCTGAGGTACCTCCTCCCCCGCCTGGTGGGGAAGGGCAAGGAGCTGAGCCGCTTGGGGGGTGGGATCGGCACCCGGGGCCCGGGGGAGACCAAGCTGGAGGTGGACCGCAGGAGGCTCCAGGAGCGGATCACCCACCTGAGCCGCAAGCTCCAGGAGTACACCCGGCGCCGGGAGGAGGCGAGGAGGCAGCGGAAGCGCCGGGGGGTGCCCCTCATCGCGGTGGTGGGCTATACCAACGCCGGCAAGACCACCCTCCTCCAGGCCCTGGCCCGGGGCGGGGAGCCGGGGGAGGACAAGCTCTTCGCCACCCTTAGGCCCCTTACCCGCAGGGGCTTCCTGCCGGGGGTGGGGGAGGTGCTCTTCACCGACACCGTGGGCTTCATCCGCCAGATGCCCAAGGAGCTGCTCGCCGCCTTCCGGGCCACCCTCGAGGAGGTAAGGGAAGCGGACCTTCTGGTCCATGTCTTGGATGCCTCGGAGGAGGGGGCCTTGGGCCGGTACCGGGTGGTGGAGGAGCTCTTGGCGGAGCTCGGGGTGGAGGCCCCTAGGGTTTTGGCCCTTTCCAAGGCGGACCGGGCAGCCCCCTACGACCTCTTCTACCTGCGGGAAAGGCTGGGCGGGATTCCCGTTTCCGCCCTGAAGGGCACGGGGCTTTCGCAGTTGAAAGAGGCCCTGGCCGAGGCCCTTCTGCAGGTGGGCGTGCGGCCCCAGGCCTGGGCCCAGGCCCCTCAGTACACGTAAAAGCCCTTAAGGCCGGTTTCCTCGGCCCACCCTACCTCCACCTCCTCCACCCGGGCCAAGCGGGGGCCTTGCTTCAGGTGGTGGAGGAAGGCGAGGAGGTCCTCCTTAGGGCCTTCCGCCACCACCTCCACCCGGCCGTCGGGGAGGTTTTCCGCGTAGCCGGAAAGGCCCAGTTCCAAGGCCTTCTTCTGGGCGAAGGCCCGGTACCCCACCCCCTGTACCCTGCCCTTCACCAAGGCTACCAGACGCGGCATGCCCCCATTATCTCCCAAGGTTTACCCGCCGGATCCCGTCCGCGCACCCGGAGGGGGAGGAAGGCCTGGCCGGGGCCAGGGGGTGGCCCCCCACTGGAGGGCGCTTCGGGGCTGCCGGAGGGCGCGGCCTAGGGATGCCCCCGGGTCCCCCACCTTGGCGAACCGTGTTGGCGTGGTCTAAGGGGGTTGCCACGAGGTTTTCATCTCCCTTCCCTATGCTAAGGGGGATGCGGTGGGGGCTTTCCCTCCTCCTGGGGTTTGCCCTGCTCCTCATCCTCCTTCTGGCCTGGCCCCCCCTGCTCCGGATGGCGGTGGAGCGGGGCATGGCCTTGGCGGGCCTTAGGGGGGAGGTGCGGGAGGTGGGGGGGCATCTCCTTCTGGGGCTACGCCTGAAGGGGGTGCGGCTCCAAGGGGAGGGGGTGGCCTTGGAGGCGGAGGAGGTGCGCCTGGGCTATGACCTCCTGGGCCTTTTGCGCAAGGAGCTTCCCCTCTCCTTGGCCCTAAGGAGGGCGAGGATAACGCCCACCTGGGAGGCCCTGATTCCCGAGAAGCCGGGGCCGCCCCCGGCCATTAGGACCGTCTTTCGGCAGCTCCGGCTGGAGGAGGTCCAGGTGGAGCTTCCCCAGGGGAAGAGGCTTTTCCTGCCTCCCGTGCGCCTTACCCTGAGCGGGGAAAACCCCTATACCTTCCTGGCCCGGCTCCCGGGAGGAAGCTTCCATGGGGAGGCCAGGGCCTTAGCCCCGGACCTTTCCGCCTGGGAGGTTGGCTATAGGGGCGAGGTGCGGGGGCTTTCCTTTTTCTACGGGGGGCTTAAGGGGGGGAGGGTTTCGGGGGTTTTCCGCCTCATGCCCTCCGGGGTGGAAGGGGAGGCCCAGGTGGAAGGGGGGGTGGTGGAGGTGGTGGGCTTCACCCTCACCCAGGTGGCGGGGCCCATCCGCCTAAGGGAGGACCGGGTGGAGGCGGAGCTAAGGGGAAGGGGTCTAGAAGGTCCCCTTTCCGCCCGGGCGGAGGTGGACCTTAAGGGGGAGCGCTACCGCTTCTCCCTCGAGGGGCGGCCTACCCTTCCCGCCCTGGCCCGGCACTACCGCCTCTCCTTGCCGGTGGAGGGGGATGGGACCCTTTGGCTGGAAGGGGAAGGCTGGGACCAGATCCGGGTCCAGGGGCGTTTTCTGGGGGAGGGGCGGCTTTTGGGGGAGCCCTTCCGCCACCGGGGGACCCTTTCCTTTGACCGGGTTTTCCGCTTGCAGGCGGAGGCCGAGGGAAGGCTTTTTGACCGCACCTACCGCCTGGCCTTGGGCCTGGTGGGGGGGGAGTATGGGGCGAGCCTCGAGGACTCCCTTGGAAGCCGGCTTTCCCTGAGGGGCCAGGGGAACCGCACCGAGGCCCAGGGCCAGGTGGCCTGGCCCAAGCCCTTGGATGGCTTGGCCCAGGTGGCCTTCCGGAGCCAGGGAAGCCGGTGGCAGGCCGAGGTGCGAAGCCCCGGGGTAACCCTGGCCCTCTTCCAGGCCCTGGACCTGTCGGGGGAGGTACGGGGGGAGGGGGATCGGGTATCGGGGCGGCTGGGGCCAGTGACCCTTTGGGGCACCTGGAGCGATCTTGCCCTCCAGCTGGCCCCCACGCCCCTGGCGGTGGGGAGCCTCGAGGGGCAGGGAAGGCTTCTTGGGGGGAGGCTTAGGGCCAGCTTGCGCTACAACTCCCCGTACACCGCCTTTCCCCTGGAGGTGTGGCAGGAAGGAGGGGCCTACCGCTTCCAGACCCCTTATGGGGAAGGGGTGTACCGGGGCGGGGCCTTGGCCCTTAGCCTCCGGGGGTTGCCCATCCGGGCCTTGGAGGAGTTCCGGCTTTCCGGCCATGCCTTGTACCGGGAAGGGGGGCTTTCGGGAAGGCTTAGCCTAAGGGGCCGCTACCTGGAGGCGGAAGGAAGTTTGCGCCGTTTGGGGGCGGAGGTCCAGGGGAGGGTCAGGACCCCCTTGGGGGAGCTTCCCTTCGCCGGGGCCTACGACCCCGAGCCCGGCCTGGTCCTAAGGGCCCAGGACCTTTTCCTGCGCTACCGGAGAGGAGTAAGCCTGAAGGGAAGGGCGGAGCTTGGACCCTTAACCCTCTGGGCGGACCTGGCCTGGGACGGGGGTTTTCGCGGGGAGGCCCGGGTGGAAACCCCCTGGGTGGCGGGGGTTCTCCAGGGGAAGGGCGGGAGGCTGGTCTTGGCGGAGATGAAGGGGTACGCCCAAGGGGAAGGGGAGGTCTACCCGGAGCTACGGATTGCGGGCCGGCTTCTCCCTCCCTGGCCGGAGGGCCTCGAGGTGCCTCCCTTGCCCTTCCACCTGGACCGAAGAGGGCTGGAGGTGGAGGGCGTGGGGCGGCTGGACTTCGCCGAAGGGTTCCCCTTCCGTCTGGACCTCCCCTGGAGTTACCGGGGCCTTTCAGGAGGGTTCCAGGCGGTGGGCACCCTGGAGGGAGGCCGTCTGGCCCTTTCCCTTCCCTACGGCCGCCTGGAGGCCCTGGGGGCCTGGCGGGACCTGCGGGTAAGGGGGCAGGGGGAGGTCCCTCACCTGGGCAAGGTGGAGGTTGCCGGGAGTGCCGATCTCCTAAGGCTTTCCTACCGGGCCCAGGCCCGCTTGGGGAAACCTGCCTTGACCTTGAGCCTGGTGGGGCAGGGGGCAGGCTTGCGCTTTTTGGGCCAAGCCCCCGGCCTGCGCGTCCTAGGGGGGTATGAGAAGGGGTTCAGCCTCTTGCTGCAGGCGGAAGGGTTTGACCTTTCCTCTTGGGGGCTTCCCGTAAGGGCCAGCGGCACCTGGGGTACCCGGGGAGGGAGGCTGCGGCTGGAAAGCCCCTATGGGGAGGCCCTCCTCACGGGGGAGGAGCTTCTTACGGCGAGGGCGAGGTTTTGGGGGCCTTTTGTGGGGGGCGAGGCCAGGATCTCCCCGGAAGGGCTTTTCCTGAAGGTGGAGGGGGCCTACGAGGAGGAGGGCGTGGGGGTCCGCCTAGCCGGGGAAGGAGGCGGGCCCTGGCAGGCCCTGAGCCTGGGCCTTTCTGGCGAGGCCCGCCTCCCGTACCTGGGGCCCTTGCCCCTGGAAGGCCGGGTTTGGACCGAGGAGGGGAGGTTGCGCTACCGCTTGCAAGGCCCCGTGGCCTTGGAAGGGGAGGGGCTTGGGTACAAGGGGAGCTTCTCCTTACCCTTTAGCGCCCTGGGCCGGGAGGGGAGGCTGGAGGGGAGGTTCCAGGGGGAGGGGCTTAAGGTCCTGGGGGAGGGGAGGGGAAGCTGGGCCGGCCTACCCTTTGCCTTCCAGGGGGGTTTTGCGGAAAACCCCTTCCTAGAACTGCGTTGGGAAGGGGGAAGAGCGGAGCTTAGGGGGGAGGAGGTGGGGTTTTCCTTGGAGGAGGTGGCCCCCTTGGCGGAGGTCCTTGGCCTTCCCCTCACGGGTAGGGCCCAGGGACGGCTTTCCCTGAAGGGAGAGGGGGAGGCCTGGGCCCAGGTGCGGTATGGGACGGAACCCTTGGCGCTGGCCTACCGGGAAGGGGTGCTTCGCCTTTTCCTGACCGAGCGCCATGTGGGCCTGGCTTGGAATCCCCGGGAGGCACGGCTTTGGGGCCTTGGGGAGATTTTGGGGGAAGGGCGGCTCCGCCTAGGGCCTGGGCTTAAGGGGGAGGCGGAGGGCGACTTCCGCTATGGCCACCTGGAGCTTGGCCTCAAAGGGCCCTTGGAGGATCTGGTTCTGGAGGCCCGTTACCAGCAGGAAGAGCTGGGGAGGACGGAGCTTTTGGGCCGGGTAAACCTCTGGGCCCTCAAGGGCCAGGGCACCTTGCGCCACGCCTCCCCCTACGGGGAAGGGGTCCTTACCCTGGCGTGGGAAGGGGCCCGCTACTGGGGGGAGGGGAGGTTTAAGAGCCTCCGCTTTTTGGAACAGGAAGGGCCCTTGCGCTTCGAGGGGGAAGGAACCCGGGCGCAGCTCGCCTGGCGAGCACCCTTGGCCTTGGGGGCCTGGTACGACGGGTCCTGGCACCTTTGGGCCAAGGGGGAGGGGGAGGTCCAGGGAATGGCCTTGCGGGCGGACCTCACCTGGGGTCCTGAGGGGTACTTGGGGGAGGTTTGGGCGGAGGGGCGGGGCCTGGCCTTAAGGGGGAAGGGGGAGGGGCCTTTGCACCTGGAGCTCAAGGGCCAGGGGCTTCCTGGGGACCTGTGGGCCCAGGGTACCTTGGAGGGGAGCTTTCTCAAAGGGGAGGCCCGCTACCGGCTGGGCCTAGGGCAGGCCTGGTTGGAGGCCCAGGCGGGCTTGGAAGGGAATCTTCCCCAGCTTTCCCTGAGGGGCCAAGGGGCCCTGCGGGGTGGGGGGGAGGCCATGCCCTTCCGCTTCGCCTACGGGTACCAAGGAGGGCCTTTGCGGGTGGAGACCCTTTCCCTGGCGGGGGAGGCCGAGGGCTACCGCCTGAGGCTGGCGGAGGGGCACCTTCTTCTGGAGCTGGACCGGGACCTTACCCCCTTTGGCCTTCCCTTGCGCCTAAAGGCCCAGGC
Source organism: Thermus altitudinis (assembly GCF_022760835.1). Lineage (GTDB taxonomy): Bacteria > Deinococcota > Deinococci > Deinococcales > Thermaceae > Thermus > Thermus altitudinis. Next base: position 29,297 of record NZ_JAKTNQ010000001.1, read on the forward strand.
GGATGGGCCTTGGCAGGAGGCCCTTGAGGTCATCCTGGAGCGTCCAGAAGGGCGGCTTTCCGGAAAGGCGTGGCTATGGCCCCTGCGGGCGGAGCTTGCGGGGGAGGTGCTGGGGGAAAGGGTGGGGGTCCAGTACCGGGAAGGGGAGGTTTTGGGGGAGTTCGGGGGGCCTAGGCTTTGGGGGGAGGCCCGCTACCGGATGCCTTCGGGGGAAGCTCCTGGGGGGCTTTCCGGCCTCCTCACCCTGGGCTACCCTTTGCCCGGGGGTGGTCTAGGGGGGCAGGTGGATCTGGGAACGGGTACCTTCCAGCTTCAGGGGGAAGGGGCCTGGCAAGGGAACCTGGAGGGGGCTTTTTGCCTTCCTGCCCCCTTGGGTGGGTGTCCGGGCATGGAGGCCCAGGTCAGGGGTAGGCTTACCTACGGGGCGTACGTCTTTGCCGGGGGCTACGTTTACCGGGCGAAGGAGGGCTACTTGGGGGCGCTTTCTGGGGAGGGCAGGCTTTCCAGCCCTTACGGGGATGTCCTGGCCCGGGGGGCGGGGCTGGGCCTGGACCTCCTCGGGGAGGGGCTCCCCCTCAAGGGGCGGCTGGACCTCTATCCCTTCCGCCTGGCCTACCGCTACGCCGGGGCCCTGCCCCAGGGCCTGGGGGAGCTCTGGGCCGAAGGGACCTATCCCGGGGAGTGGCTGAGGGGCCGGTACCGGTACGGGGAACTGGACCTAGCCCTTTTGGGCCTTCCCGGGTTCCAGGTGGAGGTTTCCGGGAAGGGGGTTTCGGGGAGGCTGGGTCCGGAGGGGGTGGCCTTGGTGCTAGAGGGGTTTTCCCCTGGCCCCGTGACCCTGTCGGGCAGGGTGGAGGGCCCTTGGCGGGAGGTGGGGCTGGACCTGGACCTTTTGGCCTTTGGCCGCCAGGCCCAAGCCCGGGGGCGCTATGGGGAGGAGGGGCTTGTTCTGGCCTTCCAGGGGGACCTGGAGGGGGAGGTGGGCTGGAAGGAGGCCTGGCGGGGGAGGTTGGCCTTCAAGGAAGGCAGCCTGGAGCTATCCGGGAAGGGCCTTCCCGAGGCCCAAGGGGAGGTCTTAGGGGAAAGGGTGCGCCTGGCCTGGCCGCTACTGGAGGTGGGGGGTATCCGCCTGGACCTGGCCTCCCGCCGGGCGGAAGGGGAGGGAAGGGTTTTGCAGGGCCTTCTTCCCGGGGGACTGGCCGTGCGGGGGGAGGGGGAGGGCCTAAAGGTGGGGTACCGGGTACCTGGCGTGGACCTGCCCTTGGAGGGAAGCCTGGACCTGAAGGAGCTTTCCCTGCTGCTTGCCAGCCCAGAAGGGGAAGGGGCCTTGCGCTACGCCGGAGGGAGGGTGGAGGGGTCCTTGGCCTTGCGCCCTTACGGCTTCCCCTTGCGCCTGGAGGGGGAGGGGGAGCGGGTGCGGCTTATGGGGGAGCATCCCGCCTTCCCCTGGTGGGTGGCAGGGACAGGGAGCCTGGAGGGAGAGGTGGACCTTTCCGGAGCCTACCGGCTTACCTACCGGGCGGGGGAGCAGGTCCTCAGACTTTCGGGGAAGCTTCTCCAGGCCCGCCTCGAGGCCCAAGGCCCCTACCTTGCGGGTGCCCTTTCCTACCCTGCGGCGGGGGAGCTTCGGGTAGACCTTCCCCTTCCTCCCTTGGAAAGCCGCTTCCGCGGCCGGGTCTTTGGCGAGGGGTACAGGGTGGAAGGGGTGCTGGAAGGGGGGGTGGGCCGCATCACCGCCAAGGGCATGCTCTTTCCCCTGGCTGGGGAGGTGCACCTGGAGCGGGCCAATCTGGAAGACTTTGCCGGCCGTTATGCCCCTTACTTGAAAGGCTGGGTTTCGGGCAAGCTGGCCATACAAGGCCTGGAAGCCCAGGCCCAGTTGGAAGGGGAGGCAGGGGTGTCCGGCACCCGCCTGCCCCTTCGCTTCCTGGGCCTCCTGGCGCGGGGAGGAGTTAGGGGGGAGGGACGGCTTGGGGAAAGCGCCTTCCGGGTGGACCTCAAGGGGGAGCGGCTGGACCTTACCGCTTCCCCTAGGGGTTTCCCCCTCCACCTCCTCCTCATGGCGGTGGCGGGCCCCTTGGAGGGGGAGGCCTACTGGACGGGAGCGGTGCGCCTGCGCCTTCCCCTCTCGGATCCCCTAAAGGGCGAGGGGGTCTTGGTGGGGGAGGCCCTGCGCTTTGTGGGGGCGGGGGATGAGCTTAGGGGCCAGGCGGTCCTGCGGTTGGAGGGCGGGCGGGTCCATGTGGACCGGCTTAGCCTTTCGGGCCGGGGAAGCTGGGAGGGTGGGGGGTACTGGAGCCCGGAGGGAAGCGACCTTTATCTGAGCCTTAGGGACACGGTCTTTACCCCTGTGCTCCAGGTGGTCCCGGCCCTGAAACCCTACCGGCCTGAGGGCTCGGGGAGCCTGCTGCTTCGCCTCAGGGGGGATGGCTTCCAGGCGGAGTTCAGGGATTTCCGTTTCCGGTTGGGGCCGGTGGCCGGGTACTTGCCCCAAGGGCTTCTTTCCCTAAACGGCGGGGCCAAAGCGGAAGGGGAGCTTACCCTTTCCGCCCCCTTCCCGGGAAGGGCCGGGCTGGGCCTCGAGGGGCGCTTGGAGGACTTCCGCGTGAGCGCCAAGGGAGCGGTTTCCCTCCCAGGGCTTAAGGAGGAAACCCCGGCGGAGGTGGCCTTCCGCTACCCGGGCTACGGGGTGGAGATCCAGCTGGGGGAGGCCCAGGCCCAAGGGACCCTTTTCCCCTTGCGCCTGGCCGGTTATGGCCGGCTTCCCCTCTACTACCCCCAGTACTACCTGCAGGAAGGGCTTTTGGACGTGAAGGGCTTCTTCCTCTACGAGGAAAAGGGCACCTACCACCTCACGGGAAACGCCGAGGTCCTAAGGGCCCGCCTGGCCCTGCCGGAGGCCCAGACCCGGCAGCTTTCCCGCGAGGGGGTGGCCTTGCAGGCCCCCACGGGGAAGCCCACACCTGTGCCCTTGGTGTTTGATGGGGTGCGGGTTTATGCAGAACGGGGCATCCTGGTGCAGGAAAGCCTGGCCCAAGGGGAGCTCAAAGGGGAGGTCTTCTTGGGCGGTAGCTACGGGGATCCCTTCTTGGCGGGGGAGGTGCGAAGCCTTTGGGGAAGCTTTCGGCTATGGGATTCCCTCTTCGCTTTGGATCCAGGGGAAAGCGCCTTGCGCTTCCGGCCGGATCGGGGCCTCCTGCCCGAGTTTGCGCTGAAGGCCCTGGCGGAGACCCGGGGCTACAAGGTGGTGCTAACGGCCAGCGGGGAGTTCCTGCGGGAAAACGGCCGGGTGAAGGTGCGCCTCGAGCCCCGCTTCACCTCCGACCCCCCCCTCAGCGAGCCGGAGATCTACGCCCTTCTCACCCTGGGCACCCCCGATGTGAACCGGCTGGCGGAAACCCTGCCCCAGGCGGCCCTGGGGGCCGCCTTGGAGAACCTGGTCCTGGGCCAGCTGGAACGGGAGCTGGCCAAGGCTCTGGGATTGGACCGTTTCCAGCTGCAGGTGCCCATCCTGCAGGGCGGGGATCTAGGGGATGTGCGGTTTTCCGTGGGCAAGTACCTGAGCCCGGAGCTCTTCTTGGGCTACGAGGTGGACCTAAGGGGAGAGCAGACCCTAAGCGCCCAGTACCGTCGGGATGGGCTGACCTTCTCCTTGGCCTCCACCTTCCTGCCCGGGGATGGCAGGCTTTCCCGCTTCACCTTTGCCCTGGGGTACGACCTGACCCCCACCCTGGGGTTGACCTTTAGCCTCGAGGCCGCCGACGCCACCCGTTTCAGCGTGGGGGCCCTTTACCGGTGGTAGCATGGCCCCGGTATGCGCGCTCTAGCCAAGCTGGCCCCCGAAGAGGGCCTCACCCTGGTGGAACGCCCCCGGCCCGAGCCGGGCCCGGGGGAGATCCTGGTGCGGGTGGAGGCCGCCAGCATCTGCGGCACCGACCTCCACATCTGGCGGTGGGACCATTGGGCCAGGGGGCGGATTAAGCCCCCCCTTATCACCGGCCACGAGTTCAGCGGGGTGGTGGAGGCCACAGGCCCTGGGGTTAAGAGGCCCCAGGTGGGGGACCACGTGAGCCTGGAGAGCCACATCGTCTGCCATGCCTGCCCCGCCTGTCGCACCGGCAACTACCACGTGTGTTTGCATACCGAAATCCTGGGAGTGGACCGGGACGGGGGCTTTGCCGAGTACGTGGTGGTGCCGGCGGAGAATGCTTGGGTGAACCCGAGGGATCTGCCCTTTGAGGTGGGGGCCATTCTGGAGCCCTTTGGGAATGCGGTGCACACGGTGTATGCGGGAAGCGGGGTGTCCGGCAAAAGCGTCCTCATCACCGGGGCGGGGCCCATCGGCCTCATGGCGGCCATGGTGGCCCGGGCCAGCGGAGCCGGGCCCATCCTGGTCTCGGACCCCAATCCCTACCGCCTCTCCTTTGCCAGGCCTTATGCCGACCGGCTCGTCCATCCCTTGGAGGAGGATTTGCTTTCCGTGGTGCGGGAGGTGACGGGAAGCGGGGTGGAGGTGCTTTTGGAGTTTTCCGGAAACGAGACCGCCATCCACCAGGGGCTAAAGGCCCTGATCCCCGGGGGGGAGGCCAGGATCCTGGGGATTCCCTCCGATCCCATCCGTTTTGACCTGGCGGGGGAGCTGGTGATGCGGGGGATCACCGCCTACGGCATTGCCGGAAGAAGGCTTTGGCAGACCTGGATGCAGGGCACGGCCTTGGTCTACTCGGGCCGGGTGGACCTTACACCCCTCATCACCCACCGCCTGCCCATGAGCCGGTACCGGGAGGCCTTCGGCCTTTTGGCCTCGGGGCAGGCGGTGAAGGTGATCCTGGACCCCAAGGCCTAGGCCCGGGGTGTGCGGGGGGACACCCTCGGGTCCCGGGTGCGTGTGCTAGGCTCACCCGCAAGGGGGTTAGGTATGGTTTCCCGCAGGCGGGTGCTGGTGGGCCTTCTGGGGCTTTCCCTGATTCGGGGGCAGGGGCTTCGGGTGGAGGAGGTGGTGGGGGGCCTGGAGGTGCCCTGGGCCTTGGCCTTTTTGCCGGACGGTAGCTTCCTGGTCTCTGAACGCCCCGGGCGGATCCAATGGGTGCGGGAGGGAAGGGCTAGGCTGTATGCGGAGCTTCCCGTTTACCACCGGGGGGAGTCGGGGCTTTTGGGCCTAGCCCTTCATCCCCGTTTTCCCCTGGAGCCCTATCTCTACGCCTACCGCACGGTGGAGGAAGGGGGCCTCAGGAACCAGGTGGTGCGGCTAAGGCACCAAGGGGAAAAGGGGGTGCTGGAAAGGGTGGTCCTGGACGGCATTCCCGCCCGGGCCCACGGCCTGCACTCCGGAGGGAGGATCGCCTTCGGCCCCGACGGGATGCTCTATGTGACCACGGGGGAGGTGTATGAGCGGGAGCTGGCCCAGGACCTCTCCTCCTTGGGGGGCAAGATCCTGAGGATTACCCCAGAGGGCAGGCCCGCACCGGGGAATCCCTTTTGGAACCGGCAGGGAGCCCGGCCCGAAGTCTACAGCTACGGCCACCGCAATCCCCAGGGCCTGGCCTGGCACCCGGGCACGGGGGAGCTTTTTGCCAGCGAGCATGGGCCCAGTGGGGAGCAAGGCTTTGGCCACGATGAGGTGAACGTCATCGTCCCTGGGGGGAACTACGGCTGGCCTCGGGTGGTGGGCCAGGGGAACGACCCCCGTTACCGCGACCCCCTTTACCTCTGGCCCGAGGGCTTTCCCCCCGGGAACCTGGCCTTCTGGAAAGGGGAGTTGTTTGTGGCCGGGTTGAGGGGCCAGGCCCTTTTGCGGCTTTCCCTGGAGGGGGAGAGGGGAGGTTGGCGGGTGGTGCGGGTGGATACCGCCTTGAGCGGGTACGGACGCCTAAGGGAGGTGCAGGTGGGGCCGGACGGGGCCCTTTGGGTCACCACTTCCAACCGGGACGGGCGGGGCCAGGTGCGCCCCAAGGACGACAGGGTGCTGAGGCTGCGTTAGGCTTTAAGGGTGGAAAGGATCCTGCCCTTTCGCTTTGAGGAAAAGGAAGGGGTCTTCTGGCTTCTGGACCAGAGGAGGCTGCCCCTGGAGGAGGTTTGGGTTCCCGTGCGCACCGCCAAGGAGATGGCCCAGGCCATACGGGCCATGGTGGTGCGGGGGGCTCCGGCCATCGGGGTGGCCGCTGGCTTTGGCATGGTGCTGGCCCACCTAAGGGGCGAGGACCTGGAGGAGGCGGACCGGCTTTTGCGGCAGAGCCGGCCCACGGCGGTGAACCTCTTCCACGCCCTGGACCGGATGCGCCCTCGCTGGGGCGACCTGAAGGGAAGCCTGCAGGAAGCCCAGGCCATCTGGCACGAGGTGGCGGAGACGGAAAAGGCCATCAGCCAGCATGGGGCCAGGGTCCTGCGGGGCCAGGTCCTCACCCACTGCAACACCGGCCCCCTGGCCACCGGGGGGTACGGCACCGCCTTGGGGGCCATCGTGGAGGCCTTTCGCCAAGGGCGGGTGTCCCACGTCTGGGTGGACGAGACCCGGCCCTACCTGCAAGGGGCTAGGCTCACCGCCTATGAGCTGCAAAAGGCTCGGGTGCCGGCCACCCTCATTGCGGACAACATGGCGGGCTTCCTCATGGCAAGGGGCCGGGTGGATGCGGTCATGGTGGGGGTGGACCGCATGGCCTTGAATGGGGACTTCGCCAACAAGATCGGCACCTACGCCCTGGCGGTCCTGGCCCACCACCACGGGATTCCCTTCTACGCCGCTTTGCCCCTCTCTTCCGTGGACCCCAGCCTGGAAACCGGGGAGGGCATCCCCATTGAGGAGCGCCCGGCCGAGGAGCTCCTGGAGCTAAAGGGGGTGCGCCTTGCCCCCGAGGGTTTCCCCGCCTACCACCCGGCCTTTGACCTCACGCCCCACCGCTACCTCACGGGGATCGTCACGGAAAAGGGCGTGCTCTACCCTCCCTTTGACGAGGCCTTGCGCCGTGCCTTGGGGTTGGCTTGAGGCCCTTTTGGGGCACGCCTGCCCGGGATGCGGGGGCAGGTTGGATGCGCCCCTCCTTTGTCAAGGTTGCCGCCAGGGCCTACGGGCTTTCGCTGGGCCAGGCGTGGTCTACCTAGGCCTCTATAGCCGCGTGGGAGGGGTGGTGCGGGCCTTGAAGTACCGGAGGCGGTTCGCCCTGGCTGCCCTTCTGGCCAAGCCCCTGGCGGAGGGGATCCGGGCCCAGGGTTGGGAGCTGGAGGGGATCACCGCGGTGCCCACCCTCTTCCCCCGCCTCCTCCTGAGGGGGTATAACCCTCCGGAACTGGTGGCCCGGGAGGTGGCCAGGCGGCTTGGTGTGCCGTACCGGAGGGTTCTGAGGCGCACCCGTTACGCCCCAAGCCAGCCCACCCGGGGCCGGGCTCGAGGGCGCTTGCCCCAGGACCTCTTCGCCCCGTCCCTTTCCGTGAAGGGAAACTGGCTTTTGCTAGACGATGTCTTAACCAGCGGGGCCACCTTCCTTAGGGCCAAGGAGGCCCTTTTGCGGGCGGGGGCAAGCCAGGTCTATGGGGCCTTCCTGGCGGTGCGGGACCCCGGGGCCCTGGGCCCTTACCGCTAAGGCCACACTCTCCTTCCCTGGGGCTCCTAGACTAGGAGGGTAGAGGGGGTGGGTTTCCGTGAGAAAGTTCCGCCGCCTGGAAGACCTACTGCCCCACCTCCGGGAAGGCCGCTACCGCCTTGGGCCCCACGTGGCCAAGCACATGCTACAGGAGGGCTTCACCGAGCTGGATGTGCTCAGGGCCTTGGAATGGGGCCGGGAGTTGGCCATCTACCCCGAGGAGCAGCGGATGCTGGTCTTGGGCTACATGGTCTTTCCCCCGCGCCTGAAGCTTCCCCTGCATGTGGTGCTGGAGTACGCCACGCCCCGGCACGTGGACATCGTGACCGCCTTCATCCCCAAGGAACCCTACCGGGTCTACTCCCGGGCCCGTTTGGCCGCCATCCTGCGCTTTGACGGGGCCTTAGAGGAGGTGCGCTGGACTAAGCCCAAGGAAGCCTACCCCGCCTGGGACTAGGTGCACTCTGGGCAGCGGCCGAAGACCGTGACCTCGTGGCCTTCGGCTAAAAAGCCCGGAGGCAGGTGGCCCTCCAGGGCTAGGTCGCAGCCCAAAAGCTCGTACACCTTCCCGCATAGGCGGCAAAGGAAGTGGTGGTGGTGTTCCCGGCCTGCGGGTTCGTACCGGGGGGGTTCGCCGGGAAGGACCACGGGGATTAGGAAGCCCTCCTCCACCAAGCCTTTTAGGGTACGGTACACGGTGGCCAGGCCCAAGGAGGGGACCTTCCTCTTGGCCAGCTCCAGGACCTCTTGGGGGGAGAGGGGCCGGCCTGCCTCTAAAAAGGTTTCCCGGATGGCCCGCCGCTGCCGGGTGGAGCGCTCCATGCTCCCAGAATAGCAATCTGAGAAAAAGTTTTCATCCTTCCGGGGTAAAGTGGCGGCATGCGCTTGGGGGTTCTCCTATGTTTGCTCCTCCTACCCGCCTTGGCCCAGGGCGAGGGGAGGTACCTGGTGGGTCGCCTGGTGGCCCTCGAGCCCCAAGGGGGCGTGGCCCAGGTGGAGGTGGGGGGCAGGAGGCTTCCGGCCCTCCTCCCCGTGGATGGCGGCCAGTACCGGCTGGGCCAGCGGGTGGTCCTCTACCAGGAGGGGGGCCGGACCTATGTGACCGAGCCCGACCGCATCCCCTGGCTTCTTGGTCTTTTGGGCCTGTTCGCCTTCCTGGCGGCCCTCTTGGGCCGGGGCAAGGGGGTTAGGGGGCTTGTGGGCACCTTTTTGAGCCTTTTGGTGGTGGTCTACTTTGTGGTTCCCAGGGTGGCGGCTGGGGGGAACCCGCTTCTTTACGCCTTTTTGGGAAGCCTGGGGGTGCTTCTTCTCACCGTGTACCTGGTCCACGGGGTAAACCGCAAGACCACCGCCGCCCTATTGGGCACCCTGGCCTCGGTGGCCTTGGTCCTCCTCTTGGCCCTCTTCTTCACCCGGGCCCTGGGGTTCACGGGCCTGGCCTCGGAGGAGGCCCTCCTCCTGAGGCAATGGGGTGGGGTGGACTTGGTCTCCCTCTTCCTGGCGGGAGTGGTGGTGGGGGCCTTGGGAGCTTTGACCGACGTGACGGTGACCCAGGCGGCGGTGGTCCAGGCCTTGGCCCACGCCAACCCCCGCTTTGGCCTGGGGGAGCTTTACCGGAGGGGCATGGAGGTGGGCTACGACCACATGGGTAGCCTGGTGAACACCCTGGTCTTGGCCTATGCGGCCGGTTCCTTACCCCTTTTCCTCCTCCTCACCAAGGACCCCACCCCCTTGCGCTTCCTCCTCAATACCGAGCCCTTTGCCGCCGAGATGGTCTCCATGGTGCTGGGTTCCTTGGGGCTTCTCCTGGCGGTACCCTTCACCACCTTGGTGGCCGCCTGGGCCTTCCAGGGTGGGAAAGGGGGACCGCCGGAGGCCCACAGCCACCCCCACTGAGCCTTGGGCAGGGGTAGTATGGAAGGCGTGCGGCTCCTCCATACCGCGGACTGGCACCTGGGCAAGGTATTAAAGGGCGTGGACCGGACCCCGGAGGTGGGCGAGGCCCTGAAGGCCCTTGTGGAGGTGGTGGCCAAGGAAGGGGTGGACCTAATGGTGATCTCGGGGGACCTCTTTGACCGCCCCCAGGTATCCGCCGAGGCCGAGGCCATGGCGGTGGAGTTTTTCCTGCGCCTTAGGGAGCTTGGGGTTCCCGCCTTGGTCATCGCCGGCAACCATGACCCCAAGGAGCGCCTCGAGGCCCTCGCCCCCCTCTTGGCCCTGGCGGGGGCGGAGGTGAGGGGGAAGCCCCTTTTCCGGGAGGAAGGGGGTGTGGTCCGGGTGGGGGACCTCGAGGCGGCCCTCCTTCCCTTTGTTTCCGAGCGCATCCTGGTGAAAAAGGTCCTGCAAGAGGCCGAGGAACGCCACCGCACCTACGCCGAGGCCATGCGCCGCATTCTGGACAACTTGCGAAGCCCCTTGATGTTGGGGCATTTTGCCCTGGAGGGGGCGCGGCCGGGGGCAGGAGAGTTCGCCTTCCACCTCACGGGTAGCTACGCCGTGCCCCCTTCCGCCCTGCCCCTGGAGGCCCGCTATCTGGCCCTGGGCCACATCCACCGCCAGCAACAGGTTTCCGAGGCCCCGGTGGCTTGGTACTCGGGAAGCCTCATCCAGCTGGACTTCGGGGAGGGGGAGGAGGCGGAGCGGGGGGCCTTGCTGGTGGAGGTGCCCGAGAGGGGTCCGGTCCGGGTCCACCCCCTACGGGAGCGCTGGGGCAAGCCCTTAAGGACCTTCCGCCTGAAGCCCGAGGAGCTGGACGGGAGGCTTCCCGAGCTGGAGCGCTTTCCCGGCTACCTCCGGCTGGTGGTGGAGGGCCGGCTTTCCCCAGCGGTGAAGGAGAGGCTCTTCCAGGGGCTTCCCCATCTCCTGGCGGTGGAGACCTTGGGAGGGCTGGAGGATGGGGAGATGGGCTCGGCTCCGGAACTGGGCTTGGTGGAGGCCTACGAACGCTATCTGAGGGAGCGGGGGCGCCAGGAGGAGGCGCTTTTGGAGCGGTTTGGCCAGGTGCTTAAGGAGGTGGAGCTTGAGGCCCTTGCGCCTGGAGCTTGAGGGGTTTGGCCCTTACCGGGAGCGGCAGGGGGTGGACTTTTCCGACGTGGAGCTTTTCGCCATCACCGGGCCCACGGGAAGCGGGAAGAGCACCCTTTTAGACGCCATGGCCTTCGCCCTCTATGGCCTCGTGCCCCGGGTGGGGCGGAACGTGGGAAGCCTGGTCCACCCTGCCGCCAGCGAGGCCCGGGTGCGCCTCACCTTCCAGGTGGGGGGAAGGGTCTATAGGGTGGAGCGGGTCCGGGGAAGGAGGAGCGAGGGCCGGCTGTTCCAGGTGGAGCCCGCCGGGGAGAAGCTTCTCCCCCTGGAGACCCTGGAGGCCCTGAACCGGACCTTGGAGGAACTCTTGGGGCTCAGCTACGAGGCCTTCACCCGGGCTTTGCTTCTACCCCAAGGGGAGTTTGACCGTTTCCTTAAGGGGGAGGCCAAGGAAAGGCGGAGGATCCTCCTGGACCTCTTTGAGCTTTCCCGGCTGGAGCGGGCCCGGGACAAGGCGGCCTCCCACAAGGCGGCCCTCCTGGAGGAGAAGGGCCGGCTGGAGGGGGAGCTTTTGGGGCTTCGTGAGGTGAGCCTCGAGGCCAAGGAGGAGCTGGAGAAGGAGCTGGCCCATCTATCCCAGGGGATCGCCCACCTTCTTCAGGAGAAGAAGCAGCTGGAAAAAGGGCTTGCCGAGGGGAGGGACCTGGAGTCCCTTCTTAAGCGCCTAAGGGAGTTGGAAGGCCGCCTACACCGCCTTAAGGCCGAGGCCCCCCGCATGGGGGAGGTGGAGGAAAGGCTCAAGAAGGCGGAGGAGGCGGAAAAGGCCTTGCCCCTTTGGCAAGACCTCAGGCGGAAGGAGGAGGCCTTGGCCGCCACCCAGGGAAGGCTCCGGGGGCTAAGGGACCAGCTGGAAAAGCTGGAACGGGAGCGCCGGGCCCTGGCCTTTGACCCCGGGGAGCTGAAGGCGGCGCAAAGGGCGCTCCGGGAGGCGGAAGGGCTTAGGGCCCTCGAGGCCCTTTGGCGCCGGGTGGGGGTGAAGGAGCACCCCGCCCCCAGGGTGGGGCTTTCCCCCGAGGTCTATGTGGAGGCCTTGGAGTCCCTGCTTCGGGAGGAGGCCCTTTTGGCGGAGAGGGAGCGGGGGCTGGCCCGCCTGGTGGAGGGGCAAAGGCGGCTTGGGGAAAAGGAGGAGGCCTTAAGGCAACTTAAGGAGGCCCTGGAGCGCCTGGTGGCGGAGGGGGAGCAGGCCCGGGCCCAGGTGAAGGCCCTAGAGGAGGCCCGGAAGGGGGCCGAGGCCCACCGGCTTTGGCTGGAGCTGGAGGAGATCGCGAGGCGAAGGGGGCTTTTGGAGGAGGAAAAAAAGCGCCTGGAGGCCGAGCTCGCCCACCTGGCCCAGGAGGAGAAGCGGCTTGGGCTTCTTGCCTACCGCGATCTTCTGCACCCCGGGGAGCCCTGCCCCCTGTGCGGCGGCGTGGTCCGCGCCCTGCCCCCGGTGCCGGAGGGGCCCGGGGCCTCCGGCCTCAGGAAGAGGCGGGAGGAGGGGGAGAAGGCCTTGCGGGAGGTCCTGACCCGGCTCGGGGCCCTGGCGGAGGAGGAAAGGGCCAAGCGCGAGGCCCTAAAGGCCCTGGGGGTTCCACCCCGCCCCGGGGATCCCAAGGCCCTGGAGGAGGAGCTCCAGGGGGCGCAAGCCAGGCTTCAGGAGCTTAGGGAACGGTACAGGGAAAAACAGGGGGAGGCCCGGGCCCTCGAGGAGGAGGTGAAGCGGCTTTCCCAGGAGTTGGAGCATGGGCGCCGGGAGCTTTCCGGTCTGGAGGGGGAGGTGGGGCCCCTAACGGATCTCGGCGGACAAGAAGCGGCCTGGGAAAGGGTCCGGGAAGCCTTGGCCTCCTTGCGGCGGGAGAAGGAGGCCTTGGGGGCTGGGCTTTACCGCCTGCTTTGGGAAATGACGGGGGGGAGGCCGGTGGGGGAGCACATCGGACAGCTTTCCCGAAGGCTGGAGGAGCTGGAAAAAAAGGAGGGGCGGGACCGCCAACTGGCCCAGGCCCTGGAGGAGGTTTCCCGGACCCTGGCGGGGCTTTCGGCCCAGGAGAAGGAGCAGGAAAAGGCCCTGGAGGAGGCCAGGGGCCGGGTCTTGGGCCTGATGCCTGAGGAGGAGGCCAAGGCCCTCTACCTCTCCCCTGAGGAGCGGGAGGCCTTGGCCAAGAGGGTCCGGGCCCACCGGGAGGAGGTTTCCCAGGTGGAGGCCCTCCTGGTGGAGGTGGAAAAGGAGGTCAGGGCCCGTTTTCCCGGTCCCCTCCCTTCCCTGGAGGAGGTGGAGGCCCGGCTGCGGGAGGTGGAGGCGCGGCTTTCCCAGGTGCAGGAGGACCTCCAGGGCAAGATGGGGAAACGGGCCGTTTTGCAAGAGCGGCTCGAGGCCGTGGAGGGAAAGCTCAAGCACCGCCAGGCGCTGCAGGCCCGTCTGGCGGAGGTGGTGCGGGAGGTGGACCTATGGGAAAAGCTGGCCTTTGACCTGCAGCAGAACAACTTCCCCGCCTACCTCCTGGGCCTTAGGCAGAGGAACCTGGTGGAGCGGGCGGATGAGCTCATGGCCACCCTTTCCGCGGGCCGCTACCGCCTCCGCTCCAAGGAGGACGAGTACCAGGTGCTGGACCTCTGGACGGAGACCGTGCGTCCGGTGAAGACCCTTTCCGGAGGGGAAAGCTTCCTGGCTAGCCTCTCCTTGGCCCTGGCCCTTTCCGAGGAGCTTTCCCGGGGGCGGCTTGGGGCCCTCTTTTTGGACGAGGGCTTTGGCACCCTGGACCCCGAGACCTTGGAGGTGGTGGCGGGGGTGTTGGAAGGCCTCCCCACCCGGGGGCGGCTGGTGGGGATCGTCACCCATGTGGAGGCCTTGGCGGAGAGGCTTCCCGCAAGGCTTCGGGTGCGCAAACACCCTTCGGGGAGCCGGGTGGAGTGGGCCTAGGGCCGGGCCGGGTTTGGGGACGGGATGGGGTAAAGGGGCGGAAAGGGTCTTTTGTCTCTACCCCACGAGATACCTGAGGGAATAGGGTGAAGGATGCCCGCAAACCCCCTTTGCTCCCTTCCCGCCGGGCATGGAGGTGCGCCATGAAGAAGGCCAAGGACATCATGTCCACCGAGGTGGTGAAGATCCAGGGTTCGGCCACGGTGAAGGAGGCCATCAACCTCATGAAGGAGACCGGCCTTAGGGCCCTCATCGTGGACCGGCGCAACGAGGAGGACGCCTACGGCATCGTCACGGAAACCGACATCGTCTACAAGGTGATCGCCTACGGTAAGGATCCCGCCACGGTGCAGGTGCACGAGATCATGACCAAGCCGGTGATCACCGTAAACCCTGACCTGGGTGTGGAGTACGTGGCCCGGCTCTTCGCCAACACCGGGATCCGCCGGGCACCGGTCATCCAGGGGGAGGTGATCGGCATCGTATCCGTGACGGACATCCTGCGCAAGGCGGTCTTCTGAGGGCAAAAGGGGGAAGGAGGCCCCCCTTGGGGGGGCTTCCTTTTCTTGACTTGGTCTAAGGGTTTGGGTAGGCTCCTGGTGGAGGTGCAGAATGCGGCGTTTACTAGCCCTGCTTTTGCTGTTGGGTTTGGCCGTGGCCCAGGGCCTCGAGGCCCTCTGGAAGCCGGTGGAGGTGCCGGGAGGGGTCTGCTCGGATGGGTCCCACTATCGGTTTTACGTGAGCCCGGGGGACCCCAAAAAGGTGGTCATTGATTTCCAGGGAGGCGGGGCCTGCTGGGACGCCGCCACCTGCGGCCCCCGAAGCCCGACCTACCGCAAGCGGGTGGATATTCAGGAGCTTCTCCTGGCCCAAGGTATCTATAACCGCATCAGCGTGGCCAACCCCTTCCACGGCTGGACCCACGTCTTTGTGCCCTACTGCACCGGGGATCTCCATGTGGGCCGGGCTACGGTGGACTACGGGGGCTTTAGGGTGCACCACCAGGGGGCCAGGAACGCCCTGGCGGCCTTGGAGTACGTGTTCCGCAACCACACGGACCCGGAAAGGGTCTTCGTGACCGGTTGCTCCGCCGGAGCCTATGGGGCAGTCTTCTTTGCGGACAAGGTGCTTTCCACCTACAAAAACGCCCAGGTGGCGGTCTGCGGGGATGCTGGGGTAGGGGTGCGCACCCCGGGCTTCCCGGGCTTCAGCGTCTGGAACCCGCGCCTGCCCGAGCTTTCGGGCCTTTCCCAGAACCCGGAGGTGGCGGAGATCTACCTGGCCCTGGCGAAGGCCTTCCCCAAGGCCCGCATCGCCCAGTACACCACCCTTTTGGACGGCACCCAGATCTTCTTCTATGGCCTCATGAAAGGGGAGAGGAGCCCTTCCGAGGCCACGGCCCGGGAGTGGGCCGAAGGGGCCATGAAGGCCGTCCTGGCCCCGGCCCAGGCGGAAAACTACACCTTCTTTTTAGCCCCGGGGAGCCAGCACTGCATCCTGCCGAGGCCCGAGCTGTACACCTTGAAGGTGGGGGAGGTTTCCTTCCTGGATTGGCTTAGGGCCTTGGCGGAGGGTAAGGGGGCTCCTAGGGTGCGCCCTTAAGGCCGAAGGCGGCGAACCAGGCCTTGAGCTCTGGGTCAAGCGCCAAAAGGAGCCCGTGCCCCTTTTTCCGGTCCAGGGGGGCGGCCTCCAGGCAGGCCTTCAACAGGCTGTCCCCCTTCGTTTCCAAAAGCTCCTGGGCCTTGAGGGTGAACTGGGCCTGGAACCATAGGGCGCTTTTTAGGTCTCCCCGCCTCCTCTCGTAGGCGGAGAGGCTTCGCCTTTCCGGCTCGAGGCGGCTCAGGTAGCGGCAGAAGGCCAAGAGGGATGCCGCAAGGTCGGGCCTGGCGCGGGCTAGGCCCAGGAGGAAAAGGTAGTTGGCCAAGAACTCGTCCAACCACCTTGCCCCCGTCCTCAGGCGCCAGGCCGCCTGAAGGGCGTGGGCGTACTCGTGGCCCAGGTTCAGATCCAAGAAGGCGGGGATCTCCATGGGAGGGGGCCCCAGGGGAAGCAGGGTTTCGCGGAAGCGGTGGAGGAGCCTTTCGGGGTAGGTGAGGGGGGCAAAGAGGGACAGCCTGCCCCCTTCGCTGCGCTGAAAGGCCAGGCCGTAAGGGTAGGGGACCAGGGTCTGCCAGTCCCTCTCGGAAAGGACGTAGAGGGTCACGGGGGGCACCGGGGCGTAGGGGGTATAGGCCTCCCGTAGCTCCAGAAGGTAGTCCCGGAGGCTTTCGGCCCTCAGCACCCCTCCCTCGGAGGCGAAGACGGGGATATGGGGATGGGGCAGGGCCTTCATCCCCATCCCCTTCACCCCCTTGCCCGGATTTCCCCAGGCCCCCACATCCCCTAGATGACCTCCCGGAAGCCCAGGCGCTCTGCTTGGGCCCGGAGCTCCTCCTTAAGGGCCTGGTGCTGGGGCCAGGAGAGGTCGGGGTCCATTTCCAGGATGCGCTTGGCCAGGGCCCGGGCCTTTTCAATAACCTCCGTGTCCTCGGCCAGATCCCCCAGCTTCAGTTCCGGGTACCCCGACTGCCGGGTGCCCCTGAGCTCCCCTGGTCCCCTTAGCTTCAGGTCCATCTCCGCGATGTAGAAGCCGTCGTTGGACTCCTCGAGGACCTTTAGGCGCCTTAGGGTTTTCTGGCTGGCTTCCCCGGCGATCAGGATGGCATAGCCTTCCAGCCCCCCCCGCCCCACCCGGCCCCTTAGCTGGTGGAGCTGGGCCAGGCCGAAGCGCTCGGCGTTTTCCACGATGATGAGGCTCGCCTTGGGGATGTCTACCCCCACCTCCACCACGGTGGTGGATACCAAAAGGTCAAAGGCGCCCTGGCGGAAGGCCTCCATGACGCTATCCTTTTCCCGGGCGGGCATCTTTCCGTGAAGGAGGGCCATGCGCACCCCAGGGAGAAGGCCTTGCAGCTCCTGGTAGAGGGCGGTGGCCGCCTTCAGGTCCAGTTCCTCCGACTCCTCAATGGCCGGGGCCACCACGAAGACCTGGTGCCCCTTCCTCACCTCCTCCCGGGCGAAGGCGTAGGCCTGCAGGCGCAGCCGGTGGGGGAGGACCTTGGTCCTCACGGGCTTTCGCCCGGGGGGCATCTCGTCCAGGAGGCTGACCTCGAGGTCCCCATAGAGGGTTAGGGCTAGGGAACGGGGGATGGGGGTGGCGGACATCACCAGGACATCGGGAGGAACCCGGGCCATCTTGAGGAGGGCCCGCCGCTGCAAGACGCCAAAGCGGTGCTCCTCGTCCACCACCGCAAGCCCCAGGTCCTTAAACCCCACCCCCTCCTGGATGAGGGCATGGGTGCCCACCGCCACCTGGGCTTCCCCGGAAAGAAGCCTCTGGATGGCCCCTTCCTTCTCCTTGGGGGTCATGGACCCCAAAAGGAGCTCCACCCGCACCCCCAGGGGGAAAAGGTACTGGGTCAGGTTCCCGTAGTGCTGCTTGGCCAGGATCTCCGTGGGGGCCATGAGGGCCCCTTGGGCCCCGTTCATGGCCGCCAGAAAGAGGGCATAGGCGGCCACCACCGTCTTACCCGAGCCCACATCCCCCTGGAGGAGGCGGGCCATCTGCCGGGGGCTTTGCATGTCCTGGGCGATCTCCCCCATGACCCGCTCCTGGGCCCGGGTGAGGGGAAAGGGCAGGGCTTTCTTGAAGGTTTCCGTCCAAGCCTCCTCCACCCGGAAGCTCCGGCCTAGGACCAGGCCCCCGGCGTCCAGAAGGGCCTTGAGCTCCAAGAGGAGGTACTCGTCAAACTTGAGGCGAAGGAGGGCCTTTTTCAAGGCCTCCTCATCCTCGGGGAAGTGGATCTGGCGCAGGGCCTCGGCGTACGGGAGAAGACGGTGCTCCTCCCGGTAGGCTTCCAGGGGGTCGGGGAGGGGGAGGGCCATCTCCAGGGCCCGGTGGACGGTGCGGCGCAGGAACGCCTGCCCGATCCCCTCCTTGGCGGGGTAGATGGGCACGATCCTCCCCGTGGAGAGGGACTCGGTGCCCTCGTTCTCAAAGTGCTCCACGTAAAGCTGCACCCCGTGGCGCCGCTGCACCCGGCCCGTGACGATCAGGGTATCCCCCTCCTGGATCTGGGAGAGAACCCAGGTTTGGTTGAACCAGACCAAGGTTAAGCGAAAGCCCCAAGCATCCTGGGCCCGCACCTGCACCAGCTGCATCCCCTTCTTGGGGGTTTTCACCAGCTCCTTGGCCAGGACCCTCACGGCGAGGGTGGCCTTCTGCCCGTCCTCCAGGAAGCGCACCCCGGGAAGGGCTCGCCGGTCCTCATAGCGGCGGGGGTAGTAGTGGAGGATATCCCGCACCGTGTGCAAGGAGAGCTCGGCCAGCCTCTTGCGGCTTTGGGGCGGGACCAGGAGGTGGGCGGGGTCCTGGGGGGTGAGGCGGGGGGGCTGGGGCCGGGCGGGGGGTTCCCCCCTGCTTGCGGCCAGCGGTTCTTGGCCATTCTCCAGGAAGCGGATGGCCTCCTCCAGGACCGCCTTGCGCTCCTCCGGGGTTTTCCCACCGTACCCCAGGAAAAGCCTTTGCAGGTGGGGAAAGGGCTTGGCCAGGTTCTGGATGAGGGATTCCAAGCCCCCCACCACCACCTGGTCCCGGGCCCCGTCCTTTAGCTCCCTAAGGAGGGGCCTGAGGAGCCTTTGGCGAAGTTCCCCTTCCCTCACGTTCTCCATGATACCCTTAGGCCTGTGAGCCGTGTGGAGCGACTACCGAATGGGCTTCTTCTGGCCCTCGAGGAGCGGGACTACCCCGGGGTGGCCTTCGGGCTTCTGGTGCCTGCCGGGGCGGTGAACGAGCCCGAGGGGCTTCTGGGGGCCAGCACCCTTCTGGAGGGGTGGCTTTGGAAGGGGGCTGGGGAACTGGACGCTTGGGGGCTGGCCCAGGCCCTGGACGCCCTGGGCGTTAGGCGGCAAAGCGGGGCGGGGCTGGAGTACACCCTCTTCTCCGCCGCCTTCTTGCCGGAAGCCTTGGAGGAGGTCTTCCGGCTCTATGCCCTCCTCCTCCTTAGGCCCAAGCTTCCCGAGGAGGGCTTTGAGGCGGTGAGAAGCGTGGCCCTGCAGGCCCTTCTTTCCCAGGAGGACCAGCCGGCCCGGAAGCTCTTCTCCGAGCTGCGAAAAAGGGTCTTCCTCTCCCCCCATGGCAGGGATCCCCTGGGGGAGGAGGAGAGCCTGAAGAGGGCCACACCTAAGGCGGTGCGGGAGGACTTTGCCAGGCGCTACACCCCGAAAGGGGCCATCTTGGCGGTGGCGGGAGGGGTTTCCTGGGAAAGGCTTCTCAGGGCCCTGGAGCCCCTTATGGCCTGGGAGGGGGAGGAGGCCTTTTACCCAAAGCCCAGGCTTTCCGAGCCCCAGCGCTTCCTCCTCAAGCGCGCCACGGCCCAGGTGCAGATCGGCCTGGCCTACCCGGATGTGGGCCCGGAGGACCCCCGGTTCTATGCGGCCCGGCTGGCCCTGGAGGTGCTCTCGGGGGGCATGAGCAGCCGCCTCTTCACCGAGGTACGGGAGAAAAGGGGCCTGGTCTATGCGGTGAGCGCCTTCCCCGCCGGGGTCAAGGGCCAGGGCCTCCTCATGGCCTATGGGGGTACCACCAAGGAGCGGGCCAGGGAGACGTTGGAGGTCATGCTGGCGGAGGTGGAGCGCCTGGCGGAAGGGGTCACGGAGGAGGAGCTTTCCCGGGCCAAGGTGGGGCTCAAGACCGCCTTGGTGATGGCGGATGAGTCCATCCGAAGCCGGGCCGCCTCCATGGTGCGGGACCTCTTCATGCTGGGGCGGGTCCGGCCCCTTTCCGAGATCGAGGAGGCCATAGAAGGTACGGGCCTTGCGGCGGTGAACGCCTTCTTGCGGGAACACCCCTACCGCAACCCCTGGGTGGGGCTTTTGGGCGAGGTGGACGATGTTTCGTGAGGCGGAACTGAAAAATGGCCTGAGGGTCATTGCTGAGGTGCTTCCGGAGGCGCGGAGCGTGGCCTTGGGCTACTTTGTCCGGACGGGGGCCCGGGACGAGGCCCCCGAGGAGAGCGGGGTGAGCCATTTCCTGGAGCATATGGTCTTCAAGGGTCCGGAAGGGATGAGCGCCTGGGAGGTGAACCTGGCCTTTGACCGCCTGGGAGCCCAGTACAACGCCTTCACCTCCGAGGAGGCCACGGTCTACTACGGGGCGGTTTTGCCGGAGTTCGCCTTCCCCCTGCTGGAGCTTTTCTCCCGGCTCATGCGCCCTGCCTTGCGCCCGGAGGACTTTGCCACCGAAAAAAAGGTCATCCTGGAGGAGATCGCCCGCTACCAGGACCGCCCGGGCTTCATGGCCTACGATTGGGCCCGGGCCCGCTTCTTCCAGGGACACCCCCTGGGGAATAGCGTCCTGGGCACGGTGGAGAGCATCACCGCGCTCACGCGGGAGGCCATGGCCGCCTACCACGGGAGGCGTTACCTGCCGGGGAACATGGTGCTGGCCGCCACGGGAAAGGTGGACTTTGAGGCCCTGGTGGCCGAGGCGGAACGGCTCACGGAGGATTGGCCTCTAGGAGAGGCGGGAAGGACCTATCCACCCTTAAGCCCTGCCCAGGGGGTAGAGGAGCACCCCTACGAGAAGGCCCGGGCCCTCTACCTGGTGGGCCTTTTCCCCGGGGTGGGCTACCAGGAAGAGGAGCGTTTTGCCGCCCAGGTGTTGGCCCACCTCCTAGGTGAGGAGGGCTCGGGGCGGCTCCACTTCGCCCTGGTGGATACGGGCCTCGCCGAGGCGGCCTCCTTTGGCCACGAGGAGGCGGATAGGGCCGGTTTCTTCCACGCCTACGTCCAGGCGGACCCGGCCAACAAGGAAGCGGTGTTGGCCGTCCTTAAGGAGGAGCTTGACCGGATCACCCTCGAGGGCGTGGGGGAGGAGGAGGTGGAAAAGGCCAAAACCCCCTTGGCCACAGGCCTGGTCTTCGCCGGGGAAACCCCCATGGGGAGGCTTTTCCACCTGGGGATGGAGTACCTGTACACGGGCCGGTACCTCTCCCTGGCCCAGGTGAAGGAAAGGGTGCTCCAGGTGGGGGCTAACGAGGTAAACGCCCTTCTGGAGAAGGGCCTTTTGCCAAGGGGCCTCTACTACCTGGTGTTACCCCATGGAGCCTAAGGCCCTAGGGGCGGCCCTCCTCACCATCCTCTTCTGGGCCAGCGCCTTTGCCGGCATCCGGGCGGGGCTCCAGGGCCTAAGCCCTGGGCACCTGGTCCTCCTGCGTTTTCTGGTGGCCAGCGCCCTGCTTCTCCTTTACGCCCGCCTGCACGGTCTTCGCCCACCCAGGAAGGAGGACCTTCCCCGCCTTTTTCTCCTGGGGTTTTTGGGCATCACCGTTTACCACACCGCCTTGGTCTACGGGGAGCTCACGGTGAGCGCAGGGGCCGCGAGCCTGCTCATCGCTACCGGGCCGGTGTTTACCGCCCTCCTCTCCTTCTTCTTCCTGGGGGAGCGGCTTAGGCCCGTAGGGGTGCTGGGGTTTGCCCTGGCCTTTCTGGGCTCCTTGTTGATCGCCTTCGGGGAGGGAGGCGGGGTGTCCTTGAGCCCGGGGGCTTTCTTGATCCTGCTTTCCGCCCTTTCCACCTCCTTGTACTTCGTTTGGCAAAAGCCCCTTTTTGCCCGTTACGGCAGCCGGGAGATGACGGTTTACACCATGGTTTTGGGCACGCTTCCCCTTCTCGTCTTTCTGCCTGGCCTGGGGGAAGCCCTGCTCCGGGCGCCCCGCCCGGCCCTTTACAGCGCCCTGTACCTGGGCGTGTTCCCCGGGGCCCTGGCCTACCTCACCTGGACCTATGCCCTTTCCCGCACCCCGGCCTCCCGCCTTTCCAGTTTTCTTTACCTGTCGCCGGTCCTGGCCATCCTGATCGCCTACGGGTGGCTGGGTGAGATCCCTTCCCCCTTTTCCCTCCTGGGCGGGGCCTTGGCGCTGGTGGGCGTCCTTTTGGTGAACCTCAGGGGCGTAAAATAGCCCGAGAGGTGCCGGTATGGAGGTAAAGCGGATTGGCGTGGTGGGCGCAGGACAGATGGGCAGCGGCATCGCCCAGGTGGCGGCCCAGGCGGGGTTTGAGGTGGTGCTGGTGGACGTGGCGGAGGGCTTCCTGGAAAGGGGCCTGAAGGCCATCCAGCGGTCCCTAAGCAAGTTTCTGGAGAAGGGGCGGATCGCTCCCCAGGACCTGGAGGCCACCTTGGGGCGGATCCGCACCACCGTGGTCCTGGGGGACCTGGCGGAGGCCGACCTGGTGGTGGAGGCCATCGTGGAGGACGAAGGGGAAAAGCGCCGCCTCTTTGAGCGCCTGGGAAGCCTGGTGAAGCCCGAGGCCATTCTGGCCAGCAACACCTCCTCCATCCCCATCACCGCCCTAGCCCGCTACTCGGGAAGGCCCGAGCGCTTTATCGGCATGCACTTCTTCAACCCCGTGCCCCTCATGCAGTTGGTGGAGGTGATCCGGGGGGAGCTTACCGCGGAGGAAACGCGGGATGTGGTGATGGCGGTGGCCAAAAGGATGGGGAAGACCCCCCTCGAGGTCCAAGACTACCCCGGCTTCGTCTCCAACCGCCTCCTGATGCCCATGATCAACGAGGCCATTGAGGCCCTAAGGGAAGGGGTGGCCAGCAAGGAGGCCATAGATGGGGTCATGCGCCTGGGGATGAACCACCCCATGGGGCCTTTGGAGCTGGCCGACCTCATCGGCCTGGACACCTGCTTGGCCATCATGGAGGTTCTGCACCGGGGCTTTGGCGACGATAAGTACCGGCCCTCCCCCCTGCTTCGGCGCATGGTGCAGGCGGGGCTTTTGGGCCGGAAAACGGGAAGGGGGTTTTACACCTACGACGAGCAGGGGAACAGGGTGGGCTGAGGAAGCGGATGGGTCATGGCTTCCCGGGAAAGGAACCGCCCCCAAGGGGTCTTGATCCCTTTCCAGGGAAAGGGGGCCGGTGAGGGGTAAGGCCAGCAGTACGCCTTGGAAAGGCTTCCTCTAGGGAATACACTGGGCCCATGGAGCTTCCGCGTGCCTATGGCTTGCTTCTGCACCCCACCAGCCTCCCCGGACCTTATGGCATCGGGGTTTTAGGGGAGGAGGCCCGGGGCTTTCTTCGCTTTCTCCAGGATTTTGGCGGGCGGTACTGGCAGGTTTTGCCCCTAGGCCCCACGGGCTATGGGGACTCCCCCTACCAGGCCTTTAGCGCCTTTGCCGGGAATCCCTACCTCATTGACCTCCGCCCCTTGGCGGAAGCGGGGTATATGGCCCTAAAAGACCCTGGCTTCCCCCAAGGGCGGGTGGACTACGGCGGGCTTTACGCCTGGAAGTGGCCGGTGCTCCGGGCGGCCTTCCAGGGTTTTCAGGAGCGGGCTCCCCAAGGGGAACGGGAGGCTTTCCAGGAGTTTTGGGAAAAGGAGGCCTTTTGGCTTCGGGACTACGCCCTCTTCATGGCCCTTAAGGAGGCCCATGGGGGGCTTCCCTGGAACCGCTGGCCCATGCCCCTTCGCCTAAGGGAGGATAAGGCGCTAAAGGAAGCCGAGGGCCAACTTTCCCAGGCGGTGGCCTTTCACGCTTGGACCCAGTGGCTCTTTTTCCAGCAGTGGGGCGCCCTAAGGGAGGAGGCAGAGGCCTTGGGCTTAGCCTTCATCGGGGACATGCCCATCTTCGTGGCCGAGGACTCCGCGGAGGTCTGGGCCCATCCCGAGTGGTTCCATCTGGATGAGGAGGGAAGGCCCACGGTGGTGGCCGGGGTGCCCCCGGATTACTTTTCGGAAACGGGCCAGCGCTGGGGGAATCCCCTGTACCGCTGGGAGGTGCTGGAAAAGGAGGGGTTCTCCTTCTGGATGGCGCGCCTAAGGAAGGCCCTGGAGCTCTTCCACCTGGTGCGCATTGACCACTTCCGGGGGTTTGAGGCCTACTGGGAGATCCCCGCCTCCTGCCCCACGGCGGTGGAGGGGCGCTGGGTGAAGGCCCCGGGGGAGAAGCTTTTCCAGAAGATTCAGGAAACCTTTGGGCAGGTGCCCATCCTGGCGGAGGACCTAGGGGTTATCACCGAGGAGGTGGTGGCCTTAAGGGAGCGGTTTGGCCTGCCCGGGATGAAGGTCTTGCAGTTCGCCTTTGACGGGGGGAGGGAAAACCCTTTCCTCCCCCACAACTATCCCCCCCATGGCCGGGTGGTGGTCTATACCGGTACCCACGACAACGACACCACCTTAGGCTGGTACCGCACCGCCACCCCCCACGAAAAGGCCTTCCTGGAACGGTATCTGGCGGAGTGGGGGATCGGCTTCCATGGGGAGGAGGAGGTGCCCTGGGCCCTCATGCACCTGGGGATGAAATCGGTGGCCCAGCTTGCCGTCTACCCGGTGCAGGATGTCTTGGCCCTGGGAAGCGAGGCCCGCATGAACTACCCTGGAAGGCCCTTCGGCAACTGGGCCTGGCGGCTTCGCCCGGGGGAGCTGAGGCCGGAGCACGGGGAGCGGCTTCTTTGGATGGCGAAGGCCACGGATAGGGTGTAGGAGCCGCCCACCCTGGCCAAGCCAGGGTGGGGGACGGCCCAAGGCCTTTAGCCCAAGGCTTTTTTCACCAGCTCCACGATCTCGTCAATGGTGTCCGCCACGGGGATCCCCGCCTCGGCGAAGGCCTTCAGCTTGGACTCCGGGGTGCCCACGTTCCCCATGATGATGGCCCCTGCATGGCCCATGCGCTTGCCCTTGGGGGCGCTTCGGCCACCGATGAAGCCCACCACCGGCTTCTTCATGTTCTCCCGGATCCAGGCTGCCGCCTCCTCCTCGTCGGAGCCCCCGATCTCCCCAATGAGGACCACGGCCTCGGTCTCGGGGTCCTCATTGAAGAGGGGGAGGAGGTCCTTGAAGGTGGTGCCGATCACCGGGTCGCCCCCAATGCCCACGGTGGTGGTGGTGCCCAGGCCCGCCTGGGAGAGGGCGGCGGCGGCCTCGTAGGTGAGGGTGCCGGAGCGGCTTATGAGCCCCACCTTGCCCCGCTTAAACACGTGGCCCGGCATGATGCCGATCTTGCTCTCCTCGGCGCTGATGATCCCGGGGCAGTTGCCCCCGATGAGGCGGCTACCCAAGGCCTTGATCTCCGCCACCGCCTTCACCATATCCAGGGTGGGGATGCCCTCGGTGATGAGGACGATGAGGGGAATACCGGCATGGGCCGCCTCGAGGGCCGCATCCGCCGCCGCCGGGGCCGGCACGAAGATGATGGAGGCGTCAACGGGGTGCTGGGCCACGGCCTCTCTGACCGTGTCGTAGACGGGAAGGCCTAGGACCTCGGTTCCCCCTTTCCCTGGGGTGACCCCGGCCACCACCCGGGTGCCGTAGTCCAACATCTGCTGGGTGTGAAACTGCCCCTCCCGGCCGGTGATGCCCTGGACCAGGACGCGGGTTTCGCGATGGATCAGGATCACGCCGCACCTCCCACCATGGCCACGATGGCCTTGGCCGCCTCCATGGACGTGGGGTACATGTAGATGGGCTTGCCCTCCAGTAGCCTCTTGGCCTCCTCCTCGGCGGTCCCCGCCACCCGCATGACCACGGGTTTGCTGAGAAGCCCTTCCTCCAGGGCCCGGATCACCCCCTTGGCCACCTCATCCGCACGGGTAATGCCGCCGAAGATGTTGATGAACACCCCCTTGACCTCGGGGTCCTTGAGGACCACCTTGAGGGCGTTATAGACCACCTCCGCCTTGGCCCCGCCCCCGATGTCCAGGAAGTTGGCGGGCCTGCCCCCCACCCGGTTCACCAGGTCCAGGGTGTACATGACCAACCCGGCCCCGTTCCCGATGACGCCAATGTTCCCTTGCAACTTTACGTAGGCGAAGCCGTAGTTGCTGGCCTCCACCTCCAGGGGATGCTCGGCCTCAATCTCCCTTAGCTCGGCTAGATCCGGGTGCCGGAAGAGGGCGTTGTCGTCCAGGACGATCTTGGCATCGGCGGCCACCACCTGGCCCTCGGTGGTGACCACCAGGGGGTTGATCTCAGCGATGGAGGCATCCACCCCCTCGTAGGCCCGCCACAGGGCCACCAGGACCTGGGCCAGCTTGTTGAGGTGGCCCTCGAGGCCCGCCCGCTTCACCATCTCCCGGGCCTCAAAGGCCCGGAAGCCCTTATGGGGGTCAATCCAAAACTTGTGGATGGCCTCGGGGCGTTCCGCCGCCACCTCCTCAATGTCCACGCCCCCCTCCTTGGAGAGCATGAGGACCACCTTCTTTTGGGAACGGTCCAGGATAAGCCCGGCGTAGTACTCCTTGGCGATGTCCACCGCCTCGGCCACCAGGACCTTCTTCACCGTGAGGCCCTTGATGTTCATCCCCAGGATGGCCTGGGCTTTCTCATAGGCCTCCTGGGGGGTGTCCGCCAGCTTTACGCCCCCGGCCTTGCCTCTGCCGCCCACGTGCACCTGGGCCTTGATCACCACCCGTTTGCCCAGCTCCTCGGCGATGCGCTTCGCCTCGTCCGGGGTGTAGGCCACCTTTCCCGGCGGCACCGGTACCCCGTAGCGGGCCAGAATCTCCTTGGCTTGATACTCGTGCAGGTTCAAGCTCCACCTCCTTGGCCGGCCAAGGCCGTTAGGCATTATAAGCCCCTGGGCCTTCAGCCATTAGCTTTGGGCCTCGGCGGCCGGCTGGGCGAAGAAGAGGCGGCCCACCTGGGTCTGGATGGCCTGGGTGATGACCACCTCCACCTCCTGGCCCCGGTACCGGATCCCCCCGTCCACCACCACCATGGAGCCATCCTCCAGGTAGCCCACCCCCTGGTGGGGCTCCTTGCCTTCCTTGAGGATGAGGAGCCTCAGGGTATCCCCCACCTTGAGCTGGGGGCGGAGGGCCTGGGCCAGGGCCTGGACGGAAAGGGCCCTGACCCCGTAGATCCTGGCCATCTGCAGGAGGGCCAGGTCGTTGCTGACCAGGGCGGCTTTAAGGTCCCGGGCCAGGAAGAGGAGCTTTTCGTCCACGCTTTCCCCTCTGGGGGCCTCTTCCAGCACCTCCAGGGATACCAGCTCCTTCAGCCTTTCCAGGGTTTCCAGACCCCGCCTCCCCTTGGCCCGCTTGAGGGGATCGGGGCTATCGGCGAAGTGCTGGAGCTCCTTCAGCACAAAGTGGGGCACGTAAAGCGGGCCTTCCAGGAAACCCGTGGCCGCCACCTCGGCCACCCTTCCGTCCACCAGGACGCTGGTGTCCAGCACCTTGCCCCCTTGGGGGCGGTGGGGGGGTTGGGGAAGGCGCAAATACTCCTTGTAGCCCAAGGCCAGGTAGGCGAAAAGCCCCACCAGGAAAAGGGCTAAGAAGAGGCTATGGTAAGGGGAAAACCCGGGGATTTGCGAAAGCAAGGTGGTGAGCAGGACGGTGAGGAGGAGGCCCAGCGTGGCCCCCAGGGTCAGGGCCACGGGCACCTCCGGGGGAAGCTCCCGCAACCGTTGCAGGCGTTTTTGCAGAAGGGCCTCGAGGCGGGGTGCCAAAAGAATCCCGGTGAGGAAGCCCGCCAGGGTCAGGTAAAGGCGGTTCAGGGAAAGCAGGCCCGCCGACCGGGGAAGAAGCCCCAGGTTCTCCAGGCCCACCGCCAGCTGGTAGCCCAAAAGGGCGAAGAACAGGTAAAGGAGAAGGGGGAAACTCATCCCAAATACCGCTCCACCGCCTCCTTGAGGGCCTTGGTGTTGCCCGGGTGCAGGATGCGGGAAAACCCCGCCCGTTCCCCTTCCCTAAGCCGCCGTTCCAATCCCATCACGCTCCGCACCTCGCCCAGAAGGCCCACCTCCCCCACCACCGCCAGGTCCGGGGGCAGGGCCTTGCCCACCACCGCAGAATACACCGCCAGGGCCACCGCCAGGTCCAGACCGGGGTCCAGCACCCTTAAGCCCCCGGCCAGGTTCACGTAGACGTCCAGGGCCCCAAGGGGCAGGCCAAGCCGCCTTTCCAGAACCGCCAGCACCATGTCCACCCGCCTGGGGTCCAACCCCTGGACCACCCGCCTGGGGGCGGGGAAGGGGGTTTTGGCGGCCAGGGCCTGGACCTCCAGGGCCAAGGCCCTTTCTCCGGCCAGGGCCAGGGCCACGGCGCTTCCCGGAACCCCCAAGGGCCTTTCCCACAGGAAGGCCTCGGAGGGGTTGGGCACCTCCTTAAGGCCTTCCTCCTCCATGCGGAAAACCCCCAGTTCCCCCACCGGGCCAAAACGGTTCTTGGCGCTCCTTAGGACCCGGTAAACCCCGGCGGTTTCCAGGTACAGGGTGGCGTCCACCGCATGCTCCATGCTCTTGGGCCCCGCCACCACCCCCTCCTTGGTCACGTGGCCCACCAAAACGGTGGTGATGCCTTCCTCCTTGGCCAGGCGTACGAAGGCGTGGGTGGCCTCCCGCACCGCCACCAGGCTACCCGGACTTCCCCCGGCCTCAATGGTCTGGATGGAATCCACAAAGAGCACCTCGGGGGGCTCCCTCTCCAAAAGGGTTACCAGGGGCTCCAGGTGGGTTTCCTTGAGGAGAAGCAGCTCCTTTACCCCCAGCCTTCTGGCCCGCAGCTTGATCTGGGCGGGGGATTCCTCCCCCGCCAGGTAGTACACCCGCCTTTCCAGGCGCTTGGCCAGTTCCAGGAGGAGGGTGCTCTTGCCCACCCCCGGTTCGCCCCCCAGGAGGACCACCTCCCCCGGTACGAACCCTCCCCCCAGGACCCGGTCCACCTCGGCAAGCCCTGAGGAAAAGCGGCTTTCCTGGGCCTCGTCCACCTGGGAAAGGGCCACCGGGCTGGGGGTTGCCGGTTCGGCCCCCTGGCCTTTTGGGGAAGGGGAGGCGGTCCCTTCGCGGAAACTTTCCCAGGAACCGCAGGCCGGGCACCGCCCCAAGGGTTTGGGGGTACGGTAACCGCATTCCACGCAGGTGTAGGAGGTCTTGGCCATGGGTTTAGGCCTCGAGGCACCCAAGAAAAAGCCGCCCCCTCGGAAGGAGGAGGCTGGGCCCAACGGTTCCCGGGGGCATCTAGACCAAAAGCTCCTCGCCCTCCACCTCGTGGAAGGCCAGGTGGCCGTCCTCCACGTTCACGTAGAGGTGGCCGGTGGGCTTTTTGAGGAGGGCTAGGGAAAGGGGGTCCTCAATGCGTTCGCGGATGATGCCCCGGATGGCCCGGGCGCTTCCCGTCTTGGGGGCCTGTTCCACCACGAAGCGGGCCACCTCGGGGGCGAAGCGCACGGCGATGTCCCGGGACTGGAGCTCTTTTTGGATCTCTTCCAGCATCATCCGGGCCACCTGCACCAGCTCCTCCTCCGTGAGGGGGCGGAAGCGGATCACCTCGTCCAGCCGGTCCAGGAACTCCGGGGTGAAGAGGGCCTTGAGGGGGGACTCGGTGTCCACCTCCTTGCTGGTGAAGCCGATGGCCGGGCCCACGTTGTAGCCGGTGTTGGAGGTCATGATGAGGATCACCCGGCGGAAGTCCACGGTGCGCCCCATGCCGTCGGTGAGGCGGCCCTCGTCCAGCACCTGCAGGAAGGTGTTGTACACATCCGGGTGGGCCTTTTCAATCTCGTCCAGGAGGACCACGCTGAAGGGTTGGCGGCGCACTGCCTCCGTGAGCCGACCCCCCTGCTCGTAGCCCACGTAGCCGGGAGGAGCCCCGATCAGTTTGGAGATGGAATGGGGCTCCTGGAACTCGGACATGTCAAAGCGGATGAGGGCCCGCTCCGAACCGAAGAGCACCTCCGCCAGGGCCTTGGCCAGCTGGGTCTTGCCCACGCCGCTTTGCCCCACGAAGAGGAAGCTGGCGGCCACCCGGGTGCGGCCTCCCAGGCCCACCCGGGCCCTCCTCAGGGCGCTGGCCAGGGCGCGGATGGCCTCCTCCTGGCCCACCACCCGCTTCCTTAGCTCCTCCTCGAGGTGCATGAGCTTCTGGTCGTCCTTGTCGTCCACGTAGACCCCGCCCCAGGAGTCCACCACCGCCTCAATGTCCTCCCGGGTCACCATGGGGGTGCCGTCCTCCTCCTCGGCCACGGGCAGGCCCAAGGAGGCATTGAGCCGCACCCGGCTTGCCGCCTCGTCAATCAGGTCAATGGCCTTATCGGGGAAGTTGCGCCCCGGGAGGGAGCGGATGCCGATCTTCACGGAAAGCTCCAGGACCTCATCGGGGATGATGACCCCGTGGTGGGCCTCGTACCGGGGACGCAGGCCCTTGAGGATCTCCAGGGTCTCCTCTGGGGAGGGTTCCAGGACGATCACCGGCTGGAAGCGCCTTTCTAGGGCGGCGTCCTTCTCTATGTAGCGGTGGTACTCCCCGGTGGTGGTGGCCCCGATCACCTGGATCTCGCCGCGGGCCAAGGCGGGCTTCAGGATGTTGGCGGCATCCAAGGTGCCCTCGGCTCCCCCGGCCCCGATCAGGGTGTGGAGCTCGTCTATGAAGGCGATGACCTTGGCGTTTTTGAGCTCCTCTATGATCTGGCGCAGGCGCTCCTCAAACTCGCCCCGGTACTTGGTGCCCGCCACCACCCCCGCCAGGTCCAGGGCCACCACCCGGGCCCCTTTGAGGATGGGGGGCACCCGGCCCTCCACGATGGCCTGGGCCAGCCCCTCCACGATGGCCGTCTTGCCCACCCCCGGGTCCCCTATGAGGACGGGGTTATTCTTGGTGCGCCGGGCCAGGATCTGGATCACCCGGTTGATCTCCTCCTGCCGGCCGATGACGGGGTCCAGCTTGCCCTCCCGGGCCTCCTTGGTGAGGTCGCGGCCGTACTCGTCCAGGAAGGGGGTGTTCACCGGCTTCTCCCGCTCCCGGCCCTCGGCCATGGAGAGGATGCGCCAGCGGATGGCGTCCACGTCCTTGGCGAAGTGGGAGAGGATGCGGTAGGCGATCCCGTCGCCCTCACGGATGATGCCCAGGAGGATGTGCTCGGTGCCGATCACCGAGGCCCCCATGTTGCGGGCCTCGGCGCTGGCCAGCTCCATGACCCGCCTAGCCCTGGGCGTAATGGCAGGGGGTTCCCCGGTGCGGCTCCCCTCGCCGCGGCCCACCAGCTCCTCCACCATGCGGCGCATGGCCTCGAGGCTCGCCCCGTACTCCTGGAGGATGCGGGCCGCCGTACCCCCCTCGCGCATCAGGCCCAGGAGGAGGTGCTCTGGGCCGATCATGGAGTGGCCTAAGCGGCTCCCCTCCTCCCTTGCGTAGTGGAAAACCAGCCTGGCGCGATCGTCGTACCTGTTCATGCTCCCCTCGTCACCTATTCTAGCGTAAGCCGGGCGTGGGCAGGGGTTTGCGCCCAGGCTCACCATGGGCCCCGGTGGTGCCCTGGCACCCCCTTCCGGTAAGATGCCCTGTAACCGGGGGCTTGGTCCCCCTTGGGGAGGAACGATGCCGGCAACAAGCCTTGACGAACTGGTGGCGCTTTGTAAGCGGCGTGGGTTTATCTTCCAAGGCTCGGAGATCTACGGGGGCCTCCAGGGCACCTACGACTACGGCCCTTTGGGAGTGGAGCTCAAGAACAACCTGAAGCAGGCCTGGTGGCGGCGGAACGTCTACGAGCGGGACGACATGGAGGGCCTGGACGCCAGCATCCTCACCCACCGCCTGGTCCTCCACTACTCGGGGCACGAGGCCACCTTCGCCGATCCCATGGTGGACAACCGCATCAGCAAGAAGCGCTACCGCCTGGACCACCTTCTCAAGGACCAGCCCGAGGAGGTGCTCAAGAGGCTTTCCCGGGCCATGGAGGTGGAGGAGGGTAACCTCCACGCCCTGGTCCAGGCCATGATGCAAGCCCCCGAGCGGGCCGGGGGGGCCATGACCGCGGCTGGGGTCTTGGACCCCGCCACCGCTGAGCCGGGGGACTGGACCCCGCCCCGGTACTTCAACATGATGTTCAAGACCCACGTGGGCCCGGTGGAGGATGAGGCCTCCTTGGCCTACCTGCGCCCGGAGACCGCCCAGGGCATTTTCATCAACTTCAAAAACGTCCTGGACAGCACCAGCCGCAAGCTCCCCTTTGGCATCGCCCAGATCGGCAAGGCCTTCCGCAACGAGATCACCCCCAGGAACTTCATCTTCCGGGTGCGGGAGTTTGAGCAGATGGAGATCGAGTACTTCGTCCGCCCAGGGGAGGACGAGTACTGGCACCGCTACTGGGTGGAGGAAAGGCTTAAGTGGTGGCAGGAGATGGGCCTAAGCCGGGAGAACCTGGTGCCCTACGAGCAACCTCCCGAGGAGCTGGCCCACTACGCCAAGGCCACGGTGGACATCCTCTACCGCTTCCCCCATGGCCTCGAGGAGCTGGAGGGCATCGCCAACCGTACGGATTTTGACCTGGGAAGCCATACCCGGGAGCAGGAGGAGCTTTCCATCACCGCCCGGGTGCTGAAAAACGAACACTCCACCGCCCGCCTGGCCTACCGGGACCCCGAAAGCGGCAAGTGGTTCGTGCCCTACGTGATTGAGCCCTCCGCCGGGGTGGACCGGGGGGTTTTGGCCCTCTTGGCGGAGGCCTTCACCCGGGAGGAGCTTCCCAGTGGGGAAGAGCGCATCGTGCTGAAACTTAAGCCCCAGCTTGCCCCCATCAAGGCGGCGGTGATCCCCCTGGCCAAGAACCGGCCCGAGATCACCGGCTACGCCAAGGCCCTGAAGGCCCGCTTGCAGGCCCTGGGCCTCGGGCGCATCCTCTACGAGGACACCGGCAACATTGGCAAGGCCTACCGCCGCCACGACGAGGTGGGCACCCCCTTCGCCATTACCGTGGACTACGACACCATCGGCCAGAGCAAGGACGGGACCACCAAGCTCAAGGACACGGTCACGGTGCGGGACCGGGACACCATGGAGCAAATAAGGCTTCACGTGGACGAGCTGGAGGGGTTTTTGCGGGAGAAGCTGAAGTGGTAGGCGGGTGGGGCGGCAGGGATGGGGCCTTGGGCTATCCTGGGGGTACATGGTGGCCTTGGCGGATCCTCACCAGGCAGGCCCGGGCCCCAAAGGGCCCGGGGGAGGAGGTCCTGCCAGGAGGCCTGGCCTGGGGCCAAGGTGTTTCCCTAAGGGGGTAGGGTATGGAGGACGGGAAAGCCATGAGGGTTAAGGAGGACCGGAGATGAGGGTGGCCGTGGTGGGGGCCACGGGGGCCGTGGGGCAGGAGATCCTGAAGGTCCTCGAGGCCCGAAACTTCCCCTTGGATGAACTTCGCCTTTACGCCTCCCCCCGCTCCGCCGGCAAGACCCTGGTGTTTAGGGGGGAGGCCATCCCGGTGGAGCCCCTTCCCCAGGGGCCTTTGCCCGTGGACCTGGTCTTGGCCAGCGCCGGGGGTTCCCTTTCCAAGGCCCTGGCCCCCCTGTGGGCCCAAGGTGGGGCCTTGGTGATCGATAACTCCAGCGCCTGGCGCTACGAGCCCCAGGTGCCCCTGGTGGTGCCGGAGGTGAATCGGGAAAAGATTTTCCAGCACCAGGGCATCATCGCCAACCCCAACTGCACCACCGCCATCCTGGCTATGGCCCTTTGGCCCTTGCACCGGGCCTTCAGGGCCAAGCGGGTGATTGTGGCCACCTATCAGGCGGCCAGCGGGGCCGGGGCCAAGGGGATGGAGGAGCTTTTGCGGGAAACCCACCGCTACCTTCACGGGGAAACCCCGGTGGCCGAGGTCTTCGCCCACCCCTTGCCCTTTAACGTGATCCCCCACATAGATGCTTTCCAGGAAAACGGCTACACCCGGGAGGAGATGAAGGTGGTCTGGGAAACCCACAAGATCTTTGGGGACGATTCCCTAAGGATCAGCGCCACCGCGGTGCGGGTGCCCACCCTTAGGGCCCATGCCGAGGCGGTGAGCGTGGAGTTTGCCGGGCCCGTCTCCCCGGAGGCCGCCCGGGAGGTCCTGGCCCAGGCTCCCGGGGTGGAGGTGGTGGACGAGCCCCTTGCCAAGCGCTACCCCATGCCCCTCACCGCCAGCGGCAAGTGGGATGTGGAGGTGGGCCGAATCCGCAAAAGCCTGGCCTTTGACCACGGCCTGGACTTCTTCGTGGTGGGGGACCAGCTCCTGAAGGGGGCGGCCCTGAACGCGGTGCAGATTGCGGAGGAGTGGCTTAGGGGACCGTAGGGGGCTACTACCCTTTTTGTGGTCCCCTTCACCCATGCCCCCTGTAGCCCCCCACCCCAAACCCAAGGAGGCCCTGGAGCGCCACCGCAAGGCCCGGGAGGCCATGGAAGGCCTTCTGCCGGCTGGCGGTCCATCATGCGCCGAAAGGAAGCAAGGCCAAGGGGATTGCCCGGAAGCTCCCTCGCCGCATCCCTTGGGTTCACCTGGTGTTGGCCCGGCACCAACGGGAAGACCCGGGGGCGTTGCCGGATAGGCGGCACCCTAACTCCGGGCGGAAGCCCAAGCTGAGCCCGGAAGAGAGCCAGGTTCTGCTCAAGGCCCCCTACCCGACGGGGGCCTGTGGACGGGGCCCCAGCTACGGGCCTGGCCCTTGGCGAGCGAGGCGGTGGCCAATGGCTGGTCCCCTTCCCTGGAGGCTCTGAGGGAGACCGTGGCTCGGCGGTGCCGGGTCTGGCCAAATGAGCCATAAAACCTGAGGCCACACCCTCTTCCACTGGTGGCCTAGAGTGCAGGATATAACGTGAGGTGGTATCAGATCTATTGGAAGGCAAGCAGACTACTTTAGCTAAGGTACACACACGAGACCAAAGACCGTATTGGCAAACTTCTCCAACTGCTTCTCTTCTGGAAGGGGGCCCAGTTCGGTGACGCGGTAACCTTCGGGAAGCAGGTAGGTTTCCGTGGTCACGGTCCTAGTTCGCCTATAAGCTCAGCAAAGTAGTCGCTGTCAATCCGTTTGACCTGATACTGAGCCACCACAGCCATACCTATCCCATAGTCAAACATGAGCTCTGCAAGTTTCCTTCCGTCAATAAGAACAACCTTGACGTTCAAGCGGGCCGCGTATTCCTGTGCTTCTTTGGTGAACTCCGACGAGGTGACAAAGATACCCTTGCTGGCTCCTTTGCCTTGCAATGCTCCTACGAACTCGCTCACTTGCGGCCTGCCCACTTTGTCGGTCCGCTGCTTGACCTGAAGGTAGATCTGTTCCAAACCCAACGGGTCAAGCCGGATGATCCCGTCAATCCCTTCGTCTCCGGGACCACCCACTACCATCCCTGCGTTCTCGTTCATTCCCCCGTAGCCAATCTTTACTAAGACGTCTACCACCAAACGCTCAAAAGCTTTGGGGGGAACCTCCCGAATTTTTTCAACGAGTTCGGATATTACGGCCGCGCGAAGCTCTTGGTAGGCCTGCTCGAGGGTCTCGCTGGGAGTGGCCTTTGCGATTGGGGTTTCTCTTTCCGGCAAGGCAGAGGTGCTGCCTGCCCGGCTCTGCTCTATAAACACCTTGAACTCTTCAAACTGCATGAGAAAATTCACATCAAGGGGCTCGGGGTTTTGCTTTAAAACCTCCTTGCCCCTCTGGGTAATCTGGTAAGAACCTCTTTGCGGCGCGGCAATGAGCCCGGCCTTTTTCAGATAGGCCACTGCCCAACTTACCCGGGTGGTAAAAAGAGGAGCCCTCCCGCTAGGAGTCAAACGGGCCTTTTCCTCATCCGTTAGTTGGAAACGACTCTCCAGTTTGCCAAGCAGTTCGCGCCTTGTGAGCGGGTTGCCGTCTGCTAGGGCCTCGAGGATGGGTTTCATCAAGGTTTGATAATCCGGCAAAGCCATGGTTACATCATATGGACCCCATAAAGACCGCTGTCTTAGCCTGAGAAGGCTCAAAATCACGGCCAAGGTTCTCCCAGCATCGGCTCGGCTTCCTTCTGCTTCCCGAAGGAGCGCCTTGACTTGAGTTGTTGCAGCGGAAACACCTCCTCCTCACCGTTAGCGACCACATCCTCCATCCGAGCTTTCAACCCCGTCCGTTTCTGGGTACATTATAAGCCAAAGCCAAAACTCCCGGTTGCCCTCCTTGCCGGGCAGGGGGCTTTCCCCTTCCCCCAGCACATGGAAGCCCAGCTCCAGGGCTCTTTCCCGCACCCGGGCCAAGGCCTTTTGCCGCAAACCCTCCTCCCGCACCACCCCCTTGTGCACCCCGGGGCCCAGTTCAAACTGGGGCTTCACCAGGATGAGGGCCTCCCCTCCCGGCTTTAGGATTTCCTTCACCTTTGGCAGGAGGAGGGTGGAGGAGATGAAGGAGACGTCCATCACCACCAGGTCCACGGGCTCCGGCAGGGTTAGGGTGCGGGCGTCCTGCTCCTCGAGGCCCACCACCCTGGGGTCTTCCCGGAGGCGGGGGTGCAGCTGGCCCTTGCCCACGTCCACCGCGTAGACCCGCCGGGCTCCTCTTTCCAGGAGGACCTGGGTAAACCCCCCGGTGCTGGCCCCGATGTCGGCGGCCACCCGGTCCCTCACCTCTATGGGGAAGGCCTCCAGAGCCCCAAGGAGCTTGTAGGCGCCCCGGCTCACGTACCGCTCGGGGGCCAGGACCTCCACCTGGGCTCCTTCGGCCACCTGGTGGGCGGGTTTGGTCACCACCACCCCTTCCACCCGCACCTGGCCGGAGCGGATGAGCCTTTGGGCCTTTTCCCGGGTTTCCGCCAGGCCCCGTTCCACCAGGTAGCGGTCCAGCCTCACGAGGGGTATTATGCCTCCGGGGATGGAGCTATCCGGCACCTGGTACGTCCTGGAAGGGGAACCGGGGGAGCACCTGGTGCTGGAGGCTTTGGGAAAACGGCTTTCCGGCATCTGGACCTCCGAGGCCCTGGCCCAGGCCTTCTTGGAGCGGCACCCGCACCTGGGCATGCGGGTGAGCCCTTTGGCCAGCCGGGCCCTGAAGGAAGCCTTCCTAAGGGCCTTGGGGATGCTGGGGGTGGAGGGGGTGCTGGTGGACTATGAGCCGGGGGCCCACCGGGCCAGGATGGCCGGGTTGGCAACCCTATGGCAGGAGGTGGAGCATGCGTAAGG
This sequence comes from Thermus altitudinis, assembly GCF_022760835.1. GTDB lineage: Bacteria > Deinococcota > Deinococci > Deinococcales > Thermaceae > Thermus > Thermus altitudinis. The sequence continues at coordinate 65,791 of NZ_JAKTNQ010000001.1, forward strand.
TATGGGCGGTTTTGGCGGTGGCCTTGGCCCTGGGCCTGGCCCAGCGGGCCGAGGTGAGCGTGGGTAGCCCCTTTGGCGTGCAGGGGGGTTTGCGTTTCCCCCTGGTGCCCCTTCTCCTGGAGGGGAGGGTGTACGGAGGGGTGGGCCTGGAGGCCCTGGGGGGTGGGGTGGACCTCCTCCTGAAGGTGCCCCTCACCGACCTTTACCTGGGCCTAGGGGGGTTCTACGGGACGGGCCCGGCCCTCACCCTGCCCCAGGACGCCCGGGGCCAGGGGGGCTTGAGGGGGGTTTTGGGCACCTGGCTCAACCTGCCCTTGCCCCTCGTTGGGGTGTATGTGGAGGTGCACCCCACCCTTTTCCTGACGCCAAACACGGGCTTCGGGATCGGGGGAGCGGTGGGGGTGAGCGTGGGGCTTTAGGCCCCTCTACTGAGGCCGGTAGCCCTCCTTGAGGGGCACGATGCGGTTCATCACCAGCCTTCCGGGCCTGGAGTCCCCGGGGTCCTGCCAGAAGTAGCCCAGGCGTTCCAGCTGGTAGCGGGTTTCCGGGGGGTCCTGGGCCACGCTGGGCTCAACGAAGCCCTTCTTGACCTCCAGGGCCAAGGGGTTTAGGTTCTTGAGGAAATCCCCTCCTTCCTCCGGGTCTTGGGTGAGGAAAAGCCGGTTGTAAAGCCGGTACTCCACGGGCAGGGCGTGCCGGGCGGAAACCCAGTGGATGACCCCCTTGGGTTTGATGCCGTCTTCGGGGTTGGCCCCCAGGGTGCCGGGGACCATGCGGGCCTTGAGGAGCTTCACCTCGCCTCCCTCCTCCACCACGTCCTCCAGCTCAATGACGTACGCGTGCCTTAGGCGCACCCGTTGCCCCGGGGCCAAGCGCTTCCAGCCCTTGGGGGGGTTGAGGCTGAAGTCGGAGCGCTCAATGTAGAGTTCCTGGGAAAAGGGCAGGGGTCTGGCCCCTTCCTTGCCGATGTCCCGGGGCCAGTAGGGGGCTTCTAACCACTCCTCCCCCTGGTAGTTGGTGAGGACCACCCTTAAGGGTTCCAAAACCCCCAAGACCCTGGGGGCGATGGGGTTCAGGTCGTCCCGCACCACCTCCTCAAAGAGCTCCATCTCTATGCGGGCCTCGTGGCGGGAGATCCCCGTGCGCCGCACGAACTCCCTTATGGCCTCGGGCCGCACCCCCCGGCGCCTCAGGGCCCTGAGGGTGGGAAGCCGGGGGTCGTCCCAGCCCGAAACGTAGCCCCCCTCCACCAGCCTGATGAGCTTCCGCTTGGAAAGCACCGTGTAGGTGAGGTCCAGGCGGGCGAACTCGTACTGGTAGGGCCTGGGGGAGAGGGGTAGGCCGCACTTCCCCTTGAGGTTTTCGATCACCCAGTCGTAGACGGCCCGGTTGTTCTCAAACTCCAGGGTGCAAAGGGAGTGGGTCACCCCCTCAATGAAGTCCTCGAGGGGATGGGCATAGTCGTACATGGGGTAGATGACCCAGCGGTTCCCTGCGTGGTAGTGGGGGGCGTGGACGATGCGGTAAAGCACGGGGTCCCGGAGTTTGAAGTTGGGGTGGTCGGGCTGGATCTTGGCCCTTAGCACCCGGCTACCCGTGGGGAACTCCCCTTGGCGCATCCTTTCAAAAAGCTCCAGGTTTTCCTCCACGCTGCGGTCCCGGTAGGGACTGGGCTTTCCCTGGGCCCTAAGCTCGCTCATTTCCTCTTCCGAAAGGTCGTCCACGTAGGCCTTGCCCTCCTGGATGAGGACCAAGGCGCACCGGTACATGGTTTCAAAGTAGTCGGAGGCGTAGAGGACCCTGTCCGGAGTGAAGCCCAGCCAACGCACATCCTCCTCAATGGCCCGGGCATACTCCTCCTTTTCCGTTTCCGGGTTGGTGTCGTCGTAGCGCAGGTTGCACTCCCCGCCATAGTCCAGGGCCAGGCCGAAGTTCAGCACGATGCTCCGGGCATGGCCGATGTGGAGGTAGCCGTTGGGCTCGGGGGGAAAACGGGTGAGCAGCCTAGGGTAGTGGCCTTCCCGCAGGTCCCTTTCCACAATCTCGGTGATAAAGCAGGGGGGAACGAGGCCCATAAGGGGAGTATAGCCTTTGCCGGGTGCCTAACCCCTCCCCCCTGCCCCCGTCGGGCCCCTTCAGAACCTGGGGGGGCGCTTCTCAAAGAAGGCGCGGATGCCTTCCTTCAGGTCCCCGGTTTCCCGGATCCAGGCGTTGGCCAGGGCCGCCAGGCGGAAGCCGTCCTCGAGGCCCATTCCCGGCAAGGCCAGGAGAAGCTCCTTGGTGAGGCGCAAGGAGGTGGGGGCGTTTTGGGCAAGCCCTTGGGCCAGGTTTAGGGCCTCCTCCAGGGCCTTGCCCGGTTTGGCGATGCGGTTCGCCAGGCCCAGGGCCCTGGCCTCCTCCGCCCCCACCATCCGGCCCGTGAGGAGGAGGTCCTTGGCCACCTTCTCCCCCACGGCCCGCACCAGGATCACCGAGACCAAAGCGGCCACAAACCCGATTTTCACCTCGGTGTAGCCCAGTTTGGCCTCCTGGTCCATGACCACAAGGTCACAGGCGGTGGCCAACCCGGCCCCACCCGCCACCGCCGGGCCGTTCACCGCCGCCACCGTGGGCTTGGGGAAGGTGTAGAGGCGGTGGAAGAGGCGCATGAGGGAGAGGGAGTGGCGGTAGTTTTCCTCGGCGCCAAGCTCCGTTACCTTCTCCAGAAAGGCCAGGTCGGCCCCGGCGCTGAAGGCGCTTCCCCGGCCGGAAAGGACCAGGACCCGGACGGTGGGGTCGTTTTCCGCCTCCTCGAGGGCCTGCAAAAGGCCTTCCACCATCCCCGGGGAAAGGGGGTTGCGGCGCTCGGGGTCGTTGAGAAAGACCTGGAAGATGGGGTCTCGCTCCACCTGGACCATGCCCCCATTGTAGTGGCGGTGGTTTTCCTGCTACACTCCCCTTAGCCCGCAAGCCGAAGGAAAAGCCTCGCGGGCTAGGAGGTGGTGTAGATAAAGGAGTACTTGGTTAACGAACGTATCCGTGCACGGCAGGTGCGGGTGATCGGAGCCGATGGGCAGCAGTTGGGCATCATGGACACCCGGGAGGCCTTGCGCCTGGCCCAGGAGCAGGACCTGGACCTGGTGCTGGTGGGTCCCACCGCCGACCCTCCCGTGGCCCGCATCATGGACTACTCCAAGTGGCGCTACGAGCAGCAGGTGGCGGAGAAGGAGGCCCGGAAAAAGGCCAAGCGCACCGAGGTCAAGTCCATCAAGTTCCGGGTCAAGATCGACGACCACGATTATCAGACCAAGCTGAACCATATCAAGCGTTTCCTGGCCGAAGGCCACAAGGTCAAGGTCACCATCATGTTCCGCGGGCGGGAGATGAGCCATCCCGAACTGGGCGAAAGGCTTCTGGAACGGGTGGCCGAGGACCTAAAGGGCCTGGCGGTGGTGGAGATGAAGCCCGAGCTCCTAGGCCGGGACATGAACATGCTCCTGGCCCCAGCCAAGGTCTCCGCCTAGAAGCCCCCTGTCTGGACCTTTTGGCCCGCCTCTGGTATAGTGTGAGGGCTTTGGGGAGCCTGCAAGTCCCCGGTACGGGGCGCTTCCCAAAGGGGAGGAAAGCATGCCGAAGATGAAGACCCACAAGGGCGCCAAGAAGCGGGTGAAGGTGACCGCTTCGGGCAAGGTGGTGGCCATGAAGACCGGTAAGCGGCACCTCAACTGGCACAAGTCGGGCAAGACCATCCGCCAGAAGGGGCGGAAGTTCACCCTGGCCCAGGCCGAGGCGGAGCGGATCAAGCTCCTGTTGCCCTACGAGTAGGAGGTAGAGGATGCCGCGCGCCAAGACCGGTGTGGTTCGCCGTAGGAAGCACAAGAAGATCCTCAAGCTGGCCAAGGGGTATTGGGGCCTCCGTTCCAAGAGCGTGCGCAAGGCCCGGGAAACCCTCTTTGCCGCAGGCAACTATGCCTATGCTCACCGTAAGCGCAAGAAGCGGGACTTCCGCAAGCTCTGGATCGTGCGCATCAACGCGGCCTGCCGCCAGCATGGCCTAAACTACTCCAGCTTTATCCACGGCCTGAAGAAGGCGGGGGTGGAGCTGGACCGCAAGGTTCTGGCCGATTTGGCGGTGCGGGAGCCCCAGGCCTTCGCCGAGCTGGTGGCCAAGGCCAAGGCGGCCCGCGCCTAGCCCCTTGCTTTCCGTGGCCCGCCGTCCGGATCCCCTCCAGGTCTGGCGGCGGGCCGGCTTTTCCGCGTAGCCTATGCCGCCTGAGCTTTACGTGGTCCTGGTGGCCGCCTTGCCGGTGGTGGAGCTTCGGGGGGCTATTCCCCTGGGGGTGGCCTTGGGGCTTTCCCCGGGAGAAGCCTTTTTCCTGGCCCTCCTGGGCAATCTCCTGGTGGCCCCGGTGGCCCTTCTCCTCCTGCCTTGGGCGGTGGATCTCGTAACCCGCCTGCCCCTTCCGGCCCGGGTGTGGGCGGCCCTCGAGGCCCGGGTGCGCCTAAAGGGGGAGGAGCAGGTGCAGCGCCTGGGAGCCTTGGGCCTTTTCCTCTTCGTGGCGGTACCCTTGCCGGGAACCGGGGCCTGGAGTGGGGCCGTGCTGGCGGTGGTCTTGGGCCTTAAGCGGCGCTACGCCCTTCTGGCCATCTCCTTAGGGGTACTGGCCGCGGGGCTCATCGTCCTCCTCCTCACCGGTGGGGCCGTGGCCGGGCTAAACTACCTGCGATGATGCTCCTTCTCGTGCCCCTGGCCTATGCGGTGGGCGCTTTGCCCCTAGGCCACTGGCTGGCCCGGCGGCGGGGGGTGGACCTGCGCACGGCAAGCCCCTACACCCTGGGGCTGGAAACCGCCCTGAGGCGGCTTGGGCTGGGCTTCGTCCTTTGGACCTTCCTTCTGGACTTTGCCAAGGGCTACCTGCCCCTGGCCTTCGGGAGGGCCTTGGGGCTTGGCCTCGAGGGCCTTCTTACCCTAGGGCTGGCCGTCTACCTGGGCCACCTTTACCCCCTTTTCTTCCGCGACCCCTGGCCCCTTCGGGCCAAGGGGGCGGGGGTGCTCCTGGGGGTCTTGGCGGGGCTTCCCCTGGAGCCCGCCTGGGGCATGGTTCCCGTGGCCTTAGGCCTGGCCCTCTATGCCCTCACGGGCTACGCCTCCTTGGGGGCTTTGGGGATTCCCCTGGGGCTTTTGGGGGTGGCCTTTTGGGCGGGATTTGGCCCTTGGGCTAAGGCTCTTTCCGGCCTCCTTTTCCTCCTGGCCCTTTGGCGCTACAAGGAGAACCTGGGCCGTATCCTGGAGGGAACCGAGCCCAGGCTGGGTAGCCCCTTGCCCCTGCCTTCGCAAAGGCAAGTGGTCTGCGCCTTCCTCATCCACCCCCTCACGGTGGAGGATTTTTGGCAAAGCCCCCGTTTCCGCTGGGCCCGGCCCCTGGTGCGCCTGGGGCTCCTAAAGCAGGCCTGGATTGAGCGCCTGGCCGAGCTTTTCCGGCCCATGAAGGTGGGGGAGGTCCGGGGGGTAAGGACCGCGGACGGGAGGGAGGTCCTTTGCCACCTCATCTCCGCTCCCCTTTTGCCCCACCAGATCAAGGCCCGGCCGGAACTGGCGGTGAAGCGGGCCATCCAAGGGGCCAGGCTGGCCAAGGAGCTTGGGGCCACGGTGGTGGGCCTGGGGGCCTTCTGGAGCGTGGTGGGGGATAAGGGGAGGGAGGTGCAGGAGGCGGTCCCGGATATAGAGGTGACCAACGGCGGGGCCTTCACCGCCGGCACCGTGAAGGTCGCCATCCCCAATATCCTGGCCCACTTTGCCCAAAGCGGAAGGAACCTAAAGGAGACCACGGCGGCGGTGGTGGGGGCCAACGGGGTGGTGGCCTTCGGCATCGCCCGGCAGATCGCTCCCCTGGTGGGGCGGCTCATCCTGGTGGGCAGGGACAAGGAAAGGCTGGAGAAGGCGGCGGAAAGCCTGCGCAAGAACCTAGAGCGCAAAGGGCAGGCCCCCGAGATAGAGGTGACCACCCAGGTGGCGGCCATAAGGGAAGCGGACCTGGTCTTCACCGCCACCAGCGACCCCAATCCCGTCATCTATCCCCAGCACGTGAAGCCGGGAGCTTGGATCTACGACGAGGGGGTGCCCCCCGACGTGCACCCCTCGGTGAGGGAGGTGCCGGGGGTACGGGTCATCCCCGGGGGGGTGGTGCGGCTTCCGGGGCGGGCCCGGGCCACCTTGGACCTGCACTTCGGTGCCCCCGACCAGGTGCCCGCCTGCTTGGCGGAGACCATGATCCTGGCGGCGGAGGAGGCCTTTGACCGGAAAAGCCTCGGGGGAGAGGTGAAGGCGGAGAACATCCAGTTCTTCGTGGAGCGGGCGGAGGCTTTGGGGTTCAAGGTGGTGGAGTGATGTGGCTTCTCCTTTCCCCCACGGCCCTCGAGGCCTCCTTTCTCCGGGGAGAGCCCTTCACCTTTTTGGGAAGAAGGGGGTTAAAAGGGGAAGGGTTTGTCCACCTGGAAACCGGCATCGGCAAGGTGAACACCGCCCTGACCCTGGCCTCCTGGGCCAGCCGTAACCCCGTGGAGAAGGCCCTGCTCTTTGGCATCGCGGGGGCCTATCCGGGCTCGGGGCTTCTCCCTGGGGATCTGGTCCTGGTGGGGGAGGAGGTGGAGGCGGACCTGGGCACCCGGGAGGGCTTGGAACCCCTGGGGTTTCCCGCCCTGGAGGTGGGGGAGGAGGCCTACTACAACCGTTTTCCCCTGGATAGAGGGCTTACGGAGGGCCTGGCCCGGGCCCTGGGCCTGGAGGTGGTGGTGGGCCTCACCCAGGACCGGGTTTCCGAAAGCCTGGTGGAGGCGAAGGCCCTTGCCGCGCGTTGGGGAGCCCAGGTGGAAAGCATGGAGGGAGCCGCCTTTGCCCGGGTCTGCCTGGCCTTGGGCATCCCGGGGGTGGAGATGCGGGCCATCTCCAACCCCGCAGGGGTGCGGGGCAAGGGGGCGTGGAGGATCCCCCTGGCCCTAGAGGCCCTGGAGCGGACCCTGGCCGCCCTCCTTGGGGGAACCTTTCGGCCTAGGCCCCCAGGGTAACCCCCCACCCCGGCCGCCGGGGTGGGGGGCATGGGGGTGGGTTTAGCCCTTCTGGAAGAAGGCCTCCGCCTTGTCCCAGTTCAGCACGTTCCAGATGGCCTGGAGGTAGTCGGCCCGGCGGTTTTGGTACTTGAGGTAGTAGGCGTGCTCCCACACGTCGATGCCCACGATGGGGGTGAACCCCTCCATGACGGGGTTGTCCTGGTTGGGGGTGGAGATGACGTGGAGCTTGCCGAAGGGATCCTTGACCAGCCAAGCCCAGCCGGAGCCGAAGCGGGCCATGGCCGCCTGGGTGAGCTTCTCCTTCAGGGCGGCGAAGCCCCCAAGCTGCTCGTCGATGGCCTTCTTAAGTTCCCCCACCGGCTCCTTGGCTCCCCCGGGGGTTAGGAGCTCCCAGAAGAGGCTATGGTTCAGGTGCCCACCCCCGTTGTTGCGCACCGCGGTCTGGATGTCCGCGGGCAGGGCGGCCAGGTGGCGCAGGAGCACCTCCACCTCCGCCCCGTGCAGGTAGGGGTACTTCTCCAGGGCGGCGTTCAGGTTGTTCACGTAGGCCCCGTGGTGCTTCTGGTGGTGGATCTCCATGGTCTTGGCGTCGATGTGGGGCTCGAGGGCCTCGTACGGGTAACCCAGTTCCGGTAGCGTAAACGGATACGGCATACCTCACCTCCCAAACCTTACTATAACCCAAGTTGCTACCCAAGCATTTGTTGAGCCAAGAGATTTAGGTTGTGGGCCAAGATGAAGGAGAGCACCTTGATCACAAAACCCTCCTGGGTCACCGCATGGATGCGCCGCGGGAAGAGGGCATGGAGCATACTGCCCACCGTCTCCACCACCCCCTAGGTGTTTCCCTCACGGGAAAGCAGCCGCCCCACAATGGCCAGGTACTGCAACCAAGGCACATACCGCCGGCTGTTCCTTCTACGGATGACCATGGGCACAATCCCCCCCGCCTCCCGGAGGAGGTCTTCATAGAAGTGGCTTTCGTACCCCCGGTCCAGGTAGAGCTCCGCCCCCTCGGGAAGGTCCAGGGGAAGAAGGAGCAAAGAGCTCAGATCATGTAGGCTTCCCGGGGTCAGGCTCACTTCATGGATAAACTTCCCGTCGTCCACCAGGAGGTGGAGCTTGGGGCCGTGGAAGTAGACCCGTTTGCTGGGGATGAAGCCGCGGTAGGCCTTGTCTGGGAAAAGGCGGGAGCGGGGGGCGCGGATATTCTCGCAGGCGGGGAGGGGGAAGGTGTCCAAGGCGTAGGCCTGGGCCTGGTGGAGGTTTTTCCAGGCCTGGGCTAGGAGGTGGAGAAGGGGGAGGAAGAAGGGGTATAGGGCGTGGAGTCTGCGGTTGAAGCGACTTGGGGAGGGGACGTAGGTAAAGAGGCGCAGGTCTTTGGCGAGGGCCAGGGCCTTGTTGTGCTTGCCGCCCAGTTCCATGGCGGCCAGGATGGCGAGGGTCAGGATGGCGGAGGCTGGGGTCTTGGCTTGGGGGTCGTCCTTGTAGCCCAGGGCCTGGAGGGCATCGTCTATAATGCAAAAGGCCGCTATGATGCGCGACAGCATAGCGGCCACTATTTTTTCAGGCCTCGGGATAGGTAGCAACTTGGGTTAACATAGCACGGCGGGCGCCCGCTGTCCAGCGATCCATCTGGCGGTCCTTCCCGGACGGCGGGCGGTGCACTATAATTTGGCCAAAGCTCCGGCACCGGGGCCGGTGCCGCGCCGCGGGGGGATGGCCGATGACGGGTGCACACTGGGACGCCGTGTTCGACGAGGATTACCTGTACTTCTACGAGACCTTCTTGCACGACGAGCGCAACGAGAAGGAGGCCGAGCTCATCGCCCGGCTCCTCGACCTCGGTCCGGGGGCGGATGTGCTGGATGTGCCTTGCGGGCACGGCCGCATCGCCGTGCGCCTGGCGCGCCGAGGCTGCCGCGTGACCGGCCTCGACGCCAGCCCGCTGTTCCTGGAGCGGGCCCGCCAGGCCGCGGCGGCCGCGGGCGTCGGCGTCGAGTGGGTCCACGGCGACATGCGGGCCCTGCCGTTCGGGCGAGACTTCGACGCCGTGGTCAACTGGTTCACCTCCTTCGGCTACTTCGACGACGAGGAGAACCGCCGCGTGCTGGCGGAGTTCCGGCGCGTGCTGCGGCCCGGCGGCCGGCTGCTGATCGAGACGGTCCACCGCGACCGGATCCTGCGCAGCCTGCCGCCCGGCGAGCCGGTGCGCTTCGACGTGGTCCGCCGGGGCGACGACCTGATGATCGACCGCACCGGGTACGAACCGCTCACCGGGCGCGTGCAGACCGACCGCACCATCGTCCGGGACGGGCGTGTGCGCCGGTTCGCGTACGGGCTGCGGCTGTATACGCCGGTGGAGCTGCGGGACGAGCTGCTGCGGGCCGGGTTCGCCCGCGTCGAGCTGCTGGGCGACGAGGGCGGACCACTCACGCTCGACAGCCGGCGGCTGCTCGCCGTCGCGCAGGCGTGAGCGAGGGCGCCGAACCGCTGGTGCGCGCCGCGACCCGGGAAGGCAAGCGGCGCCCGGTGGCGAACCCATGGTGCGGCCAGTTCCGTGGTGCGCAGCGACCGTTACTATAGTAGTGCCCACCCCGCTTGGGGGTGGGCGTTCTCACAAATGGCCCTCAGGCCTCATGGGGCTTGGCCAGCCTTATGGGCACCACGATGCGGTCAAACTCCTCCTCCGTGAGGTAGCCCAGCTCCAGGGCGGCTTGCTTCAGGGTCTTCTTCTCCTTGATGGCCTTCTTCACGATCTCCGCCGCCTTGTCGTAGCCGATGGCCTTGTTCAGGGCGGTGGCCAGCATGGGGTTTTTCTGCAGGTGCTCTTCTATCCGCTCCCGGTTGGGCTCTATGCCCTTGGCCAGGTGCTCGTTGAAGGATTCCATGGCGTCCGCCAGGAGCTTGATGGACTCGAGGGTGGCGTCCACCATCACGGGTTTGTAGACGTTGAGCTGGAAGTTCCCTTGGCTCCCAGCGAAGGCCACGGCGTGGTCGTTGCCAAAGACCCGCACCACCACCATGGTGAGGGCCTCCACCTGGGTGGGGTTCACCTTGCCAGGCATGATGGAGGACCCGGGCTCGTTGGCGGGGATGAAGATCTCCCCAATACCCCCGTAAGGCCCCGAGGCCAGCCAGCGGATATCGTTGCCGATTTTCATCAGGGCCCCGGCCAGGGTGCGCAAGGACCCCATCACCTGCACCAGCTCGTCGTGGGCGGCCAGGGCGCTGAAGCGGTTTTCCGCCACCCTAAAGGGAAGCCCGGTTTCCTCGGCCAGGTACTGGGCCACCCGTTGCCCAAACTGGGGATGGGCGTTTAGACCCGTACCCACCGCCGTGCCCCCGATGGCCAGGTTGTAGAGGCCTTTTTCTGCTTCCTTCACCATGGCCAGGGTGTTCCTGAGCTGGGCCGCCCAGCTTCCCACCTCCTGCCCCAGGGTGATGGGGACCGCGTCCATGAGGTGGGTGCGCCCTATCTTCACGATGCCGTCAAAGGCCCGGGCCTTCTCCGCAAAGGTCTGGATCAGGGCTTCCGCCGCCGGGTACAGCCTCTGGTGGAGGGCTAGGGCCGTGGCCACGTACATGGCGGTGGGGAAGGTGTCGTTGCTGCTTTGGCCCCGGTTTACGTGGTCGTTGGGGTGCACGTACTTGGAACCCAGGGGCTTCCCCAAAAGCTCCGAGGCCCGGTTGGCGATGACCTCGTTCACGTTCATGTTGGTCTGGGTGCCGCTACCCGTTTGGAAGACCACCAGGGGAAAGTGGTCGTCCAGCTTTCCGGCGATGACCTCTTCCGCCGCCTGGATGATGGCCTTGGCGATTTCCTCGGGAAGCTCTCCCAGCTCCAGGTTGGCTCTGGCCGCGGCTTTCTTCAGCATGCCGTAGGCGCGGATGACCTCCAGGGGCATGGGGAAGCGCCAGGCTCCTATACGGAAGTGCTCCAGGGAGCGTTGGGTTTGTGCCCCCCAGTAACGGTCCGCTGGTACCCTTACCTCGCCCATGGTGTCCTGTTCAAGCCGGTATTCCATACGCCACCTCCAGCCCGATTCTATTCCTCCTCATAGGGCTGGCGTAGCCTCACGGGTTGGCCCCGGAGCCCGGCCCGGAGGTTCAGCCACTCCACCAGCACGGCGAAGCCCATGGCGAAGTAGACGTAGCCCTTGGGGATGTGCACGCCCGTGCCCTCGGCCACCAGGGTGAAGCCCACCAAAAGGAGGAAGGAGAGGGCCAGCATCTTCACCGTGGGGTGCCGGTTGACGAAGGCGTAGATGCCCTTGGAAGCCAGGAGCATGATGGCCACGGAAAGCAGGATGGCCGCCACCATCACCGGCACGAAGCGGGTGAGGCCCACGGCGGTGATGACGGAGTCTATGGAAAACACGATGTCCAGGAGGAGCACTTGGCCCATGACCGAGGCCAAGGAGGGGGCCACCCTTTTTATGGCCTCGCCGGGCTCGCCCTCGAGCTTTTCGTGGATCTCCTTCACGGCTTTGTAGATGAGGAAGAGCCCTCCCGCAATCAGGACCAGGTCCTTGCCCGTGACCTCGTGGCCCAGGAGGGCGAAGAGGGGCTCCTTTAAGGCCATGATCCAGGCGATGGAAAGGAGGAACAGGATGCGGGTGAGGGCGGCCAGGGAAAGGCCCATGACCCGGGCCCGGTCCTGCTGTTCTTTGGGCAGTTTGGAGGCCAGGATGCTGATGAAGATCACGTTGTCTATGCCCAGGACCACTTCCAGCACGGTGAGGGTTACGAGGGCGATCCAGACCTCAGGGTTGGTGAGCCAGTCCATGGGAAGGAGTTTACAGGGGGGCGTAGACTAGGGGGCATGGTGGACGTCCTCATTGTGGGTGCCGGTCCGGTGGGCTTGGCGGCGGCCCTCATGGCCAAGCGCCTGGGTCTATCCCACCTGGTCCTGGAAAGGGGGACCGTGGCCGACACCATCTACCGGTTTCCCCGGCAGATGGTTTTCTTTTCCGAGGCCAAGAACCTGGAGATCGGCGGCCACCCCCTGGTCTCCCAAGGGCCCAAGCCTACCCGCCTCGAGGCCCTCCTCTACTACCAGAAGGTGGCGGAAAGGGAAGGGCTGAACGTTCTCACCTACACGGAGGCCACGGCCATTGAGGGGGAGGAGGGGGCCTTCCGCGTCCGGGCCCGGGACCGGCTGGGGGAGAGGGTTTGGCAAAGCCGCTATGTGGTGGTGGCCACGGGGTACTTCGGCAACCCCAACCGCCTGGGGGTGCCGGGGGAGGACCTGCCCCACGTCCTCCACCGCTACGAGGAGGCGGCGCCCTTTTTCCGGCGGCGGGTGGCGGTGGTGGGGGGAAGCAACTCCGCGGTGGAGGTGGCCCTGGACCTCTTTCGGGGTGGGGCGGAGGTGGCCTTGGTCCACCGGGGGAAGTGGGTGCGCCCCAGCGTGAAGTACTGGCTCCTCCCTGATTTTGAGAACCGGGTGAAGGAGGGAAGCATAAGGGCGGTGATGGCAACCCGGGTCAAGGCCATCACCCCGGAGGGCCTCCACCTGGAAGGGCCCCAAGGGGAGGGGTTTTTGGCAGCGGATTTTGTCCTGGTCCAGATCGGCTACCGGGCGGAGGACCGGCTTTTGCGGGAAGCGGGGGTGCGCTACGAAGGGGGGAAGCCCTGGGTTTCCCCGGAGTGGGAAACCTCCCGTAAGGGGCTTTTCGCCATCGGCTCTGCGGCCTTTGGCCCCGATACCCGCTCGGTCTTCATTGAAAATGGCCGCAGGCACGCGGAGGTGGCCCTTTTGGCCGTGGCAGGCCGCCTGGGGTCTATGTGAGGGTGTCCTCTACCCCCGAGTGGCGGTTAGGGGTAGGATGACCCGGGTCCCGCTGGGGTCTTCCCAGGCCTGGAAGGCAACTTCATACGCCTCTTGTAAGAGGTTAGGTTGGAGCACCTCCTCAGGCCTGCCCTGGGCCACCATACGGCCCCCCTTTAGGAGAAGGAGCCGATCCGCAAACCGGCATGCCAGGTTTAGGTCATGGAGTACGGCCACCACCCCAGCCCCCTCTTGGGCCAGGGAGCGAAAAAGCTGGAGTAAGTCCATAGCATAGCGGGGATCCAGGTGGTTGGTGGGTTCGTCCAGGAGGTATAGCTTCGCTTCCTGGTTAAGAAGGCGCGCCATTTCTACCCGCATCCTTTCCCCTCCGGAAAGGGTGGGGAGAAGGCGCTCCTTGAGGGGCAGTGCTTGTACTCGTTCCAAGTAACGTAGGGTTTTGGCGTGGTCTTCGGTCTTTTCTCGCCGCCCCTCCAGGTGGGGGAGCCGGCCGAGGAAGGCCACCTCGTAGGCGGTAAAGGGAAAGCCCATCTCCTGCAGCTGGGAGAGGACCGCCCGCGTCCGGGCCAGGGCCGAAGGCCTATAAACTGCCAAGGGCCTGCCCTCCAGGAGGATCTCCCCCTCGCTGAGGGGGATTTCTCCAGCAAGAAGGCGCAGGAGGGTGGTCTTTCCGCTGCCGTTGGGACCCAGGATGCCTAAGACCTCGCCAGGAGCAATGGAGAGGTGAAGGCCTTTAAGAAGCCAGCGTCCACCTACCCGGTAGCCCAGGTTGTGGGCCTCAAGCACGGTACACCTCCTTCTTAAAGCGCATCACCAAGTACAGAAAAAAGGGGCCTCCCAAAAGGGCTGTGAGTATCCCAACGGGAAGTTCGGCAGGGGCCACAAGGGTACGGGCCAGGAGGTCGGCCAGCACGGCCAAAACACTCCCCAGGAGGGCAGAGCCGGGCAGGAGGTACCGGTGGTCTGGCCCCGCCACCAGGCGGAACAGATGCGGGGCCACCAGGCCGATAAAGCCCACTCCTCCTGCCATGGCCACCGCGGTTCCCACACCTAAAGCCGAGCCGAGGACCGCTTGGCGCTTGAGGGCGTTCGCATCCACTCCCAGGTGGAAGGCTTCCCGTTCCCCTAAGGTGAGGGCATTAAGCCCGCGGGCCAGGGGGAGGAGGAGGCAAAGGGCCAAGAGGGCGAAGGGCAGCCCGGCTAGGAGCAGCCTCCAGGTGACTCCGGAAAAACCGCCCAAGGTCCAGAAGGTGAGGCTGCGGAGCTGCTGGTCTGTGGACGCGGAGATGAGGAGGCCGATGGCCGCTCCCACCAGGGAGTTGAGCGCAATGCCCGCAAGCAGAAGTATGGCCACCTGGGTGCCGAAAGGGGTGCGGGCGATCCACCACAGGGCCTGGGTGGCCAGGAGACCACCTAGAAAGGCCCATACGGGTAGGGCATAGGCCTCTAAGGAGGCTGAACCGGGCACCAATACGATGAAAAGGGCGGCCCCTAGGGCTGCTCCTGAGGAAACCCCAATGAGGCCGGGGTCCACCAAGGGATTGCGGAAAAGCCCTTGAAGGACGGCACCCGCCATGGCCAGCAGGGCGCCCACCAAGGCCGCACCCAGCACCCGGGGAAAACGCAAGGCGGTGAGGACCTGGTATTCTACCCCCTCGCCCTTTAGGAGAATCGCGGGAATCTCCAGGGGAGCTATCTTATAGGCCCCGATCCCTGCTCCCAGTAGGAGGGTGGTGGGCAATAGGATCGCCAGAACTAGAAGAGCTAGGCGGTAGCGTCGGGTCCAGGGGAAGGAAAACTGGGGCTGGTTCACCATGGTTCACCCCCGATGCAGAACCTCTTCCCTTCGCCCAAAGGCAAGCGTGGCCCAGCCAGTAGGGAAAGGGTTTTCCCAAGGGCCCACCAAGGGCTTGGGTGCTTCATCGGGGCGCCACCTCCACAAACCCTTCCTGAAGATAGGCGGCGCGGAAGAGGTCCAGGGCAGCTCGACCTGCCCGGGGACCAAAGGAGCCCAGATAATTGTCGTCCATGGCCACCACCTTTCTCCGTTGCCCCGCGGGGGTCTGGGCCACCCCGGGGAGGCGGAGAAGGCCCTCTAGCCCGCCCAGGCTGTCTAGTCCCCTCTTGAACACGACGATTACGTCGGGCCTGGCCGCCACCACGCTTTCAGCGGTCATGGGCTTACACTCCTGGATACCCTGGGCCGCGTTTTCCAGCCCCGCCAGTTCCATCATGCCCACGGGGGTGGCTCCTTCGCCACACACGAAGGTGGTTTGGGTGCCCCTTGCGTAGATGAAGAGACCTCGC
Organism: Thermus altitudinis; assembly: GCF_022760835.1. Classification (GTDB taxonomy): domain Bacteria; phylum Deinococcota; class Deinococci; order Deinococcales; family Thermaceae; genus Thermus; species Thermus altitudinis. Next base: position 80,936 of record NZ_JAKTNQ010000001.1, read on the forward strand.
AGCTTCCCTTTGGGGGCGTTTTGGGCTTTAAAGGCTTTAAGGGCTAGTAGGTCCCGTTCCAGTGCCCGGACCAGGAACTCCCCCTCCTGGGTACGCCCCACGGCCTGGGCTATGAGGCGGATCTTGCGCTTGGCTCCTTCCGCGGTGGGTTCGTTTTGGTAGAGGATGACCTTCACCCCCGCGGCTTTAAGCTGCTCCAGCACCTGGGGTGGGCGGACGTCGTCCCGGCCTACCACTAGGGTGGGTCTTAGGGAGAGGATGCCTTCCGCGGACAGGCGAAACTGATAGCCCACGCTGGGAAGCCTCAGGGCCTGGGGCGGGTAGAGGCTGGAGTCATCCCGGCCCACTAGCCTATCCCCCATCCCGAGGGCAAAGAGGATCTCGGTGCTGATCCCGTCCAGGCTCACTATGCGCTCCGCCGAGGCGGTACCCTGCCTGCCCTTGGCGGGGGTATCCCCTGCCCTAAAGGGCTGGGCCCAGGCTAGGCCGGCAAGGGTCAAGGCGCCCGTGCAGAATAGGGTTATGGCGGTCCTCATCCTCCTCTCCTCCTAAGGGGTAGGGTCCTGGCCGGGGGATTCCGAGTCCAGGAAGGCCACGAAGCTTTCCAGGCGGTTAGGACCCCGGAAGGCTTCCTTGGGCAGGGTGCCGCTGCGGGCATGCCCCTCCCGGAACTCAGGGCTTTCCGTCCAGGCCCGGAAGGCGGCCTCACTCTCCCAAAAGGTCATGACGATGTAGGGGTCCTCAGGGTTCTGGGGGCGTAGAACCAGGTTGCGGATAAATCCTGGCATCCGGTCCACCAGCCTGGCACGCGTGCGGAAGGCCTCTTCAAACCTGTGGGCGAACTCGGGTTTGACGGGTATGCGGTTCATGGTCACGTACATCTGGGCACCTCCTTTCCGGGATGAGGCTAGCAGGCATGGCGTGAAAAGTCAAGTATTCCGATCGGATTACTTAAGATACAAATGGTAATCAATCTTAATACCAAACCAACCCACATGGCCTTTAGAGCGGATGCCGTTTCTTGCCGGTTTGGGCAGTGCCTTGGCGGTGGCCAGGGGCCTTGCCTTAAGCTGGGGGCATGAGGGTGCGGGTAGGGGTGCTTACGGTTTCCGACCGGGCAAGCCAGGGGGTTTACGAGGACCGCTCCGGCCCGGCGGTGGCGGCCTTTGTCCGGGAGCGCTGGCCGGAGGCGGAGGTGGTGCCCCGGCTGGTGCCCGACGAGGTGGAGGCCATACGGGAAGCGGTGCTGGAGCTTTTAGGCATGGGGTGCCGGCTGGTGCTCACCACGGGGGGCACCGGTCCTGCCCCCCGGGATGTGACCCCGGAGGCCCTCTTGCCCCTTTTGGAGAAGCCCCTCCCCGGCTTCGGCGAGGCCATGCGCTTGGCCTCCTTACGGGAGACGCCCTTGGCCATCCTCTCCCGCCAGGTGGCCGGGGTGCGGGGGGAGGCCCTGATCGTGAGCCTACCGGGCAGCCCCAAGGCCATCCGCACCTGCCTCGAGGCGGTGTCTGAGGCCATCCCCGTGGCCCTTCGCCTGCTTGAGCCAGGTTCCTCTTGCGAAAAGGACCCTTGACATCCTGGGGGGGCTAGGCTAGCATGGGCCACAAGATGCGCTTCGGCCTCGCCCTATCCCTAGGCCTGGTCCTAATCGTAGGACCGGTGGGGGGTAGGGTGTAGCAGTGTAGGGCGCATCCAAAACCCCCCGGAGAACCGGGGGGTTTTGGTTTAGGAGGGGGAGATGAAGGGATCGGAGGCACTTCTAAAGGCGCTGGAGCGGGAGGGGGTGGAGGTCATCTTCGGCCACCCAGGTGGGGCCATCATGCCGGTCTACGATGCCCTCTATGACAGTCCCATCCGCCACATCCTGGTGCGGCACGAGCAAGGGGGTGTGCATGCCGCCACCGCCTATGCCCGGGCTTCGGGCCGGGTGGGGGTGGTGATGGCCACCAGCGGCCCCGGGGCCTTGAACCTGGTCACGGGTCTGGCGGATGCCTATATGGACTCCACCCCGGTGGTGGCCATCACCGGGAACGTGCCCCGGGCCCTGATCGGCAGCGACGCCTTCCAGGAGGCGGACGTCACCGGGGTCACCATGCCCATCACCAAGCACAACTACCTGGTGCAGGAGGTGAACGACATCCCCCGGGTGGTGCGGGAAGCCTTCCACATCGCCTCCACGGGGAGGCCCGGGCCGGTCCTCATTGACCTGCCCAAGGACGTGCAGCTTGCGGAGTTCACCGGCACCTTTGACGTGGAACTGGACCTTCCCGGCTACAAGCCCACCACCAAGGGCCACCCCAAGCAGATAGAGCGGGCCTTGGAGGCCCTGGAGAAAGCGGAGAAGCCCATCCTCATGGTGGGGGGTGGGGCGCAGCACGCCCACGGGGAGCTTCTGGCCTTTGCGGAGAAAACGGGAATCCCGGTGATCACCACCCTCATGGGCCTGGGGGCCTTCCCTGGCCATCACCCCCTTTGGCTGGGCATGCCCGGGATGCACGGCACGGTGGCCGCCAACCGGGCCATCCACCACGCCGACCTCATCCTGGCCATCGGCCTGCGCTTTGACGACCGGGTCACGGGGAAGGTTTCCCGCTTCGCCCCCCACGCCCACACCATCATCCACGTGGACATTGACCCCGCAGAGATCGGCAAGCTGGTGCGCACCCACGTGCCCATCGTGGGGGATGCCCGCCTGGTCCTTAGGGAGATGCTGAAAGGGGCCAAGCCCCTTAGGCTGGCCTCCTGGTGGCGGGAGCTGGAGGATTGGCGCACCCGCTACCCTTTGCGCTGGAAGCCGCGGCCCCATCTGCAGGCCCCGGAGGTGATCCGGGCCTTTGCCGAGGCCACGGGGGGGCACGCCATTGTGACCACGGGGGTGGGGCAGCACCAGATGTTCGCCGCCCAGTACTTCCCCGTTACCCGGCCCAGAAGCTTTATCACCAGCGGGGGCCTGGGCACCATGGGGGTGGGTTTGCCCTTTGCCATTGGGGCCAAGGTGGCCCGCCCGGACGAGCTGGTCATTGACTTTGACGGGGACGGTTCCTTCCAGATGACCCTGCAGGAGCTGGCCACGGTGGTGAAGTACGGTCTGGACGTGAAGGTGGTGATCCTCAATAACGGCTACTTGGGCATGGTGCGGCAATGGCAGGACCTCTTCCACGCCAAGCGCTACTCGGAGGTGTACCTGGCGGACTCCAACCCCGACTTCGCCCGCCTGGCGGAGGCCTACGGCATCAAGGGGGTGAGGGTGGAGCGCAAGGAGGACCTCATGAAGGGGGTGGAGGCGGTCCTTTCCGCCGATGGCCCCGTGGTGGCGGAGTTTAAGGTCTACCACGAGGAAGGGGTCTTCCCCATGATTCCCGCAGGGGGGGCGGCGGAGGACATGATCCTGGAGCACCCCGAGGAAAGGCAGGAGGTGGAGGCGTGAGGCACGTGATCTCGGTCTTGGTGCAGGACCACCCCCGGGTGCTAAACCGCATCACCGGGCTTTTCGCCCGCCGGGGCTTCAACCTGGAAAGCCTGGCGGTGGGTACCACCCATGTGCCCGGCCTATCCCGCATCAGCCTGGTGGTCTCGGGGGACGACCGCACCCTGGAACAGGTGGAAAAGCAACTTAACCGGCTGATTGAGGTGCTGAAGGTTACCGACCACTCCGAGCCCCACGTGGAGCGGGAGCTGGCCTTGGTCAAGGTGCACGTGGCGGGGGTGGAGGAGCGCTTGGCGGTGAAGGACATCCAGGAGGCCTTCCGGGCCCGGGTGGTGGACGTGGCCCAGAAGAGCCTGATCCTGGAGCTCACCGGGGACTCCAAGAAGATAGACTCTTTCCTTGAGGCCCTTAGGCCTTATGGGATCCTCGAGGTCATGCGCACCGGGGCGGTGGCCATGAGCCGAGGGGAGCGCACCCTTAAGGTCAAGGAAAGACGGGAGGCGGTATGAAGATCTACTACGAACACGACGCAGACCTAGGTTTCATCCAAGGCAAGAAGGTGGCGGTACTGGGCTTCGGCTCCCAGGGGCACGCCCATGCCCTGAACCTCAAGGACTCGGGGGTGGACGTGCGGGTGGGGCTTAGGCCCGGGTCCCGTAGCGCCGCCAAGGCGGAGGCCATGGGGCTTAGGGTCCTCCCGGTGGCCGAGGCGGTGCGGGAGGCGGATGTCGTGATGGTGCTCCTACCCGACGAAACCCAGGGCCGGGTCTACCGGGAGGAGATTGAGCCTAACTTGAAGGAGGGGGCTAGTCTGGCCTTTGCCCACGGGTTCAACATCCACTTTGGCCAGATCAAGCCCAGGCGGGACCTGGACGTCTGGATGGTGGCCCCCAAGGGTCCCGGCCACCTGGTGCGGAGCGAGTACACCAAGGGAAGCGGGGTGCCAGCCCTGGTGGCCGTGCACCAGGACGCCTCGGGCTCGGCCTTTCCCACCGCCTTGGCCTACGCCAAGGCCATCGGGTCGGCGCGGGCCGGGGTCATTCCCACCACCTTCAAGGACGAAACGGAAACCGACCTCTTTGGGGAGCAGGCGGTGCTCTGCGGGGGGCTTACCCGGCTGATCCAGGCGGGGTTTGAAACCCTGGTGGAGGCCGGGTATCCGCCGGAGATGGCCTACTTTGAGACCGTGCACGAGGTCAAGCTCATCGTGGACCTCATCTACGAGGCGGGTTTCGCCGGCATGCGCTACTCCATCTCCAACACCGCCGAATACGGGGACTACACCCGGGGGGAGGTGGCGGTTCCGGTGGAGGAGACCAAAAGGCGCATGCGGGAGATCCTCCGCCAGATCCAGGCCGGGGAGTTTGCCCGGGAGTGGATGCTGGAGAACCAGGTGGGCCAGCCGGTCCTGGAGGCCAACCGCAAGCGCTGGAAGGAGCACCCCATTGAGGAGGTGGGGGCAAGGCTCAGGGCCATGATGCCCTTCCTGCGGGCAAGGGTATTGGAAGAGGTAGGCTAGGTGGGTTCCAAAGGCCCCCCACCTGGGGGGCCTGGTGCGTTTTTGGGGAGGGAGAAGATGGAACGGCACATCCGGATCTTTGACACCACGCTGCGGGATGGGGAGCAGAGCCCAGGGGTGGCCCTTTCCCTGGACCAGAAGCTGGAGATCGCCCACGCCTTGGCCCGGCTCAACGTGGACATCATTGAGGCGGGCTTTCCCGTATCCGGGCCTTTGGAGTTTGAGGCGGTAAGGCGGATCGCCGCCGAGGTAAAGGGGCCCATCATCGCCGCCTTGGCCCGCACCCACACCCTGGACATTGACCAGGCGGCCAAGGCCTTGGAGAAGGCGGAAAAGCCTCGGATCCACGTCTTCACCTCGGCCTCCAAGGTCCATCTCCAGTACATGCTGAAGAAAACCGAGGAGGAGGTCCTGGAGATGGCGGACCAGATGGTCCGCTATGCCCGAGGGTACGTGGACGACGTGGAGTTTTCCGCCCAGGATGTGATGCGGGCGGAGTGGGAGTTCGTGAAGCGCCTCTACGAGGTGGCCATTGAGGCTGGGGCCACCACCATCAACATTCCCGACACCACCGGCTACGGTACACCCAATGAGTACGGGGCCCTGATCCGCCGCATCCGGGACGAGGTGGTGCGGGGCCGGGACGTGATCATCTCCACCCATACCCACGACGACCTGGGCCTGGCCACCGCCAACGCCCTGGCGGGCATAGAGAACGGGGCGGGCCAGGTGGAGTGCACCATTAACGGCATTGGCGAGCGGGCGGGCAACACCGCCTTGGAGGAGGTGGTCATGGCCCTTTATGTGCGCCGGGACTGGTACAAGGCCAAGACCCAGATCAACACCCGGGAGATCTACCGGGTTTCCCGCCTGGTGGAGCGCTACACTGGCATGCCCGTGCCCCCCAACAAGGCCATCGTGGGGGACAATGCTTTTGCCCACGAGTCGGGGATCCACCAGGATGGGGTGTTGAAGCACCGCTCCACCTACGAGATCATGGACGCCGAGCTCATCGGCAGGCGGCCTGCGGTGATCGTCTTGGGCAAGCACTCTGGGCGGGCGGCCTTCAAGAAGGCCCTCGAGGACCTGGGCTACAAGGACCTCCCCGAGGAGCAGCTCAAGGTGCTCTTCTCCCGCTTCAAGGAGATCGCCGAGAAGAAGGGGCCCTTGTCGGCCGAGGAGCTTCAGGCCCTGGTGGAAAGCGAACGGGAGCCGGCATCCCAGTTCTTCACCCTGGAACATGTCCAGTTCTTCTCCGGCTCCGGCCTCCTGCCCACGGCCACGGTCAAGGTGAAAACCCCAGACGGGGAACGCCTGGCCACCCACACCGGGGATGGGCCGGTGGATGCCGTGTACAAGGCCATCCAGGAGGCCATCGGCCTTAGGCCTGAGCTGGAGCTTTACCGGGTGGAGGCCATCACCGGCTCCACCGAGGCCTTGGGCCAGGTGACGGTACGCCTGCGCCTGGGGGAGCTTCAGGCGGTGGGGGTGGGGGTATCCCCGGACATCATTGAGGCCAGCGCCTTGGCCTTCCTGGATGCCGCCGGCAAGCTGGCCAGCGGCCGGGCCACCCGGCACCCGCCCTCCATTGAGGAGGTCCAGCGGGGTGTGTAGGGCCACCCTTGCCGGGCTTGGCCAAGGGGGGCTTCCAGGGGTGAGGAGATGGTGGAGATCCTAGACACCACCCTACGGGATGGAACGCAAGGGGAGGGCATCAGCCTTTCCGTGGACGACAAGGTGGCCATCGCCAAGCGCCTTTCCGCCTTCGGGGTGCACCTGATTGAGGGGGGCTGGCCCGGGTCCAATCCCAAGGACGCCGAGTTCTTTGCCCGCATGAAGGGGGTGGACCTGGGGGAGGCCAGGCTGGCCGCCTTTGGGGCCACCAGGCGAAAAGGGCTTTTGCCGGAGGAGGACCCTTCGGTCCTGGCCCTTTTGCAGGCGGAAACCCCGGTGGTGGTCCTCTTTGGCAAGAGCTGGACCCTGCACGTTTTGGAGGCCTTGGAGACCACCCTGGAGGAGAACCTGCGCATGATCCAGGACACCGTGGCCTACCTGGCCGGGCGGGGAAGGCGGGTGGTCTACGACGCCGAGCACTTCTTTGACGGGTACAAGGAGGACCCGGGCTATGCCCTGGCCACCCTGGAGGCCGCGGCCCAAGGGGGTGCGGACACCCTGGTCCTTTGCGACACCAACGGGGGGACCTTGCCGGAGGAGGTCTACGCCATCACCAAGGTGGTGGTGGAGCGCTTTCCCGGCCTGAGGATCGGCATCCATCCCCACAACGACGCCGAGCTGGCGGTGGCCAACGCCTTGGCGGCGGTGCGGGCCGGGGCCACCCACGCCCAGGGCACCATCAACGGCTACGGGGAGCGGTGCGGCAACCTGAACCTGACCAGCTTCCTCCCCACCCTGGTCTTTAAGTACGGCATTCCCGCCATCCCCCAAGAAAGGCTTAAGGGCCTGAAGGAGCTCTCCCACTTCGTGGACGAGAGGGCCAACCAATCCCCCAACCGCCGCGCCCCCTACGTGGGGGAGTCGGCCTTCGCCCATAAGGCGGGGGTGCACGTTTCTGCCGTCTTGAAGAACCCCCGCACCTACGAGCACATTCCTCCCGAGTGGGTGGGGAATAGCCGCCGGTTCTTGGTCTCCGACGTCTCGGGCCGGTCCAACCTGCTGGCCAAGCTCCAGGAGCTGGGGGTGGACCTTTCCAAGGAGGAGGCCAAGCGCCTACTGGACGAGGTCAAGGCCCTGGAGTACGAGGGCTATGCCTTTGAGGGGGCGGAGGCCAGCTTTTACCTCCTGGCCCACCGCCTGAAGGGCGGGAGCCTGCCCTTCAGCGTGGAGGGGTTTTCCGTCTTCGTGCACGGAAGCGGCCTGGACACCGCTTGGGCCGAGGCCACGGTGCGGGTGAGGGTGGGGGAAAGCCTCCAGCACACCGCCGCGGAAAGCCCCTCGGGGCCGGTTTCCGCCCTGGATAGGGCCTTCCGCAAGGCCGTGCTCCAGTTTTACCCGGAGCTTTCCGACGTGGAGCTAACCGACTACAAGGTGCGCATCCTCGCCGGCCAGGAGTCGGGCACCAACTCCGGGGTGCGGGTGATGATTGAGATGAAGCGGGGAGAGGAGCGCTTTAGCACCGTGGGGGCCAGCGAGAACATCCTCGAGGCCTCCCTTAAGGCCCTCACCGACGGCTACGCCTACGCCCTCCTCCACCCCAGCCTCAAGGTGACCGCGCCCACGCCAGGCTGACCTCGGGGAAGGCCAAGGGGCTTGCAGGCTCGGAAGGGGAGAGAAGGCGGCTCGGGCGGTAGCGTCCCTCCTTTAGCTTCACCGGCCACACCTGGGGGATGCCGGCCTCTGCGGAAGGGGGAAGCTCCGCCTCCCGGTCCAACTCCAAGGAGAGGTCCGCCACCTCTATAGGGAGAAGGACCTCTGGGTGGCGGTCCCGAGGGCGGTCCAAGGGTGGGGCAAGGACGGGCGGGTCGGGTTCGGGTTCCGAGTCGGGAGGAAGACGCCAGGGGTTTGGCCCCATGACCCCAGCCTCACCCCGTGGGGCCTCATGCAAGGGGTTGTCCAGCCGGGCCACCATGAAGGCCTGTTTGGGTCCCATGGGGCTCTATCCCTTTCCCCGAAGGAGCTCCACCCGCGGAGGCGGTAGCGGGTGGCCATGCCCCTATTAGGCTCCCTGGCCGGAGTAGTGCCTAAGCCCAAGCCGCCAAAGGAGCCGCCAAAGGAGAAGGAGGGCTCCACCCCAGAAGAGCATGATCCAGATCCCCGGGAGGAGGTCCACTTCCTGCCCAGCCAGGAGGGCGGCGGGCAGGTAGACCAGGTAGGGAAAGGGGGTGAGGAGGGCCAGGGTCCTTAGGGGTTCGGGGAAGACCTCGAGGGGCGCGATGGTCCCGGAAAGGAACAGGTAGAGGAGGAAGAAGACCTCCTCCACGGAAACCGCCCGCTCGCTGAAGAAGGTGAGCATGGCAATGGTGTACTGCATCAGGTAGCGCAGCAAGAAGGCCAAAAAGGTGAAGAGAAGCCCCAGCAAAAGGGGAAGGGGTTCAGGCACAAAGCGGGCCTCGGGGAAGATCCAAAAGAAGAGAAGGACGAGGAGCACCACAAAGGGGAACCGGGCCAACCGTTCGGCCACGTGGGCGGCCAGGTGTTCCCAAAAGGGGTCCAGGGGTCTAAGGAGCCGGAAGGAGAGCCGGCCCTCCACCACATCCCGCTCAAACTCCCACACCACCCAGACCACCGTGGCCTGGCGAACCAGGAACACCATTAGGAAGTAGCGGGCAAACTCACCGGGGCTTAAGGGGAAGTCCCCGCCCCTGGCCGCCTCCGTCCACACCCCAAGGAGGATGAGGGGAAGGGCTCCCGCCAAGGCCCAGAGGAAGAGCTCGGCCCGGTACTCCAGCATGTAGGCCAGGTAAACGGAGAGCAAAACCCGGGCCTTCCTCATACCTCCTCCAGGGTGTGCGCCAAAGGGGCTATCTTGTAGACCCGGGCGATGACCTCCTCCAGCGGGGGCTCCCGCACCTCCAGGTCCTCCACGGGAAGCCTTTTGAGGATCTCGGCCACCCTTTCCGTGAGCCGTTCCCGGGGAACCAAAAGGCGGGCTTTTAGGCCCTCGAGAACCCTCACCTCCCCGAAGGGAAGGAGGGCCTCCTTAGGCAAGGGTTGGGCCAGGACGAGCCCCACCTCCCGGTAGGGGGCAAAGCGCTCCAAGAGCCCTTCCAGGGCGCCATCGTAGAGGAGCTTTCCTTGATGGATCACCAAGACCCTTTCCGCCAAAGCGGCGATATCCGCCATGTAGTGGCTGGTGAGGAGCACCGTGGCCCCGTAGCGCCGGTTGTACTCCCGGATGAACTCCCGCACCGCCACCTGGGCGTTGATGTCCAGGCCCAAGGTGGGCTCGTCCAGGAAGAGGACCTCCGGGCGGTGGAGAAGGGCCGCCAGGAGCTCGGCCTTCATCCTTTCCCCCAAGGAGAGCTTGCGCACCGGCTGGTGTAGCTTTTCGGTGAGGGAAAGCATATCGGAAAGCTCCCGGACCCTCTTTTTGAACTCCTCCTCGGGGATCTCGTAGATGGCGGCGTTGAGGCGGAAGGTGTCCCAGGCGGGGAGGTCCCAGATGAGCTGTTGCTTGTTGCCCATCACCAAGGTGATCTTCTTCAGGAAGGCCTTTTCCCGCCGCCAGGGTACGTGCCCCGCCACCACGGCCTGGCCCCGGGTGGGGTGGATGAGCCCGGTGAGCATCTTCAAGGTGGTGGTCTTGCCGGCGCCATTGGGCCCCAGGAAGCCCACCACCTCCCCTCGTTCTATGCGGAAGCTCACCCCTTCCACCGCCTGCACCGTGCGGTACTGGCGGAAAAGGAAGTGGCGCCAGGTGGCGAGAAGGCTGTCCTCCTTCAGGGCCACCCGGTAGTGCTTGGTGAGGTCCTGGGCTAGAACCACAGGCGTCCTTGACACCCTTTAAGTCTACCCGTGGTGTAATGGGGAAGTGCGTTACCTGAGGGTTTTCCTCCTCTTCCTGCGCCTGAGCCTGGCGGCGGAGATGGAGTACCGCCTGAACTTCCTCCTGGGCCTCCTTTCCTCAGCCCTCACCCTTCTTGGGGCCCTTTTCGGCCTCTTTCTCCTCTACCAAGGGGGGTACCGGCCCGGGGGCTGGTCCTGGGAGGAGGCCCTTTTGGTCCTGGCGGCCTTTACCCTCCTTCAGGGCCTAGGGAGCACCCTCTTGGCCCCCAACCTCAACAAGATCGTGGAACATGTACAACAAGGCACCTTGGACTTCGTGCTCCTAAAGCCCCTAGACCCCCAGTTTTGGCTTTCCTTCCGGGTGTTTTCCCCTTGGGGCTTGGGGGATTTCCTCCTGGGGATGGGCCTTCTGGTATATGCGGGGGTGCGCCTGGGGCTAGGGGGCTTGGGCTACCTGGCCTTCGCCGGGTACTGGTTTCTGGGGGCCGTGATGCTCTATAGCCTGTGGTTCTTGCTGGCCACCACCAGCATCTGGTTCGTGAAGATCTACAACGTCACCGAGGTTTTGCGGGGGCTTCTGGAGGCGGGACGTTTCCCCGTGGGGGCCTACCCGGCTTTATACCGGGTCTTTTTTACCTTCGTGGTGCCGGTGGCCTTCCTCACCACCGTGCCGGCGGAGGTGGCTTTGGGGCGGGGGGCGGTTTCCCTCTGGGCTTGGGGTCTGGCCTTCTTTTTGTTCCTCTTGTCCCGGGCTTTCTTTCGTGTGGCCTTAAGGAGCTACACCTCGGCTAGCAGTTAGAATCTTCCCTATGGTGTCGGGGCTTTTGGTCCTTTTGCTGGCCTATCTCTTTGGGTCCATCCCCGCAGGGGTTTTGGTGGCCCGCACCTACCGGGTGGATATCCGCAAGGTGGGCTCGGGGAACATAGGGGCCACCAATGTCCTTAGGGCTTTGGGCCCGGGGCCGGCCTTGGTGGTGGCCCTTTTTGACGTCTTCAAGGGGGGGCTTGCCGTGCTCATCGCCCGGGCGGTGGGAATAGAGGGCCCGCTTTTGGGCGGGGTGGCCTTGGCGGCGGTGTTGGGCCACAACTACTCCCTCTTCCTGGGGTTTAAGGGAGGGAAGGGGGTGGCCACCAGCTTTGGCACCCTGCTCTTTCTGGACCCTGTCTTGGCGTTTTGGACGTTTCCCATAGGGATCACGGTGATGCTCCTTACCCGTTACGTGTCGGCGGGGAGCATGACCGGGGGGGTGGCGGCCACGGTCCTGGCCCTGGCCTTGGCCCGCCCCTTTTGGGAGGTGGCCACCGTGGCCCTCATGGCCCTTCTCATCTTCTGGACCCACCGGGAGAATCTAAAGCGCCTGCAGGCGGGTACGGAAAGGCGCCTTGGGGAGAAGGAGGGAGGCCGTGCTTGACCTTCTGGTCCTGGCTCCTCATCCCGACGATGGGGAGCTGGGGTGTGGCGGCACCCTGGCCCGGGCCAAGGCGGAGGGACTGAGCACCGGGATTCTGGACCTCACCCGCGGGGAGATGGGCTCCAAAGGCACCCCGGAGGAAAGGGCGAAAGAGGTGGCGGAGGCCAGCCGCATCCTGGGCTTGGACTTTAGGGGCAACCTGGGGTTGCCCGACGGGGGGCTTCTGGACGTACCCGAGCAGCGCCTTACGCTGGCCGAGGCCCTGAGGCGGCTTAGGCCCCGCATTGTGTTGGCCCCCTTCGAGGCCGACCGCCACCCCGACCACACGGCGGCAAGCCGCTTGGCGGTGGCGGCGGTGCACCTGGCGGGCTTGGGGAAGGCCCCGGTAGAAGGCGAGCCGCACCGGGTGGAACGGCTTTTCTTCTACCCGGGGAACCATCCCTTCACCCCCAGCTTCCTGGTGAAGATATCCGCCTTCATAGACCAGTGGGAGCAGGCGGTGCTGGCCTACAGGAGCCAGTTTTCCGGGGAGGCGGTGAGCGAAACCGTGGGCCCTAAGGGCCTGGAAGCCCGTAAGGCCATGCGCCGCTACTTCGGCAACTACCTGGGCGTGGACTATGCGGAGCCTTTCGTAAGCCCCTTGCCCGTCCTCTACACCCCTTGGAGCCGGGCCTAAAAGAGGGGTTCTTGGCTCACCGCCTTCACCTGTCGGCGCTCCTTGGGGGGTAGGGCGTCCAAAGCCCGCTTCACCTCCTGGATGTCCAGCCAGGTGAGGTGCTTGGGGCTTCCCGGGGCCCGGCTGGGGTTGCGGAGGAGGTAGGCGGGGTGGAACATGGGGAAGACCCGGATGCCGTGCCAGCTGAACCACTGCCCCCGCACCTTGGTGATGGAGACCTTCTCCCCCAGGAAAAACTCCGCCGCCACTGCCCCCAAGGGGATGATGATCTGGGGGGCGATGAGCTCAATCTGCTTCAAGAGCCATTTGTCGGTGCAGATCTTGGCCTCATCGGGCAAGGGGGCGCGGTTATTTGGGGGACGGCACTTGACGATGTTGGTGATGTAGACCGATTCCCGGGGGATGCCGGCGGCCTCGAGGATCCGGTTAAGCAGCTGCCCGGCCTTCCCCACGAAGGGGCGGCCCTGCTTGTCCTCCTCCTCCCCGGGGCCTTCCCCCACGATCATGAGCTGGGCGTCGGGGTCCCCTTCCCCGAAGACCACCTGGGTGCGGCCTTCCGCCAGGCGGCAGGCGGTACAGGCCTTGGCCTGAGCGTGTAGAAGTTCCAGGGTCATTGCAAGGGTTTCCGGGCCTTGCGGGCTTCCCGTCGGGTTTTGGGATCCAGGCCGATCATGAGGAAGAAGTTCTCCAGGGCGTTCTCCTGGCCTTTGATCTCTGGGTACTGGTCCTCCGGGGTGCCGGTGACGAAGGGCAGGGACTTGTAGAGCTCCAAGGCGTACTGCACCACGGCCTCCGGCCCCTCGGCCTCCGCCACCTCCGCCAGCTTGGCGTAGACCTCGCGCCGGGCCTCCGCATGGCGGCGGAAGACCTCCGGGTTCGGCGTCTCCGGCGCCCGGAGAACGTCCTGTTTGGCGATGCGGCGGTAATGCTTCAAGCCCCGAACGATCTCCTCCGTGGTCAGCGTGATCTTGAACTCCATCCCCGCTCCTTTCCGGCCCAAGGGCCCTACCTTTGGCAGATTATATAGCCGGAGGAAGGGGTAAGAACCGGAAAAGAATAACCCTGAGGATGGCCGCTGGGGTTGCCAACGTGAAACCCTAGTCCTGGGGGTTTTGGGTGGCGAAGGCATAGGCGGAGCACCTAGCGGGTGCGGATTAGGATTTGTCTGTAAAACCCGTAGCCTGTGGCTGCCGCCAGTAGTCCTAGCCCGATACCCATCCAGCGGGCCCCGGTAGGGGCCTGGGAGAGGAAGGCCAGCTGATAGCCGACCAAATAACCCCCGGCCAGGAGCAGGAGCAAAGTCCCTAAGGTCCCTAGGTACCTGCCTCCTTGACCTAGGTGCCGGAGCACCCTCTCTTGGCCTAGCCCTACCAGCAGGCTTGCCGTGGTGAGCACCGCACCCATCCCCAGTCCGTAGGCCAGCAAGGCCAGGGCTCCGTCCACCGGACCTTGGGTAAGGGCGAAACCCACCACGGAAAGAAACACTGGCAAAGCGCATCCCAGGCTGGCCAAGCCATAGGCCAATCCAAAGCCATAGAACTGCACGAACCTTTCCCCCTTAGAGGCTCGCAGCGCCAGGCTTGGCCGAGCTCCCTTGCCGAGGAGCGCCAGAAACCCCATTGCCAGTAGCCCTAGGCCTAGCCCGAGGTTCAGGTAGGGAAGGTAGCGCCCCACGAGTCCGCCCACCCATGTGAAGGCTAGGCCTAGGGTACCGAACGCGGTTAGGGTCCCTAGCGCGAGGGATAGCCCCAGCCTTAACCCGGCCTTGGCTCCCCCCCGATTTTGGGCCATGAAGCGCCCTAGTACCGCGGGCAACAGGGCGAAGCCACAGGGGTTAAGCGTGGCCAAGGCCCCAGCGACAAACGCGTAGAGCCACAGGCTCATAGGAGCGCCGCCACGATGGTCTTCAGCACCGGCTCGGATACCCCTCCGCGCAGGCTCCTCACCAGCTTGCCGTTTTTGTCGTAGATGAAGGTTGAGGGCATTCCGGTAAGACGGAAGCGTTCTACAGCGACGCGGCCTTCAGGGTCCAGGTAGACGGGGTAGGCAATGCCGAACTGCTGGATAAGCTTAAGGGTTCCCTCCCTCAAGGACCCCACCGAGATGCCCACGACGGCCAGCCCTCGGTCCTTGTATTTCCAGGACAGCCGTACGAGGCCCGGTAGCTCGGACCAGCAACCCGGGCACCACTCTGCCATGAAGTTCACGATTAAGACCTTACCTCTGTACTGAGCGGGATCAAAGGCGCTGGCCATGCCCTGGATACCTGGAGCTAGGGTCGCCCCTCCGCCGGATGGGGGGCAGCAGGTGCGATCCGCTTGGAGAGGCGAAGCGGCGGGGAAAACAAAGGCTAGTGCCAGGGAAGCTAAAATGCCTAAAGTAGCCCACTTAGCGCTCAGGGGGTTCACGCCGCTCCTCCTTGGCATACCGCTCGGGCTCCTTTAGGAAACTTTCCCGATATTGCTTGCAGCAGAAGTGGTAGGTTTTTCCTTGGTACTCAGTGTATACCTGCGAGCGTTCAGCGTTGATGGTACGGCCGCATACGGGATCCCTCACAAACTGGGCCATGATCTACCTCCTAGCAGCACCCCGCAAAGCCGGGGTAGCGGATCCAAAGCCAAAGGAGAAGCTCCTCCAAATCGTCTATTGCCAAGGTAATATGGTCCTCCTGGCCCTCTAGGAAAAGGCGGGGGCAAGGCGCATCCGTGGATGTAGGCCTTAGGTTAAGCCTCAGGGGACGTCGTTGCTGGACTTCCCGCCACAGGGCTACCTTGGCTAGGCAGCGCGGGCAGCCAGGCCGATAGGAGAGTTCAGCCCGGGGGCCTACGGCGGCCACAGGGTTCTCTTCCAGGAGGCGGGCGCAGGTGGCATCCTCCACCGGATAGGGCTCGCTTTCGATGGTCACCCAGAGGGAAGGGCCCTGGGTCTTTGCTCCGCAAAGGGCGCAGCGCAGGGAAGGGGGGTGGGTTTTAACCGAGGCTGGGGTCATGGCATTAGGCACAGCAGGAAAGCATCCCCACCTCGGTGTCCAGGGCCTGGGCTACCAGGCGGATGCCTTCCGCCAGGGTCAGGTAGGGGTGGAAGGTGTCGATCAAGTCGCGGTAGTGGAGGCCGAACCTGACCGCCAGTACCGCTTCCTGCAGGGCATCGCCAGCCTCGGGAGCCAGGACGGAAAGCCCCAGCACCGTCCCCTCGGCGTCCACCACCAGCTTGAAGAGACCGCGGGGATCGTGCTGTACCAGGGCTTTGGGAAGGAGGTCCAGGGGAAGCCGGGATACTCGGACGTCCTGGCCGTGGAGGTGGCGGGCCTCCATCTCAGTGAGCCCCACAGTGGCCAGGGCAGGGTCCGTGAAGGTGACCCGGGGCACGGCCTTAAGCTCGAGGGCCTCCCTTCCCCCAAGGGCATTCCGTGCGGCCACGCGCCCGTACTGGGCCGCCACGTAGACGAACTGGGGTAGGCCCGCCACGTCGCCGGCGGCAAAGATGCGGGGGTTGGTGCTTCTAAGGTACTCGTCCACCAGGACCTCTCCCCGGGAGCCTAGCCCCACCCCGGCGGCCTCGAGGTTGAGCCCCTGGGTGCGGGGCTTGCGCCCAGTGGCCGCCAAGAGGCGCTGGGCCTGGTATGTTCGCCCCTGGGTGTGGACTGAGAACCCATCGCCCTGGCGTTCTACCCCCAGCACCTTGATCCCGGTTTGGATTTCCATCCCCTCGTCCTCCAGATAGCCCCGGAGCAGGCGGCTGAGCTCGGGATCCTCGGCGGGGAGGAGGTAGGGGGTGGCCTCCAGCACCGTTACCCGGGTACAAAGCCGGGCGTAGATCTGGGCGATCTCTAGCCCGATAGGGCCTCCACCGATGACCACCAGGCTTTCGGGATGGATATCTGGGAAGAGGGCTTCCAGGTACGTCCAGGGTTGGCTTTCGGCCAGGCCGGGGATGGGAGGTAGGGTTGGACTCGCGCCGGTGGCCAACACATAGCCCTCGGCCTTGTAGGCCCCGCCGTTCACCTCCAGGGTTTCCTCATCTTGGAACCTGGCCTGGCCCTGGATCAGGGATACCCCTGCGGCCTGCAAAACGTCCGCATACTTTTCCTGGCGAAGCTCCTCCACAAGCCGATCCTTTTGTCGGATAATCGCGGGGAGCTCCGCCCGCACCGCCTGGGTGTGGATGCCCTGGAAGGGATGATGCTTGGCCTTGTGGAAGGCCTCGGCGGCACGCAACAGGGCTTTGGAGGGCACGCATCCCACGTTGACGCAGGTCCCGCCCAGGGTCCCGCCCTCAACCACCGCCGCCTTGGCCCCCCTCGCGGCAGCCTCCAAGGCTGCGGCCACCCCGGCCGAGCCCGAGCCGACGATGATTAGATCGTACTTCATAGCTTCTCCTCCCCAAGGACCCGTGCGGGGTAACCCACAACCCCCAGGGCCTTTAGCCTTCCCTCGGGGAAGGCTTCCTTCACCCCTTTAGCCTCCTTGCGCAGGTAGGTCACCCTTACTTCTTCCCTTCCGGACACATACTTGGCAGGCCTTGGGCCAGCCCCTATGAGGGCACCCTCCACCGCTCGGTGACAATGGGCGCCCTGCATCTGGGAAACCTTGAGCGGGTAACGGCGCACGACCTTCATACTGCCAGGGTAAACCTTGGAGTTAGCTCCAAAGTCAAGCCCCAAAGGAAGTTAAGGGGTGTAAAGGAGTTTATAGCGGTTGTTCTTCCCCTGGCCTAGGTTGGAGGCCTGGAGGTGGCCAATGAGGAAAAGGTACAAGGCCATACTGGGGATAATGGCGATCGGCTGGTCCATCCTAGCCCTGTCCCAGGCTGTAGACCAGGATGCAGCCTTTGCCCAAAGGCTTTGGCGGCTTCTGGCCGGGGCTTCTGGGGAGGATTACCGGCTTAGCTGGCACTACATCCCGGGGAAGCCCATGGGCTTCTACCAGGGCACTGAGCCCCATGGAGCCTTACTCCGCACCTTCGTGAACAGCATCGCCTTCGATGCCATAAAAGCCAAGGTTGGGCAGTACCCGGTAGGCTCGGTCATCGTCAAGGACAACCACATGCCGGATGGGACATTGGATGGGATTACCGTTATGGTCAAGCGGGGCAAAGGGTACGATCCCGATCACGGGGACTGGTTCTGGGCCAAGTACACTCCCAAAGGGGAGGTGGAAGTGGCAGGAAAAGTTCCGATGTGCTCCTCCTGCCATGCCCGGGCCCGAGGCCAGGATTACGTGTTCAGCACAGCCATTCGCTAAAGGCCCTCCCACGTTTCCAGAAGGCTTTCTAGGCGGTCTGGGTACAGCACGTACCCAGACCCCTGTCTTTCCAAAACGCCTTCCGCGCGAAAGAGGCGGAAGGCCTGGGCTACGGTGACCCGGGTGACTCCGCAGAAGGTGCCCAGCTCCTCCTGGGAAAGGTCCAGATCCAGCAGGATGCTCCCGTTTTTCCCCAAGTGGCCAAAGCGGCGCCCCAGGTTCAGGAGAAGCCTGCCCACCCGTACGGGGGCAGGCAGGGCCCCTCGAGCTATTTCCTCCGTGAGCTGTCCGATCCTTTCCGCAAGAAGGGAGGCAAAGGCCAAGGCCACCTCAGGCAGGGTGCGGGCGATTTCCAGAAACTGCTCCCGGGAAACAGGACAGACCACCGCCTGGGGGCTCTGGACCAGGGCGGTGGTGGTCTGTGCGGGCTTTCCGGTTAGAAAGGATTCACCGAAGATATCCCCCTCGCCGAGCAGAGCCAAGGTTCGTTCTCCTTTGGTCGTGGGCAGGATGAGGCGCACCCGCCCCTCCATCAGGATGAAAAAGCCCTGGGCAGGGTCCCCTAGGAGGAAAATAGCCTCCCCCTTGCGATAGCGTCTGGGAGGGCATATAGCCTCCATCTCGGCCATGGCTTCCGGTGATATACGCCGGTGCCAGGAGGCTTCGGGAAGAAAGAAGTGTTGGGGAGGGCCTCCCCTGGGGCGGAAAAGGGCTCGTAGCCAGTCCATCCGCTTACGGTCAGTATAGCCTGAAATCCGGCTTGTAAAACCTTTTACAGCCAGTGCGCTGCTCCTAGCTCAGGCTAACCTACAGGTGATGGGTATGCGCAAGGTAGCCATCCTGGTTCTGGCAGGCACGGAAACCCACGAGGGCCTGGGGCGACTTGTGAACACCCTCATGCTGGCCCAGGAGCTTAAGTAAGCCGGGGATGAGGTGCGCCTCCTCTTTGACGGGGCGGGTACCCAAGAGCTTGCCGCCTTGGCTAGTCCTAGTCATAAGGCCCACGCCCTCTTTCTATCGGTGCGGAGCTGTATCCAAGGTGCCTGCGCCTACTGCGCTCAAGCCTTTGGGATGAAGGAGGCCCTAAAGGCCCTCGGGATTCCCTTTCTTGGCGAATACCGTACAGGGATCACCCCAGCCTGAGAATCCTCCTGCAAGAAGGGTATATCCTCGTTACCTTCTCGAACGCTGGGCCAGCCTAAACATGGTCACGTGGGGGTAGAGTCCAGGTAAACGCAGTGGTCGTGGCCTTCGCAGAGAGGGTCGGGGTGGGCCTCGGCCCACCTTAGCCGCTCGGTCAAGGCAGCGCGCAAAGCGGTAAGCTCGGCGATGCGCCTTTCCAGCAGGGACACCTTTTGGCGCAACACCCGGCGCACGTCGGCGCAAGGAGGGCGACCTTCCTCCATGACCCTCAGCATCGCACGGATCTCCTCCAAGGTCAGGCCCAAGGCCTGGGCCTGATTGATGAAGTTGAGGCGGCGGAGGGCCTCCTCCCCGTAAAGGCGGTGGCCTCCCTCGCTACGGGCCACGGGGTGGACCAAGCCTTTGCGCTCATAGAAGCGCAACGTGTCGGGGCTCGCCCCAACATGCCTAGCCAGCTGGCCGATGCGGTACACACATCAGAATAGAGGGGGTTTGGTTCCGGGGCCAGCCAGTTGGGGGGTTCAGGTGGCTATACTTGGGGGGATGGAGGTTTTGGGTAACTATTGGTTGCGGCGCATTCTTGCCCGTATTGCTTCCACCATTGCCTTTGAGGGTCAGGACACCCGCACCGGGATGCCGGTGATGGTGCTAAAGGGTGCCCAAGGGGTACCGGTGGCGGCGGAGGGGGTGCTTCCCCTTTTGGAAGAGACCCCGGAGGCCTGGGTACTGGAGTGGCCCATCGGGGCGGTGCCCTTGAGCCAGTACCTGGGGGTAGCGGACCTGGAGCGGCTGGAGCAGTGGCTGAGGGGGATGGCCCGGATCTTGGCGGCCTTAAAAGCCCAGGGGGTGTCCCATGCGCCCATCCCGGAACTCTGCCTGGTGAAGGGCAAGCGGGTGTGGCTGGCTGGGGTGGGGCTGAAGGAGCTTTCCGGAGAGCCGGAAAAGGCCCTGGTGGCCCTGGCCCGGGCCCTGGCTGGGGAGCGCTACCCCGAGTTTGGCCTTAAGGAGCTTTTGGAGGGGATAGAGGCCGGGAAGGAGCCTCTGGAGGTCCTTTTTTCTGAGGCCTCGCCCCAGGTTCCGGGTAGCCCAGGGCCGGGGGACACGGCGCAGGATGCCCGCCCCCTCGAGGAACCCTCGGCCAGGCCTGAGGAGGAACCCATCAGGCCTCCTTCTTCCGGGCGGAAGGTGCTGAGCGTGGATCCCGTGCCCGGGATGGCGGATGACCACGGGGTTTCCCCCAAGACCTCGGAGGCCTCGCTATCCGAGGGCATAACCCCAAGCCGCCCCCGGGTCGTCCGCATAGAGGAGCCTGAGGAGCCTTCCTTTGCCGTGGTGGAGCCGCCGCGCCCGAGAAGGCGCCCCCTGCTTTTGGGGCTTCTCGGTTTGCTGTTTCTTCTGGGCCTGGCCCTATTCTTCCTTCGTCCCCCTTCCTCTTCCCCGGGGGGCTACGTGATGGAGTTCCGCACCGATCCCCCTACGGAGCGGGCGGAGGTGTTCCTCCTCGAGGTGCCGGAGGGTTCCCGGATGGCTCCCGGCCAGCTCCTCCTCACCGCCCCGGGACGGGCGGAGTTTGACCAGAAGGGCGTGTACCGGTTGCGTATCCGGGTGGCGGGCCGCGATCCCGTGGACTACCTCTTGGAGGTGCCGGGGCCACCCCTGGTCATCAAGGTACGCTAAGGCCATGACCGAGCGCCCCGCCATCTACGTGTACCGGTACTTCTTCGCCGGGGAGGAGGCGGGGGAGGGCAGGCTGGAGGTGCGCCCTCTGGAAGGGGGCGTGAAGGCCACCCTCACCGCCGAGGTGAACCTGCCCTTGCCCAAGACCCGCCAGCGCTGGCAAACGGAAACCGATGCGGAAGGCTTTTCCCGGTACTTTGCCGAGCGGGTGGAAGGACGGGAGAGCCGGGTCTTCACCGTGGAGAGGTTGGAGGAGGACGGGGTGGTGTTGGTCAGCCAGGGCAAGGAGAGCCTGGCCTTCCCCTTTGTGGCCCCCTACCATGACCCCCTTTCCCTCCTCCTGGCCCTGCCCGGTTTGGCCCTAGAGCCCGGGGACGTGGCGCGGTTTCCCATGCCCGGGGGGAGGGTATATGTGGAAAGGCTTTCGGACCTCGAGGTGGAAGGACGCCGGCGCCGCCACTACCGCCTGCGCCCGGGCCTCACCCTGGTCCAGCTGGAGGAGGGGCTTCCCGTGAGGATAGCCCAGCAGGTGGGCGACCACGTGTTTGAGGGAGTCCTGGAGGGGGTGGAGGAGCCCAGAAGGCGCCGGCGCTGGGTATAGTGGAGGCATGATCTACCGCGCGGAGGAGGTTAAGGAGCGCTTTGCCCGCCGGGGCCTGGCCTTTGATCCCACGGTGGAGGAGATCGTGCGGGGCATCCTGGCCGCGGTGCGGGAGGAAGGGGATGCGGCCTTGGACCGCTTCAGCCTGGACCTGGACGGTCATCCGGTGGAGGAGATCCCCAAAAAGGCCTGGCGCCAGGCCTACGAGGACCTGGACGAGGAGCTCAGGGATGCCCTGGAAACCGCCAAGGAGCGTATAGAGGCCTTTTACCGGGAGGAGGCCCGGGGAGGCTTTTTAAAGGCGGATGGGAGCGGGGTGTTAGGCCAGCTGGTCCGGCCCCTGGCCCGGGTGGGGGTGTATGTCCCTGGGGGGAGTGCGCCCCTCCTTTCCAGCCTGCTCATGAGCGTGGTGCCGGCCAAGGTGGCCGGGGTGGAGGAGGTCATCGTGGCCAGTCCCCCTAGGGTTCACCCCGGTGTGCTGGCCGCGGCCTGGGTGGCGGGGGCCGACCGGCTTTTCGCCATGGGCGGGGCCCAGGCTGTGGGCGCTTTGGCCTACGGGACGGAGCGGGTGCCCCGGGTGGATAAGGTCGTGGGCCCGGGGAACGCCTACGTGGTGGCGGCTAAGCGGCAGGTCTATGGCACCGTGGGCATAGATGGCCTGGCGGGTCCCACGGAAACCCTCATCATCGCCGATGGTTCCGCCTCGCCCAGGCTTCTGGCCGCCGACCTTCTGGCCCAGGCGGAGCACGGCCCCGACTCCGAACCCTGGCTCCTCTCCCCGGACCGGGCCCTTTTGGAACGGGTGGAGGCGGAGCTTTTCCGGCAGGTTCAGGACCTCCCTCGGGCGGAGATCGCCAAAAAGGCCCTGGAGCGGGGGGGGCTGGTGCTCACCCAGGACCTCGAGGAGGCCTTCACCCTGGCCAACCTCTACGCTCCCGAGCACCTCTGCCTGGCCCTGGCCGACCCCTTGCCCTGGCTGGGGAAGGTGCAAAACGCCGGGGGTGTCTTCCTGGGGGAGGGTAGCCCCGAGGCCCTGGGGGACTATATCGCCGGGCCCAGCCACGTGATGCCCACCTCGGGCACCGCCCGTTTCCAAGGGGGCTTGGCGGTGCGGGACTTCTTGAAGGTGATCCCGGTGATGGGGCTTGCCGAGGGGGCGGTGAAGGAGCTCTCCGTCAAGGGGGCCCTTTTGGCCCGGGCCGAGGGCTTGGAGGCCCATGCCCGTTCCCTGGACCTTAGGAAATGAGGCTTTTTCACGAGCTTCTTGGCCCTTTAGAGCTGCCCGATCGCCTGGAACGCATCGTAAGCCTGGCCCCCAACGTGACCGATGCCCTCTTCGCCCTGGGGGTGGGGGAGCGGCTCGTGGGGCGAAGCGCCTTCTGCCACCGGCCAGCGGAGGTGCTTTCCCTGCCGGTCTTGGCCTCCTACACCAAAACCCGCACGGAGCTTCTCCGTAGCCTAAAGCCCGACCTGGTGCTCCTCTCCACCGGGGTGCAACGGGAGCAGGCCTTCAGGCTAAAGGAGGAGGGGTTTCCCGTCTACGCCCTGCCCTTGCCCTTGAGCCCCTACGGCATCCTGGAAAACCTCTCCACCTTGGGGCACCTTTTGGACCTGGAGGAAAGGGCTACCGCCCTGGCCCACGGGCTTGCCGAGCGCTATGGCCGCCTTAAGGGGCGGTTTGACCTCAGGGTTTACTTTGAGATGGACCTGGGCGGGCCCATCACCGTGGGCCGGGGGAGTTATATCGCCCAGGCCCTGTTGCACCTGGGGCTTAAGCCCATCTTCCTGGACGTGCCCCAGGCCTATTTCCCGCCGGACCTAAGGGAGGTGGAGCGCCGCAAGCCCGACCTTTTCCTCTACGAGCCCAAGCCCTGGGGCCGGAACCCCCAGGAAAAGGCCCGGGCACTGGCTGCGGAAAGGGGGTGGCACCTTCCCGTGGTGGCCACGGACGGGGACGAGCTGGCCCACTATGGACCCCTGTTCTTTGGTTTCTTGGAGAAGCTGGCGGAGCGGGTGGGGCAAACCTTAGGCGAAGGTTAAGAAGGGCCTGGTTTTTTCCGGGTAAAGTAGGGAGCATGAACCGGGCTTTCTTTTTTCCGCTACTTTTTGCCACGGCCCTACTCCTCACCGCCTGTCCCCAGACGCCAGCGCCTCCGGTGAACCCTAAGGAGTGCCCTGTAGGCCCTCTTGAGGTGCAAGCGGAGGAGCCCCTAAGGCTTCAGGGTTTGGGTCGTTTTGAGGGGGAGTATGTCCCAGGAGAACTATTGGTCTTGCCAAGAGCGGGGCTTAGCGTCCAGATGCTCAGGGACCAGGGGGTGGAGCCCCAGGATGCCTTGCCTTGGGGGCTTCTACGGGTAAAAGTGCCTCCTGGCCAGGAGAAAGCTCGGGCGGTGGCCCTCCTTCGGGCGGGAGCCCAGTATGTGCAACCGAA
Organism: Thermus altitudinis; assembly: GCF_022760835.1. Lineage (GTDB taxonomy): Bacteria > Deinococcota > Deinococci > Deinococcales > Thermaceae > Thermus > Thermus altitudinis. The sequence goes on from NZ_JAKTNQ010000001.1 coordinate 104,528, forward strand.
CTTTGTCTATCATGCCTTGCGGGCGCCTAACGATCCTTTGTATCCGGTTTATCAGGAAGCCTACCTGAACGGTTTGGTGCACCTCGAGGCGGCCTGGAATCAGGGCACGGGCCGAGGTTGCCCACCCCTGATTGCGGTCTTGGACACAGGCATTTCCTCCCATGGGGATGTTCAGGCTAGCCTCTACCTTCCCCAAGGGGTGAAGCTAGACGTAGCCGATGATGACCCAGACCCCACGGACCGAACGGATAGGCGTGGGCATGGCCTCATGGTAGCCAGCGTCCTGGGTGCGGCTACCCATAACGGCAAAGGCATGGCTGGGGTTACGTGGGGCGGGTATCTGGTCCCCATAAAAGTATTCAAAGATGGGGTGGATACTGCCTCCACGGCAGACATTGCGAAAGGGGTAGACCTGGCCAGGAGGTGGGGGGCCAGGGTGATCAATCTATCCTTAGGTGCCAGGGGCGTTGTGGACCAAACCCTAGAAAACGCAATCGCCCAAGCGCGAGCCAGCGGGGCTGTGCTGGTGGCGGCCTCGGGGAACGATGGCGGCTCTGGGGTGCTTTTCCCAGGGAACTTACCCACGGTCATTGCCGTAGGAGCGGTGGATTCCAACAAAAATCGGGCCAGTTTTTCCACCTATGGTCCCGAGCTGGACCTGGTGGCCCCAGGAAAGGATGTACTGGTGGCCAATCTAGTTGGAGGTTATGACCTGGGTAGTGGAACCTCCTTGGCCAGCCCGGTGGTGGCTGGGGTGGTGGCCCTGTACATGAGCAAGTACGCCAGCGAACGCCGAGACTGGCCAACCCCGGACCAGGTCTACCAGTGCCTAACCGGGACCGCGGAGGACCTCGGAGCCCCGGGCCACGACGACCAATACGGCTTCGGCCTGGTGCGCGCCGACCGGGTCATGACCGACACCACCTACTGCTTCCCCTAATCCGCCTCACCTCCTAAGGCGTAAACTGGGCTTTTGTGCGGCGGTTTTTCCCCCTCTTCCTTGCCCTCCTTCTGGTGGGGCTAGGCCTTTGGGCCTATCCCCTTTTGGGTCCTTTGTTACGGCAGGGGGCCCTTCCGGCCCCGGAGGGGCTTAAGGCCCCCTTGACGGTGCTGGTCTATGGTTCTAGCCCAGAGTATGCGGGCTATCACAAACGGGCCCCCGAACGCTTCCGGGGCCTGGCGGACACCATCCTCCTGGTGCGCCTAGACCCTGCGGCCAAGCGGGTGGTGGTGCTTTCCATACCCCGGGATGTTTGGGTAAACCTTCCCGGCTACGGTTGGCACAAGGTGAATGCGGCCAGCCCCTTGGGGGGCCCACAGCTCATGAAGGAGGCGGTGGCCCGCATCACCGGGGTGCGACCGGACCGGTATGTGGTGGTGAGCACAGAGGCCTTGCGGCGCGGGGTGGATGCCCTAGGGGGGGTTAGGGTGTGCGTGGAAAAGCCCATGCGCTACCGGGATACCGCCGCCGGGCTAGAGATCAACCTGGAACCCGGCTGCCAGGTGCTGGACGGGGAGAAGGCGGAAGGGTACCTGCGCTTCCGTAAGGACGCCCTAGGGGACATCGGCCGCATCCAGCGCCAGCAGGCTTTCTTCCATGCCCTTAAGGAACAGGTGCTTTCCCCTTCCGGGCTTCTTCGCCTGCCTAGGGCGGTGGCGGCGGTGGAGCCCTACTTCCAAACCGACCTCACCCGTGAGGAAAGGGGGGCCATCTTGGGGTTCGCCCTGAAGGGGCCGGAACTGGTGAGCCTGCTTCTTCCCGGGGGCTTTGGCGGGGGGGGCTGGACGGTGGACCGCCAGGCCTTGGATACCCTTCTCGCCGTGTATTTCGCCGGGGAAGGGTTGGCGCAGGCCGCGGAAGTCTCCGGGAAGTTGGTGGCCTTGGTTTACGGCCCAGGCCAGGAGGCCTTGGCGGAAAGGGCCAGGGAAAGGCTCCGTGCCCTGGGCCTTCGGGTCATCCTGCACCCTGTGGACCTGAAGCCCGGGCGCACCGAGGTGCTGGAAAACGGCCCTGGGGTCTTGGCCAGGAGCCTAGGGGAGGCGCTGGGGGTCCCGTACCGCATCTCGGGGGAGGCGGTCTTGGGGGCGGACCTCACCTTGCGCCTTGGCGAGGAGGCGCCCTTTTTGTAGGATAAAAGGCGTCTGCCGGGGTGGCGGAACGGTAGACGCTGCGGACTTAAAATCCGCTGGGGGGTTACCCCCGTACGGGTTCGAGTCCCGTCCCCGGCACCAGGAAGCCCCGGATTTTCCGGGGCCTGGTTTTTTCCCCTTGTTATGCTAAGTCCCGTGGGGATTCTTACCCGCTACTTGGAAAAGGCCATGGCCCAGGCCCGCTATGATCTCGTGGGCCCGGGAAGGTTTGTGGCGGAGTTGCCCGAGCTTGGGCTAAAGGTGGAGGCGGAGCATCTGGAAGCGGCCCGTAAGGGGCTTCAGGAGGCCTTGGAGGCTTGGCTTTTGGATGCCTTGCGGGCCGGTATTACTCCCCCGGGCCTCGAGGGGGAGGACCCTCTGCGGGCCCGCTTCTTCTCCTTGGCCGGGGAGATGTGGCGCCTTGTGCAGGAGGGTTCTCAGGCGGCAGACGCTGGGGGAAGGGCCTCGGGGCGCATGGCGGAGGGGCAAAAGGCCAAGGAGCCCCCAAGGCCAGCCCCGGCCAAGGCCTCCTTGGAGGATTGGCTTAAGGGCCTGGGCATCCAGGTGGTGAAAAAACCCCAGGAGGACGAGGAGAAGGAGAAGGTCCTGACCCGCCTGGCCCTTTTCTTGGGGGACCGGTACGCCAGTTTGGATAAGCTGTACGAGCGCCTAAAACAGAGCCTTTCCACGAAGCGCCAGTTTGAGCTCTCCCTCTCCGAGGCCACCCAGGAGGAGATTGCCAACTCCACCCAGTTCTGCACCATGCTCAAGCAGTATGCCCTTCTCACCTCCTACCACTACAAAAGCGAGGACCGCCGCATCCGGGCCAAGGCCAGCACGGAGGGCTGGGTGCAAAACTTTCTCACCGGGGGCTGGTTGGAACGGTATGTGGCGGAAAAACTGCGCAAGTTTTTGCGCTCCAAAAACCTTCCCCATGAGGTGGCCATGGGCTACCAGGTGGTCCTGCCCAATGGGGAGGCCATGGAGCTGGACGTGTTGCTAAGGGTAGGGGAGCGGGTGTACTGGTTTGAGGCCAAGACCGGGGACTTCCAAGCCCATATCGCCAAGTATGGGGGCCTGAAAAAGGTCCTGGGGCTTTCGGCCAAGGAGAGCTTCCTGGTGCTCTTGGGTATGGATAAGGCCCGGGCCAAGGAGCTTTCCGCCCTCCACGGGCTTACGGTGGTCAACCAGGCGAACTTCCTAGATATTTTCCAGGAGGTTTTGGAGAGCAATGCTGCGTAAGGTCCTCCTGGTCATGGGGGGTACCCTGGCCTCGAGGGTCCTGGGCCTGGTGCGCCAGGCGGTGTTCAACGCCCTTTACCCCGATGCCCTTAAGGACGCCTTCAACGTGGCCTACCGGGTGCCCAACCTCCTGCGGGAACTTTTGGCGGAAGGGGCGGTGCAGAACGCCCTCATCCCCCTCCTGAAGGGCTTGCCCCCGGAGGAGGCCAAGGCCTTTGCCCGTCGCTTTGGGGCGTTCCTTTTGGGGGTAAACCTCCTGGTCTTGGGCCTTGGGTACCTGGTGGCTCCCTGGGTGGTGGAGCTTTTGGTGGCCGGGGAGAGCCATCTGCGGGAGGACCAGGGCCTGGCGCAGGTGGTCTACCTCACCCGGCTCCTTTTGCCCTTTCTCCTGGGCATCTCCATGGCGGCCCTCTTCTCCGCCCTCCTCCAGGCGGAGGAGCGCTTTCTGCCCTACGCCTTAGGTCCCGTGGCCTTCAACCTGGTGGCCATCGGCCTGATGGCCCTTTTCCCGGGAGACCCCACCTTCTTAGGGCTTTCCGTGGCCCTGGGGGGTCTGGTCCAGGCCTTGGTGCAGCTTCCCTTTCTTAGGGGCTATGCGCTGGAGTGGCGCTGGCATAAGGCCTTTGCTCCCGCGCTTATGCGCATGGGCCCCTTTGCCTTTACCACCTCCTTGCGCCAGTTTTTAAACCTGGTCCTGACCCATATCCTCACCCGCTACCCCCCGGCCGCGGTCACGGGCTTTTACAATGCCGAGGTGGTGTTCCAGATGGTGCTGGGGCTTTTCGCCACCTCGCCGGCCATCGCCCTTTTTCCCCGGATGAGCGCCCTAAAAGGGGAGGCCCTGGCCCGGTTTCTCCTGGGTCCTTTGCGGAGGTTAACCCTCCTCCTGGCCCTCCTTGGGGGGTTCCTGAGCGGCCAGGCGCTTTTTGTGGTGGTCTTCCTTTTCGGGCTCTTCGGCCCCCTTACCCCGGAAAACCGCGCCTATAGCGCCTCGGTCCTGGCCGCCTTGGGGTTTGCGGTTCTCCCGTGGGGGGTGAACACCCTTCTCCTGAGGGGCCTTTACGCCCTGGGGCGGGTCAGGGAAGCGGTTTTTGCCAGCGCCCTGGTTTTCTTGGCCAATACCTTGGGGTACTGGCTCCTTAAGGATGCGGGCCTCTTCGCCCTCAACCTGGCCACGGCCCTGGCGGGGTATCTAGGGCTCTTCCTCTACCTCCGCCTTTTGCAACGGGAAGGGGTGGGGTTGGAGGCCTTCCCTCCCTTCCTCTATAAGGCCCTGCTGGCGGGAAGCGTGGCCGCCTTGCCAGGGGTGGTGCTGGCTAAGATGCTTCCCGTGCAGAGGGCCATGGAGGCCTTACTCCCCCTTATCCTGGGCGGAGGGCTGGGCCTGGCGCTTTTCCTCTTGGCGGCCTGGGCCCTGCGCCTGCCCCTTAGGGAGCTCCTCGCCAGACTTCCCGCAAGCGGAAATAGAGGGGTTTGAGCCTCAGGGCGAAAGCGGGCTCCTCCCAGGTGGGCCATGTGAAGGTGAGGGGTGGGGCCCCGGGAAGGAGGAAGCGAAGGCCCTCTATGGGGATGGGTTCGGGGGCGTACCAGGCCAGGCGCCTGCTGGGGTCGGCAATGAGGAGCAGGCCCCAGGGGATGCGGATTTCCAAAAGGCCCCCCTCCCCCAGGGCGTAGTCCGCCGTGGGGTCCCGGGCCCCTTCCGGGTCTTGGCCGGGCTTCAGGCTGCCCAGCTCGTAAAGGATACGGGGGTAGTCGGTGCCGTCCCGGCCGGTGCGGCGGCGGTTGGGCTCGAGGATAAAGGGCACAAAAGGTCCGTTCCCCGGCCGCGTGGTGCCCCGGAAGTGGAGGTATTCCGTCCCCGGTAGGCCGCGGTCCAGCTCCTGAAAGGGATAGTAGCCCTGTTCCACAAGGAGCCTTCCCCCTTGGGCGCTGACCTCCAGAAGGAACTCCGCCCCAAACCCCTCCGCCCTTGGGACCCCGCCGGGCACGGTGTCCAGGTAGAGCCTCAGGGGCCAAGGCCCCCGGTAGAGGAGCCAGAGATACTCGGGATCAGCATAGGCTTTGAGAAACCGCCCCTCTTCCCTAAGGAGGAAGGGCACGCCCTCCCATTCCTCCGCCTTGCCGTCCAACCGGAAGGCCCCTTTGGCGGTGGCCGCCAGGAGGCCATAGTTTTCCTCGGGGTCCAGGATGTTGTGCCAGAAGGGGTTGCGGCTAGGGGTTTCCCACTCCATGAAGAGCCAGTTTCGCTTAAACCACTCGTCCATGAGGGCGAAGACCATCCCCCCAGCCAGGTCCAGGGCAGCGATCTCCTGCCAGAGGCCCGCCACCTTTTCCCCTTGGCCTTCTTCGGAAAACCCTCCGTGGTGGAGGCCCTCGGGGTGGAAGTGGGCGATGCCCCGGCTGCTGGGCAGGCCGAACTCGGCGATGAGGAGGGGCATTTCCCCGTGGTGGGCTTTCAGGCGGGCCAGGTAGTTGCGGTAGCGGTTGGGGGCCAGGTCCCGTTCGTTCACCAGGAAATCGGGGTAGTAGGGGTAGACGTGGTAGGCGGCAAAAAGGCTTACGGGGCTACCGGGGGTGGGCCTTAGGTGGGTGGGGTCCAGGGTGACGGTATCCTCCTCATGGAGGAAGCCCGGTTTGGGAGGCTCCACCTTCTCGCCCCGGGCGCGCCGGATGGCGTATTCCTCCTGGTGGCTGGCCTCGCTTTCCCAGCGCAGGGGGTCCAGGGTGGGCCAGTTGACGAAGCCCAGGGGCCTCAGGGTGCCGTAGGCCTCCCACTCGTAGGTGGCCAGGCGGTCCAGCACCTCGGCCAAGTAGGCCTCAAAGGGGCTGGCGTTTGCCGCGGCCTCCAGGAACCTTCCCCGGTACGTGCGCCCGGGATGGCGTCCGTGGTAGGCCTCCACGGAGTAGGGCTCAAACTCCCGCCCCACCAGGAGCCCCAGCACCCAAGGGGAGACGTCGGCGGTGTACTCCCCGTGGGCGTGGCCCGGGCGAGGTGGGCGGCTTAGGTTACCGTGGAGGGCATCCAGGACCTCCCGCCCCTCCAGGAGAAACTTTTCCAGGAAAGGCCCCTCCCAGTCCCCGTATCCTTCTTCCTCGGGAAGCTCCGTCCATACTCCCTGGAACAGGTACAGGGGCCGTTCCGGGTGGAGCCGGTTGTGGTGGTGAAAGGCCCGGTAGAAGCTGGGGGGGAGAAGGGTGTAGGTGCGCACGGCGTTGGCCCCCATGGCGGAAAGGAGCTCCAGCCAGGCTCGGTAAAGGGCCTCCTCCTCCGGGAACTCGGCGGGAAAGCGGCCGGGAAGGGCCGCCCCTAGGTTGACCCCCCGCACCTGGAGGGGTTTATCCCCAACCCAGAACCGCCCCTTTTCTGCCCGGAAGGGGGGCGGGGTCTTGCGGGCCTTGGGGGCCGGGGGCGGGGATGGGGGAAGGCTTGTGAGAATACCCTCTGCTTCCCGGTAGCCTTGCCGCAGGGCCCAGTCCAGGGCGGCCCTGGCCCCTTCCGGATCCCCCAGGGCCCTGAGGGTGAGGCCAAGGCCGTAAAGGGCTTCCCCGCCTCCCTTTAAGGTACCCACCAGACGGCTGAAGGTGAAAAGGGCCTCCTCCAGCCTCCCCAGGCGGTACTGGGCAAAGCCGGCAAGGATCAGGGCTTCCTCTGGGGGGTCATAGCCCTTTAGGAGGGGGTCCAGCCGGGCCAGCACCCCGGCCATCTCCCCCTTGCGGTAAAGGGTACGGGCCTCCTCCAGGGGCGAGGCCCAGGCCAGGCCCAGGGCGATAAGAAGGCCCCAGAGGCGCACGGTCTATTCCCTTTGGGCTGCTTGGCGGATGGCCTCCACCGCCTCGGGGTTTTCCAAGGCGGAAAGGTCCCCGGGGTCTTGGCCCAGGTAGGCGGCCCGCACCACCCGGCGCATCACCTTGGCGTTGCGGGTCTTGGGCAGGTCGGGCACGAAGAGGACCTTCTCCGGCCTCAAGGGTTTGCCCAGGGCCTGGGCCACCCGGTCGGCTACCCCTTGGGCCAGCTCTGGGTCTGGGGTGTAGCCGGGCTTCAGCACCGCGAAGAGCACGATGGCCTCTCCCTTCACCGGGTGGGGCACCCCGATGGCGGCGCACTCCTTGAGGGCGGGGTGGGCGATGGCGGCGGTTTCCACCTCGGCGGGGCCCACCCGCTTCCCCGCCACCTTCAAGGTGTCGTCGCTCCGGCCCAGGATGAAGAAGTGGCCTTCCTCGTCCAGAAGGGCCAGGTCCCCGTGGACCCAGACCCCGGGGATGCGGGCGAAGTAGGTGTCCAGGTAGCGGGCCTCGTCCTGCCAGAAGCCCTTGGTCATGCCGGGCCAGGGCTTGAGCACGGCCAGTTCCCCCACCTTGCCCACGGCGGGCTTTCCTTCCTCGTCCAGCACCGCTGCGGCCATCCCCGGCACCGGGGTGTTGAAGCCCATGGGCTTGATGGGCTTGAGGAGGACGTTTCCCAGGATGCCCCCGGAAACCTCGGTTCCCCCCGAGTAGTTCACGATAGGCCTCCTTTCCTCCCCCACCACCCGGAAGAACCAAAGGTAGGGCTCGAGGTTCCAGGGTTCCCCCGTGGAGCCTAGGACCCGCAAGGACGAAAGGTCATGGGCCCTTATGGGTTCCTCCCCTAGGGGAATCAGGGCCCGCACCAGGGTAGGGGAGAGGCCCAGGTGGGTGAGGCGGAAGTCCTCCACCATCCGCCAAAGGCGCTCGGGACCCGGATAGTCGGGGGCCCCGTCATAGAGGAACACGCTGGCCCCCAGGATAAGGCCCCCCAGGATGGCCCAGGGGCCCATCATCCAGCCCAGGTCGGTGAACCAGAAAAGCCGGTCCCCCTCCCTAAGGTCAAAGAGAAGGGCCAGGTCCAAAGCCGCCTTGAGGGGAAAGCCCGCATGGTAGTGCACGGTGCCCTTGGGGCGGCCGGTGGTGCCCGAGGTGTAGATGAGCATGAAGGGGTCCATGCTCTCCATCTCCTCCGGGGGGAAGGGCTCCCCTTGCAGGGTGGCGTAGTCCACCTCCCCGGCTTCCAGGGGGAGGCCCAGCCTTCGCACCACCAGAAGGTGAGGGGTTTCCGCCAGGCCCTGGGCCCTGCGGGCCTCCGGAAGGAGGTCTACCCTTCTTCCCCGCCTAAAGAAGGCGTCCTGCACCGCTAGAAGCTTGGCCTTGGCGTCTTTAAGCCGCACCGCCGCCGCCTCGGCGGCGTAGCCGGAGAAGATGGGGATGGCGATGGCGCCAAGCCAGCTTACGGCCAGGAGGAGGATGGCCGCCTCGAGGCCCATGGGGAACCAAAGGCCCACCCGGTCGCCCCGCTCCACGCCCAGGGCTCGCAGCCCTGCCGCCACCCTTTCCACCTCCGGCAAAAGCTCCCCATAGGTGAGGGTGCGCACCCCCCCTTCCTCGGTTTCGTGGATGAGGGCTAAGGCGGTGGGCTCATGGCGGAGGGCGGCCTCCACCAGGTTGAGCCGGCCCCCCGGGAAGAAGTGGGGGAGGGGGAAGCCGCCGGAGATCGCCCGCTCATAGGGTTTGCGCCAAGGTATGCCGAGGTGGGTGAAAAACTGCCGGTAGAAGTCCTCGAGCTCCTCCACGCTGTAGCGGTAAAAGGCCTCGTAGTCTTCAAAACCCAGGGCCTCCATGAACTGAAAAAGCCTCGTGGCCCGGGTTTCCTCGGGCTTGGGGTACCAGACCGGTTCCATCTACTTCCTCCAGAAGAAGGGAAACCGCTTGCGCTTGGGCGGGGTTTCCTCGGTCTTGGGGCCCTCCGGGTTTTTCAGGACCTCCAGGAAGGCCTTGAGCTCCAGCCGTTCCTCGGGGTTCTTGGCCAGAAGGCGCCTTAAGGCCTTATCCACCCGGGAAGGCAAGGAGGTGGGAGGGGGAGGGAGAAGGAGGTGGGCGTTCCTAAGCTCCTCCAGGGTCTCCCCGCGAAACGGGCGCTTCCCCACAAGGAGCTCGTAGGCCATCACCCCGAAGCTATAGGCGTCGCTCTTGGGGCTGGGCTTGGCCCCCAGGAAAAGCTCGGGGGCCAGGTAATGGGGGCTTCCCGCATATTCCAGACTGGCCTCCTCCTGGGGGCGCACGGTGCCCAGGTCCCCAAGCTTGTACACCCCGTGGCCCACGAACACGTTGGAGGGCTTCACGTCCTGATGGACCAGGCCTTTTTGGTGCAGGAAGAGAAGGGCCTCCCCCACCTGGAGGAGGGCCTTGGTGGCCTCTTCCCGGGGAAGGGGCTGTTGCAGGAGGAGGTCCTCGAGGGTCCCCTTCTCCAGGTACTCCAGGGCCAAAAAGGCCTCCTCGCCGAAGGGTACCCCGTAAAGTCCCTGGACCAGGTGGGGGTGCTTCAGGGAGAGGCTAAGGGAAACCTCCCGGGCGAAGCGTTCCGCCAGCTTGGGGTCCTGGCGCACCTCCTTGCGGGGAAGCTTCAGGGCCACCTTCTGCCCGTCGGGAGCCTCCGCCAGGTAGACCTGGGCGGTCTGGCCCAGGCCCAAAAGCATCCTTAGGCGGAAATCCTTGCGCTTCAGGCTAGTCAAGGACCAACACCCCTCCCGGCTTCAAGGCGTGGCCTTCCACGCCCTTCTCCTTAGCCCGGGCCGCAAAGGCCTCCCCGTCCTGTTTGATGGGGGGGAAGGTGTTGTAGTGGATGGGCACCACCCGCTTGGGTTTGAGAAGCTCCAGGGCCTTCAGGGCGTCTTCCGGCCCCATGGTGAAGTGATCCCCGATGGGCAGGAGGGCCAGATCCAAGCCCAGCTCTCCGATGAGGCGCATGTCGGAGAAGAGGGCGGTGTCCCCGGCGTGGTAGATGCGCTTGCCGGCAAGTTCGACCACCACCCCCATGGGCATCCCCCCGTAGGTGCCGTCGGGGAAGCTGCTGGAGTGCCAGGCGGGGAACCATTTCAGCCACCCTCCGGGGAAATGGTAGGTGCCCCCGATGTTCATGGGCAGGCTCTTGGCCCCGTGCTTCTCCGCATAGGTGGCGATCTCAAAGGTGGAAACCACCGTACCCCCTTTCTTAGAGAGGGCCACGGCGTCGCCAAAATGGTCCCCGTGGGCGTGGGTGACCAGGATCAGGTCCGCCTGGACCTCCCCCACCCCCACCGGGGCCAGGGGGTTCCCGGTGAGGAAGGGATCGATGACCATCTTGGTCTTGCCATCGGAAAGCCACACTGCCGAGTGGCCCAGATACCGGATCTCCAGCATAGGCACCTCCTTTATAGGGCACTATACCGGAGAAAGGGCCGCCTGGGGAAGAGAGCGCTCCAGGCCTTTGAAGAAGAGGAGTTCCAGGATCCTGGCAAATGCCCGTTCGCCCCAGCTGTGGCCCTCAGGTAGGATAAGTTCCAGCTCAAGCTCCAGCTCCACCGCGGGCCCCTGGGGGCGCATCCGCCCCTCGATCCTCAGGGAGGGCGGAGGGAGGGGAAGGGCCTTTAGGTACTCCCCCTCGAGCCTCGAGGCGAAGGGCAGGACCACCTCCCCCAAAACGGGGTTTTCCTGCCGCAAGACCCCCCGTAGCTCCTCCCCTTCAAGGCGGAGCTCCAGGGGCAGGCCCTCGGGAAGGTGGCCGTTCAGGGCAAACCGGAGCCTGGCCTTCATCCTTCCACCCACTCCACCCGTACCCGGCCCTCCTTGGCCAGGCGGGCCACCTCGGCGTCCGGGATGTTCAAGAGCCTGGGCAGTTCGCGAAAGCGGGGCGTGGCCGAGGCTAGGCCCACCCGCACCACCAGGACCTCCTCTTCCTCCGCCCGGCCGATGCGCCAGACCAGGTGCTGGCCCAGGGCTTCCAACAGGTCCTTCTCCACCCTTTCAGTCTATCCCGGGGTGGCCTTGGGGGATAATGGAGGGGGATGCTCCACGAGGTGGGCTTTGCTGGCCTCTCCCCCTGGGTCTTCTGGGCGGGGGTGGCGGTTACGGCTTTTTCCCGACCACCTCAGCCTCCATCCTCCCTTGGGGCCTGGGCGCCGGATTCCCTGGGAGGAGGTGCGGGAGGTGGGGGTGGGAGGCCCCTCGCCCGGGGAAGGCGGGCCCTGGTCCTCCGCCTGGAGGACGGGGAGGGGCTATCCCTTCCCGTGCCCGATCCTGAGGGCCTGGCGGCCCGGATCAAAGAACTTCTAGGAGGGCGAACTTCAGGTAGTGGGTTTCGGGATGGTTGAGGAGGATGGGATGGTCCCACCCCTGCCCGCGTTTCTCTACGACCCTTAGGCTGCGGTGGGCGTCTTGGGCCGCCTCGGTGAGCATTTGGTAGAAGAGGGGCTCGGTGAGGTGGTGGCTGCAGCTGCTGGTGGCCAGGAGGCCCCCTTCCTTAAGGAGCTTGATGGCCCGGAGGTTCACCTCCTTGTAAGCCCGGTAGGCCCTTTCCCGATCCTTTTTCCCCTTGGCGAAGGCGGGTGGATCCAGCACGATTAGGTCAAACCGTTCCCCCGCCTTTTCCAAAGCCCTTAGGTAGTCAAAGGCGTTGGCCTCCACCGTCTTGAGGGAGAGCTCATTCAGCCTGACGTTCTCCTCCGCTTGCCTTAGGGCCTCGCGGGAACTGTCCACGCTGATCACCTCCTGGAAGCCCAGGGCCAGGTGCAGGCCAAAGCCTCCCGCATAGCTGAACACGTCCAAGGCCCTTTCCCCACGGAACCTTTCCATTAGAATCCGGTTGTCCCGTTGGTCCAGGTAGGCCCCCGTCTTCTGGCCCCCGGTGAGGTCCACCCGGTAGCGGATCTGGCCTTCCTTCACCGTGGCCGCCGGAGGCACCTGGCCAAAAAGGGGCCGCACGTAGAGGGGTAGGCCCTCCAGCTCCCGGGCCTTGGCGTCGTTTTTGGCCAGGAGGCTTTGGCCTAAGGGTTTAAGGCCTTCTGCCACCTGGGGCAGGAGGCCCTCCCAGGCGTGGGCCGTGGCCTGGAGGACCAGGTGGCCGGCGTAGTAGTCCACCACCAAACCCGGAAGAAAATCCCCCTCGGCATGGGCTAGGCGGAACCCGCCCTCGGGTTCCCTCTCCAGGGCGGGAAGCCGGCGGGCTAAGGCCCGGTTAAGGTTCTCCAGGAGGGCTTCCTCGAGGTCTTTGGCCGGCCGGAAGCGGTAGGCCCGGACGCTGAGGTCGCTTTCGGGATGGAATAGGGCCAGGGCGAGGAACCTTTTGCCCCAGTAAACGGGGTAAAGCCCCGGCTCTTCCGGGCCCGAGAGCACGTCCCTGCGAAAAACCCATAGGTGCCGGGATAAGAGGCGCTGGGCCCCCCTTTCGTTGACGAGAATCCGCACCGCTTAAGTATACTTAAGCGGGGTTGGTTGACGTAGGCCCCAAAGGCCGGTATCATACCCGGCAGGCGCAGTTTGCGCATCTTTTCACGAAGGGAGGGGCGATGGGAGGCCTGGGACTTATCAAGAGCCTGGCGGAAAAGGAAAGGGAGCTACTGGCCCGCCTCGAGGCTGCGAAGAAGGAGGCTGAGGCCCTGGTGCAGCAGGCTGAGGCGGAGGCCAGGGCCCTTTTGCAGAAGGCGGAGGCCGAGGCCAAAGCCCTGGAGGCCGAATACCGGGAACGGGAGGCCAAGGAAACCGAGGCCATTCTGGCCCGCTACCGGGCCCAGGCGGAGGCTGAGGCCAAGGCGGTCAAGGAAAAGGCAGAGGGCCGGTTGGAGGAGGCTGTGGCCCTGGTCCTGAAGGAGGTTTTGCCGTGATCGCCCCCATGGAGAAGCTGGTCCTGGCCGGTCCCAAGGCCAAGGCCCAGGAGCTTCTCCAAAGCCTGCAGCAGGCGGGGGTGGTCCACCTGGAAACCCTCCGGGTGGAGGAGCTTGCCGAGTACAAGCTTTCCCCGGAGGAGCGGGAGGAGCTGAGGCGCTGGGAAGGGGTGGCGGCGGGGGCCGAACACACCCTGGCCCTTCTGGGCCGGGAGGTGGAGGCCTCTAGGCCATTCCCCGATGGCCTGGAGGCGGCCGAAAAGGCCCTGGCTCCCATCCAGGCCCATGCCGAGGGCCTGGCCCGGCAGAGGCAGGAGCTGGAGGAGGAGCTTTCCCTGGCCCAGGCCTACCTGGAGCCCTTGGAGAAGCTGGCCGCCATGGCCCAGGGCTTGGACCGAAGCCCCTTCTTCCGGGTGGTGCCCTTTTTGGTTACGGAGAAGGAGCTTCCCCTGGTGGAGGAGGCCCTGAAGAAGGCCCTGGAGGACCAGTTTATCCTGGCCAGCGAGCCCTATTCCAAAGGGGTGGCTGGGCTTTTGGTGGTGCACCGGAAGGACCTCGAGGCGGCCAAGGCGGCCCTTTCCCGGGCGGGGGTGGCGGAGCTGCGCCTTCCTGGTGCTTACGGCGACCTTTCCCTAAGCGAGGCCACCCGCCGGTTGAAGGAGCGGGCCGAGGCGGCCCCCAAGGAGCTTTCCGAGGTGCGGCAGGCCCTTTACAAGCTGGCCCAGGAGGCTAGTTCCACCCTGCAAAGCCTCTGGACGCGGGCCAAGGACGAGGCGGCTCGGTTGAAAGCCTTAGAGGAGCTAGCCTCCGGCTGGTTTGGCTTCGCCCTTTTGGGCTACGTTCCGGTGAAGGCCAAGGTCCGGGTGGAGGAGGCCTTGGCCCGGCACAAGGACCAGGTGATCTACGCCTTTGAGCCGGTGGACGAGCACCACGAGGCCGATAGGGTACCCGTGGCCCTGGACAACCCCCCTTGGGTCAAGCCCTTTGAGCTTTTGGTGAGCTTCCTCAACACCCCCAAGTACGGCTCCTTGGACCCTACCCCGGTGGTGCCCATCTTCTTCCCCTTCTGGTTTGGCATGATCGTGGGGGACATAGGGTATGCCCTTCTTTTCCTGCTCCTCGGGCGCTGGCTTTCCGGGTTCGTGAAGCGGAACGAGCCTTTGGTCATCCATCTTTTCGCCCTCAGGCTCAAACCTGCGGTCATCGGGAAGCTGGTCTATATCCTTAACTGGATGGTTTTCTGGACGGTGGTTTGGGGCTTCATCTACGGGGAGTTCTTCGGCACCTTTTTGGAGCACCTGGGGGTGTTTGGTACCCCCGAGCATCCTGGCCTCATCCCCATCCTCATCCCCCGCATAGACACCGCCAAGACCGCCAACCTCCTCATCCTGCTTTCCGTGGCCTTCGGGGTGGTCATGGTCTTCTGGGGCCTGGCCCTACGGGCTTACCTGGGCTTGAAGCACCGCCATATGGCCCACTTCTGGGAGGGCGTGGGCTACCTGGGGGGCTTGGTGGGCATCCTGGCCCTGGCGGCGGGGTACCTGGGGAACCTGCAGGCGGGGTGGCTCTCCTGGCTGATGTACCTGGGTTTTGGCGTCTTCCTGCTTTCGGTTATCGCGAGCCGGATGTGGCTCATGGTTCCGGAGATCTTCACCCAGGCCGGGCACATCCTCTCCCACATCCGTATCTATGCGGTGGGGGCTGCCGGGGGCATTCTGGCGGGCCTTCTTACGGATGTGGGCTTCGCCCTGGCGGAGCGGATAGGGCTTCTGGGGGTGCTTTTGGGGATCCTGGTGGCGGCGGTGTTGCACCTTCTTATCCTTCTTCTCACCACCTTAGGCCACATGCTCCAGCCCATCCGTCTTATCTGGGTGGAGTTCTTCACCAAGTTCGGTTTCTATGAGGAGAACGGCAGGCCTTACCGGCCGTTCAAGAGCGTCCGCGAGACGCTTTAGGGAGGGAAAGAGATGAAGAAGCTTCTGGTTACGGTTCTGGTAGCGGTTTTCGGTGCTTTGGCTTTGGCGGCGGAGGAGGCGGCGGCTTCCGGCGGTTTGGACCGAGGCCTTATCGCCGTGGGCATGGGCCTGGCGGTGGGCTTGGCGGCTTTGGGCACCGGCGTGGCCCAGGCCCGCATCGGTGCCGCGGGCGTGGGGGCCATCGCCGAGGACCGGAGCAACTTCGGTACCGCCCTGATCTTCCTCCTTCTGCCGGAAACCTTGGTGATCTTCGGCCTTCTCATCGCCTTTATCCTTAACGGCAAGCTGTAAGGGGTTTTGGGGCCCTGCCCCTTGTGGGGTGGGGCCTTTTTTCCAAGGAGGGCAGATGTCCAAACTGGAAGCCATATTGAGCCAGGAGGTGGAGGCGGAGATCCAGGCCGTGCTGGCGGAGGCCAGGGCCAAGGCGGAGAGCCTGGTCTCCGAGGCCAGGGCCAAGGCCGAAGGCTTGCTTTCCACCAAGAAGCGGGCCCTCGAGGCCAGCCTGCAAGCCGCCCTTCGCCGGGCCGAAAGCGCCGGGGAGCTCCTCCTGGCCACAGCCCGTACCGAGGCCAAGGGGGAGGTACTGGCCCGGGTGAGGGAAAAGGCGCAGGAGGCCCTCATGGCCCTACCGGGTAGCCCCGATTGGCCAGGGGTTTTGCGGAAACTGGCGGAGGAGGCCCTTGCGGCCTTGGGCGAGCCCGAGGCCTTGGCTTCCCATCCCGAAAACCTTCCCCACCTCGAGGATCTGGCGCGGGAGCGGGGCCTGGAACTCCGGGAGGATCCCGCCTTGCGCCTTGGGGTAAGGGCCATCGGCCAGGGGGGCAGGACCCAGGTGGAAAACGCCCTGCTAAGCCGTTTGCAACGGGCCTGGGATGCCCTTTCCTCCAAGGTGGCCCAGATGGTGTGGGGCTAGAACATGGCGGACGACTTCGGCTACCTAAACGCCCGGGTGCGGGCCAGGAGGAGTACCCTTCTCAAGGAGAGCTTTTTCCAGGAGGCCCTGGACCTTTCCTACCCGGATTTCCTGCGCCTTCTTTCCGAGAGCGTCTACGGCCAGGACCTGGCCGGCCAGGGCCTCCCGGATGTGGACCGGGCGGTAGCCCTTACCCAGGCCCGGTTGGTGGGGGATCTGGCGGGCTTGGTCACGGGGGAGGCCCGGGAGGCGGTCCGGCTTCTCCTCCTAAGGAATGACCTTACCAACCTGCAGGCCCTCCTCCGGGCCAAGGCCACGGGCAAGCCCTTTGAGGAGATAGCCCTCTTGCCCGGCACCCTCAAGGAAACCCTCTGGCGGCAGGCTTACGAGGCCCAGGATGCGGCGGGGATGGCCCAGGTTTTGTCGGTACCGGGCCATCCCTTGGCCCGGGCCCTGAGGGCGGTTTTGCGGGAAACCCAGGACCTTTCCCGGGTGGAGGCCCTTTTGGCCAAGCGCTTCTTTGAGGATGTGGCCAAGGCCTCCAAGGCCCTGGAGGAGCCGGCCTTGCGGGACCACCTGGCCCTCGAGGTGGACGCGGAGAACCTGCGCACCGCCTTTAAGCTCCAGGGGCAGGACGTGCCGGTGGAAAGCGTCTTTATCCGGGGTGGGCGCTTCGTGGACCGGGTGCGCTTCACCCGGCTCCTGGAGGGGGATTACGCCGTCTTGGACGAGCTGGCGGGCACGCCCTTTGCTCCTTTGTCCGGCGTGCGGGACCTAAAGGAGCTGGAAAGGCGGCTAAGGTGCGTCCTCCTTAAGGAGGCCAGGAAGGGGGCTTCGGATCCCCTAGGGGTGGGCCTGGTCCTGGCCTACGTGAGGGAAAGGGAGTGGGAGGCCATGCGGCTTAGGCTGCTGGCTCGGCGGGCCTACTTCGGGCTTCCCCGGGCCCAGGTGGAGGAGGAGGTGGTCTGCGAATGAAGGTGGCGGTGATCGCCGATCCCGAATCGGCCCAGGGCTTCCGCCTGGCGGGCCTCGAGGCGTATCCCGCCTCCAGCGCCGAGGAGGCCCGGGCCCGGTTGGAGGAACTGGTCCAGGCCGGGGGGTATGCCCTGGTGGCCGTGGACAGCGGGCTTCTTCCCGAGCCGGAAAAGGCGGTGGAGAGGCTCATGCGGGGCAAGGACCTCCCCGTGCTCCTTCCCTTTGCGGGCTTGAGGGATGCCTTCCAAAACCCCGATGTGGAGGGGTACATGCGGGAGTTGGTGCGAAGGACCATAGGCTTTGACATCAAGCTGTAGAATGGAGGGAAGATGATCCAGGGCGTGATCCAGAAGATTGCGGGCCCGGCGGTGATTGCCAAGGGCATGACCGGGGCTCGCATGTACGACATTTGCAAGGTGGGCCAAGAGGGCCTGGTGGGGGAGATCATCCGCCTGGATGGGGACACCGCCTTCGTCCAGGTCTATGAGGACACCTCGGGGCTTAAGGTGGGGGAGCCGGTGGTCTCCACGGGGCTTCCCCTGGCGGTGGAGCTGGGCCCAGGGATGCTGAACGGGATCTACGACGGCATCCAGCGTCCCCTGGAGCGCATCCAGGAGAGAACCGGGATCTACATCACCCGGGGGGTGGTGGTCCACCCCCTGGACCGGGAGAAGAAGTGGGCCTGGACCCCCAGGGTCAAGCCCGGGGACGAGGTCAGAGGGGGGATGGTCCTGGGCACGGTGCCGGAGTTCAACTTCACCCACAAGATCCTGGTGCCCCCGGATGTGAAGGGCCGGGTGAAGGAGGTGAAGCCCGCTGGGGAGTACACGGTGGAGGAGCCGGTGGTGGTCCTGGAGGACGGCACCCAGCTCAAGCTCTACCACACCTGGCCCGTGCGCCGGGCCCGCCCCGTGCAGCGCAAGCTGGACCCCAACACCCCCTTCCTCACGGGGATGCGCATCCTGGACGTGCTCTTCCCCGTGGCCATGGGGGGCACGGCGGCCATCCCCGGGCCCTTTGGCAGCGGTAAGACCGTGACCCAGCAGGCCCTGGCCAAGTGGTCCAACGCGGACGTGGTGGTCTACGTGGGCTGTGGGGAGCGGGGCAACGAGATGACCGACGTCTTGGTGGAGTTCCCCGAGCTCACCGACCCCAAGACGGGTGGGCCCCTCATGCACCGCACGGTGCTCATCGCCAACACCTCCAACATGCCCGTGGCCGCCCGGGAGGCCAGCATCTACGTGGGGGTGACCATCGCCGAGTACTTCCGCGACCAGGGGTTCGCCGTGGCCCTCATGGCCGACTCCACCAGCCGCTGGGCCGAGGCCTTGCGGGAGATCTCCAGCCGCTTGGAGGAGATGCCCGCGGAAGAGGGTTACCCCCCTTACCTGGCCGCCCGTCTGGCCGCCTTCTACGAGCGCTCCGGTAAGGTGATCACCCTGGCGGGGGAGGAGGGGGCCATCACCATCGTGGGGGCGGTTTCCCCACCGGGCGGCGACATGTCCGAGCCCGTGACCCAGTCCACCCTGCGCATCGTGGGGGCCTTCTGGCGGCTGGATGCCTCCTTAGCCTTCCGGCGCCACTTCCCAGCGATTAACTGGAACGGTTCCTACTCCCTTTTCACCCCGGCCCTGGACCCCTGGTACCGCGAGAACGTGGCCCCCGACTACCCCGAGCTTCGCGACGCCATCTCCGAGCTTCTCCAGCGGGAGGCTGGCCTGCAGGAGATCGTGCAGCTGGTGGGTCCCGATGCCCTCCAGGATGCCGAGCGCCTGGTCATTGAGGTGGGGCGGATCATCCGCGAGGACTTCCTGCAACAAAACGCCTTCCACGAGATCGACGCCTACTGCTCCATGCCCAAGGCCTACGGCATCATGAAGATGATCCTCAGCTTCTACAAGGAGGCGGAGGCGGCCATCCGGCGGGGGGTGAGCATCGACGAGATCCTGGGGCTTCCCGTCATTGAGCGTATCGGTCGGGCCCGCTACCAAAGCGAGGAGGACTTCCCCCGCTACTTTGAGGAGGCCATGAAGGAGATCGAGGGGGCCTTCAAGGCCCTGGCCTAGAGGAGGGATGGATGGATCTTCTTAAGAAGGAATACACGGGCATCACCTATATCTCGGGGCCGCTCCTCTTCGTGGAAAACGCCAAGGACCTGGCCTATGGCGCCATCGTGGACATCAAGGACGGCACGGGCCGGGTGCGCGGCGGCCAGGTGATCGAGGTTTCCGAGGAGTATGCGGTCATCCAGGTGTTTGAGGAGACCACGGGCCTGGACCTGGCCACCACCAGCGTGAGCCTGGTGGAGGACGTGGCCCGGCTTGGGGTTTCCAAGGAGATGCTGGGCCGGCGCTTCAACGGGATCGGCAAGCCCATTGACGGCCTGCCCCCCATTACCCCGGAGAAGCGGCTGCCCATCGTGGGCCTGCCTCTGAACCCCGTGGCCCGCAGGAAGCCCGAGGAGTTCATCCAGACGGGTATTTCCACCATTGACGTGATGAACACCCTGGTTAGGGGGCAGAAGCTGCCCATCTTCTCGGGCTCGGGTCTTCCCGCCAACGAGATCGCCGCCCAGATCGCCCGCCAGGCCACGGTGCGCCCGGACCTCTCGGGGGAGGGGGAGAAGGAGGAGCCCTTCGCCGTGGTCTTCGCCGCCATGGGCATCACCCAGCGGGAGCTTTCCTACTTCATCCAGGAGTTTGAGCGCACCGGGGCCTTAAGCCGTTCCGTGCTCTTCCTCAACAAGGCGGACGACCCCACCATTGAGCGCATCCTCACCCCCCGCATGGCCCTCACCGTGGCCGAGTACCTGGCCTTTGAGCACGACTACCACGTGCTGGTCATCCTCACCGACATGACCAACTACTGCGAGGCCCTGCGGGAGATTGGGGCCAGCCGCGAGGAGATCCCAGGGCGGCGGGGCTACCCCGGCTACATGTACACCGACCTGGCCACCATCTACGAGCGGGCCGGGGTGGTGGTGGGGAAGAAGGGGTCCGTGACCCAGATCCCCATCCTCTCCATGCCCGACGACGACCGCACCCACCCCATCCCCGACCTCACCGGCTACATCACCGAGGGTCAGATCCAGCTTTCCCGGGAGCTCCACCGCAAGGGTATCTACCCGCCCATTGACCCCTTGCCCTCCCTTTCCCGGCTCATGAACAACGGCGTGGGCAAGGGCAAGACCCGGGAGGACCACAAGCAGGTTTCCGACCAGCTGTACTCCGCCTACGCCAACGGGGTGGACATCCGTAAGCTGGTGGCCATCATCGGCGAGGATGCCCTCACGGAGAACGACCGGCGCTACCTGCAGTTCGCCGACGCCTTTGAGAAGCACTTCATCAACCAGGGGCAGCAGAACCGCTCCATTGAGGAGAGCCTGCAGATCGCCTGGGCCCTGCTTTCCATGCTGCCCCAGGGCGAGCTTAAGCGGATTTCCCGCGACCACATCGGCAAGTACTACGGGCAGAAGCTGGAGGAGATCTGGGGCGCTCCCCAGGCCCTGGACTAAGGAGGTCCTATGAGCCAGGTCAGCCCCACCCGCATGAACCTTCTGCAGCGGCGCGGCCAGATGCGCCTGGCGCAGAAGGGGGTGGACCTCCTCAAAAAGAAGCGGGATGCCCTGGTGGCGGAGTTCTTCGGCCTGGTGCGGGAGGCCCTCGAGGCTCGCAAGGCCCTGAACCAGGCGGCCCAGGAAGCTTACGGGGCTTTGCTCCTGGCCCAGGCCTTTGACGGGCCGGAGGCGGTGGCCGCGGCGGCCCTGGGGGTGCGTCCCTTGGAAAAGGTGGAGGCGGAGGTGGAAAACGTCTGGGGGAGCAAGGTGCCCAGGCTTAGGGTCACCTTTTCCGATGGGGCCCTTCTTTCCCCGGTGGGCACCCCCGCCTACACCCTGGAGGCCGCCCGGGCCTTCCGCCGTTACGCCGAGGCCCTGTTCCAGGTGGCCAACACGGAAACCCGCCTCAAAAAGATCGGGGAGGAGATCAAGAAGACCACCCGCCGGGTGAACGCCCTGGAGCAGGTGGTGATTCCCGGAATCCGGGGCCAGATCCGCTTCATCCAGCAGGTTCTGGAGCAACGGGAAAGGGAGGATACCTTCCGCCTGAAGCGCATCAAGGGCAAGATTGAGGCCCGGGAGGCGGAGGAGGAGGGGGGCCGCCCCAACCCCCACCTGGAGATCGGCGCAGGGCTTTAGCGCTCTCCTAAAAGGAGGCCCCGGGGCACAGCCCCGGGGCCTCTTTGCCCTTCGCTACTGGGCCTTGGCCTCCTTCAGCATGTTGAGGAGCACCGTTTGCAGGATGCCCCCGTTCCTGTAGTAGTCCACCTCCACCGGGGTGTCCAGGCGGGCGGTGGCCTGGAAGCGAACCTCCGTGCCGTCTTCCCTTCGCGCCACCACCTCCACCTTTTTGCGGGGGGTTAGGTCCTCAAGCCCCAGGATGTCGTAGACCTCGTAGCCCGTGAGGCCCAGGGTTTCCCGGTTCTCCCCGGGCAGGAACTCCAGGGGCAACACCCCCATCCCCACCAGGTTGGAGCGGTGGATCCTCTCAAAGCTTTCCGCCAGCACCGCCTTGATGCCCAGGAGGAAGGTACCCTTGGCGGCCCAGTCGCGGCTACTGCCCGTGCCGTACTCCTTCCCGGCGATCACCAGAAGGGGTGTGCCCTCCTCTTGGTAGCGCAGGGCCACGTTGTACACAAAGTCAACATCGCCCTCGGGAAGCTTCTTGGCGTAGCCCCCTTCCACCCCATCCAGCATCAGGTTCTTGATGCGGATGTTGGCGAAGGTGCCCCGCATCATCACCTGGTGGTTGCCGCGCCGGGAGCCGTAGGAGTTGAAGTCCTCCGGCTTGACCCCCTTGGAGATCAGGTACTGGCCCGCGGGGCTCTTCACGGGGATGGCCCCGGCGGGGGAGATGTGGTCGGTGGTCACGGAATCCCCCAGGACCAGAAGCACCCTGGCCCCCCGGATATCCCCCACCCGGTGCTGGCCCAGGTTCTGGAAGAAGGGGGGCTTTTGGATGTAGGTGCTCCCGGGGTCCCAGGCGAAAAGCTCCCCGGTGGGGGCGGGGAGGGCCTGCCAGCGCTCGTCCCCCTCAAAGACCTTGGCGTACTCCTTCTTGAAGAGCTCGGGGTCCAGGGTCTTGGCCATGGCCTGGCGGATCTC
This sequence comes from Thermus altitudinis, assembly GCF_022760835.1. GTDB lineage: Bacteria > Deinococcota > Deinococci > Deinococcales > Thermaceae > Thermus > Thermus altitudinis. The sequence continues at coordinate 126,575 of NZ_JAKTNQ010000001.1, forward strand.
CTCCATGGAGGGCCAGATGTCCTTGAGGTAGACGGGCTTGCCGTTGGGGTCGTAGCCCAGGGGCTCCGTGGTGAAGTCCACGTCCATGCGGCCCGCCAGGGCGTAGGCCACCACCAGCATGGGGCTTGCCAGGTAGTTGGCCTTCACGTGGGGGTTGATGCGCCCCTCAAAGTTGCGGTTCCCGGAGAGCACCGCGGCCACCACCAGGTTCCCCTCCTCCACCGCCTTGGCGATGTCCTCGGGCAGGGGACCGGAGTTGCCGATGCAGGTGGTGCACCCGTAGCCCACCACGTGGAAGCGCAGGGCCTCGAGGAAGGGCAAAAGCCCGCTGGCCTCCAGGTAGTCCGTCACCACCTTGGAACCTGGGGCCAGGGAGCTTTTCACCCAGGGCTTGGTGTCCAGCCCCGCCTCCACCGCTTTCTTGGCCAAAAGCCCTGCTCCCAGCATCACCGTGGGGTTGGAGGTGTTGGTGCAGCTGGTGATGGCGGCGATGACCACCGAGCCGTGGGCGAGCTCAAACTCCTCCTGGTGCCGCTTGACCAGGACCTTCTGGCCAAGCTGGTCCGGCCCAAGGCCAAACCCCCGTTCCTTCACCGGCTTGGTGAGGTGGGCGAGGAAGCTTCCCTTCACCTCCCTAAGGGCCACCCGGTCCTGGGGCCTCTTGGGGCCGGCCAGGGAGGGCTCCACCGTGGAGAGGTCCAGCTCCAGGGTTTCCGAGTAGCGCACCTTTTCCTCAGCCTCGGGGGTGCGGAAAAGCCCCACCGCCTTGGTGTAGGCCTCCACCAGGGCGACGAGCTCCTCAGGGCGGCCCGTGAGCCTCAGGTAGTTCAAGGTCTCCTCGTCCACGGGGAAGAAGCCCATGGTGGCCCCGTACTCGGGGGCCATGTTGGCGATGGTGGCCCGGTCCGCCAGGGAGAGCTTGGCCACCCCGGGGCCAAAGAACTCCACGAACTTGCCCACCACCCCGTGTTTGCGCAGGATCTCGGTGATGGTGAGGACCAGGTCCGTGGCTGTGGCCCCTTCGGGAAGCTCCCCATAGAGCTTGAATCCCACCACCTTGGGGGCCAGCATGTAGTAGGGCTGCCCCAGCATCACCGCCTCGGCCTCTATGCCCCCCACGCCCCAGCCCAAAACGCCCAGGCCGTTCACCATGGTGGTGTGGCTGTCGGTGCCCACCAGGCTATCGGGGAAGGCCAGGGTAAGGCCCTCCACCTCCTGGGTCATCACCACCTTGGCCAGGTACTCCAGGTTCACCTGGTGAACGATGCCGGTGCCGGGGGGCACCACCCGGAAGTTCTCCAGGGCCCCTTGGGCCCACTTGAGGAGGAGGTAGCGCTCCCGGTTCCTTTCGTACTCCTTTTCCACGTTGTAAAAGAAGGCGTAGGCGGTGCCGAAGGCGTCCACCTGCACCGAGTGGTCAATGACCAAATCGGCGGGCACCACGGGGTTGATGCGTCTGGGGTCCCCGCCCCGCTCGGCCACGGCGTCCCGCATGGCCGCCAGGTCCACCACCGCCGGCACCCCGGTGAAGTCCTGAAGGATGACCCGGGCTAGCTTCAGGGGCACATTGATCTCCCCGGGCTCCGGAGTCCAGCGGGCCAGGGCCTCAATATCCTCCTTGGTTACCTGGTAGCCGTCCTCGTTTCTTAGGAGGCTTTCCAGCATGATGCGGATGGAGAAGGGGAGCCGGCTTACCTCGGCAAGGCCCTTCCTCTCCAGTTCCGTAAGGTCAAAGTACCCGTAGGTGCCGCTTGGGGTGTGAAGGCTCTTAAGCGTTTGCAGGCTATCCTTCATGCGTGCTCCTTTCCCTTCCCCCCCTTTCCCTAGAGGGCAAGGCCACCCTGATGTGGGCAGGGCTGGGCTAGGGGTGGGTTTTAGGGGGAAGTGTTCCGAGGGGGGGCGCCCGCCCCGGCTTTTCCCACTATATCACCGGATGAGTGTCTGGGGTGGGGGTGGTGCGGTAAGGTCCAAGCCTTCCAGGAAAAGGAGCACCTCTTCCGCAATCTCCGGCCAAAGGGCCTCCCGGGGCCTTGTGGCGGGCCGGTCCCCCTTCTGGGGGCCATAGGCCCCGAAGCCCGCGTGGTTCAGGCCTTCTATGAAGACCACCCGGGCATTCTTGGGTAAGCGCCGGGCCTTTTGTCGGGCTTCCTCGAGGGGCAGAAGGCCATCCTCGGTGCCGTAGAGGGCTAGGGTGGGGAGGGTTTCCCGGCTGAGGTCCTCCTCGGGGTAGCTGGCGAAGAGGATAAGGGGGAGCTTCTCCCGGACAGCCAGCTCGGCGGCGGCCACGCCCCCTAGGCTATGCCCCCCTACCACCAGGGGAAGATGGGGATGGGCCCTGTGGGCCTCCAAGGCCCTTTCCTTGCCCAAGAGGGCGATGCCGGAGGGGACCTTGAGGAGGACCACCAGGTACCCCGCCTGGGCCACGGGGGCCAGGACCGGGGCGTAGGCCAAGGGTTCCACCCGGGCCCCAGGGTAAAAGGCCAGGAGGGCCTTGGGGGTCTTGGGAATGAGGGCCAGGCCATACGGCGCCTCCTGCACCTTAAGGCCTCCCCCTTGGAGGGCCTCCTGGGCCAGGGGCTCGGCCTTCAAAGGCCTAAGGAAGTAGTAGGCCACCCCCACCACGGCCAAGGCCAGGAGCAAGGCCCCCAGGCCGATTAGGATCAGGATCTTTCTGGCAACCATGGTTACCGCAGGACCGGTTCCTCCTTGCTTCGGCGCTCAAAGGCGTAGAAAGCCGCGGGTACCACGAAGAGGGTGAGGAGGGTGGAGGAAAGGAGCCCTCCCAGGATGATCACCCCCAAGGGTCTACGGTACTCCGCTCCTTCCCCGGTGCCTAGAAGCAAAGGCAGGCTAATGATAAGCACGGTTAGGCTGGTCATGAGGATAGGCCGTAGACGGAGCCGGGCGGCCTCCACCAGGGCTTCCTTTAGGGGTTTTTCCCGCATGCGCCGCACGGCGAAGTCCAGAAGCAAAATGGCGTTTTTGGTCACCAGGCCGATCAGCATCACTACCCCCAGGACGCTGATCACGTCCAGGCCCGTGCCCAGAAGGTAGGTGAGCCAAAAGGCGCCCACCAAGGCCAAGGGCACGGGGAGAAGGAGGTAAAGGGGGTAGCGCCAAGCGTTGAACTGGCTGGCGATGACCAGGTAGTTGAGGACCAGGGCCAGGGCGAAGGCCAGGGGGGCCAGGCGGGCCAGTTCCCCGGTGAAGCTCCCCAGCCCCGTGGCCAGGAGCTCCACCCCATCGCCCAGAAGCCCCTTCTCCTTGAGCTCGGCCTCCAGCTCCCGTTGGATTTGGAAGCTGCCCGGGGCATCGGGCTTCAGGTTGATGTTGATGCCCGCGGCATAGGCCTGGTTGCGCCTCGAGATCAAGGTGGGTCCCGGCCGCTCCTCAAGCCGTCCTAGGCTCCCTAAGGGCAGGAAGCCTCCCAGGGCCGGGGCATAGATGGGAAGGGAGAGGAGATCGGTTTCCCGGCCCAGGCGCAGGGGATCGGCTTGGACCACGACGGCCAGCTCCTCGCCGCTCCTCCTGGCGGTGGCCGCCTGGGAGCCCGAGAGGTAGAGGCGTAGGGTCTGGGCCACGTCCAAAGGGGTGAGGCCGGTGCCGGAAAGGCGGGAGGGGTCCGGGAGGAAGACCCGTTCCCGCTGGGTGGCCTCGAGGGTGTTCTTCACGTTGAGCACATAGGGTTTCTCGGCAATCACCTCGGTGATCTCCATCACCCGCTTTTCCAGGAGGCCCCGGTCAGGGCTGGTCACGAAGAACTGCAGGTCCGCATCCCCAGCCTCGGGGCCGGTTTGGGCCAGGACCCGGAGGTCGGCCCCGGGAAAGTCCTTCAGAAGGGCCTTCCCCTCCCGGTTGAAGGCCTCGGTGAGGGAGAAGATATCCTGCCGTTCCCCTTTGGGCTTGAGGACGATCTGCAGCTGGACCCGGCTGGGATCCCCCACCTGGGCCCCCCCGGTGGCGCTGGCCCCCACGGTGGTCACCACCCGCTTCACCGCGGGGTGGGAGAGGAAGTAGGCCTCGAGGACCCTGGCCGCCCGGTCGGAGACCGCCAAGGGGGTGTCCTTGGGCAGGAGCAGGGTGGCGGTGAGGACTCCGGTGTCGGAGCGGGGGGTGAAGTTGAAGGGGATCAGGGGCAGGATGGGCAGGATGGAGAGGAAGGCCAAGGCGGCCAGGACCAAGACCCCCCCAGGCCGCCTTAGGACTAGGCCCAGGCTTCGGGCGTAGGCCTCGGTGAGGCGGCGCATACCGCCTTCGGCGCTGCCGTGGAGGAGGTGGGTGAGGGCCCCGGCCAGGTCCCAAAGGAAGCGGCCCAGGTAGCGGAGTAGGCCCAGAAAGGTAGGGTAGAGGGGAAGGAGCAGGAGGAAAAGGGGCCCCAAGCGGTACAGGAAAAGGGCCAGGCCCAGGCCCAAGGCTAGGCCCCAGGGCGTCCTAAAGCCCCGGCGGTAGGCCCAGCGCAGGTCCTCGGGCAGGAGGCGAAGGGCCAAGAGGGCTTCCCGAGGGCTTGGGGGCTCGGGGTCGGGGAAGTAGGCCAGGCGCACGGTGAGGAAGAGGAGGGCTTCCAGCCAGCTCACGGCGATGGCCGCGGCCATGCCCAGGCCGAACTGCTGGAAGATCTGGCCGATGATGCCGGGGAGGAAGCTGATGGGTAGGAAGACGGCCAGGAGGCTCAAGGTGGCGGCGGCCACGGCCACGGAAACCTCGCTGGCCCCCTTTAGCACCGCTTCCTTGGGGCTATAGCCCAGGCGGCGGTAGCGGTCAATGTTCTCCGCCACCACGATGGAGTCGTCCACCACGATGCCCACCGCCACGGTAAGGGCCAGGAGGCTGATGAGGTTGTAGGTGAAGCCCAGAAGGCCAAAAAGGAGTATGGCCCCGGAAAGGGTGATGGGGATGGCCAGGATCACGGAAAACACCGAGTTCAGCTTGCCCAGGAATACCAGGACCACCACGGAAACCGCCACGGCCGCCAAGAAGGCCTCCCGTACCGTGTCCAAAACCGCGGCCCGGATAAAGCGGGTGCTGTCCAGGGCGATTTCCGTCTGGTAGCCCCGGGGAAGCTGGACCTCCCCTAGGGCCTTCTTGACCCCATCGGCCACGGCCACGGCGTTGGAGTCCGGGGTTTTGACCACCGCCAGGAGCACGGCGGGGCGGCCGTTTACCCGGTTCAGGGTGCTGGCCTCCTCCGCCCTTTCCTCCACCCGGGCCACATCCCCCACCCGTAGGCCACGGGAGGGATCCAAAAGGATGGCGGCCACCTCCTGGGCGGTGGCCGGGGTGTTGCGCAGGGTGTAGACCAGGCGCTTTTCCCCTTCCGTGAGGCTTCCCACGGGTAGGTTCAGGGCGGAGCTGGAAAGGGCCTGCACCACCTGGCCAGGGGCCACGCCCAGGGCCTGCAGGCGGTCGGGGTCCAAGTAGACCCGGATGGCCCGCCTGGGCGCCCCGGTGAGGCGGATGTCCGCCACCCCGGGGACCAGCTGGAGCCTGGGCTTTAGGGTGCGCTCCGCGTAGCGGAGCACCTGGGAAAGCTCTTCCCCGGGAGCCTCGAGGGCGATGTAGAGGATAGGGGTCGCCGAGGGGTCAAACTTCTGCACCACAGGGGGCGAGGCGTCCTTGGGAAGCTGGGCCCGGGCGGCGGCCACCTTCTGGCTCACCTCCACCGCCACCTTGTCCACATCCACCCCCTGCTGGAACTGCACGAAGACCAGGCTGAAGCCTTCCGTGGAGCTACTGCCGATGGTATCCACCCCGCTTAGGGTGGAAAGGGCGTCCTCCAGGGGCTTGGATACCTGCTCCGCCACCTCCTCGGGGCCAGCCCCTGGGTAGCCCGTGGAAACCGCCACCACCGGCACGCTGAAACGGGGAAGGAGTTCCACCCCGAGCCCAAGCCCCAGGATTAAGCCCACCAGCACCAAGCCCACGAAGATGGCGGTGGCGAAGACGAAGCGCTCCACGAAAAAGGCCACCAGAGGGTTTTCCCTCACCGGACCACCTCCACGGGGTCGTTGTCCTTAAGGCCTTCGGGGACAGGATGGATCACCCGGCTATTGGGTTCCACGCCCTCCACCGCCGCCTGGCCGGCCTCCTGGGCCAGGAGGCGCACGGGAAGGCTTTGGGCTTTGCCCTCCTTGACCACAAAGACCCGGGCCTCCCCATTCCGGATCTGGATGCTGGCTAAGGGAAGGAGGATGCCCTCGGCCAGCCTTAGGCGGTAGCGCACCTCGGCGGGGCCTGGGAGAAGCGTGCCCTCCGGCTTCAGGACCACCTCCACCAGCCGGGTCTGGCCCGGCAGATCGGTTTTGCGCAAGAGGCGGGCCGCCACCTCCTGGCCGTTTTGCCTAAGGAGGAAGGGGGTTTCGGGCGTAAGGGAGGCGGCCTGGTCTGGGGGAAGGTACAGCTTGGCCAGGAGGCGCTCCGTGGTGGCCAGGCGGAAGGCCCGGCTTCCCGCTCCCAGGAACTCCCCCTCCTTAACGAGGACCTCCACCACTTCCCCGGCGAAGGGAGCCCGGACCACGCTTTCCCGGAGATTCCTCTCCGCCTGGCGCACCTGGAGCCTGGCGGCCTCCACCTGGAGCTCAAGAAGGCGGATGTCCTCGGCCCGCTCCAGGCGGGAAAGGGCCTCCTTGGCGTTTTGGTAGGCGCTTTCCGCCTGGCGGTACTGGGCCTCGAGGACCTTGAGGTCCAAGGGGGCCAAGGCCCCCACCGCAAGCAGGGCCTGGCCCTCCTCATAGCGCCTTTTGGCCGCCTGGAGCTGGGCCTCCGCCGCCTGGAGCTGGGCCTTGAGGGCGGCCTGGTTCCCTGAGAGCTGGTTTCGGCCGCGCTCCAGGTTGGCCTCGGCTTGCTTTAGGTTCAGCCTTGCGGCCTCCAGGGCCTCCTGGAAGGGGGCGGGGTCCAAAAAGACCACCCCCTCCCCCGCCTGTACCCGGGTGCCGGGGGGAAGGGTTCTTAGGACCCTCCCCGAGGCGCCTGCCGCCACCAGGCTATCCTTTTCCGCCTGCAAGGTGGCGGAGGCCCGGACCTCCCGCTCCAGAAGGCCCCTTTGGGCGGGGACCGTGCGAACCTCCAGGGCCTGGGGTTTCCCTGGGGCCTGGGACGGGGCCTCCTTCTTGGGGGCGCAGGCGCCCAGGAGGAAGAGGGTGAGGCCTAGGGTGAGGGGCAAGATAGGGGCTTTGGGCATTCCGTCCTCCTTAACGGCTGGCCAGAAGGCCGTAGTAGGCCTTGAGGTAGGCGTGCTTGGCCTGTTCCCAGGACAGTTGGGCTTGCCTTAGGGAAAGCTCCTGCTGCAACAGGCCAAGCCGGCTGGTGAGCCCGGCCTGGAAACGCTTTTCCTCGGCTCGGTAGCGCTCCTGGGCTGCCCGGTAAGCCTCCTCCGCCGCCTTTACCCCCTGCAGGAGGGGGGAGAGCTGGCGGTACCTGGCCTCCAGGCCCAGTCTGAGGGTGCGTTCCAGGTTGGCCAGGTTGGTCTCCAGGGTTCGGATCTGGTCCTCGAGGGCCTCTATCTCCCTCCTGGCCACGAAGCTTTCGTCCATGAGCCCCCTTTGGAAGCGCAAAAGCTCCAGGGACTGGCTTAGTTGGAGGAGGTCCACGTGTTCCTGCAAAAGGGCCTCCACCACCTCCTTTCCTGGAAGGGAAGGCAGTTCGCCCACGCTTTGGGGTTTCCATTCCCCCACCAGGTTGGCCAGGGCGGCCAAGGCGCTATCCCGCCCCCTTTGGGCCAGTTCCAGGTTCTTCCTAGCTTCCAGGAGGCGGTTTTGCGCCTCCAGGAGGTCCAGGCTGGTGGCGCCACCCCCTTTGAGGCGGATCTCCGTGGCCTTAAGCCCCAGCTCGGCCACCTCCACCGCTTTTTCCGCCAGGCCCACCTGCAGGAGGGCCTCAAAGGCCTGGGTATAGGCGGAAACGATCTCGCTTTCCGCCTGGGCCAGGGCTCGTTTGCGCCGGGCCTCGGCCAAATCCCTGGCCTGGCGTGCTTGCAGTTCGGCCAGGGCGGTGCGCAAGGGGTCCTGGAGGGTGCGCTCCAGGTCTTTCTGCCGGGTTGCGGATTCCAGCCGGGCTGTGACCACCGCCGCCACCTCCGGGGCCTTCTTCAGGGCCTCGGGGAGGGGTTGGGCTAGGCTAGGGGCCAGGAGAAAAAGGAGGGCTAGGGCAATCTTTTTCATGGGATTACCTCCGGTAAGAGTTCGCCGTAAAACTGGTAGAGGTCCATCCACTTGCTTCGCAGATCGCTTTCCGCCTGGGCCAGGGCCAGCTCCGCTTGCAGAAGGGCAAACTCCGCCTGCAGCAGGGCCAGGGGACTCTCTAGGCCCAGTTCCAGGCGCCTTTTCGTTTCCGCCAAGGCCCTTTCCTGGGCACCGTGGCGGAGGCGGGCCAGTTCCAGGGCCATCCTCTTGGCCTTAAGGGAGTTCTCCAGGGTTTCCCCCTGGAGCCGGGCCTGCATCTCGGCCCCTTTCAGGGCTTCCTCGGCTCCCCGCACCTGGGCCTCGGCCGCCTCCAGGGCCGCGAAAAGGCCAGGGGTGAGGGTTAGGGAAAGGGAAAGCCGAAGCTCCTCGGCGATGCGGTAGCTGCCGCCGGGCAGGCTGGTGGGCCGTTGCCCCGGGTCCTGCCGGGTGTAGGCCAGGGTGGGTTGCAGGGTCCGGCTGGAAAGGCTTAGGGTCAGGGTGTCGTTTCCACTTGGGTAGAGGAGGTAGCTGGCCTTGACCTCGGGGAAGAGGGCGCGAAAGGAGGCGGAGTAGGCGATTCTGGCCTCCTCGAGGCTCAGGCGGGCTTCTTCCAGGGCCAGGGGGGTGGTGCCCTGGGGCGGGGGGATCTCGGGGAGGGGCTTGGTGAGGTCCACCAGGCCCTCTGCCCCCTTTCTGGCCAGCTCCACGCTCCTTTGGGCGTCCAGGAGGCGGTTTTCGGCTTCCTTCAGGGCCAGTTCCGCCTCCCGGAGTTCCTTGGGGTTGGCCTGGCGCTTCCTGGCCGCCTCGAGGGCCGCCTGGGCCAGCTCCCACCCTTTTTGCGCCAGTTTTTCCCCCAAGAGGGCCAGCTGGTAACGGCCGTATGCGGCCACCGCCTGGGCCTGCAGGGCGGTGAGGGCCTTGCGGTACGCGAGTTCCGCCCGCCGGTAGGCGATCCTAGCCCGCCTTTGGGCGTCTTGGGTGTCGCCAAAGGGGAAGGGGGTGAGGACCAGGGCCAGGGTGAGGCTCCCGGCGGTGCCGGGCAGGCTGGAGCACAGGGAGGAAGGGGTGCACTCGTAGCCCAGCCGGGCGTAGTTCCCCTGGAGGTTCAGGGCCAGGGGGGAGGATTGGGCCTCCAAGCCCTTGGCGGCAGCGTCCAGAAGCGCCTGGGCCTGGAGGGCTAGGGGGTGGTTTCGCAAGGGGGCTAGGGCGCCTTGGGCCAAGGCGGGAAGGAAGAGGAGGAATAGGCTGAGGAGCCTAGGCACCTTCCACCTCCGTGAGTTTGCGCAGCAGGTTGCGGAAGAGGTTCAGTTCCTCCGGGGAAAGGCGGGCCAGGTGCTGGCCATAGGCCCTTAGCCAGGCCTCTTGCAGGCGCTTTTGCACCGCCTCCCCCTTGGGGGTGAGGCGCAGGAGCACCCTACGGCGGTCCTCGGGGTCGGGCTGGCGCTTGAGGAGGCCGGCTTCTTCCATGGAGGCCAGGAGGTGGGAGACCTGGGAGGGAAGGACCTCGAGGTGCTCCGCTATCCGGGAAGGCACCTGGATTCCCTCCTTCACCAAACGGAGCACCTCTGCCTGGAGGAGGGAGAGGCCTTCTTGGGTGAAGGTTTCCTTGGCGCGGGCAAGGAGAAGGCGCATCAAGGCGTAGCCCAGCCGGGAAAGCTCTTCCACCAGGGGGGCAGGAGGACCGTTCATACCTTTCAACTATACACGGAGATCAATAAAAACCTGGGCCTGCCCCACACTTTCCCATGGTGTACAATGGCGGAAGGTGATATGGACAGACCTCCCAGTCGGTGGCTCTTCTTCCTGCCCTTCGGTTCCCTAGCCCTGGCCCAATCCCAAGCCCCAAACCCTGGGGACCTTTTTCTTTTGGTCCTTCTCCTGGGCCTTTCCGCCTTCTTCTCCGCCAGCGAAACCGCCTTCACCACCCTTTACCCCTGGAAGGTAAGGGAGCTTGCGGAAACCCAGGGGGGGCCTTTCCGGCTCCTTTCCCAGGACATCACCCGTTTCCTCACCACCATTTTGGTGGGCAACAACCTGGTGAACATCGCCGCCACCGCCTTGGTGACGGACCTGGCCACCCGGGCCTTCGGTTCCCTGGGGGTGGGGGTGGCCACCGGGGCCATGACCTTCCTCATCCTGTTCTTTGGGGAGATCACCCCCAAGTCCATCGCCGTCCACCATGCCGTGCCCTTGGCCCGGGTGGCCGCCTGGCCCATCTATTTCTTCTCCATCCTCCTCTACCCGGTGGGCCGGTTCTTCAGCCTGGTTTCGGGTTTTGTCCTCAGGGTGTTGGGCCTCGAGCCCCGGGATACGCCTTTGGTTTCCGAGCACGAGCTTAAGCTCATCCTGGCGGGGGCGGAGGAATCGGGAACCATTGAGGCCCAGGAGGAGGAGATGATCCACTCCATCCTGGAGCTGGAGGAAACCCCGGTGCGGGAGATCATGACTCCCCGGGTGGAGATGGTGGCCATTGAGGCCGAGGCCAGCCTGGAGGAGTTCCTCCATCTCTTCCGCGAGCACCGCTACAGCCGGGTCCCCGTCTATAAGGAAAGCGTGGACCACATCGTGGGGGTGGCCTACGCCAAGGACCTCCTGGACTACTACTGTGAGGAGGACCTTAGGGGGCGTACCGTGGCCTCCATTGCCCACCCTCCCTATTTCGTTCCCGAGAACATGGATGCCTGGACGCTTCTCCGGGAGCTTCGCCGGCGCAAGGTGCACATGGCCATCGTGGTGGACGAGTTCGGGGGTACGGCAGGCCTGGTCACCATGGAGGACGTGATGGAGGAGATCGTGGGGGAGATCTACGACGAAACCGACGAGCCGGAGGATGCGGCCATCCGCCGCCTTCCCGACGGCTCCCTTTCCATCCAGGCCCAAACCCCCGTGGACGAGGTTTCCGAGGCCCTGGGGGTGGAGCTTCCCGAAGGGGAGTACGACACCCTTTCCGGCTTCCTCTACGAGCAGTTTGGCCGCATCCCCAGCGTGGGGGAGAGCGTGGAGTGGCAGGGGTTCCGCTTCGTGGTGGAGAGCGCCGACCAGCGCCGCATAGAACGGGTACGGGTGGAAAGGCTGGTGGAGCATGGAGAGGGTTAGGCAGGTTCTCGTGGCCCACCTGGAAAGGGCCTACGCTCCCTACTCCCGCTTTCCCGTGGTGGCCTTGGTGGAGGCGGAAGGGGAGAGCTTTCTTGGGGTCAACGTGGAAAACGCCTCCTTCCCCCTCTCCCAGTGTGCGGAAAGGAATGCGGTGGCCGCCATGGTCCTGGCGGGGAAAAGGCGCATAGACCGGGTGCACATCTATAGCCCCAAAGGGCCCATCCCCCCGTGCGGGGGGTGCCGCCAGGTGCTCTTGGAGTTTGGTACCCCCGGGACCGAGGTGGTGATGCACGGGCCCGAGGGCTATGTGGTGAAGACCCTGGGGGAGCTTCTGCCCTTGGGCTTCAAGTTCTAAAGGGGCAGGACCAGCTGCTGGCGGAAGAAACCTGGGACCTCGAGGGTAAGCTCCAGTCTTCCCGCGCCCCTTTCCAGACCCGGCCTGAAGCCCACCACCTGGAGCCTCCCTTCCCCTTTCGCTGGCAGGTCTACCTGGACCCGGAAGCTTTGCCCCAGGAGGACCAGATTCCCTTCCACCTTGAGGGGAAGGGGATTGGGGTTTTCCAAGAAGAAGTTCACCCCTGCCCGGCGCACCCTAAGGGGTTCCAAGGGAAAGGCCAGCCGGGTGCGGAAGAAGGTGAGGGTTTGGCCTAGGGTGCGGCCCTCCAGGGCCACCTCCACCCCCTCCCGGGAAAGGAGGGCCTGGGCCGTGGACAAGGCCCCCTTGGGGGTAAGCCGAACGGGGAGGACCTCCTCTTTCCTTCCAGGGGGTAGGCTGAGGTCCAGGGGCACCGTCACCTCCCCCACCCGGAGCCGGGTGCCGAAGGTGGCAAGGGGCAGGGGGAAGGGATTGGGGTTTTGGAACTCCACCCTTACCCCCAGGAGGAGGGCGGGTTCCGGGCTAAGCTCAAAACCCCGGATCTCGGCTCCTAGGAAACGGGCTTCCGGGGTAAGGGCTTGGGGTGCGCAAGCAGCCAGAAAGCTTAGCGCCAGGACTAGCAGGGAAGCCTTTCTCATAGGATCCACCCCTCTTCCTTTAGCCTATCCAGAACCGGAAGGAATCTGGGCCAAAGGGGGCTTTCCGTGGGATAGGGGGGCCTGGGGTACCCTGCAGGCAGGCCCAGGTGGCGTAGGGCCTGCTTGAGGAGGGGTACCCCTCCCTGGGAGAGGAGGTTCCCTAAGGGGAAGAGCCCTTTTTGCAGGGCCTGGGCCTTCGCCAACTGTCCGCTGCGGAAGGCTTCCACGAGGGCCCGGTAGGCCCTAGGGGCCAGGTTGGCCGCGGCCAGGATGCCCCCTTCGGCTCCCAGGGCCAAAGCCCCCAGGAAGGTGGGGGCGTGGCCGGTGAAGACCCGGAAATCCCTCAGATGGGCCTGGTAAAAGGCCAGACGGGAGAGGTCCCCGCTGGAGTCCTTGATCCCAAGGATCCGGGGGTGCTGGGCCAGGCTCTCCACTGCGGCAAGGGGGAGGTCCACCTTGGTGTTCTGGGGCACGTGGTAAAGGAACACGGGCATCCTCTCCGCCAGGGCCTGGTAGTAGGCCACCAGCCCCTGGCCCAGGCTGGCGTGGTAGTACCGGGGTGGGGTGGCTAAGAGGGCCATGGCCCCCGCTTCCTGGGCCTCGAGGAGGGCCCGCTCCGCCTGGGGTAGGGTTTCCTCCATGAGGCCCACCAGGAAGGGTTTCCGGGGCTTTAGGGCCCGAAGCCCCCTGGCCCTTTCCTCCGGGGTCAGGTGGACGCCTTCCCCGTTGGAGCCGTAGATGAGGAACCCGTCCACCAAGGGTTCTAGGGCTTCCGCCAGTTGGCGAAAGGCCTCCGCATCCAGGCGGCCCTCCCGGTCAAAGGGGGTGGGGATGGGGGGAAGGATCATGCGGGCCTCCTTAGGCTAAGGACCAGCGCCAGGAGGTGGAGCCCATAGGCCAGGATCAGGAAGGTGGGTGTCTGGCCCTCCAGCACGGCAAAAAGCCCGTAGGCGGCCAGGAGGAGGAGGACAAGGCCCAGCCCGGAGGAGAACCCCAGACTCCCCGGCACCAGAAGGCGCACCCCCAGGGCCCAGGAGGGGGGGACCGGGGCCCTGCGCCGGGGCAGCAGGAAGGTGAGGAGGTGGTAGAGGAGGAGGAGGCCAAAGCCAGCGAAGATCCAGGGCTTCGTCCTTTCGGGAAGGGGGATGCCCAGGCGCAAAAACCCCCGGAGCGGATCCTCTTGCAGGCGCCTAAGCTCCACCTGGAGGAGGGCCAGGTAAAGGGTCCGGAAGGTGGGGCCTGGTTCCCTGGCTCCCCAGGGGTCCTGGCCCAGGTGCAAGGCGGTGCGGATGGGGCCCTCGAGGGGAGCCTGGCGGAAGGCTTGGGCCAAGGAGGCCTCGTCCCCCCTGAGGGCCAAGGCGAAGGGCAAGGAGGCTTCCTTCAGGAGGCCCAGGGCCTCCTTGGGGGTCTCCGCCAGAAGGGCGTAGCCCAGAAGGGCCTTGGCCTCAGGGGTGGGGGGCAGGGTGCGCAGCCAGTCCTGGGCTTTTTGGGTGCGGAGGGTCCCCTGGTCCAAGGGGGGGGCGAAAAGCTCCCCCCGCACCCGGGCGTCCAGTCCCTGCAGGAGGAAGCCCAGGCCAAGGGCTAGGAAGAGGGCCAGGGCCAGCACCCGTTCCCCCAGGCTGGCGTAGGCCAGGTGGAGGTGCCTGAAGCGTAGGAGTGGGTGCTTCCAGAACCCGCCCAGGTAGCCGCCAAGGGGCTTCAGGTCCTTTAACTGGGCAGGTAGGTAGAAGAGGAAGAGGTAGAGCATGAGGGCCAGGTATGCCAGGCCCAGGGTCCAAAGGGCAGGGGGAAGCAGGGTAAGCTGCGGGGGAAGCCAGGCTCTTAGGAGTTTCTCTGCTTCGCGGAAGCGCAAGGCCTGGGCAGGGTACCCCTGGGCCTCGAGGTACAGGGCCGTTTCCCTAAAAAAGGCCAACGAGCCGGGGAAAAGGGGAGTGTAGCGGAGAAGGGTCTGGGCCAGGAGAAGGGCCTTTTCGGGATCCTTCTGCCGTAAAGAGCGGGAGGTCTCGGCCATGCGGGCCACTTCCGCCTGGCCGAAGAGGAGTTCCGGCCTGTGGCCCCGGGCCAGGAGGTCCTGGCCGTAGGCCTCCAGGTCCTCCGGGGTGAGGGTGGCGGGGTCTTGGGTCCAGTAGGCGAAGTAAGGCCAAGGCTTAGGCGGGTTGAGGGCCTGGAGGAGGGAGCCTAGGGTTTGTAGGTCCTCCCCATGGCCCTCAAAGGGCAGCCGCGGGAAGGGGATGGGCAGGACCCAGTCTCCCTGTAGGAGGACCTCGGGGCCTGGGCGGAGGGCCAGGATGCGGGCCGGGGCGAAGTGGAAGGACAGGGTTTCCCCCTTGAGGCTGGTTTCCACCACCAAAAGCCCCTGGGCCACGAACACCTTATCCCCCTGGACCAAAGGGCCCAACCAGTCCCCCGGGGGCAGGGCTAGGAGGCCCCAGGGGAGCTTAAGGCCTTCCTGCGTCAGCTCGGGGGTGGTGGGGGCAAGGGCGGCGAAGCGGGCTTCCAAGGCACCGGCGGGAAGGGAAAGTCGGACGCGGTATTCCCCGGGGGCCTTGGGGCTTAGCTCCAGCTGGAACCTTCCCTTCTGGACCTCCACCTCCAGGGTCTGCTGCCCTTCTGGTCCCTCCAGCACCAGGGGGAAGCGCCCCTCGGGCAGGTCCCTACCCTCCAGGACCACGGGCTTGCCCACCTGGACTTCTTTCGGGGCCACGAGGCTTTGGCCCAGAACCGGGAGTCCCACGGCCAAGAGGAGGCCGATGGCCCGGGTCAGGAACGTGCGCATGGGGTTATTCTACAAGCATGGGTCTTTTAGACATGATCGGCCCGGTGATGGTGGGGCCTTCCTCCAGCCACACCGCCGGGGCCTGCCGCCTGGCCCTTTTGGCCCGGCATCTCTTGGGGGAAAGGCCCAGGCGGGTGGAGTTTGGCCTGCACGGTTCCTTTGCCAAAACGGGAAAGGGCCACGGTACCCACCTGGCCTTGGTGGCAGGGATTTTGGGCTTCAAGCCCGACGACGAAAGGCTTAAGGAAAGCCTGCGCCTGGCGGAAGGGGAAGGGGTGGAAGTGGTCTTCAAGACGGTGGAGCTAGGGGATGTGCACCCCAACACCGTGCGCATGGTCCTGGAGGGGGAGAAGGAGCGCATCACCGTTACGGGTAGCTCCCTGGGAGGGGGGTTGGTGCGCATCTTTGACCTGGATGGCTTTGAGGTGCGTATCACTGGGGCCGCTCCCACCTTGGTCATCCGCAACGTGGATACCCCGGGCGTGGTGGCCCGGGTGGCCCGGATCCTGGCCGATGACGAGGTCAACATTGCCTACCTCACGGTAAGCCGCAAGAAGCGGGGTGGGGAGGCCATGATGAGCCTGGAGGTGGACCGGCCCCTTTCCGAGGTTCCCCTGAGGTACCTGGAGCACCTTTCCTACATCCTCTGGGTGCGGCAGATTCCTCCGGTGATGGACTAAAGCTCCCTGGCGGAGGGGAGTTCCAAGCGCAAACACGCTCCGCCCAAGGGGCTTTTGCAGGCTAAGAGCCTCCCCCCGTGGGCCTCGGCCACCCGCTTGGCGGTGTAGAGGCCGAGCCCTGAGCTTCCCCGTAGGCCCTGCCCTTGGCGGAAGGGCTGGGCCAGGGCCTCGAGGGGCAGGGGAAGCCCTTTCCCGTCGTCCTCCACCTGTATGGCGCCCTCTTCCACCCAGATGCGCACCTGGGTCTTGGCGTGGCGCAGGGCATTGCCCAGGAGGTTGGCCAGGGCCCGTTCCACAAGGAGCCTCTCCCCCCGGGCCACGCCCGCCCCCTCCACCCTCAAGGCGATTCCCCGCCTCTTGGCCTCTTCCCCGTACCGCAACAGGAGATCCTCGGCCAAGGCCCTGAGGTTTAGGGTTTCCCGCTGGGGGGTCCGGGCCTCGAGGCGGGAGAGGGCCAGGAGGTTTTCCACCAGGAGGTGGGCCTGGGTCAACTCTCGCCTCAGGGCTAAAAGGAGCTCCACCCGCTTTTCGCGGCCCAGGTGGTCGGCCCTTTCCAGGTACTCCAGGGCGCGGATGGCGGAGAGAAGGGGGGTCTTAAGGTCATGGGCCAGGGCCCCGTAAAAGGCCTCCCTGGCCTCCATCAGGCGTTGCAGGCGTTGAAGAAGCTCTCCGAAGCGGGTGCGGAGGAGGGCGATCTCCCTGGGCGGAGGTTCCTTGGGAGCAGGAAGCCTCAGCTCGCTTACCGGGCCCTCCTTCAGGGAGAGGTAGGCCAGGGTGCGGGTGAGCTCCTCCAGGGGCCGGAGCAGGCTCCGGGCCAGGAGATACCCCACGGCTCCGGAAACCAGGGCGATGAGGAGAAGCCAGAGCACCAAGGGGAGCCATGGACCATTCCCCATGAGGCCCAGGGTGAGGGCTAGGACCAGGTTGGGCAGAAAGGCTAGAAAGGCGATGACCAGGGCCAGCCTTGCCCTAAGGCTCATTCCTCCCCGCCGAAAGCACCGCCAGGAAGGCCTCCTGGGGAACCTCCACCTTGCCGATGGCCTTGAGCCGCTTCTTCCCTTCCTTTTGTTTTTCCAAGAGCTTCTTCTTCCGGGTTACGTCCCCACCGTAGCATTTGGCCAGCACGTCCTTCCTCAGGGCTTTCACCGTGGCCCGGGCGATGATCTTCCCCCCAATGGCCGCCTGGATGGGCACCTCAAAGAGCTGACGGGGGATGACCTCCGCCAGCTTGTCCACCATGGCCCGGGCCAGGGCGTAGGCCTTGTCCCGGTGGGCGATAAAGGTGAGGGCATCCACGGGTTCCCCGTGCACCAGCACGTTGACCTTGACCAGGTCCCCCGGTTGGTAGCCGATCTGCTCGTAATCCATGGAAGCATAGCCCCGGGAAAGGCTCTTCAGGCGGTCGTGGAAGTCGTAGAGGATCTCGGCAAAGGGCACCTGGTAGACCAGTTCCACCCGCTTGGTTTCTCCGGGAAGATAGGTCATGTTCACCAGGCGTCCCCGCTTTTCCTGCACCAGCTGCATGATGGCTCCCACGTACTCCTCGGGGGTAAAGACGGTGAGCTTCACGTAGGGCTCGAGGATCTCCTCTATCTTCGTGGGGTCGGGGAGGTCGGCGGGGTTTAGCACCTCCATCTCCTCCCCGTCCTTCAGGCGCACCTTGTAGACCACGCTGGGGGCGGTGGCGATCAGCTCCAGGCCGAACTCCCGCTCCAACCTCTCCTGCACGATCTCCGCATGGAGAAGCCCCAGGAATCCACAGCGGAAGCCAAAGCCCAAGGCGGTGGAGGTCTCCGGCTCAAAGGAAAGGGCGGCGTCATTTAGCTTCAGCTTTTCCAGGGCGTCCCGTAGCTTGTTATAGTCCCCAGAATCCACGGGGTAGAGTCCCGCGAAGACCACGGGTTTGGCGGGGCGGAAGCCCGGGTAAGGGGCGTCCGTGGGCCTATGGGCGTGGGTGATGGTATCCCCCACCTGGACGTCGTGGATATCCCGGATGGCGGCGACAAGCCAACCCACCTCCCCGGCGGTGAGCTCCTCCACGGGGATGAGCCCTTGGGGGGTGAAGATCCCCACCTTATCCACGGTGAACTCCTTGCCGGTGGAGTAGATGCGGATCCGGTCCCCCGGGCGCACCCGGCCCTCAAAGAGGCGGAGGTAGGGGATCACCCCTTGGTAGGCGTCGTAAAGGGAGTCAAAGATAAGGGCCTTCAAGGGGGCCTCGGGATCCCCCTTGGGGGGAGGGATGCGCTTCACGATGGCCTCGAGGATCTCCTCCACCCCTTCCCCCGTCTTGCCCGAGGCGAAGATGGCCTCGTCGGCGGGAAGGCCCAAGACCTCCTCCACCTCCAGGGCCACCTCCAGGGGCCTGGCGTTGGGAAGGTCAATCTTGTTGATGACGGGGATCATCACGTGGCCGTGCTCCAGGGCCATGTAAAACTTGGCCAAGGTCTCGGCCTCCACCCCCTGGCTGGCATCCACCACCAAAAGAACCCCTTCCACCGCCGCCAAGGCCCGGGAGACCTCGTAGGTGAAGTCCACGTGGCCGGGGGTGTCGATCAGGTTGAAGATGTAGGTTTCCCCGTCCTTGGCCCGGTACTCCACCCGCACGGCGCTGGCCTTGATGGTGATGCCCCTCTCCCGTTCCAGTTCCAGGGAGTCCAAAAACTGCTCCCGCATCTCCCGTTCGCTCACCGCATGGGTCAGCTGCAGGATGCGGTCCGCCAAGGTGGACTTCCCGTGGTCCACGTGGGCGATGATGGAGAAGTTGCGGATGCGCCTGCCATCCATCCTTCCCATCGTCCAGGGTAGGAGGGGCAAAGTCAAGCTGGCTTTACCTGCGGTTTAGGGGGGTGGTTAGAATGCGGCATGTCTCCCGAGATCTGGCCGGGGTTGGTTCGCCTCTACTGGCGTCTGGCCCTGGTTCCTGCGGCATGGATCCCCGTGGTGGCCCTCTACGGGGACCGGGTGATGTACTGGGCCACGGCGCTCTACTGGGGGAGCCTTGTTTTCGCCTATACCTTGGGTAAGCTTACCTGTAAGGACCGCCTGGCGGTGGCCCTGCACCTGGGGGTGGCCTTATTGACCTCCCTCATGAGCCTGGTGGCGCCGCCGGAGAGGGTGGTGCAGGGGCTTTCCGGGGAGGACTGGCGCCTTGGGGTGATGGCCTTCTACACCGTGGGGGCCTATGCCTTTGCCGCCTTTGCCGGCTGGCCCGGGCTTGGATTGGGCCTGGCCTATGTGCTCCTAGCCCCTTGGCCCCAGGAGGAAACCCGCTTCCTGGTGGCCGCGGGGGGGCTTTTGGCGGGCATAGGGGGTTTGAGCGTGGCGGCCATGATCCAGCGCCTTCAGGCCCTGCAAAGCCTCATCCAGAATGAGGCCCTCACCGATTCCTTTACGGGCCTGGCCAACCGGCGTTCCTTGGAGCGTGACTTCTCCAGGCTCCAAGCCCTGGCGGCCCGGGAAGGGCTTTCCCTGGTGCTTTCCCTTTGGGACCTGGATAACCTCAAGGCCGTAAACGACCGGGAGGGGCACCAGGCCGGGGATGCCCTGTACCGGGTAGGTGGGGACGAGTTTGTGGGCCTGCACCTGGGCCTAAGGGATGGTGCCTCCTTGGAGGCCCGGGTTCACGCCCGGTTCCCTTCGGTTTCCGTGGGCTTTAGCCCGGCGGGGGGGCGGGAGCTTTTGCAGGTCCTCGAGGCGGCCGATGGGCTTATGTACCGCAAAAAGGGCGATAAGGGTCCCTTGTAGCGGGGTTTTGGACCGGGTAAACTTTTCCTGGAGGTTCCCTTGGACCTGGAGAGATCCATACGGGAACTGGCCCGGCGCTTTGCCCGGGAGCGCATCCTGCCCCAGGCCAGGTCCTGGGACCAAGAGGCCCGTTTCCCCTGGCCCCTTTTTCGGGAGGCGGCGAGGCTGGGCTTTCCGGTGTTGCTGGTTCCAGAGGAGTTGGGCGGGACCGGGCTTGGGCCGAGGGCCTTGGTCCTGGTGGCGGAGGAGCTGGCCTATGCCTGCACTGGGGTAGCGGCGGCCTTGCTCCTCAACAACCTGGTGGCGGACGCCCTCCTCCTTTCGGGAAGTCCCTACGCCCGAGGCTTCCTTCCCCGGCTTCGGGAGGAGGTGGCCTCCTACGCCCTTACCGAGCCGCATGCGGGCTCGGATGTGGCCGCTATCGGCACCCGGGCGGAAAAGGTGGGGGGAGGGTACCGCCTTTACGGGCGTAAAACCTGGATCAGCCACGCCCCGGAGGCGGCCTTTTTCGTGGTCTTCGCCAAGGTGGCGGAAGGCCGGGAGGGGATGGCCGCTTTCCTGGTGGAGCGGGGGGTGGGAGTGGAGGTGGGGCCCCCTTTGCCCAAGCTGGGGCAGAAGGCTTCCCCGGCGGCGGAGGTGTATCTGGATGGAGCTTTCGTACCCGAGGAGGGCCTGATAGCCCGGGAAGGGTTTGCCCTGGCCATGCGGGTCTTCAACCGCTCCCGGCCCATGGTGGCGGCCCTGGCGGTGGGGCTTTTGCGCAGGGCCCTGGAGGAAGCCTTGGCCTACGCCGCCATTCGGGAGGCCTTTGGCAAACCCCTTTTGGAGCATGAGGGGGTGGGATTTAAGCTGGCGGAGATGTACATGGACTTGGAGGCCGCCCGCCTCCTTACCCTAAAGGCCGCCGAGCGGGCGGAAGAGGGGGAGGAGAACGCCTTAGAAGCGGCCACGGCCAAGTCCTTTGCCGCTGACGCTGCGGTGCGAGGGGTGTCCGAGGCCCTCCAGGTCTTTGGCGGCAACGGCTACAGCGAGGAGTACCCCTTGGCCAAGCTGTACCGTGACGCCAAGGTGCTCCAGATCTACGAGGGAACCTCCGAGATCCAGAGGCTCATCATCCTACGGGAGCTGGCAAGGAGGCGGATATGGGAGAACCGGTGATCCTCGAGGCGGTGCGCACCCCCATCGGTAAGAGGAATGGAGCCCTAAGGGATTGGCGGCCCGATGCCCTTTATGCCCAGGTCTTGAATGGCCTTCTTGATCGGACGGGGATCGACCCCGGCCTCATCGGGGATGTGGTCACGGGCTGTGTGACCCAGGCAGGGGAGCAAGGGGCCAACGTAGGGCGGCTTGCCGTTCTCCTTTCCCGCCTCCCCAAAGAGGTTCCGGCGGTCTCCCTAAACCGCATGTGCGGTTCGGGCCAACAGGCGGTGCATTTTGCTGCCCAAGCCATCGCCGCTGGCGACCTGGACTTCGCCATCGCTGGTGGGGTAGAGAGCATGACCCGGGCCCCTATGTTCTCCGACATTGGGGGAGGCTTCCACACCTTAAACCCGGCCCTTTTCCAGCGTTACGAGCTCGTCCACCAGGGGGAGAGCGCCGAGCGCATCGCCAAGAAGTATGGCCTTTGCCGGGAGGAACTGGACGAATGGGGCTACCTTTCCCACAAACGGGCAGCCCGGGCCATCCAGGAGGGCCGCTTCCGGACCCAGATCCTCCCCTTGGAGGGGGTGGATGGGGAGGGAAGGCCCTTCCTCCTGGACCGGGACGAGGGGGTCCGCTTTGACGTGGACTACGAGAAGATGCTGGCATTAAAACCCGCCTTTCGAGAGGATGGGGTGGTAACCGCCGGGAACTCCAGCCAAATCTCTGACGGGGCTGCTGCCCTTCTCCTAGGGGATCGGGAAAAGGCCTTGGCCCTGGGCCTTCGCCCAAGGGCCCGTTTCCTGGCCCGGGTGGTGGTGGCCGGGGATCCCACCCTGCAGCTCCTGGAGGTGATCCCCGCCACAAAAAGGGCCCTGGAGAAAGCGGGACTTTCCCCTAGGGACCTGGACGTCATAGAGATCAACGAGGCCTTTGCCAGCGTGGTCTTGGCCTTCTTGCGGGAGCTCGGTCCTGACCCTGACAAGGTGAACCCCAACGGCGGGGCCATCGCCCATGGCCATCCCTTAGGGGCCACGGGGGCCATCCTTATGACCAAGCTCCTTTACGAGCTGGAGCGCACCGGGGGGGAGTTTGGCCTGCAGGTGATGTGCATCGGCCATGGGCAGGCCACGGCTACCGTAATCCAGAGGATCTAGGGGGTGGGTGTGGAAAGAAGCGCCTTGGTGACGGGTGGGACCTCGGGTCTCGGAAGGGCGGCGGCCCTAGCCCTAAGGGATAGGGGCTACAAGGTGGTGGTGCTGGACCTCAGGCGGGGGGAGGATCCGGGCCTTGTCTACCTGGAGGGGGATGTAACCCGGGAGGAAGAGGCTAGGCAAGCGGTGGAATGCGCCGCCGCCCAGGCCCCCCTCTTCGCCGTGGTGAATGCGGCGGGAATCGGTTTGGCCCGCAAGGTATTGGGGCGCGAAGGCCCTCACGATCTAGAAGCCTTCCGCAAGGTGGTGGAGGTGAACCTTATCGGTACGTTTAACGTCCTGCGCTTGGTGGCTTGGGCTATGCGGGAGAACCCGCCCGATTCCCAGGGGCAGAGGGGTGTGGTGGTGAACACCGCCAGCGTGGCCGCTTTTGAAGGCCAGGTGGGCCAGGTGGCCTACGCGGCCAGCAAGGGGGGTGTGGTGGGCCTGACCCTCCCCGCGGCCCGGGAGCTGGCGGACTGGGGGATCCGGGTGGTGACGGTGGCCCCTGGCCTCTTCGACACCCCCCTCCTCCAGGGTCTTCCGGAAAAGGCCAAGGCTTCCTTGGCGGAGCAGGTGCCTTTTCCCAGGCGCTTGGGACGTCCGGAGGAGTACGCGGCCTTGGTCCTACACATCTTGGAAAACCCCATGCTTAACGGGGAGGTGATCCGCCTGGATGGCGCCTTGCGCATGGCCCCCAGGTAAGGTTCTGGACCTTACCCGGCTTCTCCCCGGGCCCTTGGCGGGGAAGCTTCTTACAGATTTGGGGTTTCCCGTCCTCAAGGTAGAGCCCCCGCAAGGGGATCCCCTAAGGGACTGGGCCCCGGGAACCTACGCCTTCCTTAACGGAAACAAAGAGGTTGTGACCCTGGACCTGAAGGGTAAGGAAGGCCGGGAAAGATTTCTCTCTTTGCTGCCGGGGGCCGTTATCCTCCTGGAGTCCAACCGCCCCGGGGTTATGGAGGGCTTGGGCCTGGGGCCAGAGGTGGTCCTTGGGATCCATCCCCGCCTGGCC
Organism: Thermus altitudinis; assembly: GCF_022760835.1. GTDB lineage: Bacteria > Deinococcota > Deinococci > Deinococcales > Thermaceae > Thermus > Thermus altitudinis. The sequence continues at coordinate 149,392 of NZ_JAKTNQ010000001.1, forward strand.
TACGTCCGGCTTCGGGGCTACCCCGATTCCCCGGACCCGGGCCACGACCTTACTTACCTGGCGGAGGCGGGGCTTCTGGGACGCTTTCCCTGGCAGTCCTTCCAGTTTGCCGACCTGGCCGGTGCCTACGCTCTGGCCTTGGCGGCGCTCAAGGGGCTCCTCCTAGGGGGCGGGGTATACGAGGTGGCCCTTTCTGAGGCGGCCAAGGCCATGGCCTATCCCCCCATTCCCTTTTTGGACGGTTCCGCCCTCTGCTATGGGGTCTACCCTGCCCGGGAGGGAAAGGTGGCCCTGGCAGCCTTGGAGCCCCATTTCTGGGCCCGGTTTTGCGAGGCAGCGGGATTGCCTGAGCTCCTTCCCTTGGCCTTTAGCCCGGCGGAACCGGGCAATCCGGGTTACCAGCGGCTACAGGCCTTCTTCCAGGGGAAGGCCGCCTGGGAGTGGGAGGCCTGGGCCAGGGAGAAGGGGCTTCCCTTAAGGGCGGTGCGGGGCTAGCGGGCGGTCCATCCCAAGTCGATGGGGAAGACGGCGCCGGTGATAGCGGAGGCCTTTTCCGAGGCTAGGAAAAGGGCCAGTTCGGCTATCTCTTCCGGTTCAATGAGGCGTTTGATGGCCGCCTGGGCCAGGAAGACCTTTTCCACCACCTCGCTTTCGGGGATGGCCAGGGTGCGGGCCTGGTCGGCGATCTGGTTCTCCACCAAGGGGGTGCGCACGTAAGCGGGGGCGATGGCGTTCACGGTGATGCCAAAAGGACCCGCCTCGAGGGCCACGGTCTTGGTGAGGCCCAAAAGCCCGTGCTTGGCGGAGATGTAGGCGGACTTGTAGGGGCTTGCCACCAGGCCGTGGACGCTGGCGATGTTGAGGATCCGCCCCCAGCCCTTGGCCTTCATCCCCGGAAGCAAAGCCTTGATGAGCTGGAAGGGGGCGGTGAGCATCACCTGGAGCATCTTTTGCCAGATTTCCAAAGGGAAGTCTTCCACGGGGTCAATGTGCTGGAAGCCCGCGTTGTTGACCAGGATGTCCACCCCATGGCGGGCGGCTTCCCTCCCTAGCTCCTCTACCGCGTGAGGGTTGGCTAGATCTGCCTGAAGGAATATCCCGCCTAGCTCCTCCGCCAAGGCGGAGGCGTCCTTTAGGTCGTGTACCAATACCAAGGCCCCTTCCCGGGCGAAGGTCCTGGCGATGGCTAGGCCGATGCCGCTTCCGGCACCGGTGATCAGAATCCTCTTACCCCGAAACCCCTCCATCTTTTTCCTCCTGGGCCAGGGCCCGTAAACGGAAGCGCTGAATCTTGCCCGTGGGAGTAAGGGGAAGTTCCTCCACAAAGCGAACTTCCCGGGGGTAGGCGTGGTGGCCCAACCTGGTTCTGACCAGGGCCTTGAGCTCCTCAGCGAGGACTGGCCTAGGTGAGTAGCCTGGGCGTAACTTTACGAAGGCCGCCACCCTTTCTCCCCTTTCTGGATCAGGTAACCCCACGACCCCCACCATGGCCACCGCTGGGTGGGTTAAGAGCACCTCCTCCACCTCAAAGGGGCTTATCCGGTACCCCGCCGACTTGATGAGGTCGTCCTTGCGGCCCTTAAACCACAGGTATCCCTCCTCGTCCTTGGCGGCCAGGTCTCCCGTGAGAAGGTAAGGGCCCAGGAACTTCGCCTGGGTGGCCTCAGGGTTTTGCCAATAGCCGAGAAAGGCTACGGGGTCTGGGGTTTTTAGCCCGATTTCCCCCACCTCTCCGGGTTCCGCTTGGCTTCCGTCCTCCCGTAAGACCACCACCTCATGGCCAGGATAGGGCAAACCCATGGACCCGGGGCGGATGGGGTAGATGAGGAAGGAGTTGCCCACCAATAGGTTGGCTTCAGTCTGGCCGTAGAACTCATTCACAGGCAACCCAAGGTTCTCCTGTGCCCAAGTTTGGAGCTCCTCCCCAAGGGGTTCACCCCCGGAATGCACGCTCTTCAGACGTAGCCGCTTTTTCTTGAGGGGGCCTAGGCTCCGCAAGATTTTCAGGGCCGTAGGGAAGAGGAAGGTGTGGGTGACCCCAAAGCGTTCCATGATCCACAGGGCTTCCTCTGGGTCAAAGCGCCTGGCCCTGTAGGCGATCACCATGAAGCCGTAATACAGGGCTGGGAAGAGAACGTCCATGAGGCCGCCCATCCAGGCCCAGTCAGCTGGGGACCAGTAGACGGCAGGACGCCGAGGGAAGTTGGAGTAAAGATAGAAACCGGGTAAGTGGCCGATCAAGGTGCCATGGGGTAGCAAAGCCCCTTTGGGCTTGCCCGTGGTGCCCGAGGTGTAGATCAGAAGGGCGGGGTCATTGGGCCGGGTGGGGTGGGGCTTGGGGTCCGGCGTCACCCTCTCGGCCATGGCCCAGAGGGCCTCCTTAGGGACGACCTTGACGCCTTCGGGAATCGCATTCTCCAGCGCTTCCAGGACCTCCATATCCGCCAAGACCACCTTGGCCATCCCGTGCTCCAGCCGATAACGGATGGCTTCGCTACCAAAAAGGACCGAAAGGGGGAGGGCGATGGCCCCGATCCGGTAGGTGGCCAGGTAGGCCAAGGCGGCCTCTAGGCTCTGGGGGAGTAGGATGGCCACCCGGTCCCCGGGAGCGACCCCATAAGCCTTAAGGACCATAGCCCACTTCGCGGAGAGGAGGCTCAACTGGGCATAGGTGGCCTTCCGTCCCCCGGGTTCCAGCAAGGCGGTGCCCCTGGGGTTAGCCCTGGCCCAGCGGTCCACTGTGTCCGCGGCCAGGTTGAAGCGGCGGGGGGTAGGCCAGCGAAACCTTGCCAGGAGTTGGCTTCTGTTTTCCCTCTTAAGCCGGAGCCGTTCCATCTTGGACCTCCCCGGCGGCTATCCCCACAACCCCAAGGCCTTGGGTAACCAGAGGACGATCTGGGGGAAAAGGCCGATGAGGATAACCCCGATAAGCTGGAGGAGAATAAAGGGGACCACGCCCCGGTAGATATCCCAGGTGGTAACCTCCGGGGGGGCGATGCCCTTTAGGTAGAAGATGGTATAGGCGAAAGGAGGCGTTAGGAACGAGGTTTGCATGGTGACGATGAGGAGCATTGAGAACCAGAGGAGATCTAGGCCTAGGGTCTTGGCGATGGGTATAAACAGGGGTACGGTGATCATGACGATGCCAATCCAGTCCACGAACATTCCCAGGACGAAAACGATGGCCATCATCACAAGGATTACGGCCCACAAAGGGAGGTCCAGGCCCGCCACCATGTCGGCTACCGCCTCGCCTCCCCGAAGGCGCACGAAGATGGCGCTCAAAAACCCCGCTCCGATCAGGACCATATAGACCATGGCGCTGATTCGCACCGCGCGGTAGGCTGCTTCAAATAGGCTTCTCATGGTGAGTTTTTTGTAAACTAGAGCTAGAAGCAGGGATCCAAAGGCGCCAAGGGCTGCCGCCTCCGTGGGGGCGGCGAGCCCGAAGAAGATAGAGCCTAGAACGGCAAGGATCAGAAGGCCCACGGGGAGTATGGAGACGGCGGTATCCGTTATCTTTTTCTTCCAGGGAATGGGCTCGCCCTTATAAGCCGGTCCCTCCTCGGGGCGGAGATGGCACAGGAGGGAAACGTAAAGCACGTATAGGGCAGACAGGAGGAGGCCTGCAGGTATGGCTGCCAGGAACAAAGCTCCAATGGAGACCCCGGCGGTGGGGCCGTAGACCACCAGCATGATGCTAGGAGGGATGAGAATGCCGAGGGCTCCCCCAGCGCAGATAACCCCTGTGGTCAGGGGTTTGCTATAGCCGTATTTCAGCATCTGCGGTAGGGCCAGGATACCGATGGCCACCACCGAGGCGCCCACCACCCCGGTGGCGGCGGCGAAGATGGTGGCGGCAAGGACCGTGGCGACGGCTAGGCCCCCTCGTATGTGTCCCACCCACTCGAGGACGGTCCGGTACAGTTGGCTGGCAAGTCCCGTTTGCTCGATCACCACTCCCATGAACACGAATAACGGAATAGCGATGAGAATGTAGTCCTGGAGTACTTGGAATAGCCTCAGCATGAAGATGTTGCCCACAAAAGGCCCGATTAGAGCCGTTCCGTAGAGGGTAGCCACCCCCGCCAGGGCAAAGGCGATGGGAAAGCCAAGAACTATGGCCCCAATCACGGAAAGGAGCATAAGCCCTACCAAGGCCTCTGTGGACAGGTCGGGCCCTCGGAGCCAAGCGATGGCGGGGCCCAACAACACCAGGACTACGAGGCCAAGAGTCAGCCCAAGGGGTAAGGCCAGGGATTTTTCTCGGGCAGGGCTCATGCTTGTTCTCCCCGGAAGGCCAGGATTATGGCCCGAAGGAACTGGGCAAGGGACTGGAGGGTCAGAAGGAGCATGCCCACCATGACCCAGGTTTTAAAGGGATAGATGGGGGGAAGCCAGGTTCCGGCGGTGTAGCGCTCGCCGGTTCGCCAGGAGTTGAGCACATGCTCCGGCATAGGGGAAAGAAGCACATAGAGGAAGGGGAAGAGGAGGACCAGGTAAAGGAAGGCCTCGAGGGCCGCAGCCCATCGCGGGGGCAGGAAGCGGTAGAGCAAATCCACCCGTACGTGTTCATTGCGTTGCAAAACATGCCCCATAGAGAGGACCAGGAAAAGGCTTGTGAGCATGTAGCTCATGTCGTAGCTCCAGAGGGTGGGGCTTTTGAAGAGGTAGCGCATTCCCACCTCATAGGTCAGGGTGAGCACGAGGAGTACCATGAAGATGGAAGAGAAACGGCTAAGGCTGGCGTTGATCTGATCCACGGCCTTGAGAAGCGCAATCATGGTCACCTCTTCCCCGTCCTTGCTGAGGGCTAGATCACCCGATAGGGTTGGGGCACCCGGTGGGCTTCCCGAACAGGGATCGGGGTCATCAATTCGTCGTAAGCAGCGTAGCGGCGATGGTAGCTCAAGGCCGAATCCAGCACCTGCTTGAAGAAGGGGTTAGCGTCGGCCTGTTTCTTAAGGTAATCCATGGCGACTTTGTAAATCTCCCACTGGGTTTGCCGCTCTACGGACACCTGTTGGTTGCCACGCCGCTTGAAGAGGTCTATGTATTCCATGCTTTTGTGCAGGTCATAGATCAAGCCCCAGAGGGTGGTCGCCTTGGCGGCTTCCTCTACTATCGCTTTGAGGTCTCCCGGCAACCGGTCCCATGCGGTCTTGTTGATGACCAGCTCAAAGAGTACCGTGGGTTGATGCATACCTGGTCCCGTGAAATAGCGGGCCACTTCGTGGAAGCGGAGTAGATAGTCGGTATAGGGGGTGTTGAACTCGGTGGCGTCTATGACGCGACGCTCCATGGAGGTGTAGAGTTCTGCCGCCGGCAGGGTTACCACCGCCACCCCTAATCCGCGCAGGATTTCACCCCAGATCCCGGGCGCTCGATACTTCAGACCCCGCCAGTCTTCCAACCGGCGCAGGGGTTTGTGGGACCAGGCCACAAGCTCCGCATGGGTAATGCCGCAGGGAAGGACTTTTACATTCAGCCTTAAGTCATCGTAGATCTTCTGCCAGAACTGGAGGCCACCTCCTTCGTAAACCCAGGCCAGGTGGGAGAGGGGGCTAAAGAGGAAGGGGACAGAGGCGAAGAAAGCGGCGGCGGGATTGCGCCCTATCCAGTAAGCGCTCCAGCTGTGCATGGCTTGAACGACGCCGGAGTGGGCAGCATCCAGGACTTCAAAGGCTCCCACAATAGCGCCACTTGGTTGGACATCCACCACCATTCGGCCGTTGCTCATCTCCTCCACCTTCTTGGCCCAATACTGGGCCATGTGGTGGAGGTGAATAGTGGCTGGCCAGGAGGTAGCCATGGTCCAGCGCACCTCAGGGCGCCTTTGGGCCAGGGCGGGCCTGCTAAAGGTGGCGGCGCCCAGGGCGATTCCTGCCTTCAGAAAGGTCCGCCGATCCGCCAGAACCCGCTTTGCCGTTTTCTTGGTTGCCGCCTGCTTTTTCATGTTTCACCTCCCATCACCACCACCGCCCGGCCTATGATTTCTCCCTTGTCCAGCCGACGGTAGGCCAGGTCGGCCTCCTCCAAATGGAAGCGATCGGTGACCTCCGTGCCCACCCTAACAATCCCGGCTTGGGCCAGCCGGAGAAGGGTGGGCATATCCTTACGGGGCTTGGCCCCGTAAGAGCCTAGAATCCTGAGCTTGCGCCTTACCACACGGGTGATCTCCACCCCGGCTTCCATACCTTGAGGGGCGATGCCCACGGGCACCATTCTTCCCCCATCCCTGAGGAGATCCAGGGCCAGGCGGAAGGTTTCCGGTTTGCCCAAAGCTTCGAAAGCCACGTCCACTCCCCGGCCTCCGGTCAAGTCCCGTACGGCTTGCAGGGCCTCCCCTGGGGTGAGGGCGTGGGTTGCTCCCAGGTCCCTTGCCTTGGCCAACTTTTCTGGCCGGACGTCTATGGCTACCACGGGGTAGGCACCAAAGGCTCTGGCGATCTGGACGATGCCTAGGCCAACCCCACCGGTGGCCACCACGGCAACAGACTCCCCACCCTCCAGGCCCGCGGTCTTCACCGCGCCGTAAGCGGTGAAAAGGGCACACCCGAGGATGGATCCTTCCTCCAAAGGGATGCCCTCTGGTAGGGGGAAGACGTCTGTGGCGGGAATTACCGCGTACTCCGCCAGGCCCCCCATGGAGTACATCCATATGGGATTCCCATCTTTATCGAACAGCCGGGTAGCTCCGTCGTAGAGGACGCCTCTAAGACGGTTGTAGCTGAAAAATCTTTCGCAGAGGTCCTCTTCCCCGCGCAGGCAGTAGTAGCAGCCGCCGCAGGGTATGATGAAACTGGAAACTACTTTTTCGCCTATCTTCAGGCTTTCCACCCCAGGGCCTAAAGCGACTATGCTGCCAGAGATCTCGTGCCCCAGCACGCACGGAGTGGGGAAGGCCACCTCCCCTTTGATTACGTGGAGGTCGGTATGGCAAACCCCACAGGCGGCCACTCGGACCAGGACCTCCCCGGTCTTAGGCTCGGGGATGGGCACTTCCTTTACCCTCAAGGGTTCTCCCACCCGCTCCAAGACCGCTGCCCGCATTACCACCGTTCCACCACCACCTTCCGTTGGGTGTAGAAGAGGAAGGCATCTGGGCCATGGGGGTGCAGGTCGCCGAAGAAGGAGTTCCGCCAGCCAGAGAAGGGGTAGAAGGCGAAGGGCTGGGCCACCCCTACATTGATCCCCACCATCCCTGCCTGGACCCGTTCCCTGAACTCCCGGGCGGCCCGGCCGCTTTGGGTGAAGAGGGTGGCCATGTTGCCGTAGGGGACGGCGTTGGCCTGGGCAATGGCCTCCTCCAGGCTTGGTGCGTAGGAAACGGAGAGCACGGGTCCAAAGATCTCCTCCCGCCCCACCACCATGCGCGGGGAGACCCGGTCCAGCACCGTGGGCCCCAGGAAGAAGCCCTTCCCCTCGATGCCCCTGCCATCCAGGGCCAGTCTGGCCCCCTCCTCCAGGCCTTTGTGGATGTACCCCACCACCTTTCGCCGATGCTCCTCCCGGATCAGGGGGCCCACCTGTACCCCCTCCTCCCATCCCGGCCCCACCTTTAACCGGCGGGCGCTTTCCACAATCCTCTGCAAAAGCTCGGGACCGATGCTCCCCACCCCCACGGCCACGCTTCCCGCCAGGCACCTTTCCCCGGCGTTGCCGAAGGCGGAGTTGAGGATGGCGGGCACGGCCTGGTCCAGATCGGCGTCCGGCATGACCACCAGGTGGTTCTTGGCCCCGCCCGCCGCCGAAACCCGCTTGCCGTGCTGGGCGGCCAGCTGGTAGACCTTGCGGGCTACGGGCTCGGAGCCCACGAACTGGACCGCCTTGACCTCCGGGTGGCCCACCAGGGCCTCCACCGCCTCCTGGGCTCCATGGACCAGGTTGAGGACCCCTTCGGGGAAGCCGGCTTCTAGGAAGAGCTCGGCCAGGCGCACCGCGCCCAAAGGGGTCCGCTCGGAGGGCTTGAGGACAAAGGTGTTCCCCGCCACCACCGCGATGGGGAACATCCACAGGGGGATCATCACGGGGAAGTTGAATGGGGGGATGCCGGCCACCACCCCCAGGGGGTAGTGGAAGAGGTTCTGGTCCACCCCGCCGGTGACCTCCCGCAGGGTCCGGCCCTGGAGCAGGGTGGGGGCGCCGCAGGCGAAGTCCACCACCTCAATACCCCGGCGCACCTCCCCCCGGGCCTCCTCCAGGGTCTTGCCATGGTGGAGGGTGACCAAGCGCGCCAGGTCCTCGAAGTGCTGCTCCAAGAGCTCCTTGAAGCGGAACATGAGGCGGACCCGCTCCATGAGAGGGGTGCGGCTCCAGGTCTGGAAAGCCCTGCTGGCCGCGGCCACCGCCTGGTCCACCTCCTCCTTCCCGCAGAGGGGGACTTCCTCGATGACCTCCCCCGTGGCGGGGTTGTACACGGGGAGGGTGGGACGGGAGACCTCCTGCCAATGGGCTCCGATGAGGTTCTTGACCATCACCTCCTCCTGGGCTTTGGCTAGCTCCTTTCGCCCTTAAGCTTAGGTGTACGGTGGGTGGTTGTACACTGTGGTACCCCCCTAAGCCAGGCCGACAAACTTTGTGCTATATCTCAAGGTAACGGCTGCTATACTGAGAGAACGCCAAGGAGGGAGAAGCATGGGTGCCCTTCAGCGGACGTTTTGGTCTTGGGCTAAAACCATGGCCTGGCACTATGCCCGGGAGATCCCCGATTATGCTCGGCTGGATACACGCATCCTCGAGGGGGATGTGGCGGTGGTTTCGTATGAGTGTTTGAAAGCCCTCGAGGGGGGCGATGAGGTGGAGAACCTGGCTATTGCGGTGGGCCAACGTCGGCGGAGCCAAGGCGTATCCCTCCCGGCTCTGCTCCGAGCCTACCGCCTATGGGCTAAAGATGCCCTGGAAGCTTTAAAGGCCTCTGCGCCAGGCTGTTTGATGGAGCTCGCTCCTCGTGTGCTGGAGCTCTTGGACCGGGTTAGCGAGGCCTCGGCTCAGGGCTACGAGCTGGCCTTTGAGGGGAAGCTCTCCCGGGGACCGGTTGTGGGAATCGGGGTTAGGCTTGCCGATGCGGGAGTTGTTGCCTTGGCCCCTCGCCATATAAGCCTCTCCCCTGAAGCAGTGCTCTACGAACAGAGTCCTTTTGGTGTACTCCTTTTTTTGGCTGCACCGCTTTGCGATGTGGAAGAGGAGCTTAAGGGCCTGGCACGCAAGTGTCGAGCTGTGCTTTGGAGAGAGGAAGGGACAGATGCCCTCAAAATAAGGGCGGGTCTAGAAGAGGCCTTGGCCTTGGGTGGTCGTCTGCAGCTACCTCCGGGCCTGTATCCCACCCGCTTCTTGTGGCCTCTGGCCATTGCCTTAGATTCCCCCAAGGGAAGGGAGCGGCTCCTCGGGCTACTGGCTCCTCTCAAAGCCTACCCTGAGCTATTGGCTACTCTAGAGGTGTACTTGCAGTCCGGGCTCTCCCTAAAGCAAACGGCCCGCCGATTGGACCTCCACCCCAACACGGTTCTTTACAGGCTCCATCGGGCCGAGAACCTGGCGGGTCTTTGCCTTAGCCGGGTGGAGGATTTGTGCCTGGTGAGTATGGCCCTGTACCTGTATCGCGCGGTGGGGGCCACTCTTTAGCCAGTCTAGGATTTTCTGGGCTTTTACAGGCTCAGGTAAGCCTCCCGAACGCGAGGGTCTTCCAGCACCGCATGGGCCAGGCCCTGCAGCACAATGCGGCCGTGTTCCACCACATAGGCCCTGGCCGCCACCTCGAGGGAAAGGGCCACGTTCTGCTCCACCAGCAACACCCCCACCCCTTCTTCCACCACCCGCTTCAGGGAAAGGAGCACCTCCTCGGCTAGGCGGGGGGCGAGTCCTAGGGAAGGCTCATCCACCAGGAGGATTTTGGGGAAGCCCATGAGGGCCCGGGCGATGGCCAGCATCTGCTGTTCCCCCCCGGAGAGGGTACCTGCCAGTTGCCTCTTCCTTTCGTATAGACGGGGGAAGAGGGCAAAGACCCGTTCAAAACCCTCCCTCTCCCTTTCCGGGGCCAGAAAAGCAGCCCCTAGACGGAGGTTTTCCTCCACGGTCATCAGGGGAAAGAGTTGCCGGCCTTCCGGTACATGGCCGAGACCAAGCCGGGCCCGTCGGGCCGGGGAAAACCTCCGGAGGTCCTCCCCATCCCAAAGGACCTTTCCCCGCCAGGGCGGGATCAGCCCGGAGATGGTCCGAAGCAAGGTGGTTTTGCCGGCCCCATTGGCTCCCAGAAGGGCCACCAGTTCCCCTTCGCCCACCACCAGGTCTAGGCCGAAGAGCACCTGGGCTTTGCCGTACCCCGTTTCCAGATTCTGCACCTCGAGCCTCATGCCCTCCTCCCCAGGTAAGCCTCCCGCACCCTTGGGTCCTGCGCCACCTCCTGGTAGGTGCCTTCGGCGATCACCTCGCCGTAATCCAAGACCACCACCCGGTCGGCCAAGGTCCGCACCACCGGCATCACGTGCTCAATGAAAAGGATGGAAACCCCGGTTTCACGGATCTGCTTAACCAGGGCCACCGCCTCCTCCGCCTCCTTGGGGCGGAGACCGGCCATCACCTCGTCCAGGAGGAGAACCTTGGGCCGGGTGGCCAGGGCCCGGGCCAGCTCCAGGCGCTTGTCCTCCAAAAGGGTGAGATCCCCCGCTAAGGCTTCGGACCGAGATTGCAACCCCGTGAGGCGCAACACCTCCTCCACCCAGGCTTCCCCTTCCTTCCGGGACGTTCCTGGCTTGCCAAAGAGGGCCCCTACCAGAAGGTTCTCCCGCACGGTTAGCTCGGGAAAAGGCTGCACGATCTGGAAGGCCCGCCCTAGGCCCAGGTGGGTGCGGGCTTCCGGAGGGAGGTGGGTGATGTCTTGCCCCAGGAAGAGGATCCGGCCCTGGTCGGGCTTTATTAGACCTGAAAGAAGGTTCAAGAGGGTGCTTTTGCCAGCCCCATTGGGGCCGATCACCGCTAAAATCTCCCCCTCCTCCAGATGGAGGGTTACCTCCTTTAGGGCCTGGAGCCCCAGGAAGCGCTTGCTTACCCCTGCCGCTTCCAAGACCTTACCCACGGCGCCTCCCCAGTATCCCCACCAGTCCGCGGGGGAGGAAGAGAATGACCAAGATGAGGATGGCTCCGTAGACCACCAGGTAACCCTCTTTGATCCAAAGCCTGAGGGCCTGCTCGAGGCTTACCAACACCACTCCGCCCACCAAGGGCCCCAAGGTGGTGTAGAGGCCACCAAAAATGGGGATGACCAGGGCTTCCACAGCCCTTCCCAAGCTGAAGGCATCGTAAGGGGAGAGAAACAAGGTCTTCATCCCGTAGACGCCACCGGCAAGTCCGGCAACCAAACTCCCCAGGAGCAAGGACCAAAGCTTCACCTGAACCACCCGCACGCCTAAGACCCGGGCCACGGCCTCCGATTGCCGGGTGGCGGCCTGGGCGAGGCGGAAGGGGCTCCTTTCCGCCCAAAGGCTTAGAGCCGTTGCCAGAAGGAGAACGCCAAAGCTCAGGTAGTACGTTGCCAAAGGCCAGGCTCCGGCAAAAGGAGGGGGCACAGGCAGACCGATGGGTCCCCCTGTAAAGGGTAGCTTCAAAGCCAGGGTGCGCAACACCTCGCTGAAGGCCAGGCTGGCGATGGCGAAGTACAGGCCGTGGAGGCGAAGGGTCACCGACCCTAGGACGAGGGCACCGGCTCCCGCTGTCAGGGCCCCCAAGAGGAGGGCGGGAAGGGTACCCAGTTGCGGAGCCAGAAGCCCGGCGCTGTACGCCCCCAAGCCAAAGAACGCTCCGTGGGCTAGGGAGAGCTGCCCTGTCCGGGCCACCAAGTCCCAAGAAAGGGCTAGAGCGGTGAAGAGGAGGACGAAAAAGCCCACGTCCAGGAGAAAGGCCTGCCAAACCCCGAAGGGAAGAAAAGGTAGCAGGGCAAAGAGGACGAGGGAGAGGAGAATCAAGGGGAAGTGGCCGAAACCCTTCATGCCTTCCTCCAGGCCCGGCCTACCAGGGCCAAAAACAGAACCAGAAAGAAGACCGCCTCCACAAGCCCGCCCCCTCCCGGTAGATAGGTACTCACCAGAGCCTCCGCCATGGCGAGCACCAAGGCGGCGGGCACCACCCCCTTCAGGTTGCCAAGCCCGGCCAGGGCCACGATGGCAAAGGACTTCAGGGTGAAGACGAAACCCACGGTGGGGCTGGCGTAAAGCATCACCGATAACATGACCCCGGCTACGCCGGCTAGGGCAGCGGCAAGGCCAAAGGCCAGGAGATAAACCTTGTCCGCTTCGATGCCCAAAAGGCCAGGAGCTAGACGGTTTTGGGACACGGCCCGCATGGCGAGGCCGAATCGGCTTCGGGTAAGGAAGACCTGGAGCATTAGGAGGATGGCAAGGGAAAGCAAGAAGGCCCCAAAGGGCACAACTCCTAGGAAGAAGGGTCCTAAGGAGAGGGTGGTGGCCTGGTAAGGCGGGGCCACCACCCGGGTATCGGCCCCGAACAGGAGAAGGGCGAGGTTTTGCAGGAGGATGGACAGGCCGAAGGTGAGGAGCATCTGGTTGAGCTCGGCGGCCCGCAACACTGGTCGGATCAAGCCCTGGTAGGTAAGGGCACCCACCACGAAGGCGGCGAGGAAGGCCAGGCCCAGGGAGAGGAGGGGGTCCATCCCCCGGAAGGCGAAGAGCAGGTAGGAGAGGAAGGCCCCCATCATCAAAAACTCCCCGTGGGCGAAGTTGACGATCCCCACCACCCCTAGGGAAAGGGCCAGACCCGTGGCCACCAGGGCGTAGATGCCGCTCATGAGAATGCCGTTTAGGAGGGTTTGCAACAGGAGCTCCATGGTCTTCCTAGAGGCTCCCTATCTTAGGTAGTACTCCCCGGGGTAGCGCAAGGGCCTTGTGGCTACTTCTTTGGGGAAAACGGGGCGACGGCTTCCCTGGAGGTACTGGAACTGGAACCAGATCTCCGAGCCAAACCCTTGGTACTTGGTGCGGCCCGTGTCCGAGGGTTTGAAGGACAGAAGGCCAAAGGGCGTGGGCATTTTGAGGCCAGCCAAGGCCTCGGCAATGCGGTTTTTGTCGGCACTGCCTGTCTTTTCCGCCGCCAGGGCTAGGCTTTTGAGGATGGTGTAGCCCATGGGGGCCATGTATTCCTCGGTGACTTCCCCGTACTTCTTGCGGTAGGCTTCCACGAAGCGCCGGGACTCGGCGTTGGCCACCGTGGGTAACCAGGCGGTCATGCCAGCGATGTCATTGGAAAGGGGGTTTTTCTCAAAACCGATGGGCCAGGAGGGGGGAGCGCCATAGATGAGCTTGGGCCTGAGCCCCACCTGCCTGGCCTGGGTGGCGATGGGCAAGGCGTCGACATCGTATCCAATCCAGTAAAGGATGTCGGGAGCAAAGGCCCGGAAGCGGGTCAGGATGGCGGTAAACTGCCCACTCCCTGCCTTGAAGGGTTCCGCCTGTACCTGGTAGCCCAGTTTTTCCAGTTGCTGTTTGTAAACCCCGATGCCTGCGGAGCCGAAGGGCCCGTCTTCGTAGAGGATGGCCACCTTCTTAGCTCCGTGTTCCCGGTTCAAATACTGGAAGAACTGCAGGGCGGCGGCCACATTGTGGTAGTCCCAGGGGTGATAGTGGAAAAATAGGGGATATCCCTCAAAAGCCTGCTCTACTACAGAGCTGGCGGCTCCGATAACCAGGAAAAGGGGGCCGTACTGCTTCACGGGGCCGGAGAGGGCGAAGGTGACACCGCTGGCTAGGCCGCCGATCACGATGTCCACCTTGTCCACGGTCATAAGCTTGGTGAAGGCAGGAACCGCCTTGGCAGGGTCGGTGCCGTCGTCTACCACCACCAGCTCCAGCCTCACCTTACCGGCGGCGTTGGCCTCATCGGCGGCCAGCTGGATGCCGTTCAGCGCTGCCTTACCCGAAACCGCAGAGGCCCCGGAGAGGGGGAGGATGACCCCCACCTTCAGGGGAACCTGGGCCCATGCGAGCCCGGCCAACAGAACCAAAAATCCCACTACTTTTCCCATACGCGCCTCCTTTCCCTAGGGCTTTGCGCCCGTAGGCTCCTCGTAAAGCACCACGGCCTCGCCTTCTATAACCGTTTCTCCGCGCTGGTTTGTGCACACGGTGTCAAGGGTGAGGACGAATCCCCCCTTTTCCCTTTCGCGCACTCCCTTCACCGTTGCGGTGGCGGTGATGGTATCCCCCAGGTAGGTAGGCTTTAGGAAGCGCAAGGTCTGGGAGAGGTATACAGCCCCGGTGCCCGGGAGCTTGGTGCCGATCACCGTGGAGATGAGGCCTGCCACCAGGATCCCCTGGGCGATGCGCCGGCCAAAGCGGCTTCCTTGGGCATAGGCTTCGTCCACATGTAAGGGATTGGTATCCCCTACTGCTCCCACAAAAAGGGCCACGTGGGTCTCGGAGATGGTTTGGGTGTAGCTGGCTTTATCTCCCACCTTGAATTTCACCGTGCACCTCCTTGAGGAAGTCCTCTAAGATGCCTTTTAGCAACCCGGGATTTTCCAGATTCACTGAGTGGCCTATGTTTTCTAGAAGCAAAAGCCTACCCCTGGGGAAGAAAGCCGCCGTTTCCTCGGCCAGGGCCCGGGTCACGAGGGGGTCCATGGCCCCGTGGATCACCAGAACCGGCCCCGGGTACGCCCTTTCCAGCCGCCACGCCGCCAGGGCCCGGGCATTGCCTTGGAAGTGGGCGGGGTGCATCCTTTGGGCTTTCTCCACCAGCTCGGGGAACCAGGGGGGTCTACGGGTGGGGGCCATGGCAGCTAGGGCCTGGGCCAGGGCTTCCCGGTTGTACTGGTAGCTTTCCAGGATAGGGTAATAGGCTTCTGGGGTTTTCAACCCCGAGGGTGGGGCGGAGTTGATGAGCACCAGCCCCCGTGTCTTCTCGTCCGCCGCTTCCATAACCACCGCACCCCCTAGGGAGTGACCCACCAGGATGGCTTCCTCTACCTCCTTTTCCCGCAGAAAGTCTGTAAGGGCTTTTGCGTAGGCGGGGACGGAAGGGAAGAAATCCTCAGGAACCGGGCTTTCACCAAAGCCCGGCAGGTCAGGGGCCAGGAGCCAGGCCCCTTCTGGGGGATCTTGCAAGAGTTCCCGCCACCATTCCTTGCAGGCAAAGTTGCCGTGGACTAAAACCACCGGGGTTCCGGTACCGCTTTCCAAGTAGCTAAGCATGGACTACCTCCAGGAACTGCCTCACGGCACGGGCGAAGGCAGGGGGGTCCTCCAGGGACGCCGCATGGCCCGTAGGCAAGGCTTGAAGCTCTGCCCTAAGGGCCTCAGCCAAGGCTTGCGCATAGGGCTTGGGGAAAAGCAGATCTTCCTCCCCATAAAGGACCAAGGCGGGTAAGGCAAGGCGCGGAAGCTCAGGCCTGAGGTCCTGTAGGGCAAGAAAACCTAAAAGAAGCCTTTCCTGAGCTTTCTCATTCGGAGACTGGGCCATCAGGGAAGCAAGGCCTTCTTCCTCTAAAAGGTCGGGGTGGGTGTTGAGGAAGTGGGCCCCAAATACCCAGGGTAGGGCTACCCTAAGGCGCAAGGGGGTGCCCCCAGCTCTAAGGGCGTAAAGCCAGCTCTCCACCTTGGCCCTTAAGGCGGGGTCCAGGTAGGGGGTGGTGCAGACCAGAACCAGCCCCCGGAAGCGATGAGGGGCCAGGAGGGCGGCCTTTAAGGCCACGATCCCCCCATTGGAAAGGCCCACTAAGGCGGCGTCTTCCCAGCCCTGCTCCTCGAGGAGCCCGAGGAGGTCCTGGGCGTGGACCTCTGGGGTGTAGAAACCCTCTGGGGCTTCGCTTTCCCCTTGGCCCCGCATGTCGTAGCGGAGGACGGTGTAGCCCTCGAGGTGGGGCAGCACGGGATCCCAGCTCTCCAGGCGTTGAAAGATCCCGTTGAGAAGCACTACCTTAGGACCCCTACCTTCTATGCGGTACCTAAGCCTGGCCATGCTCCGCCTCCCACATTCTCTTCAACGCTTCCTTATGCACCTTTCCTGGGCCGGACTTGGGGAGTTCCTCCATGAAGACGATGTGCTTGGGGACCTTGTACCCCGCCAGGCGCTCCCGCAGGAAGGCGCGAAGGGCCTCTGACTCTAGCGGTTCCCTTAGGACCACGAAGGCTACCCCCACCTCACCCCACTTGGGGTCCGCTACCCCCACCACGGCGGCCTCCCGTACCGCTGGGTGGTCGTAAAGGGCTCGCTCCACCTCCCCGGGGTAGACGTTCTCCCCCCCCGAGATGAACATGTCCTTCCTGCGCCCTGCGATGTAGAAGCGGCCTCCCTCATCTTGGAAGGCCAGGTCCCCGGTCCTAAGCCAGAGCCTTTCCCCGTCATAGACGAAGGCCTTGGCGTTCTCCTCGGGGCGGCGGAAATACCCCTTCATGACCACGCTTCCCGAAAGCCAAAGCTCCCCGGCTTCCCCCACCTGGGCTTCTCTTCCATCCTCCCGCACCAGGCGGGCCTTCAAGTGGGGCATGGGCCGGCCCACGCTCTCGGGGTAGGCCTCGGCCTCTTCCAGCTCCAGGGTGAAGCAGTTCACGCCGCACTCCGTGAGGCCGTAGCCCTGCTTGAAGCGCACCCCTTTCCTGCGGAAGGCTTCCCGCACCGGGCTAGGGCAGGGGGCTCCCCCAGAGATGGCGAAGCGGACAAAGGAAAGGTCGGCTTCGGCGAAGCCAGGGGTTTCCAGGAGCATCTGGAACATGGTAGGTACCAGGAAGAGGATGGTGGGGCGGTGGGCCTGGGCCAGGGCTAGGTACTCGTCAGGGCGGAAGCGCTCTTGGATCACCACGCTCCCCCCCAGGTAAAGGAGAGGGGTGGCTAGGGCGTTCAGGGCGGCGTGGAACATGGGGGTGGCCAGGATGTAGCGGTCCTCCCGGGTAAGCCCCCAGGAAAAGGCGGTCTGGATGGCGTTGATCAGAAGCTGACGGTAGGGGATCAGGGCGCCTTTGGGCAGGCCGGTGGTGCCCCCGGTGAAGAGGAGGAGGGCAGGGTCTTCCAGGTCTACCCTGGTAGCCTCCTCTATTTCCGCTCCCTCGAGGAGGACCTCGAGGGGAAGGGCCCTTGGATCAAGGGCCCGGGCCATTTCCTGGAACCCTTCCCCGTAGAAGAGCACCTGAGGTTCGGTGTAAGCGTAAAGGGCTTGCAACTCGGGCAAGCTCAGGCGGTGGTTGAAGGGAGTGAGGATGTGGCCTAGGAGGGGGGCGGTGAAAAGGAGGTCCAGGTAAGCGGGATGGTTCCAAGCCAGTAGGCCTACCCGGTCCCCTGGGCCTACCCCCAGCTTCTGCAGGGTCCCTGCCGCCCTCCGGGCCCTTTGGTACAGTTCCCCATAGGTCAGCCAATCACCGCGAAACCAGAGGGCCTGGCGCTTGGGGTGGTATACGGCAAGCCTTCCTAGCCAGTTGGGCTCAAGCATAAAGCCCTCCTTCCAGACGGAGCACCGCTGCCCCGTAGAAGTAACCCACCCCTGCCGCCGCCAAGGCCACCAGGCTTCCATCCCGCAAAAGCCCCTCCTCCCAGGCCAGCTTCAGGGAGAGGATAGGATCTAGTTGGCCCAGGTGCCCGAACCGTTCCAAATAGATGGACTGGTCTTCCCTCAGGCCCAGACCTTCCAGCACCGCCCGGTGGGCGGAGCGCTTCATGTGAAGAAGGGCCAGGTAGTCTAGGTCAGCCTCGGTATAGCCGGCTTCCCCCAAGGCCTCCCGTATCACCTCCAGGAACGTGGGGATGGAGCTGCGGTCTAGGCGTTCCTTCATAGCCTGAGGATTTTCCACGCGCAGGCGGAACTCTGCCAGGTTGCCCGGATTTAACGGGCTTCGCGTTCCCCCCACAGGCACCTTGACCATCAGGGCCAGGGTGGGGTCCATGCGGTGGGCAAGGCCCAGGAGCCGTAGCCCAGGTCCCTCCCGGGTGAGGATCGCAGCCCCTCCCCCTGCGGCGAGGTCGTAGAGGAAGCGGGTGCTGGGGTCTTGGTAGTCCACCAGGTCCCCATTGCGGTAGCCCCCCGCCACCAGGATCACCTGGGCCTCTTTGCGGGTGGCGAAAAGCCCCCGGGCCACCTCCAGGGCTCCCATGAGGGAGGCGCACTTCTGGTTGAGATCCAGCCCCTTGGCCCTCGAGGCCCCGAGGCCCCAGGCCAGGTAGGGGGCTGTGGTCCAGACGGGATAGTCCTTGTACTCCTCCACGATGGAGATCACCCAGTCGATGGCGTCCGCAGGGATGTTCGCCGCCTTGAGGGCGGCTTGGCCGGCCCAAAGGGCCATGTCGGCGGGGTGGTCCTCGGGCCCCGGTACCGGTTTTTCCACGATCCCCAGCTTTTCCCGAACCACCTCTGCCGGAAGCCCCGAGGATGCGGCGATTTCCTCTGCCGACACGCGCTTGACGGGTAGGTAAATCCCCAGCCCTCGGACGAACATTTGCCTCAAGGTTAGCTTCTGGGTGTTACAGCCCCGTTACACGAGGGGTGTCCTTCCCTGGGGGTAGCCTCCACGGGGCCAGGCCTTCTGCCTGGGGCGGAGTCAATGGGCCATTGCCCGGAGGCCTGGATACTAGGAGAATGTGAGCATGCCCTATCCGGTGCCCCCCTCGAGGCTCCTCCCCCCGCGCACGGCCAAGGAGGTGCGGCGGGACCGCCCTCGGCGCTTGGTGGAGGAAGCGTTCCGCCATAGCCCGGGGGTGGTCCTAGCCGGAGGGGCGGGGTACGGGAAGACCAGCCTGGCCTCTGAGTTCACGGGGGTCTACCTGGCCCTGGCAGAGGAGGCCAAGGACCCGGCGGTTTTTCTCTGGCACCTCCTGGCGGCCTACCGGGAGCGGGTGGGGTTGGCTGAGGTGGCGGGGCTTTTGGAGGCGGGGGCCTGGCCTCGTGCTCTAGAGGCCTTGATCCAAGCCTTGGAGCCTCTGGGCTCCCACCTCTTGGTTCTGGATGAGGCGCATCGGGCAGAGAGTCCCGGGGTGCTTAGGGTGGTCCAAGGGCTAGTGCGCCTTCCGGGTATAAGGCTTCTGCTCCTCTCACGGAGGGCCACGCCCTTTGCCTTTTTCACGGTGTTTTCCGAACGGGAGCTGGCCTTTGATCCCCAGGAGGCCTGCCAGCTGGCCAAGGCGTTGGCCCCGGAGCTTCCGGCCTTTGAGGTGGAAAGGGCCCTCTCCCTGGTGAAGGGATGGCCCTTGGGTCTCCGGGTTGCCCTTTTGGCCATGCGGCGGGGGCTCAGGCCAGAGCTGGCTTTGGAGAGCGCCGAGGGGCTTTTGGCCTATCTGGCCTATGGCCTTCCTCGGGGGGTGTTGGAGGCGGCCTCGAGGCTGGCCCTTTTGGGGGAGGTCCCAGAGGCGGAAGGCCAGGCCCTCTTACCCTTTGCCGAGGACCTTCTGCTAGAGAGGCGGGAGGGGAAACTCTACTTCCATCCCCTGGTGCGCAGTGCCCTCAAGACCCTTCTTCCCGAGGCGGAGGCCCGGGGGCTCCTCACCAAGGCGGCGGAGGAGGCCCTAGCCCGGGGGGAGGGGATTCGGGCAGCCGAGTTCCTCCTGGAGGCGGGAAGGCTCGGCCACGTGGCGGATCTTTTGGCGCAGGAGGGGTTCTCCTGGTTGGCCCGCGGCCTCACCTACACCGTCTTGCGCCTCCTGGCCCACCTGCCGGAAGCCTTGCGGCGAGGGCGGCATAAGCTCGACCTCTTGGAAGCGGAGGCCTTGCGCCAGGCGGGGCGCTACCAGGAGGCGGAGGCTGCCTACCAAAAAGCCCTGAGGGCAGGGGAGACCCGGGCTTACCTGGGCTTGGCCCGGCTTTTCCTGGACACGGTGGAGCCGGCGCGAGGACGTCCCTACCTGGAGGAGGCTTTGAAGCTCTTCCCAGAGGAAGCCCGCCCCCTTTTAGCGGAGAACCTCCTGAACGAGGGCCAGGTAAAGGAAGCTGAGGCCCTTGGGCTTTCTGGGCCTCGGCTTCTCCTTAGGCAGGGAAGGCCAGGGAAAGCCTTGGCCTTGTTGCGGGAAAGCGCGGACCCTGGCTTGCATCGGCCACCGCAAAACCACCGGGAGGGAACCCTTCTCCGGGCTCTTTTGGAATGCGTGGCCGGGGATGCGGAAGAGGGCCTTCGCTGGGCGGAGCGGGGTCTGAGGGAGGCCGAGGTGCTAGGAAGTCCCTTCGGCATGAGCCTGGCTCAGGCCAGGCGGGGGCATGCCCTTTTGGCTTTAGGGCGCCTTGAGGAGGCCGGTGCGGCTTATCGGTCCGCCCTGGCCATGGCCGAGGGGGGTCCGGCGCGGCTCGAGGTGGAGGCTTTGGGGGGCCTAGCCGCCTTAGGGGATGAGGGAGCCTATAAGGAGATGGTGCGCCTGGCCCGGACCGCAGGGGATCTTTGGGTGGAGGGCTTTCTCACGCTCATGGTGGCGATGGCCTGGCTTCGCCGGGGACTGGTGTTCCCCCTACCCGCCCTACCCCTCCTGGACCCGTTTCTTCGGGCGTTGATGGGGGCCTATCCCTTCCGGGATGGTTGGGAAAGCCTGCTGCTGGCTTACCCCTTCTTGGCTGGAAGAACGCTGTTCTCTCCCCCTATTGCCCGGGTGCGCCGGGCCCTTTGGCGGCTCGGTCGCCTTGGGGTCCCCTACCATCCAGGGGTCCGGGTAGAGATCCGGGTGCTTGGGGGGTTTGAGGTCCGGGTGGAGGGACGCCCCGTGCGCTTCCGCCGAGATAAGGCCCGGCTACTCCTGGCCCTTTTGACGGCTTCGGACTGGGAGAAGGAGGACCTCCTGGAGGCCTTGGCGGTTTCCCCGGGGGAGTTCCGGGTGCTGTGGTGGGAGGTGGTGAACGCCCTGGAGCCGGGGCGTCCCAGGGGCGCCAAGCCCTATTTCCTGCGCCAAAAACCCTATGGCCTCGTTGGCGAAGTCCCGGAACTGTACGTGGACCTTTGGGATCCCGAGGCTCCCCTTGCCCCACCCTATCTGGGTTTGGACCACCCTTTTCTTGAAGACCAGGCCAGGGCCTATTTGGAGGAACGGCGGCAGGCCCTTTTGCAAAGCCCGAGGTTTGAGGACTGGCTTTTGGCCTTGCGCCTGGATCCCCTGGATGAGGAGGTTCTGCGGCGGCTTTACGGCACCCCGGCCCAGGAGGAGGCCCTTCGCCTTCGGCAGAGGGCATTGGAGGAGTTGGGCTTGGAGGCAGGAACCCCTTAAACCGGCGCCTGGTCAATACCTCGGCCCCTCTCAACGGAGCTGGGATGGAAGGTAACCCAAACCCGGGGATCCCTTTTCGTCCCCGGGTTGGGGTTGTTGCCTTCTTCCGGGCGGTCTCTAAGTGGATTTCTTGGCCTGGCGCTGGCGCAACTCTTTCCAGAACACCACCATGGCGCTCACCACGTAAATGGAGCTGTAGGTGCCCACGAAGATGCCCACGAAGATGGCCAGGGAGAAGTCCCTGAGGACGCTTCCCCCGAGGAAGAGGAGGGCGATGATGGGCAGGAGGGTGGTGAGGCTGGTCATCACCGTGCGGGAGAGGGTCTGGTTGATGGAGCGGTTTACCATTTCCCGGTAGGGGATGCCCCGCATGAGCCTTTGGTTTTCCCGAATACGGTCGGAGACCACGATGGAGTCGTTGATGGAGTAGCCCACGATGGTGAGGAGGGCGGCGATGGTGGGGATGGAGAACTCCAGGCCCAAAAGGCTATACATCCCCGCCACGATGGCCACGTCGTGGGCCACGGCCAGGACGCTGGCTACGCCAAAGGTCCAGTCAAAGCGGAAGGCCACGTAAATAAGGATGAGGCCTAGGCCCACCAAGACGGCCATCACCGCATTGCGGCGAAGCTCCGAGCCGATGGCCGGACCCACGGTTTCCGAGGTGAGGACGCTCGCCTTAAGCTCCCCGGCAAAAAGCCGCTCCAGCTCGAGGCGCTTTTCGTCGGGAAGGGGCGGGAGCTTAAGGGAGAACTCCCTGTAGTCGGCGGTGGGGGCCTGTACTTGGGTGATGACGGCCTCCTTGGAGGGAAAACCCTTGGCTTCTAAGAAACGCCTTAGGCTGTCCACCCCTACCTCGGGGCCGGTGCGCAGGGTATACGCCGTCCCCCCGGTGAAGTCAATGGAGTAGTTGAACCCCTTTGTAAAGACCACCCCGGCGGCCAGAACCGCCAGGAGCAGCGTGGCTAGGGTGATGAAGCGGGCCGGGCCCATGAAGTTGAACTGGGGGTTCACCAGCCACATGGGAGGCTTGATCTCACCCCGGTCCGCCATGCGCTCCAGGAGGTAGCGGCTGAAGACCAGGTTGGAGAAGACGCTGGCCACCACCCCGATGGCCAAGACCACGGCGAAGCCCCTGACGGGGCCGGTGGCGTACTGGTAAAGGGCGGCAGCGGCCAACAGGTGGGCAACGTTCACGTCCAGAATGGTGAGGGTGGAGTGCTTGAAGCCCTCGGGGATGGCCTGGCGGAACCTCTTCCCCGCCCTAAGCTCCTCCTTGATGCGCTCAAAGGAAAGCACGTTCCCGTCCACCGCCGCCCCCAGGGTGAGGACGAGACCGGCGATGCCGGGGAGGGTAAGGGTGGCCCCTAGGCCGGAAAGGAGCCCCAGGATCAGCACCGAGGTGTAGACGAGGCCCAAGGAGGCCACCAGGCCCAGGCTTGGGCCGTAGTAGGCGAAGATGAGGAGGAAGATGGCCAGGGTGCCGATGAGGGCGGAACGGATGCCGGCTTGGATGGCATCCTGGCCCAGGGTGGGGCCTATGGAGCGGATCTCCGCCACCTCCAGGGCTACGGGTAGGGCCCCGGAGCGCAGGACCAGGGCGATCTCGCTGGCCTCCTCGAGGCCGGAAAGCCCCTCAATCACCGCCTGGCCCCCGGTGATGGCCTGCCGTATGACGGGGGCGGTGTAAACCTTGCCATCCAGGACGATGGCGAGCCGTTTGCCCACGTTGGCCCGGGTGACCTCCTCAAACTTTTTGGCGCCTTCTGGGGTGAAGGTGAGGGAGACCTGGGGGCGGCCGAACTGGTCAAAGACCGCCCGGGCATCGGCCAGGTCCGCACCCGTGAGAAGGGCTGGGCCCAGGTCTTCGGGCTTGATGAGGTCCTTTTCCAGCTCTTCCCGCTTAAGCCTGGGGTTTTCCCTAAGGGCCTGGTTGATCTGGGCCACGGTGGTGCCCGTAGCCCCCTCTTTGAGGATGCGGAACTCCAAGACCGCCCGCTGGCCGATGAGCTTAAGGGCCCGGTCCTGGTCCGCCTGGGAGAGGCCTGGTAGCTCCACCACAATGCGCTTTTGCCCCTGGATCTGGATCAGGGGTTCCGCCACTCCCAGGGCGTTGATGCGGTTTTCCAGGACGGTACGGGCCTTTTCCAGGTCGTCGGGGGTGGGGCTTTCCACGGCGGCCTCGAGGAGGATGCGCAGGCCTCCTTTAAGGTCCAGGCCCAGCTTTACCTTGGGCTCCCCTGGGGCCCAGGGCTTCCAGACCATGAGGAGGGCCAGCAGGAAAAGGCCAAGGAGCAGAAGTCCGTTGAGAAGCTTGCGGTTCATACGGTTTCCCTTCGGTTACACATGTGCCTGATTCGGTATCAGAAGCGCCTGAAGCCATAGAAACCCTACTTAAGGTGCGCCGGATGGCCTTTGGGGCTGGAGCCGGCGCCGGAGGGAACCCAAGCCTTAGCCTCCATCCATCTGGAGGCGGCCGTAGAGAAGGTAGAGGTGGGATGGGGAAAGGGTCCCTGGCACGGGCGGTGGGGCCTTTCGGTTCTGGGGTTTGCTGGGGAGATGGGGAGGCCGGGTGGGAGCCTGGGCCAAGGAGGTGGTCCCGCTCCCTTGCCGTTCCTCCTTCAGGACCCAGGCGGGCCCCTTCGCATGAAGCCCTGCTTCCGCCTTTCCCCTGTCCGGGGGTGGTGGGGGCAGGCCCTGGAGGGCGAGGGCCAGGATGGCCAGGACGAGTCCCGGCCTTCCCCAGGCACCCCCCAGGATCGGCTGCCCGGGATACCCCAAGGGGAGGCTAGGGGCCATGGGATGCCTCCTGAGGGAGGACCACCGCCGGGAAGCTCCTACGCCGGCACCTCCACCATCTGGAAAACCTCAAGGACATCCCCTTCCTGGAAGTCGTCGAACCCCTCGAGGCCAATGCCACACTCGTAACCCTGGGCCACCTCCCGCACGTCTTCCTTGAAGCGCTTCAGGCTGGCCATCTTGCCCTTCCAGATCTCCTCCCCCTTGCGCAACACCCGCACCTCGGCACTCCGCACCACCTTGCCCTGGGTGACCATGCATCCTGCCACCTGTTTGCCTCCGGGCAGGCGGAAGATGGCCCGCACCTCGGCCCGGCCCAGGACCTCCTCCTTGTATATGGGCTCCTTTTGCCCCTTCACCATGGCCCGGACCTCGTCGATGAGGTCGTAGATGATGCGGAAGGTTTTGAGGAGGACCCCCTTTTGCTCCGCCGCCTTCTTCACGGCACCGGAGGGGTTTACCCCAAAGGCCAGGATGGCGGCGTTGGCGGTCTGCGCCAGGAGGACATCGGACTCGGTGGGGGCCCCCACCTGGGCCAGGAGGACGTTGATCTTCACCTCCTCGGTGCTCTCCTTGGCCAGAATGTGCTGGATGGCTTCCAAGGACCCTTGGGTATCCGCCCGCAGGATGAGGTTCACCTCTTTCTGCCCCTCCTCCTGTAGGGCGCGCAGGAGGTCGGCCATGGTCCTGGGGCGGCGCTCCCTTTCCGCTTCTTCCCGGGCCCTTCGCTCCTCCTTTCGCTCCTCGGTAATCTCCTTGGCCGCCTCGAGGTCCGGCACCCATTCCACCACATCCCCAGCGTGGGGAAGTTCCTGGAAGCCCAGGACCTGCACGGCGCTACCCGGTCCCGCTTCCTTGCGCTGGTTGCCGTCGGCGTCCATCATGGCCCGGATGCGGCCGTACACCTCGCCGGCCACCACGTAATCCCCCACCCGGAAGGTGCCCTCCTGGACCAGCATGTTGGCGATGATCCCCGCCTGCTTGTCCAGCCGGGACTCGAGGATAACCCCCCTAGGTTCGGCGTTGGGGTCGGCCCGGTAGTCCTCCAGCTCGGCGATGAGAAGGATCATCTCCAAGAGGTCCTGTACCCCCTGGCCGGTCTTGGCGCTGATGGGCACCACGATGGCCTCCCCCCCGTACTCCTCGGGCACGAAACCCCGCTCCATGAGCTGCCGTTTGACCCGGTCGGGGTTGGCCTGGGGCAGGTCCATCTTGTTGAGGGCGAAGAGGATCCTGGCCCCGGCGGCCTTGGCGTGGGCGATGGCCTCGTCCGTCTGGGGCATGATCCCGTCGTCGGCGGCGATGACGATAACGGCGATGTCCGCCACCTTGGCCCCCCGCTGCCGGATGGTGGTAAAGGCCTCGTGCCCCGGGGTATCTATGAAGACCACCGTGCCCTGGGGAGTCTTCACCTCAAAGGCGCCCACGTGCTGGGTGATCCCCCCCGCCTCCTTCTCGGCGATGCGGCTTTTGCGCAGATAGTCCAGCAGGGTGGTCTTCCCGTGGTCCACGTGGCCCATGATGACCACCACAGGAGGCCTTCTAGGAAGGGCTTTCCTGCGCTCTTCTTCGGCCAGCTTTTCCTTTAGACCCCGTTGCTCCTTGACCAGTTCCCGCACCGCCTCCGCATCCTCCTCGGAAAGGGTGGAGGCGTGGGATTTGTAGGGAACCCCCATCTGGTCCAGGAGTTCCAGCAGCTCCTCGTTGGTCATGCCCAGCTCTTTAGCCAGCTGGTAGATGCGTATTTTGGCCATCCGTACCTCCTAAAAGGGTGGTAAGCGCTTCCGACAAGGCCTTCGCCCGGCCCCCGGCAAAGCGTCGGAGTTTCTTTTCCGTCCAGCACTCGGGGTTGTCGGGGCAGACATAGGCCCCCCTGCCCGGCAGTTTCCCCGTGGGGTCCAGGCGAAACCCCTCCGCCGTGAAGAGAATCCGCAAAAGCTCTCCCTTAGGCCGCCTTCTGCGGCAGGCCACGCACATGCGGATGGGGATGTGCTGCGCCATTACTCGGAAAGATTCCGGAAGAGTTTCTCAAACTCCTCTTTGGCCCGGCTGGTGGTTTCGGTTTCCTCCCTGGCGGCCTTGCGAATGGCCTCGTCCAGGTCGGAGATCTCTGCCTCCTCAAAGTGGATCTCGTACCCCGTGAGCTTGGAAGCCAGGCGTACGTTCTGCCCCCCGGTGCCGATGGCCAGGGAATGCTGGTCCTTGGTCACCTTGACCCGGGCCTTCTGCCCATCGGGGTCCAGCTCAATGGAACCCACCTGGGCGGGGGAGAGGGCGTTGCGGATGAACTCCTTGGGGTCCTTGGCCCAGAGGATGATGTCCACCTTTTCCCGGCCCAGTTCCGCGGAAACCGCCTGGATGCGTTGCCCCTTGTGGCCGATGCAGGCCCCGATGGGATCCACGTTGGGGTTGTGGGTCATCACCGCCACCTTGCTGCGGCGGCCGGGCTCGCGGGCGATGGCCTTGATCTCCACGATGCCCTCGGCGATCTCGGGGACCTCCTGCTTCAATAGGTGTTCCAGAAGCTTTTCGTGGGCCCGGCTCACGATCAAGGAAGGGCCTTTGGCCGAGCGGTCCACCTTCTTCAGGTACACCTTGAGGCGTTGGCCGGGATAGTACCGCTCGGTGGGGATTTGCTCGCTCTTCGGAAGGTAGGCCTCTCCCCGGCCCAGCTCCACGAAGACGTTGCCCCGGTTGTCCACCCGGGTCACCACCCCCGTGAGGACCTGGCCTTCCTTGTCCTTGTACTCGTTGTAGATGCGGTTGCGTTCGGACTCCTTGAGGCGCTGGGTGAGGATCTGGCGCAGGTCTTGGATGGCCATGCGGGAAAGGCCCTCGGGGTCAATGGGGAACTCCATCTCATCGCCCACCTGGACCTCGGGGTCGTACTCCAGGGCTTCGGAGAGGGCGATTTCCTTGTCGGGGTCCTCCACCTTCTCCACCACGCGGCGGACCTCCACCATCTCAATGCGCCCGGTCTGGGGATCAATGTAGACGTCCACCTCCGGGCCCTTGCCGGCATCTATCTCTTCCTTGCGGTATCCCTTCTGCCGCTTGATGTAGGCCTTGCGCAGGGCTTCCTTGAAGGCCTCGAGGACCTCCTCGGTGGTAACCCCCCGCTCCAAGGCCAGCTGCTGCATGGCGTCTATGAATTCCCGGTT
Source organism: Thermus altitudinis (assembly GCF_022760835.1). Classification (GTDB taxonomy): domain Bacteria; phylum Deinococcota; class Deinococci; order Deinococcales; family Thermaceae; genus Thermus; species Thermus altitudinis. Next base: position 176,523 of record NZ_JAKTNQ010000001.1, read on the forward strand.
CATCTCTCCTCCCTGTATCCCGTCTGTAGTGTTGTCTACCTAGGCTCCTCGGGCCACTCGGCGAGGTTGGCGCGGAAGGTACCGATCCTGAGGCGTTTTTCCTCCTGGCCCACCTGGAAGACCACCACGTCCTCCTCCACCCGGAGGATGCGTCCCACGAAGCCTTCCGGCCCCGGCACCTTGGCCTTAAGGCCTTGGAAGCGCTCAAAGTGTCGGCGGGTGAAGAGGGGGCGCTTGGGGCCGGGAGACTCCAGCAAAAGGCGGTAGCTTCCCGGGATGGGGTCCTCCCGGTCAAAGACCGCCTCAATGGCCCGGCTGGCCTGTTCCAGGTCCGCCACGCTGATGGGCCTCTCGTCCTTACGTTCCAGGCGGACCAGGACCTCCCCGGGGGCTTCCCGCACCTCCAGGACCTCGAGGTCCAGGGGCCCTACCGCTTCCTCCACCAACCGCCAAAGGTCCACAGGCACCTCCCTACCTCCCTTCACAAAGGAAGGGTGGGCTTACACCCACCCCCCTCCCTTGGGAGCACTGGGCTCAGTTTACACCCAAAACCCCCTTGACTACAACCCCTTTAGCCTGTTACACTCAAGTTTGCCGGTCCGAGCCCGGCTTAGGACATGGGGGTGAACGGTCTCGACGGGGGTCGCCGAGGGCAGGTGGCGCGCCGAGGTGCGGGTGGCCTCGTAAAAACCCGCAAACGAATAAAGGCCAACAAGCCTGCTTACGCTCTCGCGGCTTAAGACCGCGACCCCGCCCGGAAGCCCTGCCGGGGGCTCACGGTAGCGGGGACACAAACCCGGCTAGCCTTGGCTAGGCTCCGTAACCCAAGGCGAAAACAAGCGGAGCTTGCCCTTGGCCGCCTGTCCGTGGGCTAAGCCAGGGGGACACCCGAAACACGGACTACGCGCGTAGAGGCCTGCCGTAGGGACTTTCGGACGGGGGTTCGACTCCCCCCACCTCCACCAAGGGGATAGGGGCCTTTACAGGCCCCTTATTTTGTTTTGGCTATATTGTGAAGCGTCTGCGGCTGAGCCCATAAGGGAGGGGTTGGCGCGCTACCTGGCCTCCCCTTCTCCTAAGTCCTTGGGCAGAAGGACACCCGGGTCCCAGGCCGTAGGGCAGAGGCCTGGTGGGAGAGGGCATGGGGAAAGGAGCGTTGTGGTCCTGGATACCTCTGCCCTGTAGGCCTTCCTGAAATGCGTAGAGGAGGTCATAAGGGGGCCGACCGGGCCCCGTATCCTTCCGGTGGCCATCTGGGCCGAGGTGACCCGCTGGGTGGAGCGTGGGATGGGCTAGGGGGCCCGGAGGGCTTCTCTCCAGGCAGGACCTACCCAGCGTGCGGACGCGGGTACGCCGGTACCAGGACCTCCCTTTGGGTTTCTCCGAGGCCGCCATAGGGGTGGCAGGTTTGTCCTTGGAAGTTCTGGTTTCTCCCCCTGGGTGCCCACTTTCGGGTATCGGCCCGGGCCGAGGGTCTGAGGGTAGGGCATCCCAACTTGTGACCTTCCTGGTGGTTGTAAAGTGGGGTTGGTGCCTGCGGGCACCTCCTTCGGGGCGGGGTGGAAGTCCCCACCGGCGGTGAAAGCCCGCGAAGCCCCTTTGGGGCCCGACCCGGTGGAATTCCGGGGCCGACGGTGAAAGTCCGGATGGGAGAAGGAGGGTCTTTGCGAGAGCTGGACGAGCGTTTTCTCCGTAGGGCGTTGCAGCTGGCCGAACGGGCTCGAGGCCACACCCACCCCAACCCCTTGGTGGGGGCGGTGCTGGTGCGGGATGGGCGGATCGTGGGGGAGGGGTACCATCCTAAGGCCGGGGAGCCCCATGCGGAGGTCTTTGCCCTAAAGGAGGCAGGGCCCTTGGCCCGGGGGGCTACCGCCTATGTTTCCTTGGAGCCCTGCAACCACCATGGCCGCACCCCTCCTTGCTCCCTAGCCCTTTTGCAGGCGGGGGTGGCCCGGGTGGTGGTGGCGGCCCAGGACCCCAACCCCTTGGCCCAAGGGGGTTTAGAGCGCCTTCGGGCGGGGGGGGTGGAGGTGGAGGCGGGGCTTCTGGAGGCCGAGGCCCGGGAACAGAACGAGGTCTTCTTCCACCGGCAAAGAAAGGGCCGGCCCTTTGTGCTCCTCAAGGCGGCCCTTACCCTGGACGGCAGGGTGGCGGCCTTGAGCGGGGATGCCCGCTATGTTTCCTCGGAGGAAAGCCGGCGCGTGGCCCAGGCCTACCGCCAGTGGCTTCCCGTGGTGATGGTGGGGGTGGGAACGGTCTTGCAGGACGATCCCTGGCTCACCGTGCGGGAGCCCGACTTCCGCCCCTTCCCCCTCATGCTGGAGCCCCCGCCCCTTAGGGACCCGGTGAAGGTGGTCCTGGACACAGAAGGCCGCACCCCTCCTACCGCTCGCATCTTCCAGAAGGGGCCCCGGGAGGAGCCTGCCCAGGTGTACGTGTTGGTGGGCAGAGGCGCTCCCAAGGAGCGGCTTAGGGTCCTCGAGGGGGTGGATGCCAGGGTGGTGGAGCTTCCCCGGGAAGGGGAAAGGGTGAGCCTGGAAGCGGCCTTGGCCTTCCTGCTGGAGGAGGGCCTGGACGGGGTCTTGTTGGAAGGCGGTCCCAGGCTGGCCGGAGCCTTTTGGCAAAGGGGCTTGGTGGATAAGCTGGCCCTTTTCGTGGCGCCCAAGGTCTTGGGGGAGGGGAAGGGGTTGTTGGAGGGGTTTGCCGTGGAGCGCATGGCCGAGGCCAAAGGGCTCAGGCTGGTGCGTAGGGAATGGCTGGGAGAGGATCTTTGGCTGGAGGCCTATCCGGAGGGATGATGTTCACGGGACTGGTGGAGGAAACGGGCGAGATCGTAGGGGTGGAGGAAGGGCCCTTCCTCAGGGTGCGGATTGCCGCCCAAGAGGTGCTTTCCGACCTTAAGGTAGGGGATTCCGTGGCCGTGGACGGGGTCTGCCTCACCGCGGTGGCGGTGGATGGGGAGGGGTTTTGGGTGGAGTTGGCCCAGGAGACCCGGCGCCGCACCGCCCCCACCTGGCGGGTGGGGCACCGGCCCAACCTGGAAAGGGCCCTTAGGGTGGGGGACCGGCTTGGGGGGCATTTCGTCACCGGGCATGTGGATGGGGTGGCGGAGGTGGTGGCCATCCGGGAGACCCCAGGGGCCCGGGACTACTACTTCCGCACGCCGCGGGAACTGGCCCGCTACATCGCCGAAAAGGGGAGCGTGGCCCTAAACGGGGTTTCCCTCACGGTGGCGGGGCTGGAGGGGGATGCCTTCTTCGTGACCCTGATCCCCCACACCCTAAGGGTCACCAACCTGGGAAGCCTGAGGGTGGGGGATGGGGTGAACCTGGAGGTGGACCTCATCGCCCGTTACCTGGAACGATTGATGAAGGGGGAATGATGGAGGGTTTGGCCAGCGTTAGGGAACTCCTGGAGGAACTCCGCCAAGGCCGCCCGGTGATCCTGGTGGACGACGAGGACCGGGAAAACGAGGGCGACCTCATCATGGCGGCGGAACACGTGACCCCGGAGTGGGTGAACTTTATGCTCAAGGAGTGCCGGGGCCTGCTTTGCGTGGCCCTCACCGAGGAGCGGGCCCAGGCCTTGGACCTGCCCCTCATGGTGGAGAGGAACCAGGATCCCCAGGGCACCCGCTTCACCGTGAGCGTGGATGCTCGAGGAACCAGCACGGGGATTTCCGCCTTTGAGCGGGCGGCCACCCTTAGGCTTCTGGCTGACCCCGGGGCCACTGCCCAAGACTTCCGGCGTCCGGGGCACATCTTTCCCCTAGTGGCGAGGCCCGGCGGGGTCCTGAGGCGGGCCGGGCACACGGAGGCCACGGTGGACCTCCTGCGCCTGGCGGGGCTTACCCCTGTGGGAAGCCTCATTGAGATTCTCAAGGAGGATGGCAGCATGGCCCGCCTGCCGGACCTGCTACGCTTCGCCAAGCGGCATGGACTAAAGGTGGGCACCATTGCCGACCTCATCCGCTATCGCCTGGAGAAGGGGGATCTCTACGTGAGGCGGGAGGCGGAGGCCCTTTTGCCCACCCGGTTTGGCGAGTTCCGCATCCTGGGCTACCGGGATAGCCTCACCGGGGAGGAGCACGCTGCCCTGGTCATGGGAAGCTGGGAGCCTGAGGAGCCCATCCTGGTGCGCATGCACTCCGAGTGCCTCACCGGGGATGCCCTGCACTCCTTAAGGTGTGATTGTGGTTTCCAGCGGGACCTGGCCCTGGAGCGGATTGCCCAGGAGGGGAAGGGGGTTTTGGTCTACCTGAGGCAGGAGGGGCGGGGAATCGGCCTCATCAACAAGATCCGGGCCTACCACCTGCAGGACCAAGGGCTGGACACGGTGGAGGCCAATCTGGCCTTGGGATTTCCTCCGGATCTACGGGACTACGGGGTGGGGGCCCAGATCCTCTACGACCTGGGGGTGCGCAAGATGCGCCTTCTCACCAATAACCCCCGCAAGGTAAAGGCCCTTTCCGGCTTCGGCATAGAGATCGTGGAGCGCCTTCCCTTGCGGGCCGGGGACAATCCCCACAACGAGCGGTACCTCCAGGCCAAAAAGGAGAAGCTCGGGCACTGGATGGACTGAGGGGTTCCCCCAGCCCTAGCATGAGGCTATGCTCCGGCTAGGGGTTCTCGTGCTTCTCCTCTTGGCCTTCCTGGGCCCCGCATGGCCCCTACCGGGGCGGGTGGTGTACCTCTTGGACTTTTCCCCTTCCGCTCGGGATAGCGTTTTTGCCCTAGCGGAACGTTTGCCTAGGGATGGGATCTACCTGGCCTTTGCCGAGCGGGTGGCCCGGCTACCCTCACCCACCGCCCGTAGGCTGGACCTTGGGGAAGGGACGGACCTGGGGGCGGCTTTTAGGGAGGCGCTAGCCCTTAGGCCTGACCGGGTGGTGCTGGTCTCCGATGGGCTCTTTGCCCCCATACCGGCGCCTTTCCCCCTGGATGCGGTGTACGTGCCCCCCAAGCCCCATGTGGCGGTGGGGCTTTTGCCCCCGCCTTACCCGCTTTATGGGGAGACGGTGGGGGTGGGGGTGGTCCTCGAGGCCCCCGTGCCCGTGGAGGCCCGGCTTAGGGTGGAGGGTCCTGGGGGGTCCGTGGAAAAGAGTCTCCGGGTGGAGGGTCGCAAAACCCTGGCCTACACCTTCTCCCTTACGGAGAAGGCCCAGGTGCGGGCGGTGGTGGAGGGCGCCTGGGGCAGGAGCGAGGCCCAGGTGAGCCTGGAACCTGCCGACCGCGGCCAGGCCCTGGTGCTGGGGGATCCGGCCTTGGCCCGTTACCTGGAGGCCCAGGGTTTTCAGGTGGAGGAGGGCCCCTTCCGCCTGCCCTTGGAGGCCGACCTGGTGGTGGTGGGCCTGGGGGTCCTGGACCTTCCCCCAGGAGCCCCCGAGGCCCTAAGGGAGTATCTGCGCCGGGGGGGAGGGCTTCTTTTCACCGCCACCCCCAAGGGCCTTTTCTTCGGTGGCTGGGACCGGGTCTTGCCGGAAGACCTTCCCTTAAAGCCCCTGGGCCGTAAGGGGGCGGCCTTGGTCCTGGTCCTGGATGTTTCCGGAAGCATGGAGGGGGAGAAGCTTTCCCTGGCGGTGGCCGGGGCCTTGGAACTGGTGCGGTCGGCGGCGCCGGAGGATTACCTGGGCGTGGTCCTCTTTTCCTCCACCCACCGGGTGCTGTTCCCTCCGCGACCCATGACCGAGCAGGGCAAAAAGGAGGCGGAAAGCCTTCTCCTCTCCGTGCGGGCTGGGGGTGGGACGGTCCTAGGCCCTGCCTTCCGGGAGGCGGTCAGGCTGCTTCAGGATGTGCCCGTGGAGCGCAAGGGGGTTTTGGTGCTGAGCGACGGTCTCATCTCCGATTCCCAGGACCCCATCCTGTTCCTGGCGGAGGCCTCGGGCCTCGAGGTGAGCACCATGGCCTTAGGTCCTGACGCCGACCGGGCCTTCTTGGAGAAGCTGGCCCAGCGGGGTGGGGGGCGGTACTACCAGGCGGCCACCGCCCAGGAACTTCCCCGGCTTTTCCTGAGGGAGGGGCAGGAGGTGTTCCAAGGCGAGCGCCTGGAGGGCCGTTTCCCCGTGCAAGCCAGGCCCCATCCCCTCACCCAAGGGTTTTCCCCACCCCCCCTTTCCGTTCTCCTGCCGGCCCGGGCCGAGCCCTGGGCGGAGGTGCTTGTGGAGAGCGAGGGGCGGGCGGTTTTGGCCATGGGGGAGCGGGGGGAAGGGCGGGTGGCCGCCTTGGCCACCGACCTTTCCCGGTCCTGGCGAGGTTGGGAAGGGGCTGCCCCCTTTTTTGGGGGGCTTGCCCGCTACCTCATGGGAAGCCAAAAGGCCCTGGCCCTCTATACCTACCCTGAGGGGCACCAGGTGCGTGCCGTGGTCCTGGGCCGTTTAGAGAACCCCCTTTTCCTTAGCGGGGGAAGGGAGGTGCCCTTGGTGCCCACGGGTCCGGAGCGGTACGAGGTGCTGGCTGGGGAACCGGGGGTGCTCTTAGACGGGAAGCGCCGCCTTCCCCTAACCCTACCCCTTCCCGGGGAGTGGACCCCCAGGGATGGGGAAGGGATTCTCAGGGCCCTGGCCGAGACCTCTGGGGGAAGGCTTCTGGCCCTCGAGGATTTGGGAAGGGTGCCGCTTTCCTCCTTGCCCCTTCGCCCCTACCTCATCGCCTTAGCCCTGGCCCTCTTCCTCCTGGAACGTTTTCGGGAGGCGCGATGGGGTGCGCCCAAGTGAGGGCCCTCGAGCCAGGGATTCGGCCCTCTTGTGCCGAGATCACGCCCTAGGCTTTGGGGGCGACCCTATCCTAAGGCCATGCACTGGGATGACGAGTGGGAGAGGTGGTTCCTGCAGCAGGCCCAAAGGAGGCGCCAGGAGGAGAAGCCCTTGCACGACCGCATCAACCAGCTGGAGGCGGCCCTTTACGATGCCCAGCAAACCCTTCGCCATCTCCAGGCGGAAAAGCAGGAGTGTTATGAGCGCACCCAAGCGGTGGCCATAGGCCAGGTGTTTCCCGGCCCCGAGCTTTTCGCCTTGAAAAAGACGCTGGAAGAGGCTTGGCTGGAGCTGGTGTTGGTGGCCTCGCCAAAGGCCGAGGCGCTTTCGGAACTCATCCGTGTTTTGGAGCGCTATTTTCCAGACCAAAACCCTCGGTGATCTGCACCAACACCGCTTCCCCCCGCACGGTGAGCACGCCTTCCGCGTAAAGCTCGGTTTCCACCACCACCTTTTTCCCCTTCACCTCCTTGGCCCGGCCCACCAGGAGGAGTTCCGGGCCCAGGGGGGTGGGCTTTAGGTAGTCCACCTTGAGGCTGGCGGTGACGAAGCGGAGGGGATGGCGTTCCAGGTCCAGGCCCTCGGCCTGGGCCTTAGCCGCGGCGGCGGTGGCGGTGGAGTGGCAGTCCACCAAGGAGGCCAGAAGCCCCCCATACACGTACCCAGGGATGGCGGTATGGTGGGGGCTTGGGGTGAAGCGGGTTTCGCTCTGGGCCTTTTGGGGGTGCCAGTGGGTTTTGATGTGGAGGCCCATGGGGTTCAGGTAGCCACACCCATAGCAGTGGGCCCATTCCGGTGGATAGTAAAGCTGGATGGCCTTCATGCTAAGCCCTGGGCCTGCCAGCGCTCCGGCACCGCCCGCCTTAGGAAGTCCACGATCTCCTGGGTGCTGGTCCCGGGGCCAAACACCGCCGCCACCCCTAGCTCCTTCAGCCTGGGCACGTCCTCGTCGGGGATGATCCCTCCCCCGAAGAGGAGGATGTCCGAGGCTCCCCGCTCGTCCAAAAGCCTTTTAACCTCCCGGAAGTAGTGCATGTGGGCCCCCGAGAGGATGGATAGCCCAATGGCGTCCACGTCCTCCTGGATGGCCGCCGAGACGATCATCTCGGGGGTTTGCCGTAGGCCGGTGTAAATGACCTCCATGCCGGCATCCCTTAAGGCCCGGGCCACCACCTTGGCCCCACGGTCGTGGCCATCCAGCCCGGGCTTGGCGATGAGCACCCGTATGCGCCGGTCCATAACCCCATCCTAAACGTAGGCGGGCTCCTGGTAGGTGCCGTACACCTCCCGCAAGACGTCCATCATCTCCCCCAGGGTGCAGTAGGCCAAGGCGCACTCCACGAAGTGGGGCATGGTGTTCTGCCCTTCCGCCGCAGCCCGGCGCAGGCCAGCCAGGGCCTCTTCCACCCGCTTTTGGTCCCGCTCCCGGCGCACCCGGGCCAGGCGCTCCGCCTGGACCCGTTCCACCTCGGGGTCCACCAGCTGGATGGGAACCTTCAGGGGAATCTCGTCGGTGAAGGCGTTCACCCCTACGATGATCCTCTCTTTGCGCTCCACCTCCTGCTGGTAGCGGTAGCTGGCCTCGGCCAGCTCCCGGAGGAAGTAGCCCTCCTCAATGGCCCGCACCACCCCTCCCATGCGGCGGATCTCCTGGATGATGGCCATGGCCTGGCGCTCCATCTCGTCGGTGAGCCACTCCACGTAATAGCTCCCCGCCAAGGGGTCAATGGTGTGGGTGACCCCGCTTTCGTAGGCGATGATCTGCTGGGTTCTCAGGGCGATGGTGGCGGATTCCTCCGTGGGCAGGGCCAGGGCCTCGTCGTAGGCGTCGGTGTGGAGGCTGTTGGTGCCCCCAAGGACGGCGGCCAGGGCCTGGATGGCCACCCGGGCGATGTTGTTGAGGGGTTGCTGGGCGGTGAGGGAGACCCCAGCGGTCTGGGCGTGGGTGCGCAGGGCCCAGCTTTGCGGGTTCTTGGCCCCATAGCGGTGGCGCATCTCCTTGGCCCAGATGCGCCTTGCGGCGCGGAACTTGGCGATTTCCTCAAAGAAGTCGTTGTGGACATCAAAGAAGAAGCTGATCCTGGGAGCGAACTCGTCGATGTCCAGGCCACGCTTGAGGGCGGCTTCCACATACTCAAACCCGTCGGCCAGGGTCCAGGCCAGCTCCTGCACCGCCGTGGAGCCCGCTTCCCGGATGTGGTAACCGGATACGGAGATGAAGTTCCACTTGGGGACGTTCTTAGGCCCCCACTCAAAGGTGTCGATGACCAGCTTCACGCTGGGCTCTGGGGGGAAGATGAACTCCTTTTGGGCGATGAACTCCTTCAGGATATCGTTTTGGATGGTGCCCCCAAGCTTTTTCCAGTCGTAGCCCTTTTTCTTGGCCACCGCCAGATACATGGCCCAGATGGCGTTGGCGGGGCTATTGATGGTCATGGAGGTGGTGACCTCCTCGAGGTTGATCCCCTCAAAGAGGATCTCCATATCCGCCAGGCTGGATACCGCCACCCCGCACTTGCCCACCTCTCCCTTGGAGAGGGGGTGGTCGGAGTCGTAGCCCATGAGGGTGGGCAGGTCAAAGGCCACGCTGAGGCCGGTTTGGCCCGCCTTTAGAAGTTTCTTGAAGCGCTCGTTGGTCTGCTCGGCGGTGCCGAAGCCGGCGAACATGCGCATGGTCCAGAGCTTGGACCGGTACATGGAGCCGTAGACCCCCCGGGTGTAGGGGTATTCCCCGGGGTAGCCCCGCTTCTCCTCGTACTCGGGGTCCAGGACCCCGATGTCCTCGGGGGTGTAAAGGGGCTCTGGGGCGATGTCCGAAAGGGTGCGGTGGGCCACGGGCCTTTCGGGCATCTTCTCCAGGCTCTTCTGGTACGTCTCCCTGAGCCAGTCGTGCTTCTTGCGCATGGGCCCTCCCTTGGGCCATATTCTACGCTTTTGTGCGCCCAAGGAAAAGAGCGTTATGCCATCCCTGCCGCCGGCGCGCCCGGCCCAGGGCTATCCAGGGGTTAGGGCTCCAGCCCCGCCTTTCCCAGGGGGCCAGGGTAGGGGGGAACGCCCTGCGAGAGGTCTTCCCTGGGCCTTGGGCCGCAGCTTCCTCACCCCGGGCGTTTACGCTCGCTTTCGGGTTCCACGTGGATGGTTACGGCAAGCCCGGGGAAACTCCTCTCCAGAACCCTTTCCAGCTCATCGCAGAGCCGGTGGGCTTCTTCCACCGTCATGGACCCCGGCACCACCAGGTGGAACTCCAAAAAGGCCCGGTTTCCCGCCTTGCGGGTCTTTAGGTCGTGGACCTCCAGGGCCCTTTCCCGCAAGGCCTGGCCAATGGTTTCCCGGATCCGCCCCACCTCTTCTGGGGGGAGGCCCTCGTCCATAAGCCCCCCCACGGACTGGCGCACCAGGCGGAAGCCCATGAGGAGGATGTTCCCCGCCACCAATAGGGCCAGGAGGGGGTCCAGCACCCATAGCCCCGTGGCCCAGGCCAGGCCCACGCCGGCCAGCACCCCCACGGAGGTCAGGACATCGGAAAGCACATGGTACCCATCGGCGGTGAGGGCCGGGGAGCGGAGGAGCCTTCCCTGGCGGATGAGGTGCCAGGCCAGGAGCCCATTGAGGAGGGAGGCCACGAGGCTGACCAGTAGACCAGGCCCCAGGCCCTGGAGGGGCTTGGGCTCCAGGAGGCGGGGGATGGACTCCTTGGCGATGAGGAGGGCAGCCAGCACCACCAAGACCCCCTCCAGCACCGCGGAGAAGTACTCGGCCTTGGTGTGGCCAAAGGGGTGGGTTTCGTCGGGGGGCCTCTGGGCGAAGCGGATGGCGAAGAGGGCCAGAAGCGCGGCCGCCACGTTCACCGTGGACTCGAGGGCATCGGAAAGAAGGGCCACCGAGCCGGTGAGCAGGTAGGCCACCCCCTTAAGCCCTAAGACCAGGAGGGCCACCAGGAAGCTGAGGCGGGCTGCCCTTTCCGCCACCTAGGCTTCTTCCTCCACCAGCTCCCGCTTGGGCTTGAGGAGGGGGAAGAGGAGGACATCCCTTAGGGAGGGCTGGTCGGTGAGGATCATGGCCAGGCGGTCCAGGCCCAAGCCCAGCCCCGCGGCCGGGGGCATGCCGTATTCCAGGGCCAGGAGAAAGTCCTCGTCGGGCTCGGGGGCCTCCTCGTCCCCTTCACGTCTGCGCCTGGCCTGTTCCAGGAAGCGCTCCCTCTGGTCCAGGGGGTCGTTGAGCTCGGAGTAGGCGGGGGCCAGCTCCATCCCGGCCGCATAGAGGTCCCAGCGCTCGGTAAGGCCGGGCTTTTCCCGGTGCCGCTTGGCCAGGGGGCTGATGGCCAAAGGGAAGTCAAAGACGAAGGTGGGGTTCTGGAGCTCAGGCTCCACGTAGATGCCGAAAAGCTTGTCCAGGAGCTTGTAGCTGGGGACATGGGCCAGTTCCGGGTGGTGGGCATCGGCAAAAATCCTGAGCCTTTCCAGGTCCAAGGGGTCAAAGGGAAGGCCCGCCTTTTCCTTCAGGGCTTCCACAAAGGAGATGCGCCTAAAGGGTGGGGTGAAGTCCAGAGTCCGGCCCTGGTAGGGGACCCGGTAGGAGCCAAAGAGGTGGAGGACCAGGCCGGAAAGCAGTTCCTCCACCAGCTTGGCCATGTCCTGGTAGTCGGCGTAGGCCCAGTAGGCCTCCAGCATGGTGAACTCGGGGTTGTGGTTGTGGTCTATGCCCTCGTTGCGGAAGTTCCGCCCGATCTCAAAAACCTTTTCAAAGCCCCCCACCAAAAGGCGCTTCAGGTAGAGTTCCAAGGAGATCCTCAGGTAGAACTCGTGGTCCAGGGCCTTGTGGTAGGTTTTGAAGGGCCTGGCCTCCGCCCCGCCGGTGGTGGGCTGGAGGATGGGGGTTTCCACCTCCAAAAACCCCCGCTCCTCAAAGAAGCGGCGAATGTAGCGCACCATGGCCGTGCGCCGTTGGAAAATCTCCCGGACCTCGGGGTTGACGATCAGGTCCAGGTAGCGCCGCCGGTAGCGCACCTCCTTGTCCTTGATCCCGTGCCACTTGTCGGGGAGGGGGTGGAGGCTTTTCACCAAAGGGGTCCAGGAGAGGACCTTTACCGTAACCTCAGCGGTCTTGGTGGTGAAGACCGTGCCCCTGACCCCAAGGATGTCCCCCACATCCAGCTTTTTGAGAAGCCCATACTGGGGGGTCAGATCCTTCTGAAAGTAAAGCTGAATCCTGCCGCTTCCGTCCAGGAGGTGGGCAAAGGTGACCTTGCCCATGCGCCTAAGGGCCACGATGCGCCCGGCCAGGGCCACCTCTTCGGGCCACTCGCTTTCCGGGGGGGCCCCCTCCTTGGCGGATAGGATCTCCTTGGCGCTGTGGGTTTTGGGATACCGGTAGGGGTAGGGTTGAAAACCCGCCTCCACCAGGGCTTCCAGGTTGAGTAGGCGTTGCCGTGTCTGCTCGTTCATGTTCAGCCGCGCACCGAGACCACCCGGAACTCCTTCTTGCCCTTAGGGGTTTCCAGGCTGAGCACATCCCCCTCCCTGTGGCCCAGGAGGGCTTTGCCCATGGGGGAGGCATCGGAGATCTTCATGGGGGTCTCCAGGACGCTGGCCTCGGCGGGGGAGACCACCTGCACCTCCAGGCGTTCCCCGGTGACCGGGTCCTCCAGCTCCACCACCGAGCCCAGGCCGATCACCTCGGTGGTGGCCCCTTCTATGATCACCGCCCGGGAGAGGATGTCCTCGAGGCTGTCGATCCGAGCCTCAATGCGGGCCTTTTCCTGCTTGGCCGCTTCCAGCCCCGAGTCGTCGTAGTCGTCGGAGGACTCCATGAGCTCCTGCAGGATGCGGGTGGCCTCTTGCAGACGCTCCCGTTCCTGCAGAAGTTGCTGCATGAGCCGCTCGTAGCCGGCCTTGGTTAGCTTTACCTCGCGCGCCATAGCTCACCTCGTAAGTCATGAAGGTCGGCCAAAGCCGACCTCCTTGGCCCAAGGGCCTCCTTCTCAGGTGAGTATACCGCGAAGGAGGATTTCCCTCAAACGCTCGGGCTCCGCATGGCTGGCGCAGGTGGCGGTGTCCAGGCACAGGACCAGGTAGCGGAGGTGGGTTTCCCTTCCGCCCACCGGGTGGCGGAAGAAGCCCAAGGCGCTTCCCGAAAGGTGGCGGCGGCAGGCCTCGCACACCTGGGGGCTTCCCAGGCTTCCGGGCAAGGGGTCCAGGGTCAGGCGGAGCTCCGGCGGCCCCTTTTCCTGGATGATGACCCGGCCTTCTTCGTCGCGATAATAAAGAATCTCCCCAATGGGGAGAAGTTCGGGGGGAGTGCCTGGAAAAATCTCCAGGATCATCTCCCTTTCCTCATGGTCCATAGGACTAGCTTAGCCCAAAACGTCCCAGGAGGGGAGGCAGAAAGAGATAGAGGCCCAGGAGGAGGGCGAAGAAGCTGGCCAAAAGCACCGCTGCTGCCGCGGTGTCCTTGGCCCGTTTGACCAGGGGGTGGAACACCGGGCTTACCAGGTCGGCCAGGGCCTCCAGGGCGGTGTTCAGGAGTTCCAGGGACAGCACCAGGGCGCTGATGAGGAGGACCGGCACCGGGTTGACCCCCAGCCAGAGGGTCAGGCCCAGGGCTAGGAGGGCCAGGTAGACCTCGAGGCGGAAGTTGCGCTGCACCCGCCAGGCGTACAGGATGCCCTCCCAAGCGTAGCCCAAGGAGCGCCAAACGCCCTTTAGAGGCTGAGGATCCTCTCTTGGACGCGGCGGAACCCTTCCCAATCCTCCTCCTTCTGGTGGTCGTGGCCCAGAAGGTGCCATAGCCCATGGGCGGCCAGGGTGAGCACCTCCTCCTCCAGGGGAACCCCTCTTTCCTCCGCCTGCCTTTTGGCGGTGTCCAGGCTGATCCAGATATCCCCCAGGTGCGGGGGCACAAAGGGGTCCCCGGGCTCATAGTGGGGAAAGGAAAGGACGTCCGTGGCCTCATCCTCTCCCCACCATTCCCGCTTCAGGGTTCTGATCCTGCGATCCCCGGTGAGGATGACCGTGACCGCCTTTTCCCCCACGCCCAGTTCCTCCATCAGGGCGGAAAGGGCCCGGCGGAGCCTGGGGATAAGGCCTTTGGGGGGCCTTTTATTGGCTACGATCCCCACCGCGTTCGGCTTCCTCATAGGCCTTGATGATGCGGGCCACCAGGGGGTGGCGCACCACGTCGGACTCCTTGAAGTAGATGAAGGCGATGCCCTCAATGCCCTTCAAGATGCGGGTGGCCTCCACCAGGCCCGACCGTTGGTGCTTGGGCAGGTCGATCTGGGTGATGTCCCCGGTGATGACCATCTTGGAGGAGAAGCCCATGCGGGTCAGGAACATCTTCATCTGCTCCGGGGTGGTGTTTTGCGCCTCATCCAGGATGATGAAGGCGTCGTTGAGGGTCCGGCCCCGCATGAAGGCCAAGGGGGCCACCTCGATGATCCCAGACTGGAGGTACTGCTCAAAGCGCTCGGCATCGATCATGTCAAAGAGGGCGTCGTAGAGGGGGCGGAGGTAGGGATCCACCTTGGCCTGGATGTCCCCGGGCAGGAAACCCAGCTTTTCCCCGGCCTCCACCGCTGGCCGGGTGAGGATGATGCGCTTGACCCTTTTGGCCCGGAGGTGGCTCACCGCCATGGCCACCGCCAAGTAGGTCTTGCCGGTACCCGCAGGCCCGATGCCGAAGGTGATGTCGTGGGTGGCGATGGCCTCCACGTATCGCCGCTGCCCCGGGGTTTTGGGCCGGAGGCGGCCGGGTAGCGCCAGCTCGGTTTCCGGGGTGGTGGCCTGGTAGAGGCCTTCCCCCTGCAGGGCCAGGGCCACCGCCTGTTCCAGGGTGGGAGGATCCAGCTCCGCCCCTTGCCTTAGGAGGGCCAGCAGGTCGCGCACCGCCCGCTCCGCCACCTCCAAGGCCTCCTGTTCTCCTTCTAGCTCCACCTGGTTGCCCCGCATGACGAGCTTTAGCCGGTCGCCAAAGGTTTCCCGGAAGAGGGCCCGGAGCTTTTTAAGGTTGCGGTCCGCCTGGCCCAAGAAGGCCAGGGTTTCCTCGGGCTTTAGGGGGATTACCAACCTTTGGGCTTCTTCAGGATTTCGTGCCATATCACCCCTTTCAGGATGCTCTCACCATCGGTGGCCACCAGCCTCTTTTTGGGCGCTTTCTTGCGGGGTTCTTCCGGGGAGAGGGTTTCGCGGAAGCTGACCTCCAGGGGCGTGCGCTCCGGGCTGGGGTAGCGCTCCAAGGAGGCGGCCTCGGTGGGCAAAGAGGCGGGGGGAGGGGTAGGCCGGGGTTTGGGCTTGGGCCGGGGTTTGGGCTTGGGGCGGGGTAGGGGTTCCGGCTGGGGCAGGTCCTCCGGGAAGCCTGGAGGGGTGGGGGGAGGCTGGCCCCGGCGGCTTAGGCCCTGAAGGGCCGGGATGACGATAAAGAAGAGGAGGAAAAGGAGACCCAGAAGGTCGTCTAAACTCATTCCTCACCCTCGGGCTTGGCCGCCCGGCTGATGGACTCCCGCATGTCGGTGTCGGCCTCAATGTTCTTCAGGCGGTAGTAGTCCATGACCCCAAGCCTTCCCGCGCGCAAGGCCTCGGCCAGGGCCAAGGGCACCTGGGCCTGGGCCTCCACCAGCTTGGCCCGCATGGCCTCCACCAGGGCCCGGTTCTCCTGCTCCGCGGCCACGGCCATGGCCCGGCGCTCCTCCGCCTTGGCCTGGGCGATCTTCTTGTCGGCTTCCGCCTGGTCTATTTGCAGCTGGGCCCCGATGTTCTTGCCCACGTCCACGTCGGCGATGTCCACGGAGAGGATTTCAAAGGCGGTGCCGGCATCCAGGCCCTTTTCCAGCACGGTCTTGCTGATGCGGTCCGGGTTCTCCAACACCTCCTTGTGGGAGTTGGCGCTACCGATGGTGGTCACGATGCCTTCCCCCACCCGGGCGATGATGGTCTCCTCCCCGGCCCCGCCCACCAGGCGGTCAATGTTGGCCCGCACCGTGACCCGGGCGGTGGCCAATAGCTGGATGCCGTCCTTGGCCACGGCGGCCACCATGGGGGTCTGGATCACCTTGGGGTTCACGGAAACCCGCACCGCCTCCAAGACATCCCGCCCCGCCAGGTCTATGGCCGCGGCTCGGTCAAAGGTGAGCTTGATCCCCGCCTTGTCGGCGGCGATCAGGGCATCCACCACCCGGTCCACGTTGCCCCCGGCCAGGTAGTGGGCCTCGAGGCGGTCCAGGCGCACGTCCAGCCCCGCCTTGGTGGCCTTGATGAGGGGGTAGATGATCTTGGCGGGGGGAACCCGCCTCAGGCGCATGGCCACCAGGGTGATGAGGGGCACCCGGACCCCTGCCGCCCAGGCGGAGATCCAGAGGCCTACGGGGATGAAGCTAAAGAACAAGAAGACCAGAACAAGGACGATAAAAGCCAGAAAAAGCACACCCAATCCTTCCATATCACTCCTCCCAGGCTTCCACCACCACCGTGGGCCCCCTGACCTCCACCACCCTTAAGGTGGTGCCCTTGGGCAGGAAACCCCGGTTGGCTACCACGTCTATGCGCTTGTTGCCGAAGCGGGCCACGCCCCCGGGCCTCAGGTCCGTGAGGGCCACGCCGATGGCCCCCACTTCCACCTCATCCCCGGTGGCGTGTTCGGAGATGGCGCTTTCCAGCACCAAAGCCCGTGCGGGGCGGGTTCGGGGCAGGAAGCGGAAGACCAGAAGAAGGCCCAGGCCCAAGGCGATCACCGCGATGGCGATCACCATCAGGGCGTTTTCCCCGAAGGTAAAGTAGACCGAGGCCAGGATGGAGCCAACCCCCAAGGCTCCGGCGATGCCGAAGCCTGGGAAGAGAAAGGCCTCGGCCAGCAGGAGGGCCACCCCCAGGAAAAACAAGATGAGCTCAAAGGCCCCGGAGAGCCCCGCCAGCCATCCCCCGGCGAAGTAGAGGGCCAGGAAGGCCAGCCCCAAGGCCCCCGCCACCCCGAACCCCGGGGTGAAGAGCTCCAGGAGAAGGAGCAAAAGCCCAAGGGCCAAAAGGAGCCCGGCCACGGTGGAGCTGGTGAGGAAGCGGGCCACCTGTACCCTGGGGCCCGGCTGCAGCCTTTCCGTTTCCAGGGTGTAACCGGCCTGGCGCAGGGCCTCGGAGAGGCTCCCCGCTTTGAAGTCCGCCACCTTCAGCTCCACCGCCTTGTCCGCGGAGAGGGTGAGGGGCTCCCCTTTGGCGGAGAGGCCCGGGATTTCCAGGTTGGGGTCCACCATGGCCTCCGCTACCTCCGCCGGCCTACCCCTGGCCTCGGCTACCGCGCGGAACTTACCCTTGAGGGCGGAGATGATCTTCTGGTCCGCCGCCTGGGGCTCCTGAAAGGGCAAGGCCACCACCGGCAGGGCCGCCCCGATCTCCGAGCCCGGGAGCATGACCACCTGGCGGCAGGAAAGGGCCACCAGGGCCCCGGCGGAAAAGGCGTTCTGCACCACGGCCAGGGTGGGGAGGGGGGTTTGCAGGATGCGGTCGGAGATGCGGATGGCCGCATCCACCCGGCCCCCAGGGGTGTCAATGAGGAAGGCCACCCCACCTGCCCCTTCCCGTTCGGCCCGGGCCAGGGCCTGGTCCACGAAGACGGCCAAGGCGGGATCGATCTCCCCCTGGATGGGGATAAGGTAGGTCTTCCCTAGGGCTAGGGAGAGGAGGAAGCCAAGGGCCAAAAGCCTTTTCACCGCCCTCATTCTATACGGCCTTGGGGGAAAAGTGTGGTGGGGTATCCTGAGGTTCATGCTGCGCCTGGCGGTGTTGGGCTACCCTATTGCCCATTCCCTGTCCCCGGCCATGCATGGGCATGCCTTGGCCTCCTTAGGCCTAAAGGGGAGGTATGAGGCCTGGGAGACGCCCCTCGAGGCCCTGGAGGAGCGTCTTAGGGTGGTGCGCCGGGAGTATCGGGGAGTGAACCTCACCATTCCCCTCAAGGAGGCGGCCTTCCCCCTTCTGGACTGGGTATCCCCGGAGGCTAGGGCCATAGGGGCGGTGAACACGGTGCTTTCCGTGGAGGGGAGCCTTCTGGGCTTCAACACCGACGCCCCAGGCTTTCTGGAAGCCCTGAAGGCCGGGGGGATTCCCCTGGTGGGCCCGGCCTTGGTCCTGGGGGCCGGGGGGGCAGGGCGGGCGGTGGCCTGGGCCTTGCGGGAGGCGGGCCTTAGGGTTTGGGTCTGGAACCGCACCCGGGAAAAGGCCCAGGCCTTGGCGGAGGAGTTGGGCCTCGAGGCTGTCCCCCTGGAGAAGGCCCCGGAGGCCCGGCTCCTCGTGAACGCCACCAGCGTGGGGCTTAAGGACCCAGGGGCCACCCCCTTACCGGCCGCGCTTTTCCCCAAGGAAGGGGCGGCGGTGGACCTGGTCTACCGCCCCCTCTGGACCCGGTTTCTAAGGGAGGCCCAGGAGAGGGGCCTTCGGGTGCAGACGGGGCTTCCCATGCTGGCCTGGCAAGGGGCCTTGGCTTTCCGCATCTGGACGGGGTTCCTCCCCGACCCCCGGGGAATGGAGGAGGCGGCCCGCCGGGCCTTGGAGGAAGCGGCGTAGATGGCCTACACCCTAGCGGACAAGGTGGTCCATGAGGAGACGGTCCAGAAGAGCCGCTTCATCGCCAAGGCGGCCCCGGTGGCCTCGGAAGAGGAGGCCTTGGCCTTTTTGGCGGCGAACCGCGAGCCCCAGGCCACCCATAACTGCTTTGCCTACAAACTGGGCCACCTCTACCGTTTCTCCGACGACGGCGAGCCCACAGGCACCGCGGGCAAACCCATCCTTCACGCCATAGAGGCCCAGGGGCTGGACGGGGTGGTGGTCCTGGTGGTGCGCTACTTTGGGGGCATCAAGCTGGGGGCCGGGGGGTTGGTGCGGGCCTATGGGGGTGTGGCCGCCGAGGCCTTGCGGCGAGCTCCTAAGGTGCCCCTCGTGGCGTGGGAGGAGGTGCGCTTTTGGGTGCCTTTCTCCGAGGTGGGCCGGGTGCACGGGCTCTTACGCTCCCGCTCCCTTGCGGTGACGGAGGAATACCGGCCGGAAGGGGTGCGCTTTTGCGTGCGGCTTCCTGCCGGGGAAAAGGAGGAGGTTTTGCGGGAGGTGAGGAACCTCACCCGGGGGCAGGTCCGGGCAGAGGACTAGGGTAGCATAAGGGCGATGCTGCCCCTTTTTGAGCCCAAGGGCCGGGTCCTTTTGGTGGATGGCCACCACCTGGCCTACCGCACCTTCTTCGCCCTCAAGGGCCTCACCACCAGCCGCGGCGAGCCGGTGCAGGCGGTGTACGGCTTTGCCAAAAGCCTCTTGAAGGCCCTCAAGGAGGATGGCGATGTGGTGATGGTGGTTTTTGACGCCAAGGCCCCCTCCTTCCGCCACCAGGCCTACGAGGCCTACAAGGCGGGGCGGGCCCCTACGCCAGAGGATTTCCCCCGGCAGCTTGCCCTCATCAAGGAGCTGGTGGACCTTCTGGGGCTGGTACGCCTCGAGGTCCCAGGCTTTGAGGCCGACGACGTCTTGGCCACCTTGGCCAAAAGGGCGGAACGGGAAGGCTACCAGGTGCGCATCCTCACCGCCGACCGGGACCTCTACCAGCTCCTATCGGACCGGATCGCCATCCTGCACCCGGAAGGGTACCTCATCACCCCCGAGTGGCTTTGGGAAAAGTATGGCCTGAAGCCCTCCCAATGGGTGGACTACCGGGCCCTGGCCGGGGACCCTTCCGACAACATCCCCGGGGTCAAGGGGATCGGGGAGAAGACGGCGGCCAAGCTGGTCCGGGAATGGGGGAGCCTGGAACACCTTTTGCGGAACCTGGACCAGGTGAAGCCCGCCCACCTTCGCGAGAAGATCCAGGCCCACCTGGAGGACCTGCAGCTTTCCTTGGAGCTTTCCCGGGTGCGCACGGACCTGCCCTTAGAGGTGGACTTTGCCCGGCGCCGGGAGCCGGATCGGGAGGCCCTTAGAGCCTTTTTGGAAAGGCTTGAGTTTGGCAGCCTCCTCCATGAGTTTGGCCTTTTGCAAAGCCCCATAGCGGCGGAGGAAGCCCCTTGGCCACCTCCCGAAGGGGCTTTCGTGGGGTTTGTCCTCTCCAGGCCTGAGCCCATGTGGGCCGAACTCAGGGCCCTGGCGGCGGCCTTGGAGGGGCGGGTGTACCGGGCGGAAAACCCGTTGGCCGCCCTGGGGGAGCTTGGGGAGGCCCGGGGCCTACTGGCCAAGGACCTGGCGGTGGTGGCTTTAAGGGAAGGGATCCCCCTGGTGCCTGGGGATGACCCCATGCTCCTCGCCTACCTTCTGGATCCCGCCAACACCACCCCCGAGGGGGTGGCCCGGCGCTACGGGGGGGAGTGGACGGAGGAGGCGGGGGAAAGGGCCCTTCTTGGCGAAAGGCTGCATGCCGCCCTCCGGGAGCGGCTTGGGGGGGAGGAGCGGCTACTTTGGCTTTACCAGGAGGTGGAGAAACCCCTATCCTGGGTCCTGGCCCACATGGAGGCCACGGGGGTGCGGCTGGATGTGGCCTATCTGAGAGCCCTTTCCCTGGAGGTGGAGGCGGAGCTTAAGCGGCTGGAGGAGGAGGTCCATCGCCTGGCGGGGCACCCCTTTAACCTGAACTCCCGGGACCAGCTGGAAAGGGTCCTCTTTGACGAGCTGGGGCTTCCCCCCATCGGCAAGACGGAGAAGACGGGAAAGCGCTCCACCAGTGCTGCGGTCCTCGAGGCCCTGCGGCATGTCCACCCCATCGTGGAGCACATCCTCCAGTACCGGGAGCTGGCCAAGCTGAAGGGCACCTACATTGACCCCCTCCCCGGCCTGGTCCACCCCAAGACGGGCCGGCTCCACACCCGCTTCAACCAGACGGCCACCGCCACCGGGCGCTTGAGCAGTTCCGACCCCAACCTGCAAAACATCCCCGTGCGCACCCCTTTGGGCCAGCGGATCCGCCGCGCCTTCATCGCGGAGGAGGGGTGGACCCTGGTGGCCTTGGACTATAGCCAGATAGAGCTCCGGGTTTTGGCCCATCTTTCCGGGGACGAGAACCTGATCCGGGTCTTCCAGGAGGGGCAGGATATCCACACCCAAACCGCCAGCTGGATGTTTGGGGTGCCTCCCGAGGCCGTGGACCCCCTGATGCGCCGGGCGGCCAAGACCATCAACTTCGGCGTGCTCTACGGGATGTCCGCCCACCGGCTTTCGGGGGAGCTTTCCATCCCCTACGAAGAGGCGGTGGCCTTCATAGAGCGCTACTTCCACAGCTACCCCAAGGTGCGGGCTTGGATTGAGAGGACCCTACAGGAGGGGCGGGAGCGGGGCTATGTGGAAACCCTTTTTGGCCGTAGGCGTTACGTGCCCGACCTTACCTCCCGGGTCAAGAGCATCCGGGAGGCCGCGGAGCGCATGGCCTTCAACATGCCGGTGCAGGGGACGGCGGCGGATCTCATGAAGCTGGCCATGGTGAGGCTCTTCCCCAGGCTGGAGGCCCTGGGGGCTCGGATGCTTCTCCAGGTGCATGACGAGCTGGTGCTCGAGGCCCCCAAGGACCGGGCGGAGGAGGTGGCCCAAGAGGCCAAGGGGATCATGGAGGGGGTGTGGCCCTTGGCGGTGCCCCTGGAGGTGGAGGTGGGCATCGGGGAGGACTGGCTTTCCGCCAAGGCCTAGGGGCGGTAGGCCTCCTCCGGGGTGGGCTCCATCTCCGGGCAGGGAAGGCGGATGCGGGACCCTACTGGAGGCGCAGGCGGGCCTCGAGGACCCGGAGCCCCCAGGCCAAAGCTGTGCCCCTCGGGTGACCTGGGGGGCCTTGGGGTATAGTCTTCCCCATGAGGCGTTACTTTGGCACCGACGGGGTGCGGGGGGAGGCGGGCAAGCCCCCCCTGACCCCCGGGTTCGTCCTCAGGCTTGGCCAGGCGGCGGGGGCCTACTTCCGCCAAGTGGACCCTAGGCCGGTGGTCCTTCTGGCCAAGGACACCCGGGAGTCCAGCGACCTCCTGGAGGCCGCCTTGGCGGCGGGGCTCATGAGCCAGGGGGTCCGGGTGGAGCACCTGGGGGTGCTACCCACCCCCGGGCTTGCCTACCTGACCCGGCACCTTAAGGCCAGCGCCGGGGCCATGATCTCCGCCAGCCACAACCCCTACCAGGACAACGGCATCAAGTTTTTTGGGCCCGAGGGGGAGAAACTTCCCGATCCGGTGGAGGAAGAGATAGAAGCCCTCCTGGAGGAGGACCATCCCACCCGGGGTATCGGCACCGTGGGGGATTTCCGGGAAGCGGAGAGGATGTATCTGGACTTCCTCCTCTCCCACGCCCCCGACCTTTCGGGCCTCAAGGTGGGCCTGGACCTGGCCCACGGGGCCACCTACCGCCTGGGTCCGAAGCTTTTCCAACGGGCGGGGGCCGAGGTGATGGCCTTCTTCAACACCCCCGATGGGCGCAACATCAACAAGGGGTGTGGCGCCACGGATCCCGAGGCCCTTTCCCGCTTCGTGGTGGAGCTGGGTCTGGACCTGGGCATCGCCTGGGATGGGGATGGGGACCGGGTGCAGTTCCTGGACCGCAAGGGCCGGCTTTTCCATGGGGACCACATCCTCTACCTCGCGGCCTTGGCCTATGGGGAAAAGGGGGTGGTGGGTACGGTGATGAGCAACATGGGCCTCGAGGTGGCCCTGAGGGAAAAGGGCCTTAGCTTCCACCGGGCGGCGGTGGGGGACCGGTACGTCCTGGAGGTGATGAAGGAGAAAGGGCTTTACCTGGGCGGGGAACCCTCGGGCCACGTGATCTTTCTCCGGCACCATACCACGGGGGATGGTCTTCTCACCGCCCTCCTCACCCTCAAGGCCCTGCGGGCCTTGGGAGGGGATCTTGCCGAATGGTACGAGGCCTTGCCCATGTACCCCCAGGTGCTTTTGAACGTCCGGGTCTCGGACAAGAAGAAGGTCATGGACCATCCGAGGCTCCAGGAGGCGGTGCGGGAGGCCGAGGAAAGGCTTGAGGGCTTCGGCCGGGTGAACGTACGCCCTTCGGGCACCGAGCCCGTGGTGCGGGTGATGGTGGAGGCCAAGGAGGGGGCCGAGGAGGTGGCCCGGGAGCTCGCGGATCTGGTTTCCCGCTTGGACCGGGAGTAAGCTTTAGGTGGTGAGTTACGGAAGGGCCCACCTCGAGGAGCGCCTTAAGCGGGCGCTGGCCGAGGCCATCCATGGCCTGGAAGACCCCCGGCTCTTTCTCCTCACCGTGGAAGCGGTGCGCCTTTCCCCCGACGGCAGAGTCCTTACGGTGTACGTGGAAGCTTTCCGTGACGAGGAAAGGGCCTTGGCGGCCTTGGGCCACGCCGAGAGAAGGCTCCTTTCCGCCATCGCCCGGCGGGTGCGCCTGCGCCACCTGCCTCGCCTGGAGTTTGTGCCGTGGAGAGCGAGACCCGCATAAAGGTGCGGTATGCGGAGACCGACCAGATGGGGGTGGTCCACCACTCCGTGTATGCGGTGTACTTGGAGGCGGCCCGGGTGGAGTTTCTGGAGAAGGCGGGCCTGCCCTACCACCAGGTGGAGGCCAGGGGGGTGTTTTTCCCCGTGGTGGAGCTGGGCCTAACCTTTCGCGCCCCCGCCCGCTTTGGGGAGGAGGTTTTGGTGCGAACCCGCCTGGCCCAGCTTTCCCGGCGGGACCTCCTTTTCCGCTACCGGGTGGAACGGGGCGGGGCCCTTCTGGCCCAAGGCTTTACCCGGCATCTGTGCCAGGTGGGGGAGAAGGCTGGCCGCATTCCGGAGGACATCTACCAAGCCTTGAGTGTGCTACACTTAGGATAGCATTGTGGGCATGAGCCACGACCCCTTCACGCTTTTTGAGCGCCACATCAACCCTGGACTGGCAGGCCTCCTCCGCTTCACCGGTCTGGACCGGATAGAGTCCTATGCGGAAGGCCCGTACGTCTGGGATACCACGGGTAAGCGCTACCTGGACTTCTTGGGCCTCTACGGCACCTTGAACCTGGGCCACCGCCATCCCCGGGTGGTGGAGGCGGTTAGGGCCCAACTGGAGCGCATGCCCATGTCGGTGCGGGTTTTGGTGTCCGAGCCCACGGCCAGGCTGGCGGCCAAACTGGCGGAGATCACGCCCGAGGGCTTGGAGATGGTCTTTTTCGGCAACTCGGGGGCGGAGGCGGTGGAGGCGGCCATCAAGCTGGCCCGGGCCTACACGGGGAAGCCGGGCATCGTCACCACCGAGGGGGGGTTTCACGGCAAGACCATGGGGGCCCTTTCCCTCACCCCCAGGCCCCAGTACCAAGACCCCGCCAAGCCCCTGCTCCCCGGGGTCAAGGTGGTGCCCTATGGGGACCTGGAGGCCTTGGGGGCGGCCATAGACGGGGAGACGGCCGCGGTGATCGTGGAGCCCATCCAGGGAGAGGGGGGCATCCGGGTGCCCCCCGAAGGGTACCTCAAGGGGGTGCGGGAGCTAACCCGGAAAAAGGGTGTTCTCATGATCGCCGACGAGGTGCAGACCGGCCTTGGGCGCACGGGGAGGCTTTTTGGGGTGGACTGGGAGGAGGTGGCCCCCGACCTCATGACCCTGGCCAAGGCCTTGGGGGGTGGGGTGATGCCCATCGGGGCCTGCGTGGGTAGGAGGGAGGTCTTTGAGATCTTCCGGCAAAACCCCCTCTTCCACTCCTCCACCTTTGGTGGCAACCCCTTGGCGGCGGCGGCGGCCTTGGCGGCCATAGAGGTGACCCTGGAGGAGAACCTGCCGCAAAGGGCCTTGGAGATGGGAAGGCACCTGATGGAGGGCCTCCAGGCCCTTAAGGCCCAGTACCCTCACCTCATAGAGGAGGTCCGGGGCCGGGGCCTGATGCTGGGGGTGGAGTTTACCGATGCGGACATCGGTGCCCTGGTGGTGGCGGAGCTGGCGGAGAGGGGGGTGATCACCGCCTTTGGCCTCAATAACCCCAAGGTGGTGCGCCTCGAGCCCCCCCTGATCATCGGCAAGGAGCATGTGGACGAGGCCCTTACGGCCTTCTCGGAGAGCCTGAAGGCCACGGAGAAGGCCCTGGAGGGCCTCCTGGGATAGGATGCGGGAAACATTACTGGAGTTTTTCAAAAAGACCGGGAAGCCCCATCGCCTGGAGGAAATCCTCAGGCGCTTCGGGTTGGAAAAGCGGGAGGCCAAGGCCTACCTGAAGGCCCTGGTACGGGAGGGCCTTCTGGAGAAGAAGGGAAGCCAGTACTTTTTGCCCAACCGGGTCCAGGGGCCCATTAGCCTGCACCGGGATGGCTACGGCTTCGTGCGCCTTCCTGAGAAGGACCTTTTCATCCCCCCAGGCTATACGGGGGAGGCCTGGCCGGATGACCTGGTGGAGGCCCGGGTCATGCCCCCGGGCCGGGACGGGAGGCCCTGGGGGGTGGTGGAGCGCGTCCTGAAGCGGGCCCGGGAGCGGCTCGTGGGTACCCTGGATTTCCGTAAGGGGTATGCCGTGCTCCTCCCCGATGAGCCGGGGCTTCCGGAACTGAGGCTACTTCCCGAGGGGCTTCATGGCCTCAAGCGGGGGAGCCGGATCGTGGTCAAGGTGCACTACCACCGGCGTCCCTATGGGGAGTTCTTGGAGTACCTGGGCGAGGGGGACGCCCCGGAAACGGAAACCGAGGCGGTGATCGCCAAGTATGGCCTGAGGGCCGAGTTCCCGGAGGAGGTGCTAAAGGAAGCGGAGGCCATCCCCCTGGAGATCCCCGAGGCCGAGCTCAGGAGGCGGCAGGACTTCCGTCACCTAAGGGTTTTCACCATTGACGGGGTGGACGCCAAGGACTTTGACGACGCCATCCACCTGGAGGTGCTGCCCACCGGCTACCGGGTGGGGGTGCACATCGCCGACGTTTCCCATTACGTGAAGGAGGGTAGCCCCCTGGACCAGGAGGCGCTTCAGCGAGGGACCAGCGTCTACCTACCGGGGCGGGTTTTGCCCATGCTACCCGAAAGGCTTTCCAACGGGGTCTGCTCCTTAAAGCCCCATGAGGACCGCCTGGTGCTCTCGGTGTTGGTGGATTTGGACCGGGAGCTCCACATCCAGCGGGTCCGCTTTGCCGAAGGGGTGATAAGGAGCGTGGCCCGCCTCACCTACACCGAGGTGGAGGCCTTTGCCGAGGGGTTTGGCCTGCCCGAGGAGCACGCCTTCTTGGCCCAGGACCTGAAGGAGCTTCTGGACCTCACCCAGAGGCTTAGGCAAAAGCGCCTCGAGGCGGGGTCCTTGGACTTCAGCTTTCCCGAGGTCAAGGTGGAGGTGGAAAACGGCACCCTGCACCTCATCCCCCAGGAGGAGCCCAGGGCGCGAAGCCTGATTGAGGAGCTCATGCTCCTCGCCAACCAGGTGGTGGCCGAGCACCTGGTGAAAAAGGGGCTGCCTGGGCTCTTTCGGGTGCACGAGGAGCCCTTGGAGGAGGCCTACGGGAAGCTCCGCACCGCCTTGGCCCGGCTGGGGTACGCCCTGCCGGAGAAGCTCTCTGCCAAGGCCTTGCAACGGGTGCTTCTGGAGGCCAAGGGGCGCCCGGAGGAGCCCGTGGTGGCCAACCTGGTCCTGCGCTCCTTGCGCCTGGCCCGGTATGCCGCCGAGAACCTGGGGCATTTCGGCCTGGCCATGGAGCACTACCTGCACTTCACCAGCCCCATCCGCCGCTACCCCGATCTGGTGGTGCACCGGGTGCTGAAGGCCATCCTACGGCGCAGCCTCACCCCGGCCAAGAAGGCCCGCTGGCAGGAGACCTTCCCCGCCATCGCCGAGCAGGCCTCGGAGATGGAGAGGAAGGCGGAGGCGGCGGAGAGGGAGCTCACCAAGTACTACATGGCCAAGTGGGCGGAGCTCCACCTGGGGGAGCGCTTCCGGGGCAAGGTGACCGGGGTGGCCAGCTTTGGCGCCTTTGTCATGCTGAGAAACGGGGTGGAAGGCCTGGTGCGCCTCGAGGCCCTAGGCCCTTACACCTATAGCGAGGAGGCCCTGGCCCTTTTGGGCCCTAAGGGTAAGAGAATCCGCCTAGGGGACGAGATGGAGGTGGTGATTGCCGCCGCCAATCCCCGGCTTCGGCAAATAGACTTCCTGCCCTACCGGGAGGAGGTTCATAAGGAGGAGGCCCGGGCCAAGCCGGCCCGGGGGAAAGAGGCCAAGGAGGTAGCCATGCGCAAAGTGGTAGGACCGCCCAAGGATAGGAACCGCGACGACCGGCCGGAAAGGGCCACGGTGAACACCGTCTACTTCGGGGAGTGGACCCCCAAGGACGAGGGCCCCGTGCATCGTCCGGCGGAAACCCGCACCAGAAGGCGCCGCCGGCGCCGCTAAAGGACCAGGGTTCCCGCCCCCACGGCGGAGAGGGTGGGGGCCTCGAGGTCCAGGCGGTAGGCCAGAACCTGCCCCTTCCTGCCGGCTAGGAGGGGGGCTAGGCTTCTCACCACCTCCACCGCGTCCACGCGGGTGGGGTTGGCCCCCAGATGGGCCAAAGCCGCCTCCACCTCCCCTTGGGCCAGCTTCTCCAGAAACCCTAGGTCCCGTCTCCTGGCCTCCTCTGCCAGGGGACGGGAAAGGGGGGGATCGCCAAAGCGCGGCCCCACGTGGGAAAGGTCCACCGCCAGCACCAGGAGGCCGGGGTAGTCCCGGAGGACCACCCGCAAGGCTTCCCCCAGCTCAAGGCCCCCCCGGCCCACCAAAAGGGGCAGGACCTTGGCCTGGGGAAAGACCCCCTTAAGGAAGAAGAGGGGTAGCTCTAGGCTGTGCTCCTCCCGGAAGGCCAGGGGTGTGTTGAAAAGCTCGTAGGGGAGGAGGGTGTCTAAGGCCTGGAGGGCAGGGAGGTCGGGGAGGGCGGGGCCGAAGGGGGTGTGGAAGGGGACGGGAAGGGCCGCGGCCTTTTCCCCGAGGGGCCGGTGGGCCACCCCCACCAGGTAGAGGCGTTCCGGCGGAGGCAGGCTTTCCAGGGCCGCCAAGGCGGCCCCGTAGACCTCGGGCACCCGGCTGGGTTCCAGGTGGGGTAGGAGGAGGACCTCGGGGCGGGGCCCGGCTTCCCCAGGGAAGCTGGCCCGGAAGGCCTCGAGGAAGGCTTTGGCCTCCTCCTGCCCGGCGGGGTAGGAGAGGCCCGAAAGGCGCATGGGGCGCTCCTTTTTCAGCTTGTCCTCTTCCTCCTTAAGCCGCCTCTCCACCTCCGCGGTAAGTAGGAGCCCGGCCTCCTCCAAGGCCTTGAGCAGCTCCTCCAACTCCTTCTTAGATACCAGTACCCCGTGGGCTTTAAATACCTCCTCCTGCACCTCCTCCAGGGTGCGTCCCTCCAGGAGGGAGAGGAGAAAAAGCCCTCCTTCCGTAAGGGCCAGGGGTTTGGCGAAGACCCCGTAGGGGTCGGAAACCAGAAACCCCCCCTCAATAGGGGTGATCTGGGGTTCCCGCAGGCGTATCCGCTCCATGGCCCTTCCAATATAGGAGATAGGCCCTGGCCTCCTCTGGGGTTGTCACCCGTCCTTCCACCTGGGCCAGGAGGAGGGCTTCCAGGGCCTTTCCCACCAGGGGGCCGGGCCTAAGGGAAAGGAGGGCCATCACCTCCTGCCCGGAAAGGAGGGGACGGGTGGGCAGGGGCTGGGACAAGGCCTTCTGGTAGGCTTCCAAGACCCCCCAGGCCTCTTCCTCCACCCCCCTTGTGCCCAGGCGGTCTGCGGCCATGAGGTAGACCAGGTGGGGCAGGAGGTCCTTTCGGCGGAAGAGGAAGCGCCGCAGGGCTTTGGCCTCGTCCGGTAACCGGTCCATGTGGCGGCGCACCAAAGCCTCCACCTTTTCCACGGCCTCCTGGGGAAAACGGAGCCAAAGGAGGGCGGCCTTGGCCATCTCCGCCCCCACCTCCGCATGCCCCAGGAAGCGGAAGCGGCCCACCTGGGGGTCAAAGCGGCGGGTTAGGGGCTTGCCCACGTCGTGGAAAAGGGCGGCCAGCCGGGCCTCCAAAGGCGCCTCCGGCCAAAGCCAAAGGAGGTGGAAGACCACGGAAAGGGTATGCCGCCAGGCGTCCAGGTGGTGGACCCCGCCTTGCTCCAGTCCCACCAAAAGGCGGAGTTCGGGAAGATAAGGGTCCAAAAGCCCCACCCTTTCCAGTACATGTAGACCCCAAGCCGCCTGCGGGGATAGGAGGAGGCGGGCGAGCTCCTCCTTTACCCGTTCCCGGGCTGGCAGGGCTTCGGGGTGCCCTCTGAGGAAGCGGGCGTGGCGGGAAAGGGCGCTGCGGGTTTTCCCGGGCAGGCCCAGGCCTAGGCTGGCCGCCAGGCGCACCGCCCTTAGGCTTCGCAAGTGGTCGTGGTAAAGGTTTTCCTCCCGCACCGGGACCAGGACCTTTTTCCTAAGGTCGTCCTCCACCCCCTTTAGCCCCCACACCCGCCCCCCCTTCCAGGCCAGGGCATTCAGGCGGAAATCCCGCCCAAGGAGGTCTTCCTCCAGGCTGCCTTCCAGGGGGGAGAAGTCCAGGACGAGCTTTCCCGTCACCAGGCGGTACTGGCCCCGTTCGGGGTCCAAGGGGAAAAGGGTGCCCCCAAGGTGCCCTTGGGCTTCCTCCGCTGCCCGCACGGGGTCGGGGGCGGCGAAGTCCAGGTCCCAGGGCCTTTTCCCCAGAAGAAGGTCCCGTAAAGCACCCCCCACGGGGATGGCCCCCTTGGGGGTATAAAAGGGGAAGTCCCTATGGGCGATCGGGCGAAGCACCCCATTATTATCGGCATCACCGGGAATATCGGCAGTGGCAAAAGCACGGTGGCCTCCCTCTTGCGGGCCTGGGGATACCCGGTGTTGGACCTGGACGAGCTGGCCCAAAGGGCCAGGGAGAACAAGAAGGAGGAACTGAAAAGGATTTTCCCGGAGGCCTTTAAGGGGGAGGAGCTGGACCGGAGGGCCCTGGCCCAGATGGTCTTTTCCGATCCCGAACGGCTAAGGGCCCTGGAGGACCTCCTCCACCCGGAGATCCGCCGGCTTTTGGCCCAGGAGCTTGCCCAGCTCCAGGCTCCTTTGGTCTTCCTGGAGATCCCCCTTCTTTTTGAAAAGGGGTGGGAGGCCCGCCTGGATGGGACCCTTTTGGTGGTCGCCCCCCTGGAGGAGCGCATCCGGCGGGTGAGGGAGCGCTCTGGGCTTTCCCGGGAGGAGGTCTTGGCCCGGGAGAAGGCCCAGATGCCCGAGGAGGAGAAAAGGAGGCGGGCCACCTGGATTTTGCCGAACCGGGGGGGATTAGGGGAGTTGGAGGAGGGGCTAAGGGAGATTCTTACCCGCATCCGGGAGCGCTTTGGGCTAAGCTAGAGGGCATGCGGGTGGCCTTGGTATCGGGGGCAAGCCGGGGAATCGGCGAGGCCATCGCCCGGGCCCTCCACGGGAAGGGGTACCGGGTGGGCCTCTTGGCCCGGGACGAAGGTCGGCTTCAGGCCTTGGCGGCGGAGCTAGGGGAAGGGGCCTTGGCCTTTCCTGGCGATGTGCGGTCTTTGGCGGATTGGCAGCGGGCGGTGGCGGGCCTTTTGCAGGCCTATGGCCGGCTGGACCTCCTGGTGAATAACGCCGGTATCGGTCTGCAAAAGCCCATTTCTGAGCTAAGCGAGGAGGAGCTCCGCCAGGTTTTGGACGTGAACCTGGTGGGCCCCTTTTTGGGCCTCAAGGCGGCCTTGCCGGCCCTCTTGGCCTCCAAGGGCACGGTGGTGAACATCGGGAGCCTGGCGGGCAAAAACGCCTTTAAAGGCGGGGCCGCCTACAACGCCAGCAAGTTTGGCCTTCTGGGCCTCATGGGGGCGGCCATGCTGGAGCTTAGGGAGGAAGGGGTGCGGGTGGTGAACATCCTGCCGGGCTCGGTGGACACGGGCTTTGCCGGCAATGCGGTGGGCGCCTCCTGGAAGCTTTCCCCTCTTGATGTGGCCCAGGCGGTGCTCTTTGCTGCGGAGATGCCGGAGAGGGCCTTGGTGAGCGAGATGGAGCTCCGCCCCACCCATACCGCGCCCAAGGGGGGCTAAGCTGGGAGCATGGCCTTGCCCAAGAAGCTGCAGGAAGCTTTGGACCTGATCCGCACCTTGCCCAAGGAGCTCAAAGCCCAGGTCCTCCTGGACTACGCCAAGAAGGTGCCCACCCCGCCCCAGGAAGTGGAGTTGGAACGGGTACACGAGTGCCAGACCCCTTTCTTCCTTAAGGCGGAGGTGGAGGGGGGCAGGGTTAGGCTTTACTTCTTTGTTCCCGATGAAGCCCCCACAGTGAAGGCCTTTGCGGGCCTGCTGAAGGAGGGCCTCGAGGGCGAGCCTCCCGAGACCGTGCTGGCGGTACCCCCCACCTTTTACCAGGGGGCGGGGCTGGAGGAGCTCCTCACCCCCTTGCGCCTAAGGGGCCTCGAGGCGGCCCTTTTGCGGCTGCAAGACCAAGTGCGAAGGGCCTTATAGCCATGTTCCTGGCCTTCCTCCTGGGCTACTTCCTGGGAAGCTTTCCCGTGGCCTACTGGTTCGGGGCCCTTAGGGGAAGAAACCTCCTAAGGGAAGGCTCGGGCAACCCCGGGGCCCTGAACGCCTACCGGGTCTTAGGGCTGGTGCCTGGCCTTATGGTTCTCCTCCTGGACGTCTTTAAGGGGGTTCTGGCGGTGGCCTTAGGGGAGGGGATGGCGGGGAGTCCCTTGGGGGGTCTGGCCGGAGGGGTGGGGGCGGTGTGGGGCCATACCTTTTCCCCCTGGCTGGCCTTCCGTGGCGGCAAGGGCCTGGCCACGGGGGCTGGGGTGCTTTTTGCCGTGGATCCCCGCTTGCTTTTGGGCTCCCTCCTCCTTTTTGCCCTTCTCCAAGCCCTGTTCCGAAAGCCTTACCGGGTGGCCTTGGCCATAGCCGTGGCCCAACCCCTCCTGGCGGCTTTTCTTCACCCCTCGTTCGCCTTCCTCCTCTTCGGCCTAGGGCTTGGCCTTCCCGTGGCCCTGCGCCATCTTAGGGACTGGGACCGTTAGTAGGGCAGGGGCCAGGTGCGGAAGTAGTTGCGGATCCTTCCCCATAGCCCCACAAGCCCCAAGGGTTCCAGGATCAGGAAGAACAGGATGAGAAGGCCGAAGACCACGTTACGCCAGGCGGCCAAGGTGGCGGCGTACTGGGGTCCCAGGGCCCCCACCAGGCTATTCAGAACCTCGGGGATCAGGAGCACGAAAAAGGCCCCCAAAACCGCCCCCAGCACCGTGCCTGCCCCGCCCACGATCACCATGGCCAGGTACTGGATGCTCACGGAAAGAGGGAAGTACTCGGGGGTCACCGCCTTGTAAAGCTGGGCCAAAAGCCCCCCCGCCACCCCGGCGTAGAAGGCGGAGAGGGCGAAGGCCAGAAGCTTCACCCGCACCAGGTCAACCCCCGCCACCCGGGCGGAGAGGTCGTTGTCCCGCACCGCCATGAAGGCCCGGCCCGCCCGGGTCATGAGAAGGCGCTTGGCATAGAAGAAAAGGGGCAGGGCGAAGAGGAGGACCAGGTACCATAGCCTTTCCGGGGTGTCCAGGGAGAGGCCGAAAAGCTCGGCAGGGGGCAGGGTGCGTCCCCGGATCCCTCCCGTCACCGCCTCCCAGTTCTTGAACACGTAGTCCGCCAGAAACTGGAAGGCCAGGGTGGCGATGGCCAGGTAGACCCCTTTGATGCGCAGGGAGGGAAGGCCTAGGACCAGGCCAAAGAGAGCGGCGATCCCGCCCCCAAGCAGGATGCCCACGGGGGCCAATGGGCCAACGAGATGGCTTGCAGTGTAGGCCCCAACCCCCATGAAGGCGGCGTGGCCCAAGGAGATCTGCCCCGCACCTCCCACCAGAAGGTGCAGGCCCATGGCGCTTAAGGCGCCGATGGCCACCAAGGTGGCCACGTACATGGGGTAGGGGGAGAGAAGAAAAGGCAGGAGAAGGAGGAGAAGCAGGAAGACCCCCAAGGCCAAGCGCCCCAGGGGCGTGCTGGCGTAGGCCTCGTCCTCCCCGTAGGTTTCCCGCACCGCTCGGGCGAAGCGCCGGCTGAAGGCATCGGTCAGCCCTTTGGCAAGGCGATACATGCTAGACCTCC
The DNA here is from genome assembly GCF_022760835.1 of Thermus altitudinis. Lineage (GTDB taxonomy): Bacteria > Deinococcota > Deinococci > Deinococcales > Thermaceae > Thermus > Thermus altitudinis. The sequence continues at coordinate 209,253 of NZ_JAKTNQ010000001.1, forward strand.
TGCACCTCCAAGGTGGCCTCGAGCCGCCCTTCCCCCTCCAGGTAGCGGATGGGGAGCACCACCTCCACCCGCCCACCTTCGCCGTAAAGGGCCTGGATCACCGGGCCGTAGCGGACCTCCACCACCTGGCGCCGAACCTTGCGGGTGCGGGTGATCTCCTCGTCGTCGGGGTGGAGTTCCTTGGGAAGGATGGCGAAGCGCTGGATCCTGAGCTTTTCGGGTAGGGTCTTGTTCACCATGCGGATCTCCTCGGCGATCAGGGCTCTCACCTCGGGCCTCTCGGTAAGGGAGAGGTAGGTGGTGAAGGGAATGCCTCGCCTACGGGCCCAGTTCTGCACGTTTTCCGGATCCAGCTCTATGAGGGCGGTCACAAAGGGTTTCCCATGCCCCAGCACCACGGCCTCGCGAATGTAGGGGGAGTACTTCAGGCGGTTTTCCAAAAACTGGGGGGCAAAACGGGTGCCGTCCAAGAGGGCCCCCACCTCCTTAACCCGGCCTAGGATCACCAGGTGCCCCCGCTCGTCAAAGAAGCCGGCATCCCCGGTGCGGAAGAAGCCGTCTTCCGTGAAGCTCTCCGCGGTGGCCTTTTCCTGGCGGAAGTAGCCCTGGAAGACTTGGGGGCCTTTCACCTGGATCTCCCCCTCCTCGCTGATGCGCACCTTGGTGTGGGCAAGAGGTGGCCCCACGGTCTCGGGTGGGGCGTCCCCGGTGGCGTGGGCGGTGGTGGCGGCGGCGGTTTCCGACTGGCCATAGACCTGGCGGATGTCCAGGCCCAGGGCGCGGAAGAAGGTAAAGACCTCGGGGCCCAAGGGGGCGCCTCCGGTGACGGCGATGCGGCAGGCAGCAAGGCCCAGCCTGGCCCTTAGGGGCCTGGCGATGAGGGGGTAGAAGAGGGCCCTCTTGAGGTTCAGCCAAAGGCCCACCTTCTCCCCCCGGAACTCCCGGCTCGCCCCCTCCAGGAGGGCCCCCATCCCCACCCGGTAGAAGAAGGCCTTGAGAAGGTCGGCATCTGCCATACGGCTTTGGATGAGGCTGGCCATGTCCTCCCAAAGCCTCGGAGGGGCCAGGAAAAAGTCGGGCTGAACCTCCTTAAGGTCTTCCCTTAAGGTGGTGGGGTCCTCGGGGAAGTGTACGGTGGAGCCTTCCACCAGGCCCTGGACCACGGTGAGCATCTGCTCCCCGATCCAGGGTAAGGGCAGGTAGCTGAAAACCCAGGCGCCCCTTTGAAAGCCCAAGGCTTCCCGAAGGGCGAAGTGGCCAGCCAAGAGGTTTTCGTGGGAGAGCATGGCCAGCTTGCTCCTTCCCGTGGTGCCCGAGGTGGGGGCGAGAAGGGCGATCTCCTCGGGGTGACGCCTTTTTAAGGCCTCCTCCCCCACCCTGGGGTCCCCCAAGGCCTGGCGGAAACGCCGGACCTTGCCTTGGAAGTGGCGGGACATCCCCGCCTCCTCCCAGACCAGGACGAAGTCCAAAAGGTGCAGATGGGGATAGACCTTGTCCAGTTGCTCCTCGTCGGAAACCACGATCCCCTTGGCCCCGGTGAACTCCAGGAAGTAGCCCACCTCCTCGGGCATAGCGTCGGCGTAGATGCCCATGGGCAAGGCCCCTAGGGTTTGGGCGGCCAGCTCGGCCTCCACCCACTCGGGGGCATTGTGGCCGAGGATGGCCAGGACCTCCCCCTCCCTTAGGCCCAGGGCCCATAGCCCTCCCGCCAGGCTAAGGGTGCGATGCCAAAGGTCCTTCCAGGAGGTCTTCTGCCAGATTCCCAGCCGCTTCACCCTGAGGGCTGGGGCTTCTGGCTCCCGCTGGGCATGCTGGTACAGGTAGGCAAGAAGTGTCCCTTCCATAGCGCCTCAAGCTTGCCCCAGGTAGGCTTCCGCCACCTTGGGATCCTGGCGCACCCCTTGGGGAGGGCCATGGTAGAGCACCTCCCCGTAGGAGAGGACCAGGACTCTGTCGGAAAGCTCCAGGACTGCCCTTAGGTCGTGCTCCACCCAGAGGAGGGTTACCCCCCACTCCTCCCGGGCGTCCAAGAGAAACCGGGCCAGGTCCTGCTTCTCCTCCAAGGAAAGCCCGGCCATGGGCTCGTCCAGGAGGAGGAGTTTGGGTCGGCTGGCCAGGGCCCGGGCTACCTCCACCCGCTTTTGCAATCCGTAGGGAAGCATGCCCGCAGGGGCGTGGCGGAAGGGGGAGAGGTGGAGGTAGTCCAGGACTTCCTCGGCCCAGGCCCTAAGTTGCCATTCCCGCTCGGCCCGGGGTAGGGCCAGGGGGTAGGCGGGCAGGGCCAGCTCGGCCCCTAGCTTCACGTTTTCCAAAACGCTCATACCCCGGAAGATCTCCAGGCCCTGGAAGGTGCGGGCTAGGCCCATGCGGGCCCTATCCTGGGGGCTTTTCCCCCGCAGGTTTTGGCCCAGGAAGACCACCTCGCCCTTGTCGGGCTCATACACCCCGGAAAGCACGTTCAGAAGCGTGGTTTTCCCAGCCCCGTTGGGCCCGATTACCGCGAAGAACTCGCCTTCGGCTACGCTGAACTCCACGCCCACCAGGGCCTTCACCCCCTTGAAGGAGAGGTGGAGGTTCTTGGCCTCGAGGATCACACCCACCGCTTCCTCCTTCGGTAACGCTTGGCTTGGCGGAAGCCTACCTCCTCCTTGCCCAAGTAGAACTCCATCACGTCCTGGTCTTCCTGGGCGGCTTGGGCGTCGCCTTCAAACACCACCCGGCCCCGCTCCAACACATAGACGCGGTCCACGATGGCCAGGGCTGCCCGGGCGTTTTGCTCCACCAGGAGGAGGCTCAGCCCTTTCTCCTTTCTCAGGGCGTCCAAGGTGCGCATCACTTCCTCCACCAGCTTAGGGGCCAGGCCCAAGGAGGGCTCGTCCACCACCAAGACCTTGGGGCGGGTGAGGAGGGCCATACCCAAAAGGAGCATCTGTTGCTCGCCTCCCGAGAGGTAACCCGCCTGTTCGTGGCGACGCTCGTAAAGCCTGGGGAAGCGGGCGAAGACCTCCTCCATGCCCTCCTTCAGCTCCCGGGAGGAAAGGCGATGGCCGGCGGCCACCAGGTTTTCCACGGGGGTCAGGTAGCGGAAAAGGGGGCGCCCCTCCAGGACCGCGGTAAGCCCCAAGCCCGTGATGCGCACCGGGTCTAGGTGGGTGGCCTCCTGGCCAAAGAGCCGCACATGCCCATCCAGCACCCGCCCCTCAAACTTGGGAAGAAGCCCCGCCACTGCCCGCACCAAGGAACTCTTGCCCGCTCCGTTGGGCCCCAGGAGGGCCACCGCTTCCCCTTCCCTTACCTCCAGGGAAACCCCATCCAGGGCCAGGATCACCCCCCGGTAGACCACCTTGAGGTTTTCTACGGACAGGATCATGTTTCGTTAACCTCCATGCTCAGGGAGTTTGGAGAGGGGTCCTCCGGGGCCCCTGGGGTGGCCTCACACCCTCTCAATCTGCCGCTCACCCAGTAGACCATAAGGCCGCACCATCAGTACCAGAAGCACCACCACGAAGGGCAGGGCTTCGGTGAAGCCCGGAAGGATAGGTTCCAGGTAGCGTCCGGAAAGGGCCTCGAGGACCCCCAGGAGGAACCCCGCCAACAAGGCCCCTCCCACCGAGTCCAACCCGCCCAAGATGGCCACGGGGAAGACCTTAAGCCCAAAGAAAACCAGGTTATGCCCTACCCCGCTGGCCACGGCCAGGAGGGCCCCGGCCAGGGTGGCGAGGAGGGCGGAGATGCCCCAAACCCCCGCCAGGATCCGGGCGGTGGGGATGCCCAGGGCCAGGGCCGCCACCTCCCGCTCGGAGATGGCCCGCACCAGGACCCCATAGCGGCTTTTCCTCAGGAGCCAAAGGAGGCCCAATCCCAGGGGCAGGGCCAGAAGGAGGTTCCAGACAGCCCGGGAGGGTACGAAGGTGTCCCCCAGCTGGAAGCCCAGCTGGGGAAGTTCCCCCTGGAGGTACTTGAGGTCCGGTCCCCACAGGAGCTGCACCCCGCCGTCCAGGGCTGCGGCCAACCCGATGGTGGCCATGATCACCGCCACCACGTTCCGCCCCAAAAGCGGCCGCACAAAACCCCGCTCCACCAGGAGTCCGAAGAGAAAAGCCATGGGCAGGGCAGCCAGCATGGCCAGGGGGAGGGGCAGGAAAAGGGCGAAGGTGTAGGTGAGGTAAGCCCCTACCAGCAGGAACTCCCCGATGGCGAAGTTCACCACGCTGGTGGCCCGGTATACCAGGACGAAGCCTAGAGCCAGAAGGCCGTAAAGGGCCCCGTTGGCCAGGCCGCCGATGAGGTACGGTAAAAGGTCAGACATGGGCGTGTGGCAAGGCCCCCAGGTGCGGCCACCTAGGGGCGGGATAGGGGCTAGGCCAGTTTGATCCAGTCGGTGATGGCGTTGAAGCGGCCGTCCTTCACGCTGGCCCGGTAGAGTTTGGTGTAGGGAAGGCGATGGTTTACGAACTGGAAGTTAAGCAAGAGCCCCAGGCCGTTGTAGTCCCCCAGCTTCTCCAGGTATTCCACCACCCCGGCCCGGGTCAGCTTGCCCGCACCCGCTGCCCGGCGCATGGCCTCGGCGATGGCCAGGGCCACCGCCAGGCTGCCCATGTAGTAGGTGGGGCGGTAGGAAAGGTCGCGCCCCTTTTTCTGCCGGAACTTCCGCATCTCGTCCACGGCCGGCACCAGGGTGTCGTACCAGTAGGCGTTATGGTAGGTGACGGTGAACCCCTCGGCAGCGGGACCGGCCCGCTGGATCAGGGCCAGCTCCGCCGAGTAATACGTGCCCATAAACTGCGCCCTCAAGCCCTGTTCCCGAGCGGTGCGCAGGATCAGGGGTTCGACGGAGAGGGCGTAGCCCTGGAGGATCACGAAGTCGGGGTTGGCCCGGCGCAGGTTCAGGACGATGGGGGTGGCGTCGGTGAAGGCGGGAGGGGTTACCTCCTCGTGGACCACCTCCATGCCCAAAGCCTTGGCCCTTTCCTTGGCGTAGGGGATGGGGTCGCGACCAAACTCGGTGTTGGAGTAGACCAAGGCGATCTTAGCCCGGCCCTTCTGTAGACGGATCTGCCTTAGGAGGGCCTCCATCATGTCGTTGTAGGTGGGGCCGAAGACGAAGATGGTGGGGTAGGTCTTGGGATCGGCCAGCTCGTTGGCGAAGCTGGTGGCGGAGTAGGGAAGGCCCATGCGGGCGATCTCCGGGGCCAAGGCCTTGGAAAGGCCTGTGGAATCGCCGTAGACAAAGAGGAGCTCCTCGGCCCGCTCCCGGGACACCACCCGGTTGAAGGCAGCGGTGCCCTTAGCCACGTCGTAGCCGGTATCCTCCACAATGAGCTCCAGTTTGCGGCCGCCAACGCCCCCCAGGACCTCGTTCACGTAGTCCACCCCATCCACGAAGCCTTCGCGTCCGGCGTTACCGGCGAAGGCGAAGGGTCCGGTGAGGGGAAGGAGGGTGGCCAGCTTCACCGGCCTAGCCTGGGCGGTGGCGACATAGGGCATGCCCACCGCGGCCAGTGCACCCACACCCAGCTTCTGCAAAAACTCCCTGCGTTTCATCATGCGCCTCCTTTCGGGTTGTACTCGGTGAAACAATACCATGCCCGAAGCCGCCCGGCAAGTCCTCTGCCAAGGTCTAGGATGAAAGCATGCGTTGGCATGCCGTTTACCGCCGCTTTGTCCTAGGCCGCCATTACCGCTTTGCCCGGGAGGCCTTGGTCCCCCATTTCTTTGACGCCCTGACCGCCTATGCCCTGGAGCTTTCCCGGCTGGGCATTCCCAAGGCGGGGGAGGCGGTGGCGGCCTTGAGGGAGCTGCGCACCCTCCCGCTTCCCAGCTTCACCGGGGAGGTGGAGGATGTGTTCTTTTCCATCTACGCCCAGCTTTCCGAGCACTGGGGGGAGGAGGTGGCGGGGGCCATCCGCCGGGGGCTTTCCCGCAACGATTTGGACCTCACCGTTTTCCGCGCCTACCTCAGGGACCGGGTGGTGGCCTTGCTGGGGGACTTCCTGCGCCTGCGGGAAGTGGTCTTGCAGGTGGCGCAATCCCACGCCGGGGTGCCCTTGGTCCTTCGCACCCACCACCAGCCGGCCCAGCCCTCCACCTTAGACCATTACCTCCTGGGGGTAGCGGCGCTTTTGGAGAGGGATTTCCGCCGGCTAAGAAGGGCTTTGGATACCCTGGACCGCTCCCCTTTGGGGGCCAGCGCCCTGGCGGGAAACCCCTATCCCGTGGACCGGGCGCGGCTGGCGGCCCTTTTGGGTTTCGCCGGACCCGTGGAGAACACCTTGGACGCCGTGGCCTCGGGGGATTATGCCCTGGAGCTGGCCGCGGCCTTGGGGGGGATGGGGGCTAGCCTTTCCCGATTCCTTACCGACCTCCTTTTCTGGGCGGAGCGGGGGGCCTTTGTGGTGGGGGAAAGCGTGTCCCAGGGCTCCAGCTTTATGCCGCAGAAGCGGAATCCCGTGGTTTTGGAACACGCCCGCATCTATGCGGGCCAGCTCCTGGGGGGAATAGGTACCCTGGCCTTTTTAAACCACAATACCCCCTTTACCGATCTAAATGACCACTCCACCGGGGTATTGGAGCCTCTAGCCGACCTTTTGGAGCGGGCGGAAGGGGCGGTGGAGCTCACCCGGGTGGCCCTCGAGGAAAGCCGCTTTGAAACCGTCCTCCTCCTGGAGGAACTCTCCCCTGAGGTCCTGGCCTCGGAGGCGGTGGACCTTCTGGTGCGGAAGGGCGTGCCCTTGGGGGAGGCTTACCGCCGGGTTCAGGGGACCCTGCCTGGGGTGCGGCCCGAACGTTTGGGGGTGGAGCGGGAGGAACTTATTGCCTGGATGGGCCTGGAGGCCTTTTTTGCCCGCCGGGAGGTTCTGGGAGGGGTGGGCCCTAAGGCCAGGGAGGAGGCCCGAAAAGGAGCGCAAAGGCGCCTGAGGGAGGACGGCAAGGACCTGGCGGCCCTAAGGGCCCGGGTGCGCTTGGCCCGGCGCCGGTTGGCGCGGGGACCTTAGCACCTCCAGGCGGAGGAAGGCCAGCAGGCTGCGGAGGAGCAGGGGGAGGTATAGGCTTTGCAGCACCAGGAAGAGGAACCAGGCCATAACCCTGAAGAATCGGCTTTCCAAGCCATCCGCCAGGGCATGGGTGGCCAGGGTGAAGGCGGCCATGGGGAAGACCAGGGCCCAAAGGCCGGGCGTAAAGGGAAGACGCACCCTTCTGATCCCCAGGTTTTCCAGCAGGAGGACTAGGGCCAGGACAAACCACCACCCCCCCAGGCCCCAAAGGAAGGCCCCCAGGAGGTAGAGGCCCTCGAGGTTCAAGGCGTAGAGCCCGGCTTGCTGGGCCCCTTTAAACAGGGAAAGGGGGGCCAGAATCCCCACGCCCACCGGGGCCAGCCCCACGAAGAGGCTGGGCACCAGTTCCGGGGCGGGGCGGTCGTGGGCGTAGAGGCGGGAAAGGAGCATGGCCCCCACCAGGAGGAAGAGCAGGAAGCCTAGCCCCAGGAAGGCCAGCATCCCGTAGAAGGCTTCCCGGCCCAACAGGGGGAGGAGAGGACCCCCCGCCAGCGGCACCACGATGGCGGAAACCGGGGGTATGAACCAGGTGCCGTTGGCGGCCTCGAGGGGAAGGCGCAGCCGGGTGAAGATAAGGTACCCCAGGAGGAGGCTGACCAAGAGGACCAGGGGGGCGCCTAGGGCGAAGAGCCCCAGGGCCAAGCCTGTCCAGCCCATCACCTGGTGGCTGGCCAGGCCGAAGAGCAAAAGGGCTAAGGGGAAGGTGGCGTAAAGCTGGGAAAGGAGGGGGTGGTGGAGCTCCTGCCAGACTGCCGGGGCGTGGGCCAGGAGCTTGGCCAGGAAAAGGCCAAGGCTGGCCAAAAGGAGGAGGGCGGTAAGGCCATAGGCCAGGTGGGCCAGGTCCTCGAGGCCAAAGCGCTTCAGGACCACGGCGACCCCGCTACTCCCCATGACCATGGCGAACCAGGCGGGATGGAAAAAGCGTACGCTCATGCCCCCATCTTGAGATAGGGGTAGGGGGTATGTCAACGGCCTCGGAAGTATTCCACGGTGAGCCGGATGCCCTCGGCAAAGCTCACCTGGGGGCGCCAGCCATGGGCCATGAGCTTGTGGGGGGAGAGGACGCTCCGCTCCAGGTCCCCTGGGCGCGGGGGGGCAGGGTTGACCTGGGGGGTCCGCCCGGCGGCCTGGGCCACGGCCTCTAGGACCTCCATGGTGGTGTGCCCTTCCCCGGTCCCCACGTTGTAGACCCCTTCCAGACCCTTTAGGGCCAGGTTATGGGCCTGCACCACATCCCCCACATAGATGTAGTCCCGCACGCATCCCTCGTCCCCCGGGCTCTTCCGGGCGTAGAGGGTTACCGGCTCCCCTTTGAGCACCCTTTCCGAGAAGATGGCCACCACCCCAGCCTCCCCGTGGGGGTCTTGCCGGGGGCCATAGACGTTGGCGTAGCGCAGGGAAACCCACTTGAGCCCGTAGTTCTGCCCGTAGGCGGAAAGGTAGTGCTCAAAGCCCGCCTTGCTGGCGGCATAGGGGCTTTTGGGTCTGGGGGGCCAGGTTTCCTCGGCCTCTTCCCCCTCCGGCACCTCCCCGTAGATGGCCCCGCCCGTGGAGGCGAAGAGGATTTTTTCTGCCCCCCACTTCCTCATGGCCTCCAGGAGGTTCAGGCCCCCTAGGAGGTTCACCTCAAAGTCCAGAAGCGGGTTATCCACGCTCACCTTCACCGAGGCCTGGGCCGCTTGGTGGGAAACGTGGGTGGGGCGGAACTCCCGGAAGACCCGTTCCAGGCCTTCGCGGTCCCGCAGGTCCACCTTGTAGAAGTAGACCCCTTTGGGCACATTTTCCCGCTTACCCGTGGAGAGGTTGTCCAGGACGGCCACCTCTACGCCTTCCTGCAAAAGGTTTTCCACGATATGGCTGCCGATAAACCCCGCTCCGCCCGTTACCAGTACGCGCATAGGCACCTCGGAAAAGCCCATCGGACCCCTCCCATAGGCGGGCTATGGGCCTAGCCCATCCTACCCCGCCAAGGAAGGCCCGTTAGCCGATTTTGACCTCAGGTTCGTTGCCGGGCCGCCACTTGATGGTGCACCCCAGGGCGGGGGCTTCCTTGAGGGGGGGTTCTTCGCCTCGGAGCAGGGCTTCTATGGCCGTTTGCAGATCGTGGCTTTGCACCTGGTCGGGGAACTTGGGATTGTCGTTGACCCGGCCATGGTAGCGGAGAAGGCGGTTTTGGTCAAAGAGGAAGACCTCGGGGGTGCGCAAGGCCTTGTAGGCCTTGGCCACTTCCTGGGTTTCATCCAGGAGATAAGGGAAGAAGATGCCGTGCTCCTTGGCGAACTCCACCATCTTGTCCGGGGCGTCGTCGGGGTAGCGCTCGTAGTCGTTGGGGTTGATGCCCACGAAGGCCACCTGGCCCCGGTACTTCTCCGCTAGGGCCACGATCTCCTTGATGGAGCCCTTCACGTAGGGGCAGTGGTTGCACATGAAGATAACGGCCAAGAAGGGCTCTTGGAACTGGGAAAGCCGATAGCGTCCACCCCTGGGATCGGGAAGCTCGGCGTCGATCAGGGGGCTTTCTAGGGGCAGTTCGGGATACTGCAGCATGGCTCCATCATACCCCAAGCCACCCCTAGGGACAATAAGCGCCAAGAGACCTTGGTATCATGCCCCCATGCGGGGACTCACCTCAGAGGAGGCACGGAAACGCTTAGCGCAATACGGTCCCAACGCCCTTCCGGAAAAGCCGCCCGAGCCCCTGGGGCGGAAGTTCCTGCGCCAGTTTCAGAGCCCTCTCATCTACATCCTCCTCTTCGCCTTGGTGGTGGACCTAGGCCTTTGGGTTTTTGAGGGAGCCCATGGGCTTCCCCTGGAATCCTTGGCCATTCTGGCCATCCTCCTTTTGAACGCCACCTTGGGAACTCTTCAGGAGAAGCGCTCGGAGGAGGCCTTAAGGCGCCTGAAAGCCCTGGCGGAGCCCTTGGTCTGGGTGTTGAGGGATGGGCATTTTCAACGCCTTCCAAGCCGGGACCTGGTCCCGGGGGATGTGGTGCGCCTGGAGGCGGGGGACCGGATTCCGGCGGATGGGGTGCTCCTCGAGGCCAGTGGGGTCATGGTGGACGAAAGCGTCCTCACCGGGGAAAGCGTGCCCGTGGAAAAGGGGGAGGGGGAAGAGGTCTTTTCCGGCACCCTTTTGGTGCGGGGCAGGGCCCTCCTAGAGGTGACCCGCACCGGCCTAGGAAGCGCCATGGGCCGCATCGCCGGGCTTCTGGCGGAGATGGAGGAGGAAAAAACTCCGCTGGAGCGGCGCCTCGAGGCCTTTGGCCATCGGGTGGCCCGTTGGGTGTTGGTCCTTGCCGCAGGGCTGGTGGCCTTGGGTTTTCTGGTGGAAGGCTTTTCCGCCCAGGTGTTCCTCTTCGCCGTAGCCTTAGCGGTGGCGGCGGTGCCGGAGGGGCTTCCTGCCGTGCTTACCTTGGCCTTGGCCCTGGGGGTGGAGCGCATGGCCCGCCGCAAGGCGGTGGTGCGCCGCCTTGCGGCCGTGGAAGCCTTGGGGAGCGTCACGGTGATCGCCACCGACAAGACGGGCACCCTTACGGAAAACCGCATGGAGGTGCAGCAGGTGGTGGGGCCGGACCCCCAAGGGGCCCTTTTGGCCATGGTCCTCTGCAACGACGCCGATTTGGAGACGGGAGCGGGGGACCCCTTGGAACTGGGCCTTTTGCGGTATGCGGCCGAACGCCTGGACGTAAAGCGGGTACGCCAAGAACACCCCAGGCTTTCCGAACGGCCCTTTGACAGCGCCTGGAAGTACATGCGGGTGACCACGCCTGGGGGTAGTTTCCTGAAAGGGGCTCCCGAGGCCCTCATACCCCGCCTGGCCTTACCCGAGGAGGAGAAGCTGGCCCTTTTAGGGGAAGCAGAGGCCCAGGCTCAGCGGGGTTTTCGCGTGTTGGCCTTGGCGTGGGGCGAAGGGGAGCGGGAGGAAGGGTTAAGCTTCCTGGGCTTCGTCCTTCTCCTGGACCCGCCCCGCCCGGAGGTGCCGGAGGCGGTGGCCAAGGTGTTGAAGGCCGGGGTTCGGGTGGTGATGGTCACGGGGGATCACCCGGCCACGGCCTTGGCCATCGCCCGCCAGGTGGGTATTCCTGCGGAGGTGGTGGCCACCGGGGACGAGATCGGGGAACTCTCCGAGGAAGACCTTCTAGAGGTGGATGTCTTCGCCAGGGTCAAGCCGGAGGATAAACTGCGTATAGTAGAAGCTTTTCAGAAAGCAGGGGAGGTGGTGGCCATGACCGGGGATGGGGTGAACGATGCCCCGGCCCTCAAGCGGGCCGATGTGGGGGTGGCCATGGGGCTGAGGGGCTCGGACGTCTCCCGGGAAGTGGCGGACCTGGTCCTGATGGACGATAACTTCGCCACCATCGTGGCGGCCATTGAGGAGGGGCGGAGCATCTACGAGAACATCCAGAAGTTCATCCGCTTCCTCTTTTCCACCAACCTTTCCGAGGTCTTGGTGGTAACCTTGGGAATGGTATTTGCTGCCCTCTTAAACTTGCGGGACGAGGCTGGACATCTCCTCCTTCCCCTCACCGCAGTGCAGATCCTTTGGATCAACCTGGTCACCGATGGCCTACCGGCCCTGGCCCTGGCTTTGGACCGCAACCCTGGGGTGCTGGACCGGCCGCCCAGGCCTAAGGAAAGCCCCCTTTTGGATCCGCCTTCTTTGAGGTTCATCCTGCTTACGGGAAGCGTTAAGGCCGTCTTCGCCCTGGGCATCCTGGCGGGGCTTTCCGGGTGGATGGGCCGCGCTGGGGTTCAGGGGGAGCCCGTTGAGGTAGCCCGCACCGCCACCTTCCACTTCATGACCCTGGGCCAGCTCTTCTTCGCCTACGCTGCCCGGCACACCCACCTGATTCCCCTTCCCAATCCATACCTGCACGGAGCCGTGGCCCTGGGTATCCTGATCCAAATCCTTCTGGGCAATCTGGCCCCCGGGGTGTGGGAGGCGGTGCGGGTTCCGGCCTGGATCTGGGGGTTGGTTTTGGTCCTTGCCCTTCTGGCCTGGCTTATGGCGGAGGGGGTGGACCGATTAGTATGGCGGAAGGAGGCTAGGCGATGAAGGCCAAAGACGCCATGACCCGTCCTGTGGTAACCGTGCTGCCCGAAACTTCTCTGGTGGAGGTGGCCCGGCTGATGCTGGGAAAAGGCATTGGGAGCGTCCTGGTGGTGGACAAAGAGGGGCGCCTGATGGGCATCGTCACCGAAAGCGATTTCCTGAAGGAACGAGGCGTGCCCTTTTCCACCTTCCGGGCCCCCATGCTCTTGGGCCGCTTTATGGGGTCCGACGGGTTGGAGGAGGCCTTGGCCGAGGCCAGGCGCACCCGGGTGGAGGAGATCATGACCAGCCCGGTGCACGCCGTGGGGCCGGAGGAACCCCTTTCTCGCGTACTGGACCTCATGTTGGCCTACGATATCAACCACGTGCCCGTGGTGGATGGAGAGGGGAAACCCGTGGGGATCATCACCCGGTTTGACCTGCTTCGCCTACTCCAGCCCCAGCTATGACCGGGATCGCCTTTTTGGCGGTGGCGGCGGTCATCCTGCTGGCCGGGCGGCAGGTGGCCTTCTACGGGGACGTCCTGGCGGAGAAAACGGGGCTTGGCCGCACCTTCATGGGCCTTTTTCTGGTGGGCATCACCACCAGCTTGCCGGAGCTTTTCAACGTGACCAGCGCGGTTTTTCAAGATCTTCCCGATATCGCCGTGGGGAACCTCTTGGGAGCCAGCATGGTGAACTTCCTGCTCCTCACCGTGCTGGATGCCGTCCACCCTCGTCCCCTCACCGCCCGGGCCAGCCAAGGGCATGCCCTGAGCCTGGGGCTAGCCATCCTGCTTTTGTCCTTGGCGGGAATGGGCCTTTTGGCGGAAAGGGGCTGGGGACGGATCGGGGGGTTCGCCCTGGCCCTTTTTCCCCTTTACCTTTTCGCCCTTTGGCTTTCCTTTCGCTACGCCAGGCGTTTTCCCCACGACGAGGTCCTCGAGGAGGAAGCCTATGCCCATATCCCTTTAGCGAAGGCCCTCGGCCGTTACCTGCTAGGGGCAGGGGTATTGGTGGGGGCGGCGGTGGTACTCCCGGATTTGGCCGCGGCCCTGGCCCAGGAGACGGGGCTGGGCCAGGCCTGGGTGGGCACCTTTTTGGTGGGGTTGGTGACCACCCTACCCGAGGCCACGGTGACCCTGGCCGCCGCCCGCCTGGGGGCTGTGGACCTGGCCTTGGGCAACGTGCTGGGGAGCGTCATGTTCAACACCTTTTTGCTTTCCTATGCTGACATCCTGGCCCCTGGCCCCCTGTTAGCCCAGGTGGGGGGAGGCCACCTCCTCAGCCTTCTGGCCCTCCTGGGCATGGCCGGAACGGTGCTCACCGGGCTCATGTACCAGAGCCTGAGGAAGCTTTGGGTTCTGGCCTACGACTCCTGGGCCATCCTGGCCCTTTACCTGCTGGCGGCCTCGCTCCCCCTGGTGCGGTAGGGCACCACCAAGACGGGCTTGGGGCTTCGGCGGACCACCTCCTGGGTGACGCTGCCCAAAAGCACCGCATCCAGCCCCGTGCGCCCATGGGTGGCCATGACCACAAGGTCGTGCTTCACGGCTTCCTTTAGGATCACCTCCGCGGCCCGCCCCTCCAGGAGATGGGCTTCAAAACCCACCCCCACCTCTTCTGCCATGTGGGTGGCCCGGTCCAGGGCGGCCAAGCCCTCCTGGCGCAGGTCCTCCACCAGGGCCTGGTAGTAGGGAAGGGTCTCGGGGCCAAGGAGAAGCCTGGGCCCTAGGGGCTCGAGGGCGTAGAGAAAGGCCACCCGGGCCTCCAGGGCCTTGGCCAGGCGGAGGCCCTCCCTTACCCCAGCCTCCGCCGCCGGGCTTCCATCGGTGGGAAGGAGGAGGCTTTGGTACATGCTTTACCCCTCAATCACCACGGGCAGGATCACCGGGTCGCGTCCCGTGGCCTTTTTTAAGAACTTCTTCACCGGGTAGTAGATGTCGTCACGGATGCGCTCTAAGGACTTTTTTTCCCGCACCCCGTTTTGCAGGGCCTCGAGGGCCAAGCGCTTCACCTCGCCGAGAAGCCTTTCCCCAGCCTTCACGAAACCCCGGGACACCACCTCCACCACGGGGTCGTGGGCCGCTAAGGCGGTGATGACCACGATCCCCTCCTCGGCCATGTGCTGGCGGTCGGCCAGGATCTCTTCGGTGATGTCCCCCACCCCCAGGCCATCCACGTAGAGCATCCCCGAGGGCACCTGGCCCACCTTGTCAAAGGTTTCCCGGGTTAGGCGGTAAACGGCGCCGTTTTCCCCAATGAGGGTCTTCTCCGGCGGGCGGCTCATGGACTCCGCCAACCACTTGAAGTTGGTCTGGTGGCGCACCTCCCCGTGCCAGGGCATGAAGAAACGGGGGGTGGTGAGGTTCAGGATGAGCTTGAGTTCCTCCTGGGAGGCGTGGCCGGAGGCGTGGACCTTGTAGGTGGGAGGGTAAAGGACGTAGGCCCCTAGGGCGTAGAGGCGGTTGATGACCCGGTTCACCGCCTCCTCGTTGCCGGGGATGGGGCTACTGGAGAGGATCACCGTGTCCCCGGGTTTGATGGCCATCTTGGCGTGGCCCTCAAAGGCCAGGCGGTGGAGGACCGACATGGGCTGGCCCTGGCTTCCCGTGGCCAGGATCAGCACCTGGTGGTCGGGGAGGTCCTTGACCTCGTCCAGGGTGTAGAGGCGGTCCTTCACCTTCAGGTAGCCCAGCTCCAGGGCGATGCGGCTAAAGCGCACCATGCTCCGCCCTTCCATGGCCACCTTGCGCCCGTACTTCTCCGCTGCCCAGATCACGGCTTGGATGCGGTGGATGTGGCTGGCGAAGGTGGTGACAAAGACCCTTCCCGGGGCCCGGCCGATGACCCGGTCCAGCTCCTTGGCGATCTCCATCTCGCTGGGGGTGTAGCCGGGGCGTTCGGCGTTGGTGGAGTCGGCGATGAGGAGGAGCACCCCCTCGGCCCCCGCCTGGGCCACCTTGGCCAGGTGGGAAACCTTTCCGTCTATGGGGGTGGCGTCCAGCTTGAAGTCCCCGGTGTGCACGATGGTGCCAATGGGGGTGCGGATCACCAGGCCGGAGTTGTCGGGGATGGAGTGGGTCATGCGGAAGAGGTCTAGGGTGAAGTACCGCCCCACCGTGATCCGGTCGTCGGGGGAGATTTCCTTGAGGTTGAAGCTTCCTGGCCTAAGGCCGAACTCCTCCAGCTTTCCCCGTAGCAACCCCAGGGTGAGCTTGGCGCCGTAGATGGGCACCTGGCTCTCCTTGCCAAAAACCATGGGGAGGATAAAGGGAAGCCCGCCGATATGGTCCTCGTGGCCGTGGGTGAGCACCCAGGCCTTGATGAGGTGGCGGTTTTCTATGAGGTAGTCCACCCGGGGGATAAGGAGGTCCACCCCGGGCATCCCCTCGTCGGGGAAGGCCAGCCCCCCATCCAGCACAAAGATCTCGTCCCGGAAGCGGAAAGCGGTGATGTTCTTGCCGATCTCCCCCATCCCCCCTAGGGGCACGATCTCCACGTGGTCCCTGCCATCCCCAGGGGCCATGGGGGTGGTGTCTGGTGGCCGTCTGCGGCGCCGTTTCCGTGGTTTGCGTTCCTGGTTTTCCATAAACCTCCCATCTTCCCGGCCAGACCGGGATTATGCCAAAAGAAAAGCCTCCTGGGGCTAGCTGCGCCGCCTGGGGGGAATCTTCCCCTCCAGCTCGGGTCGGATCAGGTCAATCTTGCCCCGCTCGTCAATGCGGTGCACCTTGACCTTGATCACGTCCCCCACCTTGAGGTGGTCCTCCACCCGTTCCACGCGTCCAGGGGCGATCTGGCTGATGTGCAAGAGGCCCTCGGTGCCAGGAAAGAGGCTGATGAAGGCTCCGAAGGGGGTGATCTTGGTCACGGTGCCCTCGTAGATCTCCCCCACCTTGGCCTCCATGGTGAGCTCCTCTATGCGCTTCTTGGCCTTCTGGGCGGCCTCCATGTCGCTGGAGTAGAGGCGCACCGTTCCGTCCTCTTCTATGTCCACCTCTACCCCTAGCTCCTCGAGGGCCCGCACGTTCTTCCCCCCAGGCCCAATGACCAGGCCAATCTTCTCCACGGGCACCTTCAGGGAGAGGATCCGGGGGGCGAAGGGCTTGAGCTCGGGGCGCGGGGCGGGGAGGACGCTTTCCATGAGGTCCAGAATCCGAAGCCGGGCCTCCCGGGCCTGCATGAGGGCCTCCTTCAGCACCTCCCGGGGCAGCCCCCCCACCTTGTTGTCCATCTGCAGCGCCGTGACCCCTTTTCGGGTCCCCGCCACCTTGAAGTCCATGTCCCCAAGGGCGTCCTCCAGCCCCAGGATGTCCGTGAGGATCACCGCCCGGTCCCCTTCCCACACCAGGCCCATGGCCACCCCGGCCACCGGGGCCCGGATGGGCACCCCGGCATCCATGAGGGCCAGGCAGCCGGCGCAGACCGTGGCCATGGAGCTACTGCCGTTGGACTCCAGCACGTCCCCCACCACCCGGATGGTGTAGGGGAAGGCCTCCTCCGGGGGTAAGACGGCCTTGAGGGCCCGTTTAGCCAGGTTGCCGTGCCCCACCTCGCGCCGGGAAACCCCCCTTAGGCGCTTCACCTCCCCGGTG
Source organism: Thermus altitudinis (assembly GCF_022760835.1). Taxonomy (GTDB): domain Bacteria; phylum Deinococcota; class Deinococci; order Deinococcales; family Thermaceae; genus Thermus; species Thermus altitudinis. The sequence goes on from NZ_JAKTNQ010000001.1 coordinate 225,937, forward strand.
GAGAAGGGGGGGAAGTTGTAGTGGACCAGGAACTTCTCCGTCTCGTCAATCCCCAGGTCGTCAATGATCTGCTCGTCCCGGCCCGTGCCCAGGGTGACGGTGCCCAGCACCTGGGTTTCCCCCCGGGTGAAGACGGCGGAGCCATGGGCGCGGGGGAGGACGTCCACCTCGATCCAGATGGGCCGCAGGTCCTTGGGTGCACGGCCATCCGCCCGCTTACCCTCCTCCAGGACCAAGCGCCTCAGCTCCTTGCGCACCACCTCGGCGAAGGCGCTTTCGTAAAGGGACTTCCAGCTCTCGTCCGGGGTGCCGTCCTCCCCCTTGGGCAAGGCCTCGGCGATGAGGCTTTCGGCGAAGGCCTCGAGGGCCCGGCTCCTTTCCCCCTTGCTGGCGGTCTGGAGCACCCCAGTAAGCCCCCGTTCCAAGCTCAAGCGGTAGAAGGCCTCCTTCTCCTCCTCGCTGAGGCTATCGGGGGGAGTCCAGGCCATCTTGGGCTTGCCCAGGGCCTGCGCCATGGCCTCTTGCAGGTCCAGGATGGGTTGCATCTCCCGGTGGGCGAACTCCAAGGCCTGGACCAAGGTCTCCTCGTCCACCTCCTGCGCCCCGGCCTCCACCATGAGGATGGCGTCCCGGCTTCCCGCCACCACCAGGTCCAAGGTGCTTTCCTCCAGCTCCTGCAAGGTGGGGTTCAAGACCAACTGCCCTCCGATGAGGCCCACCCTAACCGCGGCCACGGGGCCTTCCCAGGGAATGTCCGAGAGCATGAGGGCGGCGCTGGCCGCCGTGGGCCCCAGGATGTCCGGAGGGTTCTTCTGGTCGGCGGAGAGCACGGTGACGATCACCTGTACCTCGTGGCGGAACCCCTTGGGGAAGAGGGGGCGGATGGGCCTATCCGTCATGCGGGCGGAAAGGATGGCCTTTTCCCCCGGCCGCCCCTCCCGGCGCATGAAGCTTCCGGGAATCTTGCCCACGGCGTAGTGCCGCTCCTCGAACTCCACGGTGAGGGGGAGAAAGTCCGCCTCTATGGGTTCTTCCGAGGCCTGGGCCGTGGCCAAGACCACGGTGTCGCCATAGCGTACCAGGACCGAGCCAGAAGCCTGCTTGGCGTATTTCCCCGTCTCTAGGACCAAGAGGCGGCCGGCCACCTGGGTTTCGTACCGATGGGCTTGGGGTGTGTTGGGCGTGGCTTCTGCCATAGTTGTCCTCAAGCGAAAGGCGGAGCCCTAAGGCCCCGCCCCCGACCTACATACCAGTTTACTTCCTCAGGCCCAGTTTCTCAACCAGGGCCTGGTAGCGCTCGGGGTCTTCCCCCTCCAGGTAGCGCAGAAGCCTACGCCGCTGCCCTACCATCATCAAAAGACCCCGGTGGGAGTGGTGGTCGTGCTTGTGGACCTTCAGGTGCTCGGATAGCCGGTTGATGCGCAAGGTGAGCAAGGCCACCTGCACTTCCGTGCTCCCCGTGTCCCCGGGGAAGCGGGCGAACTCCTCTATGACCTTTTGCTTCTCCTCTTTGCTGATGGGCATCTCTACCTCCGTCAGGGGGGAAAGCGCTTTTGGCCCCTTCCTCCTCGAGGTCCCTAAGGACCTCCTCCAGGTTAGGGCCTCCTCCTCTTTCCGTCAAGCAGGAAGAGGGTGAGGGCCAAAAGGGCCAGGCCCCCGCCCACGCCGAAGGCTAGCCCGGGTCCGTAGCTCTGCCAAAGAAAGCCGAAGATCACACTGGCCGGCAAGAGCAAAACCCCCACCACCGTGTGGTAGAGACCGATGGCTGTGGCCTTCGTTTCCTGGGGTACCAAGGTGGCCAGATAGGCCCGGCTGGCCCCCTCGAAGGCAGCGGAATAAAGGGCATAGAGGAGAAGCAGGGCCACACCTGCCAGGGCGGTTTTTGCCAGGGCAAAGCCCAAATACACCAGGGCGTAGAGGCCAAACCCCCAGGCCACCACCCGCCTTAGGCCCACCCGGTCCGCCAGGCTACCCAGAGGGTAGGCCAAAAGAGCGTAGAGAAGGTTGTAGCCCGTGTAGGCCAGGGTCACGGCCTCGGGGGTTAGACCCAGCTCCTTCAGGCGAAGGAGCAGAAAGGCATTGGAGGAGAGGGCCAAGGCGAAGAGGCTGGAGACCAGGAGAAAGCGGCGGTACGGGACGGGAAGGGTACGTAAGTAGCTGAGGCGGAGGGGGGGTAGGGGGGTTCTGACCCGTGGGGCCTTGGCCTCCCGTACCCAAAAGAGGGCCATGAAGGCCAGAAAGGCCGGGATGGCCGAGGCCCAAAACACGCCCCGGATTCCCAGTTGGGGTAGGAGGAGGAAGGCCAAGAAGGGGCCCACGGTGGCTCCCAGGGTGTCCAGGCCCCGGTGGAGGCCGTAGGCCCGGCCAAAGGCACCCTGGTCCACGCTCTCCGCCAGTAAAGCATCACGGGGTGCGGTGCGCAAGCCCTTACCGGTGCGGTCCAGGAAACGGTAGAGGAGCACATGGGCAGGGCTTTGGGCTAGGGCCAAAATGGGTCTCAGGAAGGCGGGCAAGCCATATCCAAGGAGGAGTAAGGGTTTTCTTCGGCCCAACCGGTCGGAAATCCTTCCGCCCACCACCTTGAAGAGGCTGGCCGTGGCCTCGGCGATGCCCTCCACCAACCCCAGCACCCCTGCGCCCGCCCCTAGGCTGGTCAGAAAAAGGGGTAGGAGGGGATAGACCATCTCGCTGGCCACATCCATGAGGAAGCTGACAAAGCCCAACAGGTATACCTGAAGAGGAAGCCTCATGGTCGGTATCGGAGGTAAAGACCCAGCAGGAAGGGCTCGGGCAGGACCATCATGACCGAGAGGGGATCCAAGGGGGCGGGGGAGAGGAGGGCGGGGCCTAAGGGGGTGCTGAAGGGTAGCGGTAGCGTGCGGGTGGCGAGAAAGAGGAGGAGGAGGACCAGGGAAAGCCCCACGCCCACCTTCCAGACCAAAGGGGCGAAGGGCGGGTCTTTCTCGGGGTACATGAACCGGAGGGCCATCAGGACCAGGGCATAGGTGACCTTTAGGGCCAAAAGGGCCAGGAAAAGCTGGCCGTAGAGGTAGTACTCGTTTACCAGGCCGTACTTTACGGCCTCCAGCTCCGACACCCCTAGGGCGCTGCCGCAGAGGCCTTGGCCCAGGACCTCCCCCAGACTTAGGCCCAGAAACTGGAGGAAGAAGGGAAGAAGGGAAAGGCCGGCAATCCAAGGGAGTCCGGGCGAGGGAAGAAAGCCCACCCCTATAGCCTTCCCCTTCCCCCAGCAAAGGTCAAGGGCCGGAAGGTCCGGCCCCTGACCAGGCCTAGCTGGGTTCACCAAAGCCGCATTCCGGGAACCGGGTTCAGGTTGCTGAAGAGCTGCACCAGAGTGGGACCGTAGGCCAGCACCACCAGGATCACCGCCACCAAGAACCAGAAGCCGATGCGGTCCATGGCCCGCACCAAGGGGTTATCCTCAGGGCCAGCCAGGACCTCGGCGAAGGGCACCGGGGCCTCGGCCAGCTCCACCCGGCGCTCCCGGCCCAGGAGAACGCTGAAGAGGCCGTAGATGAAGAGGATGAGGGCCACCAGAAGAACAATCCCCCCCACAATGTTGAAGACCATGAGGGTGGAAGTGTGCGCGTAAGCGTCGGGCACTTGGGAGATGTAAGCCCGCCGCGGCACGTACTGGAGGCCCTGCAGGTGTAGGCCCAGGCTCATGATTAGGATGCCCACGAACCACAGCCAAACCACCGCCAAACCCAGCCGCCTCTGTGCGTCAGAGATGGGCTTGCCCGTGAGGTTAGGGATGAGCCACCAGATGGTGCCCATGGCGGTAAGGACCACCAGGGTGGCCACCGTCAGATGGAAGTGGCCGGGAACCCAGGTGGTGTTATGGACCACATAGTCCAGGGTGAAGCTGGCGTTCACCATCCCACCGGCCCCGCCGGGGATGAAGGTGAGGAGGCCCAAAACTGGAGCCACAAAGCCAGGATTGTCCCAAGGCAAGGCCTTGATCCAGCCCAGAAGCCCCTTTCCACCCCGCATCCGACCGGCGAACTCAAGGCTTGCGGCTACGGTAAAAGCGGTCAGGAGGCTGGGAACGGCGACAAACATGGTGAGGATGGAGTGGACCATCTTCCAGGTGGGGTCAATGCCGGGGTCGGCGAACTGGTGGTGGAACCCCACCGGGGTGGAGAGGAGAAGGAAGAGCAAAAAGGCCAAGCGGGCCATGCTGTCGGAGACCAGCTTTCCCCCGGCTTGCCTGGGAAGGATGGTGTAGATGATGGCGTAGGCCGGCAGGAGCCAGAAGTAAACGATGGGGTGGCCCGTCCACCAGAAGAGGGTGCGGGTGATCAAGGGGTCAACCCCCTGGATGAGGCCAAAGGACCAGGGGAGGAGGAAGAGCACCGCCTCCAGCACCAAACCAATGGAGGCGATGAACCACATGAGCCAGAAGGTCACCGCCATGTAGGTCACCAATGGGGTAACCTTCCCCGGGTTTTGCGCCCGCCAGCGCCGCCAGAGGTCCAAGACGATGTAGATGCTTACCCAGGTGGAGAGCACGAAGATGCTGGCCCCCAGGTAAAAGGCCCAGTGGCCCTTAAGGGGCGGATAGAAGGTATAGAGGACCGTAGCCTCGTTGGCCAACAAGGGCAAGGCCGCCATGACCAGCCCGATAAAGGCCATCCACCAGGAAAGCCACATGAGCCCCATGTTGGGCCGCAGGTTCAGCTCCCGGGCGGGCAGGTAGACCATGATGGCCTGGGCGAAGAGCTGGGTGAAGACGATGGCGTTCAGTACCCCGTGCAGGGTCAGGCCCTGATAGTAGGACTGCACGAAGGGGAGCAGACGCTTAAGGAGGGGGTAGGCGTCCACGTTCCCGTAGTTCAGGGCCTGGAAGGGGCCGAAAAGGCTCCCGATGATGACGGCGATGAAGCCCAGGACCAGGAAGTAGAGGGTGGCCTTTTTCTCCGGATAGGCCTCGTAGACCCGGCTGATGTCCGATGTCCGCACCGCCATGGTTCACTCCTTTACCACGATCTTGCCAAACATGATCTGGTGGCCTATGCCGCAGTACTGGTTGCAGATGATGCGGTACTCGCCAGCTTTCTTGAAGGTGTACCGCACCGTGGAAACCTCCCCTGGAAGGACTTCTACATTGATGTTGGTACCCTCCACGTGAAAGCCATGGATGACGTCGGGGCTGGTGACCTTGAAGATGATTTCCGCCCCTTTGGGAACCTCTATGGGGTTTGGTTGGTACCCGTAGGCAAAGGCTAACACGTAAACCGTGTACTGGTTGGGGCCGGTTTGCACCACCGCCTGGGCGGGGTCGGCCCAGGGGCCCTCCGCGCGCACCTTGGTGGGGTCCACCCGCTCCAACTGGCCTGCGGGGATGGCCCCGGCGGTGTGGGTGGCCAGGGTGTAGGCGATGAGGGCGATGAAGACCACCACCATGACCAGGGAGAAGGCTAACCACCCTTTCTCATAAGCCAGGATTGCCTTGTGGGCCTTGTGCTCGTCCACCATACCCTACCCCCTTGCGAAGAAGGTGAAATATACCCCCAGCCAGAAGACCAAAATGGTGAGGGTAAGAACCACTATTACTCCCATGGCGCCAATCGGTTTTTCCTCCATACCCTTCCTCCCTTTACGGCAGGTTGCCGTATACGGCGCCCATGTTAGCTAAAAGCTGAGAAGAAGGTGAAGTACATTTGTCCCTTCCATTAGAGAAAAGGGGGGGTGTGGGGGGCTATAATCCCCCGGTTTTCAAACCGGG
>NZ_JAKTNQ010000010.1 GCF_022760835.1 Thermus altitudinis
TTTGCTCCTAGTGTAGCCCACTGTGGGGGGTCCATGTATCCCCGGACTGAAGGGGGGGCATTATGGCCCCCCGCACTCCCCTTTTTCTGTAAATCTTTGCCGCCTGCTCCCTCTCCCCCGGGTTAAGGGGTGCAGGAGCCTGGGCCAGAGCCAAGGCCCCCAAAACCAGAACGCCCAAGAAACCCAACCACCTACCCATACCTGTCACCTCCCCGAACTACGATACGTCTATCCGAGTAGTACAGATGTCCCAAGACAGAAGTCCCTATTTAAATAAAGTCTGTGGAAGAAAGTTGGAACCGGACCCCATAAGGGGTCCGGTAAAAGGCAGAAGGGGCTAATGGGCGTGCTCTTTTTCGTGGAAGGTGGTCACCACCCACCACATTCCCTGGGGGATGAAGAGGTACACCATGGAGCTAAAGGCGATCAAGTACTTCCAGAAAGGATCCAGGTAGGGAGGCAAAATCATGCCCAAGGCCCCCAGGGCCTGCAAAACGGCGAAGGCGTAGGAAAAAGCGACGATGGAGGACCTCTCCAGCATCCGCCCCAGGGCGTAAAACATAGCGTAGAACCCCGCGGCGGAAACCATGAGCATGCCGTAAAGCATCAGGTCCCGCACCGCCTCGCTAGTCATGGGCACCTACCTCCTTGGTCACCCTGACCTCCCCTTTCCCGATGGTGACTAGGTCCCAGAGGAGGACCAGGTAGCTCACCAGGAAGAAAACCCCAAAGACGAACCGCCAAACCATGCCGTTCTGGAACCAGGGGTGCTGCTGGGCCTCTATGTAGGCCTGCCAGGTGCTTCCGCCGATGGCCCGCTCCACCATGGTCTGGGTAAAGCCCGCGATGGTCATGGCCGCCGACATGCCGAAGATGCTGATAACCATCAGCACAAAAGCCCACTTCCAAAGCTTGGAGTCAAAGCGGGGTAGGTCAGGCCGCCTCACCTGGTGGAGGGCCATATAGATCACCGTCAGGATGGCGGTGACGTAGGCTCCGAAGAAGGCTAGGTGCCCATGGGCTGGGGCTAACTGGGTGCCATGGGAGTAGAGATTGATCTGGGGCAAGGTCTGCATAAACCCCCACACCCCTGCGCCGATGAAGTTACCAAAAGCCTGGGCAATAGCCCAGAAGAGGGCAGGCTGGTTCACGGTCTGCATGCGGTGGACCCCAGCGTCGTAGACCGCATGCACCACCATGGCCACTAAGGGTATCGGCTCCAAGGCGCTGAAGAAGCCACCCAGGCCCAACCAGTACTCCGGGGTGCCAATCCAGAAGTAGTGGTGCCCCAGTCCTAAGATTCCGGTGCCGAAGACCAAAGCCACCTCGAGGTAAAGCCAGGTTTCCACAATCCGCCTAGGAGTTCCTAGAAGGTGCATCAGGGCCATGGCCATAATGGAGCCCACCAGCACCTCCCAGGTGGCCTCCACCCAAAGGTGCACCACCCACCACCAGAAGTACTGGTCCATGGAAATGTTGGGGGTGTAGTGCATGCCCGCCATATAGAGCCCGGCCAGGGCCACCAGGTCAAACATGAGGACCGCCACCACTCCGGTGATGCGCTGGGCCTTAAGCGCTGTGGCCACCACGTTGTAGAGGAAGACGGCCATCACCGCCACAATGCCAAAATCCGCCCAGCGGGGGGCCTCTATGTACTCCCGTCCCTCGGTAATGAACCAAAGGGTAGGGGCGTTGCCTGGACCGTACTGGACCAAAAGGTAGACCACTACCACGATACCCACAGCGGCGATCAGGGTGAAGAAGGCCAAGCGGGCAAGCCGGATGCCCACCACTTCCCGACCCAGCTCCATGGGCAGAAACCAGTACACTCCGCCCATGAAGCCAAGGAGGAGCCAAACGATCATAGCGTTGATGTGGAGCATCCGGTTGGTCATGAAGTTCAGCTTGCCGTAGAGAAAATTGGGATCCAGGTACTGCCAAGCTGCCAGCAAACCGAAGAGGACCTGGGCCCCGAAAAGGGCCAAGGCCACCCAGAAGTACCAGAGGGCCAGCTTCTGGGACTCGTAAAGCTTTCCTTGCGGTAATGCTTGGGTCATGGAACACCTCCTACTGCACCCCGGCGAAGCGGTCCGGGAAGCCGTTGGTGTCTATGGCCGACATCCACTTTAAGAAGGCCACCAAGGCCTTGGCCTCCTCCTCGCTCAAGCCCAAGTTGGGCATCCGGCGAGCAAAGGTGGGGTAGCGGTCCGGATGTTGGAGCCATTCCGCTATAGCCTCTTCCTTGGTGGCCTTCCCGGTCATTCCCTTGACCATGGTCTCCCATTTGGGGTCCAACCAAGCCCGCGTGAGGTCCGGGGCAAAATAGGCCCCGTTGCCCAGGAGGGTGTGGCAGTCCATGCAGTTGCGGCTCTGCAGGGTCATCTTGCCCTTGTTAACCAGGGCGAAGGCCTCAGCCTCGCTCCAGGTTTTGCCGAAAAACCCCACCTCTTCCCCGATGACCGGGATATCCCGCCTTTTCTCATAGTCGCGCTTAAGCCAAATGGTCTTGTTGATGACGGTATAGGCCGGCACCCTAGCCGAGCCCTCGCGGATCTGGTTCAGCGAGTCAATGGTCAGATAGACTAGGATCCCGGTCATGATCAAGGAGCTCACCACGGCCGCATTCCGCCAAAAGCGGGGCTCGAGCCACCCGGACCCCCGGGAAAGCCAAAGGGTGAGGACCACGGTGGCAAACAGGGCCCCGATGGTGGTTTCTATCCAGCCAATCTCCATACCTCAACCTCCTTTCACCTCCAGCTCATAAACTCCGATACAGCCCTCGGGATTTCCATGATCTAGGTCAAGGGCAAAAGTCCCAGAGGACTCCTGAGGGATAGACCGGTGGTTATGCCCGAGCTCCAACCCGTTGGGAATGAACCCCCCGTGGCTTAAGGGCTGGCAACCTGGGATGATACCCTTCAGGCGTGGTCAACGGGGATGGTACCCTTCAAGCAAGGCCGAATTGTGTTCTCCTTCCAGCAGGCCAAGGACGTGCTCGCGACCCATGTTCCTAAGCAGAACTTGATGAAAACCTTACCTTTTCGTGACCTCAGTCAAGGCAATCCCAGCCTAGGTAAGAGTAAACTTAACGCCATGAAGCTGGCCTTTTTGGGCTTGGGTTTACTCTTCACCGGGCTGGGCTTCCTGGGGGCCCTCCTCCCCATCCTCCCCTCTACCCCCTTTTTTCTGATAGCGGCCTACCTTTTCTCCCGAAGCCACCCAAGGCTCGAGGCCTGGCTTCTCTCCCTGCCCCAGGTAGGCCCCTTGGTGCAAAACTACCGGGAAGGCCGGGGTATCCCCAAGAGCACCAAGATCCTGGCCACGGTTTTAGCCTTGGGGGCAGCGGGCATAAGCCTCTACGGTCTACCCCCCATCGCAGGCCGGGTGGTCGTGGTTCTCCTTATCGCCTACGGCATCTATTTCATCTGGAAACGGGTACCCACCTTATCGCCGGTGGGTAACCAGGAAGGCCCAAAAGACCAGGGCCTCCCAAAGGGCTAAGAAATCCCCCAAGGCATCTCCATCTTCCCTTCCCCCCCAGGCCCAGCCGTAAGGCGTGAGGAGGGGAAGACCCACAAAGCGAGTTGCCCCATAAAAGAGGAAAAGGCCCAGGGCCAGAAAGGCAGAAACCCAGCACAGCCACCTTCCTAAGCGCCCTCCTAGTGCTTCCGGGGCCACAGTGAGTAGAAAAAGGAGGGCATAGCCCATACCTCCTTGGAGAATCAGCCCCCCGAGAAGCACCCCCTGGTAAAAGAAGGACTCCGCCTCTCCCCCGTAAGCCCTTCGTCCCAGACTAACAAGGAGGTCCCCGCAGAAGCCCTTTAAACCTAGCTCCGCTCCCAGGCCTTGAAGATGCGCTGGCAAGAGAGCCAAAAGCGGGGGGATCCAGGAAGGCATGTCCTCAGGGTACCGGCAATGGGAAAGGACATTTGTACTTGACATTGCCGGAAGCAGGATCAAAACTAAGACACGTAGATCTTAGTTAGGAGGTGGCGTATGACGGAGAAAGGTCACTGGCTCCTGGATAATCCCTGGCTCCTCCTCGCCCTTCACGTGGTGCTCTTCGTGGGACTTTACCTCATTTGGGGCTGGTTGGATATCAGCCGGGTTTCCAGCCGTTAGGAGGTAGCCATGGCCCTGCACACCCCTCCCAAAAACTGGTTAAAAGAGGCCATCGCTCCGGAGGAGCGGATCTGGCTGGTCCTGGCCACCCTCTTCGCCATCGTCTTTCTCTCTGCCTTCATGGGACTTTGGCATCTGGCTGGCCTCCAGACCACCCATGGGGAGGCTTACCAGGTAGACCCGGCATCCTTCCGGCAGGAGGTGCAGGCTTTCGCAGAACGCTACCAGGTGGGGGAGCTTCACGGCATCCCTGTGGTGGCCCCACCCCCGGGGGACGTTTACCTTATGGCCCAGGCCTTCAGCTGGTATCCCGTCCTAAAGCTGAAGAAGGGGGAAACCTACCGTCTCAGGGTAGCCTCGGTGGATTATCCCCACGGTTTCAGCCTGTACCCCCACGAGTGGAGCATCCAGCTCTACCCCGGTTACGAGTGGGTCTACGCGTTCACACCCACCAAAACGGGAGAGTACGCGCTTATCTGCAACGACTACTGCGGTTTAGGGCACCACGTGATGGTGGGACGGATTCTGGTGGAAGAGTAGGAGGAACCTATGGCGCTTCCCTTGGAACGCACCTGCCCTGCCACAGGGCTGAGGCTCTTTAGCGCTGCAGAAACCTTGGTAAAGGTGAACGCCGTGGCTGCGGTGGTCTTCCTACTCCTGGGCTCTCTCTGGGTCATCCCCAGCACCATGAACCGGGTTCTGGGACCTGACGCGGTTTCTCCCCAACTGTACTATCAGTCCACCTTCCTCCACGGTTGGAACATGCTCATCTTCTGGATCCTTTTTTTCGAAGTGGCCCTCCTCCACTTCGCTGCCTCTGCCCTCCTCAAAATCCCCCTCCGCTTCCCTCGCCTGGCCTGGGGAGGGTTCTGGCTTATGCTTCTGGGGGCAGCCTTCATCAACTACCTTGGCCTAATGGGCCCCATTAACTTTCTCCCCTTCACCCCTTACGTTCCCCTCCAAGCCCCACCTCTCTTCTACCTGGCGGTGATCCTCTTCGCCGTGGGGGCCATCCTGGCGGTCTTCGTCTTCTTCGCCACTCTGCATCGCGCCTGGCGGGAGAAAACCTATGGGACCACCATGCCTCTGGGCGCTTTCGGAGCCCTCACCGCCGCCATCTTAGCCACCACCACGCTTCTCTCCGGAGCCATCGCCTTTATCCCCACCTTCCTGTGGTCTCTAGGCCTAATCAAGGTGGATCCCCTCTGGTTCCGGCACACCTACTGGGGGTTTGGCCACGGGGCCCAGCAGGTAAACCTGGCCGCCATGGTCACCGCCTGGTACCTTTTGGCCCTCTTCACCGTGGGGGGTACTACTCCCAGCGAACGGCTCTCCCGCATCGCCTTCCTCCTCTATCTCCTGGGTATCAACCTGGGCTCCGCCCATCACCTCCTCACCGAGCCCACGGGGGCTCTTTCCAGCGCCTGGACCTGGGTGAATACCGGCTACCTGATCCACGTGGCTGTTCTGGGAAGCTTGATCCACGCATTCTCGGTGCCCGCAGCCATCGAGCGGGGTCTTAGGCTCAAGGGTTTTAACAACGGGCTTTTCGGCTGGCTGACCAAGGCCCCTTGGGGCAACCCTGGGTTCTCCGCCCTGGTGCTTTCCGTCATTCTTTTCGGCTTCTTGGGGGGCATGAGCGGGGTCACCATGGGTTCCTACGACCAAAACCTTAAGTGGCACAACACCCTGGCGGTGGTGGGCCACTTTAAGGGCACGGTAGTGGCTGGCACCAGTTTGGCCTTCATGGGCCTCACCTACTACCTCCTGCCCCTTATCTTCCGCCGAAAGCTCATCTGGCCTCGGCTTGCCGCCTGGCAACCCTGGTTCTTTGGACTGGGCATAGGCCTCCTTTCCCTGGCCATGATTCGCCTAGGGGTGGTCTACGGACTCCCCCGGCGCTTCGGGGACACCTTCCAATTCGGGGGAAGCCCCTTTGCCTTCCAGTACCCTCCAGAGATGGCCCCCCTTCTTGGCATCATGGGAATCGGGGGAACCCTGGCCCTTTTGGGCGGCCTTCTCTTTATCCTCCTAACAGTAGCCACCCTGCTATGGGGTCAACCTTTGACCGACGAAGAAATCCAAAAAACCTACCAGGTGAAGGCGGAAGAAGGGCAGGCTACCCCCAAGGGTGTCCAACTCCTGGCCTTCCTCTTCCTGGCCTTCTTCCTAATCTACTATCTCTATAACCACTGGTTCCTCTCCCAGTCATGGTTCATCGGTGGAAGGTAGGGCTCCTTTACCCGCCCCTGGGGGTTAATCCTCCAGGGGGCTTACTATGTAAGCATGCCGGTGCGAAGCCTCCTGAGACGCGAGGAATCCTACGCCCTTCATGCGCTTTTGCTCCTATCAGAGGAGCCCGGGCTCAGCGCAGCAGAGATCGCTGCCAAGCTCAAAGCCCCCCCTGCCTTCATGGCTAAAGTCCTTTCCAAGCTGGCCAAAGCAGGCCTGGTGGAAAGCCGCATGGGCCGGGCCGGGGGAGTGTGGCTGAAGGTCCCCCCGGAGGAGATCACTCTGCTCAGGGTGATGGAAAGCCTCTCCGGCCCTGTGGTCATAGACCTTTGCGCCACCTTAAAGCGTTGCCCCACGGAAGAGAGGCGAGGATTCTGCTACCTTAAGCCAAACCTGGTGCGCATGGACCAGGAGATCCGCAAAACCTTGGCGGGCTTCACCTTGAAGGATCTCTTGCCCGGGGCCACCAAGACCGCTTGACCCAGGTCATGGCGTCCCTATCCCCTGGGTGCCAAGCTTAGGGGGTATGGTGGAACTCACCTTGAAGACCACGGTAAACGAGATCCTCCAACGCCATCCGGAAGCGGTGAAGCTGCTTAACGGGATGGGCATAGACACCTGTTGCGGTGGGGCCGATTCCCTGGAAGAGGCCGCTCGCCAGGCGGGGAAAGAGCCGGAAGAGGTGCTGAAGGAACTCCTAGCCGTTCTGGAGGGGCAAGGATGAACCTTATCCAAAAGGCCCGCTACAGCGAGGTCCGTGGAGTGGAGCTGCTGGCCGACCACCCGGAAGTACGCCTGGTCCTCTTCAGCCTGCAAAAAGGGCAGGAGGTCCGGGGCAAAGGGGAGCCAAGGGTGCACCTGCTTTGCCTCGAGGGTGAGGGCACCCTATGGGCTGGGGAACAGGCTATCCCTGCCACCCCTGGTACCCTCTTAGCCGTAGAGCCTAGGGAAGCCCACGGCGCCAAGGCCGGGGAAGGAACCTTATTGGTCCTTGGCATCATCACCCCTAGACCATGATCCCAGCAAGCCGGGTGGCCCTCACCACGGCGCTCCTCTGGTTCCTGGCCGCCAACCTGGTGGGCCTATTTCTCGGTTTAGGCCTCCTTCCCTATTCCTGGCGGCCCGCCCACGCCCACATGCAGCTACTAGGGTTCGTAAGCCTTATGATCTATGGGGTGGCCTACCACGCCCTGCCCCGGTTCCGAGGGGTGGTCTTCCGCAGGCCAGGGCTGGCCCTTTTCCAGGTGCTTCTGGCCAATCTAGGGCTTTTGGGAATGACCTTAGCCTGGGGTCTGGGGCTAGAAACCCGTATCTGGAGCCTGTTCGCCACCCTCTCGGCCTTGGCTGGCGCTCTGTTTACCCTCTTGATGCTGGAGGTACTCTGGAACTAAGGGGCCTATCCGGCCCACCTGGGGAAAGCTTATGCGCACGGCCAGCATCCCTCTTAAATCGGTAGCCCTGCCCACGGAGCACGGGGGCTGGGGGTTTACCCTGGAACCCATCCTCTTGGGCCTCCTCCTCTCCCCAGGCCCCCCCACCCTGGGCCTTGCCCTCTTAGGGCTCTTCGGCTTCCTAGCCCGGCATCCCTTGAAGCTGATCTACCAGGACCTTAGAAAGGGCAAGCGCTACCCCCGCACCCACTTGGCCCTCAGGGTGAGCGGGGTTTACCTAACCTTGGCCCTCTTAGGTTTTCTCCTCACCGCCTTCACCGCCCAGGGGCCCTTCCTCCTTCCCCTCCTTTTGGCCTTGCCCCTAGGGGCTTTCATGCTCTGGGCGGATACGCAAAACCGCTCCCGTGACCTGTTCCCCGAAATAGCTGCCGCTCTCGCCATGGCCTCCTTAGCCCCAGCAGGGGTACTGGCGGGGGGCTTGGGGCCGGAGATGGCCTTGGGGAGCTTTCTTGTCCTGGCCCTCAGGGACGTGGCCGCCCTCTACTACGCCCGCACCCAGGTGCTGAGGGCCCGAGGAATGCGCCCAAAACGCTACCCCGCCTATATCGCCCTTTGGTCCAGCGCTGGCCTCGCTTTGTTCCTCCAAGGCCAGGGGCTTCTCCCCCTTGCCGCATCCCTGGTCCTTCTGCTTCTGGCCCTCTATGGCAGCCTGGCCCTCCTCAGGCCGCCGGTGGAGGCCAGGATCATAGGCTGGACCCAGATGGGCTTTGGGCTTTTGCTGGTCTTGGCCACCGCCCTCGGTTATACCCTCCAGGGCCTCCCCACCGCTCTCCTGGGGGTACCGGCCCTGCACCGGTTTCTGGGCTGGGCCTTAGTGGGGTTAGCTTTCCTGGCAGGTCTCTATCTTCTATGGCGAAAAGAGGTGGGTAGGCCCATCCGCATCTTGGTGGGCTTTTATGACGTGAATGCCCTCTTGGGCCTCCTCTACCTAGCCTTCGTCTGGAAACCCCTCCCCCATCCCCTCCTGGCCCTCACGGGCGTGGTGCTCCTCCACCTCCTCCTGAAGAAACCCTACCCCTGGCCTGGGATAGGCTTCCTCCTCCTGGGGCTTCTGCTTCTTTGGCATTGAGGCCCATGGTGGGGGACACCACCCTCTTACGCCCGAAACCCGGGAAAATAAGAGCATGAGAAAAGCTTGGGGGATTGTCCTCCCTATCCTGGTCGTGGCCCTTTACGCCCTCTGGGGCCAACTGGGACCACTCGGGAAGAAACCAGAGAAGGTGGCTTGGGAGCTGGCCCAGTCACCTCCTGAGCGCCTGCAGGATGTTTATGCCAAGGCCCACCCCGCCGCCTTGCGCATAGATGGCCCCGAGGGAAGCAGGGGCACGGGCTTCTTCTACCGGGAAGGCCTGGTGCTCACCGCCTACCATGTGGTGGCGGAGGGAGGGCCCTACACCCTGGTGCTCGCCAACCGTCAGCGGGCCAGGGCCACCCTTTTGGGTTTCGCCGAACCCCTGGACCTGGCGGTCCTGGCCACGGAGGCCCAAGCCCCCGCCCTCCTTCCCCTGGAAACCCAAAGGCGCCCCCAGGTGGGAGAGGCCGTCCTGCACATCGGCAACGGCCGGGGCCAGTTCATCGCCCCCCGCTATGGGCGCATCACCCGGGTTTCCGTAGACCCTTCCCCCTTCTTGCCCCAGGGCCTGGTGGAAACCAGCCTGCCCCTTTCCCCTGGGGACTCCGGGGGGCCCGTACTGGACGGCCAGGGGAAGGTGCTGGGGGTGGCGGTGGCCATCGGCCAGACGGAAGCGGGTTTTAGGAGTTTCTTCACCCCCCTTGCGGAGCGGAGCGCCATCCTGGCGGATCTAGAACAAGGTAAAAGGAGCTACTGGCCCTACCTGGGCCTGAGGGGCCCCAGGACCCTCACGCCGGAGCTGGCCCGGGAGCTGGGCTTGCCCCCAGGGGGAGTACTGGCGGGAGAGGTGGTGCCCGGCGGGGCCGCCCACCGGGCAGGGCTAAGGGGCCTGGAGGCGGGAGGGGTGCCGGACGTGATCCTCGAGGTGAACCGCACCCCGGTGAATAGCTTTGAGGACCTCCTGCGGGAGGTGCGCCGCTACAGGGTGGGGGACCTAATCCGCCTCACCGTGCGCCGGGGAGGGGAGGTCTTCCAGGTGGAGGTGGAACTCGCCCCCTTCCCCGGGCGGTAGTCAGCCCATGAGGTCCCGGTAGGCGGGAATACCCTGTGCGCTTTCCGCAAGGAGCACCGCCCGGAGGATGGCCCGGGTTACGGCATCGGCGGCGTAGGCTCCTAGGCGCAAAAGGGCGTAAGGATCCACACCCTTCCCATCCCCCTGGGCCAGGGCGAAGACCAGGTCCCCATCCACGGGCGTATGGGCCGGGCGGATGGCCCGGGCGATCCCGTCTTGGGCCATGATGGCAAGCCTCCTGGCCTGGGCCTTGCTAAGGGGGGCATCCGTGGCCACCACCGCTAAGGTGGTGTTCTGGCCCAGGAGGGAGGGGTAGCGGTAGTCCTCTGGGCTTCCCCGGTAGCGGGAGCGATCCGGAACCAAAGCCCTCTCCCCTTCCGCCAGGAGGTCTTCCCCATAAAGCCTTCCCGTCAGGGGGTCAAAAGAACGGCCTAGGCTGTTCACCGCCACCAGGGCCAGGACCCGGTACCCTTCCTCCAGAAGGTACCCCGCCAGGCCCACCCCGCCCTTTACCCCGCCCGCCACCGCCCCCGTGCCCGCTCCCACGCCCCCTTCCTCCACCTCCTCCCCCGCGGCACAGGCCGCCTGGTACCCCGCCTCCTCCCCCGGCGGGCGGTGCACCCCTCCCCGGCCCAGGTCGTAGAGCACGGCAGCAGGCACGATGGGTACCGCGCCTGCCGGGGTGGGAAAGCCCCTTTTCCTTTCCGCCAGGTAGCGCATGACCCCCTCCGCCGTCCTCAGGCCAAAGGCGCTTCCCCCGGTGAGGAGGAGGGCATGCACCCTTTCCACGGTGTTTTCTGGCTGCAAAAGATCCGTCTCCCGGGTGCCGGGGGCTGCCCCCCGCACGTCCACCGCCCCCACCCAACCCTCCTCCACCAGGACCACGGTGCAGCCGGTGAGGGCCTCGAGGTCGGTGAAATGCCCCACCCTGATCCCCGGCCAAAGGGCCGCTTTGCCCCACAAGGCTTCCGCCATAAGGCCAGTATCGGGTAGGCTAAAGGCCAGCACAAGGAGGGAGTATGTGGGAGTACCTGATCCACGGCGAGCCTTCCCCTAGCATCCAAGCCTTTCTAGAGGGTCTTGGGAAGGCCCTGGAAGCCCAGGGGTTCCGCTATAACCCCAAAGCCGAGGCCCCCAATCTGGTGCTGAACGCGATTTCTCCCGAAAACCCCCGCCCCTACCGGCGAAGGGCCCAGGCCACCTTCGTGGCCTCGGTGCTGGAGCTTCCCGCCTTTCCCGAAAACCCCCTGCAGGCCCTCTACCCCTACCTGGTCCGCGCCCTCTCCAACGTGCTTCTAGCCTACGTGCCCAGCCAAGGGGTCAAGTTCCTCACCCTGGAGCTCGGGCACTACGACGAGCCCAATGGCGAAGGGTTTTTTGAGCGGGTGGCCGCACGCCTAAGGCCCATCGCCTGTAGCCGCCTGGTCATCAACAACATCTTCCACCCGGACCTGGAGCCTGAGCTTTGGCAGGGGGACGAGCTCACGGAGAGCATGTACCGGGCGGGGAAGAGGCTCAAGGAGTGGGACCTCCTTCCTGCCCCCTTCCCCATTGAGGAGATCCTCCCTCCCGAGGACCTCCGCCACGTGAAGCGCCTCTACGGCATCGGTGGGCTTTCCTACGGCAACCTCTCCGTGCGCAAGGACGAGCGCCGCTTCTGGATGTCCGCAAGCGGCGTGGACAAGGCCAACCTAAGGGAGATCGGCCGCGACATCCTCATGGTAAAGGACTACGACCCCAAGGAAAACGCCATCCTCCTCTCCGTGCCCCCCCACGTGGAGCCCAGGCGGGTGAGCGTGGACGCCATTGAGCACTGGATGATCTACCGGGAACACCCGGGGGTAGGGGCCATCCTGCACGTGCACGCCTGGATGGAGGGGGTTCCCGCCACCCCCTTCAACTACCCTTGCGGCACCTACGAGCTGGCCCAGGCGGTGGCGGAAAAGGTACGGGAGGCCCCCGACCCCACCCGGGCGGTGGTGGGCCTGAAAAACCACGGCCTCACCATCACCGGAAGGAGCCTGGAGGAGATCATGGAGCGGATAGAGGGCAGGCTCATCCGCACCGTCCCCATGTCATGAAGGCCCTCCTCTACACCCCTTCCCTTCCTCGCTTCTTTGCGGCCCGGGCCATAGGTAAGCGCTTCCCCAAGGGCCTTCTGCCCCTAACCCTGGCCCAGGTGCCCCTTCCCGAGCGGCCAGGCTTCGTCAAGGTCAAGGTGCGGCTAAGCGGGGTCTGCGGCTCGGACCTTTCCCTCCTCTACGGGAAAAGCCCTCCTTCCATCAGCCCCTTCTTCTCCTTCCCCGCCGTCCTGGGCCATGAGATCCTGGGGGAGGTGGAGGGCAGCCTGGTGGCGGTGAACCCCCTCCTCACCTGCGCCGACCGGGGGCTTCCCCCCTGCCCAGCATGCCAGCGGGGGGAGGAAGGGCTATGCCAGAACGTGGCCGAAGGACCCTTGGCCCCCGGGATGCTGGGCTACAACCGGGACCTGCCGGGGGGGTGGGGGGAGTGGGTGCTGGCCCGGCCCGAGAGGCTTTATCCCCTCCCTGAGGGCGTCCCCGAGGAGCGGGGCGTTTTGGCCGAGCCCCTGGCGGTGGTGGTGCGGGGTCTTAACAAGCTAAGGCCCTGGCCCAGGGAGATCCTGGTCCTAGGTATGGGTACCCTGGGGCTTTTGGCCCTCAAAGCCCTTCGGGCCCTGGGGTTTTCCGGCAAGGTGTATGGGGTGGCCAAGTACCCCCACCAGGCGGAGCGGGCTTGGGCCTTCGGGGCGGATGGGATCTACGGAAGCGCCAAGGAGGCCCTATGGGAACGGGCCCGGCGCTACCGCTACCTCCTCTTTGAGGGATACCGGGGCGGGTACGAGGCGGTCATAGAGGCCTCGGGAAGCGGGCTTGGTTTCCGCCAGGCCCTCACCCTGGCCCAGGAAGGGGGCCGGGTGCTCCTTTTGGGCGCCCCCGGCCTGGACTGGGCCGACCTCTCCCCCTTCTGGTTCAAGGAGGTGGGCCTGGTGGGAAGCTACACCTACACCCATGAGGAGTTTAGCCAGGCAGTGGGCCTCCTCCCAGAGCTTAGGGGATTGGAGGAACTCCTCGGGGGCATCTTCCCCCTCGAGGCCTGGCCCCAGGCCCTTACCGCCAAGGGAAAGGCCCTCTTCCGGCCAGCCATCTCCTCATAGGAGCCTTTCCCGATGGCCGCCACGCTCCATGGCTAAAGCTTCTCATCCGTAAAGGCACGTAAGATGGTAGCCATGTACGCCTTCCGCGAGGGCCTGCGGCAGATCCTCCGTCATCCTACGGCCAGTCTCGCCACCTTTTTTACCGCCCTCGTCTCCTTCGCCCTCCTTTACTTTCTGGGCCTCGTCCTATGGAACTTGGAGCGGGTAGTGTATACCCTCGAGAGGGAACTGGAAGTGGCGGCCTTCCTGCAAAAAGGGGCCGATGTGGAAGCCATCCTCAGCGAGATCCAGGGCTGGCCCGAAGTGGGGGAGGTGCGGCTTCAGAGCAAGGAGGAGGCCCTGGCCCAGCTGGTTCTGGACTACCCCTACCTGGCCGAAGCCAAGGACCTGGTGGAGAACCCTTTGCCCGACACCCTGCGCCTGAGGCTTAAGGACCCGGAGGCGGTGCGCAGGGTGGCGGAAAGGCTCAGGAAGCTTCTGGGGGTAGAGGGGGTGGAGTACGGAGGCGAGCTAACGGAAAGGCTGGTCCAGGTGCTGTCTGGAAGCCGCTTGGCCATGGGGGTCCTGGTGGGACTTCTTCTCCTCAACACCTTCTTCAGCGTCATGGGCTCCATACGCCTATCCCTGGAGAGCCGGAAGGAAGCCCTGGGCATCATGCTCCTGGTGGGGGCCACCCGGCGGTTTATCCAGGCTCCCTTCGTGGTGGAAGGGATCCTGCTCACCCTTGGGGCCAGCCTCCTGGCGGTGGCTTTCGGCAGCCTCCTGTACCGGGGCCTGGCCCAAGCCCTCCAGGGGCTCCTTCCCTTTCTGCCCGTGCTGGGGGTCAAGGACCTCTCACAGACCGGGCTCATGGTCCTGGCCCTGGCGGTGGTCCTGGGGGCCGGTGGGGCCCTCATGGCCACCCGGGCCTATCTGAGGGAAGTCTAGGATGGGCTTCCGCTGGATCCTCCTCCCCTTGGTTCTAAGCCAAGGCTTCCTGCTAGGGGTCTTGGCCCAGAACGTGCCTGCCCAGGAGCGCACCGTGCGCAACCTGGAAGACCAGCTGAGCCAGGCCAAGGCCCTGGAGGAGCAAAGCCAAAAGCGAATCCGCCTCCTAAACCAGGAGCTTGCCCGCCTATCCACCCGGGTGGAGAACCTGCTCAAGGAGAAAGCCCGCCTCGAGGGGGAGATCGCCCGCTTGGAGAAGGAACGAGCCGTCTTAAGCCGGCAGATCACCCAGTTGAAGGAGGAAATCGGCCAGACGGAAGGGCGTATCGCCAAGCTGGAAAGAGACCTGGAAAACCTAAAGGAGCGGCTCCAGGCCCTGATGCGAAGCCTGCACCGGGAAAGGGCTGGCCGCTACCTCCCCCTCCTCCGGGCCCAGTCCTTCACCGACCTGGCGGTGCGGGCCCGCTGGGTGGGGTACATCTCGGAGCGGGATGCGGAGCTGGTCCGTACCCTTCAGGCCACCTTGAAGGCCCTAAGGGAAGAGCGGGAGCGCTTAGGCCTCCTCCTCGCCGACCTCACCGCCAAGGAGAAGGCCCTGGGCCAGACCCAAAGGGCCCTCGAGGGGCAAAAGGGGGAGCTGGAGACCACCCTCGCCAGCCTAAGGCAGGAGGCGCAGGGCAAAAGGGCCCTTCTCCGGGAGGCCCTGACGGAACGGCAACGCCTGCAAGCCCAGCTGGCCGCCCTCCAGGCCAGGGTGCTGGCGGAACGGCAACGCCTCTTGGAGCTTAAGCGCCAGGAGGAGGAGCGGCGAAGGCAGGAGGAGGAGAGGAGGAGGCTGGAGGCCGAGCGCCGCCAGGCGGCCACCCCTCCCTCACCCCGCCAGGCCAGCGTGGTGGTACCCCCTCCCCCCTTGCCCGCCACCGTGGGCCGGCTGGCCTTTCCCGTGCCCGGAGGTAGAATCCTGGTGCCCTATGGGCAGGAAGGGCCTTTCCAGGTGATCCAGGGCCCCGCCCCGGGAAGCCCGGTACAGGCTGCCGCCGACGGGTACGTGGCCGGGATCCTCTACCTGCCCAACCTGGGCTACACGGTGATGCTGGTGCACACGGAAACCCTTTCCACCGTCTACACCAACCTGCAAGAACCCTTGGTGCAGGAAGGCCAGAGGGTGCAACGCGGACAGCTTCTGGGCTACACGGGAGGCGGCCTCCTCATCCGCCCGGAGGAAGTGGAGTTCAGGGTGGCGGTACGCCTAGGCGGAGAGACCCGCTTCGTGGATCCCTCCGCCTACTACTGAAGACCTTGGCTATGCGGGCTCAATAAGCCCGTAGTTGCCGTCCTTGCGGCGGTAGATGACGTTGATCTCGTCGGTCTTGGCGTTACGGAACACGAAGAAGTCGTGGCCCAAGGCCTCCATCTGGAAGGCGGCCTCCTCGGGGTCCATGGGCTTCATCTCAAAGCGCTTGACCCGGACAATCCTGGGACCTTCCTCCTCCTCGGGCTTGCGCAGGGCCTCGAGGTCCCGTACCTCGGGAGGTGGCGGCCCCTGGTAGGTGTGCCGCTTGCCCACGAAACGCCGCTCCTTGTAACGCTTCAGTTGGGTTTCCAGCCGGTCCACCATGCGGTCGATGGCCGCATAAAGGTCAGGGTCCTCCTCCTCCACCCTAACGAGCCCCCCGGGGAGGTCCACCTGCACCTCGGCCTTGGCCTTGCGGGCCACGTGGTTGCTGCCGGCCAAGGAAAGAACCACCTTGGCCATGAGCTCCCCATTCTGGTAGCGGTCCAGGCGGGAAAGCTTCCTTTCCACGTAGTCCCGAATGGCGTCGGTGATCTCCAGGTTGCGACCGATGAGTTTGTAGACGTTCATACACCCTCCTTTCCGCCCCGGTCAGGGCTTTCCCTTACCCTTATGCTACCACCTTCCCCAGGACGTTCGTCCCGCACCACCTGGCCCGCCTTCAACACCACCACCCGGGCCGGGTAGGCCTCCAAGAGTTCGCGGCTATGGGTGGCCACCAGCACCGTGGCCCCCCGTCCGTGGGCGGCCTTAAGGATATCCAGTACCTGCAGGGCGTTTTCCAGGTCCAGGTTCCCCGTGGGCTCGTCCGCCAGGATCACCGGGGGGTCCAGGAGCAAGGCCCGGGCTATGGCCACCCGCTGGGCCTCGCCCACGGAAAGCTCCTCGGGAAAGGCCCTTTTCTTGTGGGAAAGCCCCACCCGTCGCAGGGCCGTGGCGATGCGCTCCCCCCACTCCCTGGGGGGAATCCCTTGCACCTGGAGCACAAAGGCCAGGTTCTCCTCCACCGTCATGTCGGAAAGGAGGCGGTGGTCCTGGAACACCATGCCGATCCGGCGGCGGTGAAGGGCCACCTGGTCCCCCTTGAGAAGCTTCAGGTTCTGTCCGCCAAAGTACACCGTTCCTTGAGTAGGAAGGAGTCGGCGCAGGATCAGGGAAAGCAAGGTGGACTTCCCCGCCCCCGAGTGGCCCACCACGTACACGAACTCCCCCTTCCTGACCTCAAGGCTCACGTTGTACAGCGCCTTGGTCCCCGTGCGGGGGTATTCCAGGCCCACCCGGTGGAAGGCGATCATGCCCTTACTATACGGAAGACAGGCCACGGTTGTTTCTCATGGTGGGGCGTTATAGTGGAGCTTAGGTGAGGGAAGAGATGAAAAAACGCGCGTGGTTCATTGCAGGGCTCGGGGTGGTCCTGGCCCTGGTATACGCTCAGCTTCCAAGGCCCCAGGCGGAAAACCTCCTGCAAAACCCCAACGGCCAGGCCCTGTTGGAGGTCTACCAAAGGATCCAACAGGACTACCTGGAGAACCTCCCCCGCGATAAGCTCAACGCCCTCCTGGAAGGGGCCATCGGGGGCATGGTCTCCGCCCTTAAGGACCCCTTTACCAGCTACTCTCCCCCCCAGCGGGCCAGCGTCCGCCAGGAGGATCTAAGGGGCGAGTTCTTCGGCATAGGGGCCACCCTCTCCCCCGCCAATCCCGACGGCACCGGGGCCAAGATTGAAGGGGTGATGAAGGGCCTGCCTGCCCAGCGGGCGGGGATGCGGGCCGGGGATGTGATCCTCGAGGTGGACGGAGAGGACGTCACGGGTCTTCCCCTTTTGGAGGTGGTGGCCCGGATCCGGGGCCGGGAGGGAACCAAGGTCACCATCAAGGTGCGCCGGGAAGGGACCCCCGCCCCCCTGGTTTTTGAGCTCATCCGGGAAAAGGTGGAGATCATCTCGGTTTCCACGGGCAGGATCGGGGACGTGGGCTATGTGGCCCTGGAGACCTTCGGCAACTTCAAGGTAGAGGACCAGCTTAAGAAGGCCATAGACGGGCTCAAGGCCCAGGGCATCAGGAAGCTCATCTTTGACCTCCGGGATAACGGGGGCGGCCTCCTGGACCAGGGGTGTGCGGTGGCCAGCGCCTTCTTGAAGGAAGGCCCCATCGTCTACACCCGCACCAAGAACCTCACCCGGGTCTGGTGCGAGGCCTCGGGGAAACCCCTTTGGGATGGGCCCATGGTGGTCCTGGTGAACGGGAACTCGGCTTCCGCCAGCGAGATCGTGGCCGGGGCCCTGCAGGACTACGGCCGGGCCAAGGTTATCGGGGAAAAGACCTTCGGCAAGGGCGTGGGCCAGACCCCCTACACCCTGGCCAACGGCGGTGAGCTCACCCTGGTCACCTTTGAGTGGCTCACCCCTAAGCGCCGGGCCATTAACAAGGAGGGGCTGAAGCCCGACATAGAGGTCAAGGACACGCGTTTCCCCACCCCCTTCTCCCTGCAAGGGGCCGGGGCGCCTCCCGGGGCTGAGGTCACCGTGACCCTAAACGGGAAGACGGTGAAGGTCAAGGCCGATGCCGAGGGCAAGTTCACCTACGCCGAGCCCCAGCGCCAGCGGCCCTTGCCCGAGGAGCGGGGGCAGGCGGTTTTGGACCTGGAAGGGGACGCCATCCTCAAGCGGGCCTTGGAGGAGCTGAACGCCACCCGCTAGCCGGGAAAGGCCAAGGGGCCGGGTTTTCCCCGGCCCCCCTAGACCACCCCACCCTGACAGGCCAAGGTGGAGCCCCACCATCTCCACCCCTCTTGCGCCAAGGGCTATTTCACCAACGCCCCTGGGGGAATCTCCCCCTCCACCGTGACCAGGGCCAGCCTATCCCCCTCGGATGCCGCAAGGATCATCCCCTGGCTCTCCACGCCCCGAAGCCTGGCAGGCTTGAGGTTGGCCACCACCACCACCTTTTTCCCCACCAGGTCCTCGGGGCGGTACCACTGGGCGATGCCGGAAACCACGGTGCGCTCCTCGTTCCCCAGGGAGAGCCTAAGCACCAGGAGTTTATCGGCGTTGGGGTGCTTTTCCGCTGCCACCACCTGGGCCACCCTAAGCTCCACCTTGGCGAAATCCTCCATGCCAATGAAGCGATCCTCCTTTGTGCCCTCCATTTTGCCTCCCCCGGCCTCCCCCCTTGGGACTTCCTTTGGAAAGAGAACCCCTGCCTCCTGGGGAAGGGGAAGGGGTTCCGCCAGGCCCCAGCGCTCCGCCTCCTCAAGGCTCACCTCCTCCTTCAGGCCCAAGGCCCGGCGCAGCTCGGCCATCTTGTCCGGCATGGCCGGGGTAAGGAGGATGGAGGCGATCCTCAGGCCCTCCACCACCCGGTAGAGCGCCGCCCTAGCCTCCTTGGGATCCTCCTTGAATAGCTCCCAGGGACGCTTCTCGTTGATGTAGCGGTTTATGGCCTTCACGTAGGCCATGGTCTCCTCGAGGGCCACGTGGAAGCGAAGCTCCCGCACCAGACCCCTGAGGCGTCCCGCAAGGCGCGTGCCCTCCTCCAGCTCCTCCCCAGAAACCGGCTCGGGAATGCGTCCCTCAGCGAAACGAAACAGCATGGCCCGGGTGCGCTGGAGAAGATTGCCCAGGTCGTCGGCCAGATCCGCCTCGTACCTAGCCTTCAAGGCCTCCTCGCTCACCGGTGTATCCTGGCCATAAGGAATCTCCCGCAAAAGGTAATAGCGCACGGCATCCCGGCCGTACTTCTCCGTAAGGGCAAAGGGGTCCACCACGTTCCCCAGGGTTTTGCTCATCTTGCGGCCATCCGGCCCCAGCAGAAACCCTCCCACGTTCAGGTGCCGGTACATGGGAATCCCCGCCGCTTTCAGCATGGTGGGCCAGAAGACCGCATGGGGCTTCAGGATGTCCTTGCCGATCAGGTGCCAGGCCTGGGGCCAGAAGGTGGCGTAGCGGGGGTCCTCGGGGTAGCCCAGGGCGGAAACGTAGTTGAGGAGGGCGTCAAACCACACGTAGGTCACGTGGGCCTCATCCCAGGGCAGGGGGATGCCCCAAGGTACGCGGGCCTTGGGCCGGGAGATGGAGAGATCCCCGATGGGCTCGGAGAGCATGGAAAGCACCTCGTTCCGGTACCCCTCGGGCCGGATGAGGTCGGGGTGGGTCTGGAGGTAGTCAATGAGCCACTCCCGGTACTTCTCCATGCGGAAGAAGTAGTTCCCTTCCCGTCTCCGCTCCACGGGGCGGGCGTGGATGGGGCAAAAATCCCCTTGAAGCTCCTTTTCCGTGTAGAAGCGCTCGCAGCTTACGCAGTAAAGCCCCTCGTACTCCCCGTAGTAGATGTCCCCCGCCTCGTAGACCTTCTGTAAGACCCGCTGCACCACCCGCTTATGCCGCTCCTCCGTGGTACGGATGAAATCGTCGTAGGCGATGCCCAAAAGCTCCCAAGCCTTGCGGAAGCGCTGGGAGACCCGGTCCACAAAGGCCTGGGGCTCCTCCCCCGCCTTCAGGGCCGCCCGGTAGACGGTTTCCCCGTGCTCGTCGGTGCCGGTGAGGAAAAAGGTCCGGTATCCATCCAACCGGTGCCAGCGGGCCAGGAAGTCCGCCACCACGGTGGTGTAGGCGTGGCCCAGGTGGGGTTCCGCATTCACGTAGTAGATGGGGGTGGTGATGTAAAAAACCTTTTCCATCCCTCCTCCAAGAAAAACCGGGGCATGCGCCCCGGGCGGGAAAGGCTTCCCCGCCCTAGGGGTGAGGCATCCCCTTCATGGCCATGATTCTACACCGGCGCCCAGTCCCGGCACAAAATCCATCCCCCAAACCGGAGACCACCTAGAAGGCCGGGCCTTAAGGCACCAGTTCCTCTATCCCCATGGGCCCCGCCACCAGGGCCCGGGTGGCCAAGCCCACGAAAAGACCCGTCTCCACCACCCCCGGAATCTCCAGAAGGGCCCTATGGAGGCCCCCGGGGTCCCCGATGGGACCAAAGCGCACATCGGCGATCAAGTGCCCCCCGTCGGTAAAGTAAAACTCATCCCCGTCCATCCTTAGCTCTGGCTCCCCGCCCATGGCGCGGATGGCCTTCAAGGTGGCCAGATGGCCAAAGGGCACGATCTCCACCGGCACCACCCCCCGGCCCAGCACGGGCACCTTCTTGGTGTGGTCGGCGATCACGATAAACTCCTTGGCGTTGCTCTCCACAATCTTCTCCCGCAAGAGAGCCCCGCCCAGGCCCTTGATCAGGGAAAGGTCCGGGGCGATCTCATCGGCCCCGTCTATGGCCAGGTCCACCCCTTCTGGCGGCAGCTCCACCACGCGAATCCCTTCCCGCAGGGCCAGGTCCTTAGTGGCCTCCGAGGTGGGAACCCCTACCACTTCCCTAAGCTCCCCCTCCCTAAGCCGCCGGGCCAGCTCCAAAACGGCATACCGGGCCGTGGACCCCGTGCCCAGGCCCACCACCATGCCATCTTGGACATACGCCACCGCGGCGTGGGCCGCCTCCTTCTTGTAGGATTCCAAGGGTCTTTCCATGGCTAAAACCCCCGCAACCTCCGCAAGGCCTCGGCCACCTCCTCGGCGTGCCCCTCCGGGGAGACCTTTTTCCACACCTTGGCGATGCGCCCTTCGGGGTCTATCAGGAAGGTCTGGCGCAACACCCCTTCGTACTCCTTGCCATAAAGGTTCTTTTTCCCCCAGGCCCCATAGGCCAGGATGGCTTGCCGCTCGGGGTCAGCAAGAAGGGGAAAGTTCAGACCGTACTTCTCGGCAAAACGCCTGTGGCTTTCCACATCGTCCGCAGAAACCCCTAGGACCACGGCTCCCAGTTCCTGCAAATCCCCCATACGGTCGCGGAAGCCGCAGGCCTCCTTGGTGCACCCGGGGGTATCGTCCTTGGGATAGAAGTAGAGAACCACCCACCTCCCCCGGTAATCGGAAAGCCGGTGAATCCGCCCCTCTTGGTCCGGCAGGGCGAAGTCGGGCGCCACGGTTCCGAGCTCCATGAGGGCATCTTACCCCAACCCCCCCGGCCGCCAATAAGGGGGCGCTAAAGTTTATAGCCGAAGCGGCGGAGGAGGTCCTTGCGCCAGGCCACCTCGGCCTCGTCCTCCACCCCCAGGGGTTTGAAGCCATCCATAACCCCCAGGATGGCCCTCTGCTCCCCCTCCTCCGCCACCACCACCTGGAGGGGGTTGGCGGTGGCGGCAAAGATGCGCACCACCTCAGGGCAAGCCTTCACCGCGTGGAGCACGTTGATGGGATAAAACCCCTCACCCAACACGATGAGGAAGGTGTGCCCTGCCGCCAGGTTGAGGATATTCCGCACCGCCAGCTGGGTGAGCTCGGGATCCGTGCCGGAACGCCGCACCAGGCGCTTGCCGCTGGCCTCGGAGAAGGCAAGGCCGAACTTGATACCCGGCACGGCGGTCACCAAGGCCTCGTGGAGGTCCTCCACCGTCTTGATGAAGTGGGCTTGGCCCAGGATGACGTTCAGGTTCTCCGGCTTCTCAATGGGAATGAGCTTGAGTTCCATGCCCCTATTTTATCCGTGGCCCAAGACCCAACCCCAGGGGGTCCGAAGGGTGTAGCATGGGTCCCATGGATGTTCTGGAAAAGGCCGTAGGGGGAGAGAGGCTTACCGAAAGCGAGGTGCTCTCCCTTTTTGACCTTCCCTTACCTGAGCTGGCCGCCGCCGCTCACGAGGTGCGCCTTCAGAAAACCCATCCAGAGGTGGTGACCTTTCTCATAGACCGCAACATCAACTACACCAACGTCTGCACGGTGGGTTGCGCCTTTTGCGCCTTTTACCGCACCCGGCGGCAGAAGGATGCCTACACCCTCACCTACGAAGCCATCGCCGAGAAGGTAGAGGAACTCTACCAGGTGGGGGGGAGGCGCATCCTGATGCAAGGGGGGGTGAACCCCGAGCTTCCCTTGGAGTGGTACCTGGACCTTCTCCGCTACCTCAAGAACCGCTTCCCCGACCTGCGCATCGACGCCTTCAGCCCCGAGGAGATTCTGGGCTTGGAAAGGCTCACCGGGCTTCGGGCCGAGGTTATCTTGGAAAGGCTCATGGAAGCGGGGCTGGATGGGATGCCGGGGGCCGGGGCGGAGATCCTGGTGGACGAGGTGCGGCAAAAGGCCGCTCCCGCCCGCATCAAGACCGCGGACTGGTACCGCATCGTGGATGCCGCCCAGGCCTTGGGGCTTTACACCCTGGCCAGCATGGTGATCGGCTTTGGGGAAGGGCCAAGGGAGCGCACCGCCCACCTGCTGGGCCTAAGGGCCCAGCAGGACAAGGCCCGGGAAAAGTACCAAAACGGCTTTGCCGCCTTTGCCCTTTGGACCTTGCAGGTGGAGCACACCCGGCTTAAGGGCAAGGCCCCGGGGGCCACCGCCCACGAGTACCTGAAAACCCTGGCCATCGCCCGGCTCACCCTGGACAACTTCGCCCACCTCCAAGCCTCCTGGCCCACCCTGGGGTTCAAGGTGGCCCAGGCCGCCCTTTACTACGGGGCCGACGATTTTGGCAGCACCATGCTGGAGGAAAACGTGGTCTCGGCGGCCGGGGGGCACGGGCGTACCCACGCCACGGTGCGGGAAATAGTGCGCCAGATCGTGGATGCGGGTTTCAGGCCTGCGGAGCGGGATCCCCTCTACCGCATCCTGCGGTATCCAGACCCCAAGGCCCTCCTGGAAGAGGGCCTGGAGCTCCCCTTGGCCTAAGCGGGTTCCTTTTGCAAAAGCCCTTGGCGGATCTCCTCGAGGAGAGGGGCCAGGGGCCGGCCTCCCTCCAGGGCCCGCACCAAGGCGCTTCCCACCACCACCCCATCGGCCACCGCCGCCTGGGCTGCGGTTTCCCTTCCCGAAACCCCAAAGCCCACCGCCACGGGCAAGGAGGTCCTGGCCCTGATGCGCCGCACCAGGTCCCGCACCTCCTCGGGCAGGCGCTCCCGCTCCCCGGTGACCCCGGTGACGGAGACCGCGTAGATGAAGCCCGTGGCGTAGCCCACCACGGTTTCCACCCGCCGGTCCGTGGAGGTGGGGGCCAGGAGAAACACCGTTTCCAAGCCGATCTCCTGGGCCAGGCGCACCAGGGCCGGGTCCTCGTCCGGGGGGAGGTCCGGCAAGATGACCCCCGTGGCCCCCGCCTGCTTGAAAAGGCTAAAAAACCGTTCCGGACCCCAGGCTAAGACGGGGTTCAGGTAGGTCATGAGGAAAAGGGGCCTTTCCGTGAGGGCCCGCACCTCCCGGAAGAGTTCCAGAACCCCCTGGACGCTCATCCCCTTCCTTAAGGCCTCCTCGCTGGCCCTTTGGATCACCGGACCATCCCCCAAGGGATCGGAGTAGGGCAGGCCGATCTCCAAGAGGTCGGCGTAGGGCAATACCTCCTTCACCGCCTGCAAGAACCCTTCCCGGCTGGGAAAGCCTGCGGTAAGGTAAGGGATCAAAGCGGCCCGCCCCTCGGCCTTGGCCCGGGCAAAGGCTTCCCGCGTGGTCATAGCTCCCCTCCCAGAAGGCGCATCACCTCGGTCACGTCCTTGTCCCCCCGGCCCGAAAGGTTGATGACCACGATCTGGTCCCTATCCATCTCCGGCACCACTTTGGCCGCGTGGGCGATGGCATGGGCGGACTCCAAGGCAGGGATGATCCCCTCCAGGCGGGCCAGGAGTTTGAACCCCTCGAGGGCCTCCTCGTCCGTCACTCCGGCGTACTCGGCGATGCCCTGGTCGGCGTAGTAGCTGTGCTCGGGCCCCACTCCTGGGTAATCCAGCCCCGCAGAAACCGAGTGGGCCGGGGTGATCTGGCCGTCGTGGTCGTAAAGGAGGTACATGTAGCTCCCGTGCAACACCCCCCGCTTCCCCGCCCCGATGCTGGCGGCGTGCCTACCGCTGGAAAGCCCTTCCCCGGCAGCCTCCACCCCGATGAGCCGGGGACGCTCCTTCGGCGGTAAATAAGCGAAGGGGGCAAAAAGGCCAATGGCGTTGGACCCCCCACCCACGGCGGCGATGAGGGCATCGGGGTAGCGGCCGAACATCCTCAGGCTCTCTTCCTTCACCTCCTCCCCGATGACGCTTTGGAACTCCCGCACCATCATGGGGTAGGGGTGGGGGCCCACCACCGAGCCCAGGATGTAGAAGGTGGTGCGCACATGGGTGAGCCAGTCGCGGATGGCCTCGTTGGTGGCGTCCTTAAGGGTGCGGCTTCCCGCCGCCACCGGGCGCACCTCGGCCCCCAGAAGCTTCATGCGGAACACGTTTAGGGCCTGGCGCCGTACGTCCTCCTCCCCCATATAGACCACGCATTCCAAGCCGAAAAGGGCCGCCACCGTGGCCACGGAAACCCCGTGCTGCCCGGCCCCGGTTTCCGCTATCACCCGCCTTTTGCCCATGCGCCGGGCCAGGAGGGCCTGGCCCAGGGTGTTGTTGATCTTATGGGCCCCGGTGTGCAGGAGGTCCTCCCGCTTTAGGTACACCTGGGCCCCGCCCCAGTATTGGGAAAGCCTCTTGGCGTGGTAAAGGGGGGTAGGCCGGCCGGCAAAGGTCCTGAGGTAGTGCTCCAGCTCCGCCAAAAAAGCGGGGTCCTTCTTGGCCTCCTTGTAGGCGGCCTCCACCTCCTCGAGGGCCGGAATCAGGGTTTCGGGAACGTACCTTCCTCCATAGGGACCAAACCGTCCCCGCTCATCCGGTAAAGGAAAATCAGGCAACCTCAACATCTCCACTCCAGAAAGGGGCCACCAAGCCCCAAAAGCCCATCCATCCTACAAGCCGCTGGCCCAAGAGGCCAAGTACGGGCTTCGCCCGTGACCAAGGCCTATAGCGGCCATGCCGCCACTTGTAGGCCAAGGGGGTGCGAACCCCGCATAGGCTTAGGGTAGACCCCTTTGGGCCAAAGGGCAAGGGGACGGAGTAAACTTCGGAGGATGGAGATCCCCGTTTTGGACAAGGGCTTCGTCCGCCTGGTGGAGGCGATGGGGAACGACGCCGCCATCGTCCAGGCGGCCAGGGTTTCCTACGGTCCGGGCACCAAGACCCTGCGGGAGGATGCCGCCCTCATCGACTACCTCATGCGCCACCGCCACACCAGCCCCTTTGAGATGGTGGAGTTCAAGTTCCACGTCAAGGCCCCCATCTTCGTGGTGCGCCAGTGGTTCCGCCACCGCACCGCCAGCGTCAACGAGATCTCTGGGCGCTATTCCGTGTTGCAGGAGGAGTTCTACGAGCCCAAGGCCTGGCGCCACCAGGCCAGGCGGAATAAGCAGGGCTCGGAAGGGGCTTTCACCGACGAGGAAGCCTCCCGCCTTCTAAAGAGGGTGGAGAGGGAGGCCTACCAGGCCTACCAGACCCTCCTGGAAAAGGGCATCGCCCGGGAGATGGCCCGGATGGTCCTCCCCTTAAACCTGTACACGGAGTTTTACTGGAAGCAGGACCTGCACAACCTCTTCCACTTCCTGGCCCTCCGCCTAGATCCCCATGCCCAGTGGGAGATCCGGCAGTACGCCAAGGCCATCGCGGAGATCGTCAAGGCCCACGTGCCCCTGGCCTGGGGGAGTTTTGAGGAACACGTGCTAAAGGGAGCCCATCTCTCCCAGACGGAGCTTAGGGCCTTACAGGGGCTTCTCACCCCCGAGCTTTATGAGAAGGCCCTACGGGAGCTGGGGCTTTCCGGGAGTCGGGTGGAAGAGGCCTTAAGCAAGCTCTTCCCCCCGGAACCCACCTAGGCCAAGAGGGCCTCCCGGCCTTTCCCTGTGCGCGCCTCTATGAGTCGGTAGAGTTCTTCCTCCGTGAGGGTGGGCACCCCCAAGGCCCTCGCCTTTTCCAGCTTGCTCCCTGGGGCCTCCCCCACCACCAGGTAGCTGGTTTTGCGGCTCACGGAATCCGTCACCTTGGCCCCTAAGCGCCTCAAGAGGGCCTTCACCTCCTCCCGGGGGCGGGAAAGCTCCCCGGTGATGACGAAGGTGAGGCCCTTTAGGGCCTCCCCCCCCCGTTCCTTGGCCTCCATCTCCACCCCGGCCTCCTTCAGGCGCCTCACCAGGTCCCGGAAGGCGGGGTCCTGCAGGGTTTCGTAAATGCCCCGGGCGGTGAGCTCCCCCACCTCCTCCACCTGGAGGAGTTCCTCCGGTGTGGCCTCGAGGAGCCGGTCCATGGTACCGAAGCGGGCTGCCAGGTTGCGGGCCAACACCTCCCCCACCCCCGGCAGGCCCAAGGCGTAGAGGAGGCGCTCCAGACCCCGGCCCTTGCTCTCCTCAATCTGGCGGAGGAGGTTCCCTGCGCTCTTCTTCCCCATGCGTTCCAGGCCCACCAGGTCCTCCTCCCTAAGCCGGTACAGGTCGGCCACATCCTTCACCAATCCCGCTTCTAGGAGCTTCTCAATGAGCTTTTCCCCCAGGCCCCCGATGTCCATGGCCTTGCGGGAGGCGTAGTGGCGGATGGCCTCAAAGCGCTTGGCGGGGCACAAGGGGTTGGGACAGCGGTGGACCTTGCCCTCCTTCAGCAAACGATGGCCGCACTCGGGGCAGGTTTCTGGCCAGCGGATGGGCTTCTCCTCCCCCGTCCTCCTCTCCTTCAGGACCCTCAGGACCTCGGGGATCACCCCCCCCGCCTTGTGCACCAAGACCCAGTCCCCGATGCGCACGTCCAGCTCTTCAATGTAACTTTCGTTATGGAGGGTAACCCGGCTCACCTCGCTCCCCTCTAGCAAAACCGGCTCCAAGACGCCCACCGGCGTGACCCTACCCGTGCGCCCCACCTGGAAGACCACCTGCAGCAAGCGGGTTTCCTTCTCTTCTGCGGGGAACTTGTAGGCGATGGCAAACCGCGGGGCCCGGGCGGTGTAGCCCAGCTCCCGCCAGAGGGAAAGGTCATCCAGTTTCACCACCACCCCATCCGCCTCAAAGGGTAGGCTCCGCCGCTCCCTCAACCAGGCCTGGTAAACCCTCTCCACCCCCTCTACACCTTGGACCCGGGTGAAGCCGTGCTCCACGGGGAAGCCCTTCTCCTTTAGCCAATGGAGAAGCTCAAACTGGGTTTTGCTCCCGCTTTCCTCCAGGCCAAGCCCCAGGGCGTAGAAGGTGGCCCTAAGGCCCCTCTTGGCGGTGATCCGGGGATCCTTCTGCCTAAGGGAGCCGGCGGCGGCGTTCCGGGGGTTTTTGAAGATCCGCTCCCCCTTTTCTTCCAGCTCCTCGTTCAGGCGCAGGAAGGCCTCTATGGGCAAGTACACCTCCCCCCGGACCTCGAGGCGCTCCGGCACCCCCTTAAGCCTCCGGGGAATGGTGGGAATGGTGAGGAGGTTCTGGGTCACCTCCTCCCCCGTCTCCCCATCCCCCCGGGTGGCCCCATAGACCAAAACCCCTTCCTCGTAGTAGAGGTTCACGGAAAGCCCGTCCACCTTGTGCTCCACCGTGTAGACGAAAGGCCCCTTCCTTCCCAAGGCCCGCTCCACCCGCTCCTCAAAGGCCCGGACCTCCTCCAGGGAGAAGGCGTTATCCAGGGAGTACATGCGGCTTGGGTGGCGGATGGGGCGGAAGGTGGCCTCCAGATAACCCAACGGCTGACCAAAGGGTTTCGCCCCCACCTGCTCCGTGGGGGAGTCGGGGCTTTTGAGCTCAGGAAAGCGCTCCTCCAGCTCCTTCAGCTCCCTAAGAAGCCGGTCGTACTCGGCATCGGAGATCTCGGGGGAGTCCAGGACGTAGTAGCGGTAGTTGTGGTAGCGGATCAGGTCCCGTAGCTCATTGATGCGCTTGCGGGCTTCCTCCAGGGTCATGCCTTGAGTTTACCCAACCCGGTATAATGCCCTACGGCGAAACGCCGTAGGAGGTGGCAGATGAAACGTATCGTAACCCTTTTGGCAGTATTGGCCCTGGGCCTAAGCCTGGCCCAAGTCCGCGTGGGCATCGCCTTTGACGCTGGGGGTAAGTTTGACCGCTCCTTCAACCAGTCCGCCTGGGAAGGGGCGCAGAAGGCGGCCAAGGATTTCGGGGTCAAGCTCTTTGACTTTGAGCCCGCCGACCCCTCCCAGGTGGGCCAGGGCATCCGCACCTTCGCCGAGGAGGGCTTTGACCTGGTGATCGGGGTGGGCTTCGCCAACGAGCCGGCCATCACCGCCACCGCCAAGGAGTTCCCCAAGGTGAACTTCGCGGTGATTGACGCCGTCCCCGGCGAGGGCAAACTGGCCAACGCCGTGGGCCTGGTCTTCCGGGAGCACGAGGGGAGCTTCCTGGTGGGCTACATCGCCGGCAAGATGACCCGCACCGGGGTGGTGGGCTTCATCGGCGGCATGGACATCCCCCTCATCCACAAGTTTGAGGCGGGCTTCCGCGCCGGGGCGGAGTACGCCTTCAAGGAGGACAAGATCCAGGGCAAGGTCCTGGTGGGCTATGTGGGCAACACCCCCGCCGCCTGGAACGACCCCGCCAAGGCCAAGGAGATCGCCGCCAGCCAGGTGCGCCAGGGGGCGGACATCATCTACGCCGCCGCCGGTGGCTCGGGCCTGGGCCTCATCGACTACGTGAAGCAGGCCAAGTGCCTCAAGGAGGGCGGGGCCATCCGCTTTGTGCGCAAGGCCGACCCCTACGCCAAGGTGCCCAAGTACGCCGATTACACCAAGACCTGTGGCACCGACGGCACCAAGGCCACGCCCCTCTTCTTCATCGGGGTGGACGCCAACCAGAACTACCTGGGGGACACCGACAATAACCCCAGCACCCTGAACCACGGCCTCACCTCCATGATGAAGCGGGTGGACGTGGCCACCTACGAGGTCATCAAGAGCGTGGTGCAGAAGGCCTTTAAGGGTGGGGTGCGGGAGTTCGGCCTGGCCAACAACGGGGTGGGGTACGCCCTGGACGAGTACAACAAGGCCCTGATCCCGGCCGCCGTGGTCAGCAAGCTGGAGGTCTTGAAGCAGCAGATCATCAAGGGCCAGCTTAAGGTGCCCGAAAAACGCTAGAAAGGCGGGCTCAGCAAAAGGCCGGGAACCTCCCGGCCTTTTTGTATACTCCGGGCGTGGAGGTCGGCGGAACCACCTCAAAGGCCCTGGTCCTAAAGGACATCACCAAGCGCTTCCCCCTGGTCCTGGCCAACGATCGCATCAGCCTGGACCTGAACTGGGGCGAGGTCCTGGCCCTGGTGGGGGAAAACGGGGCGGGTAAATCCACCTTGATGAAGATCGTCTACGGCCTTCAGCCCCCGGACAAAGGGGAGATGTGGGTGGATGGCCAGCCCTACCGGCCCAAAAGCCCCCTGGACGCCATCGCCCACGGGATCGGCATGGTGCACCAGCACTTCATGCTGGTGGAACCCTTTACCGTGCTGGAAAACCTGGTGTTGGGCCTCGAGCCGGGAAACCCCCTCTACCTCAACCTAGAGGAGGCCCGGAAGCGGGCCACCGCCCTCATGGCGGAACTGGGCTTCCAGGTGCCCCTGGACGAGCGCATTGAGAACCTTCCCGTGGGCCTGCAGCAACGGGTGGAGATCCTCAAGGCCCTTTACCGCCAGGCCAAGATCCTCATCCTGGACGAGCCCACCGCCGTCCTAACCCCCCAGGAGGCCGAGGAGCTTTTCCGCTTCCTAAGGGCCTACGTGGCCAAGGGGAACGCCGCCATCTTCATCAGCCACAAGCTGAAGGAGGTGCTTGCCGTGTCCGACCGGGTCACGGTGATCCGGGACGGCAAAGTGGTGGGCACGGTGAGGACCCCCGAGACCTCCTTGGAGGAACTGGCCCGGATGATGGTGGGCCGGGAAGTGGTCTTGAGGGTGGAAAAGGGCCCCGCCAAGCCCGGGGAAGTGGTGCTGGAGGTGGAGGGCCTCGAGGCGCCCCCAAGGCTAAGGGGGGTAAGCTTCTCCGTGCGGGCTGGGGAGATCGTGGGCATCGCCGGGGTGGAGGGCAATGGCCAGACGGAGCTGGTGGAGGCCCTGGTGGGCCTGCGCAAGTACCGGGGCACGGTGCGCTACCTGGGCCACCCCCTTCCCCACCAGGCCCTACGGGTGCGGGAAGCGGGGGTGAGCCATATCCCAGAGGACCGGCTTGCCCGGGGTTTGGTCCTGGACTTTTCCGTCCGGGAAAACGCCATCCTGGGAGATCAGCGCCGCCCCCCCTTCCGGGGCTTCCTGGGCTTCCTGGATGGGAAGGCCATGGAACGCCATGCCAGGGCCCTGGTGGAAACCTTTGATGTCCGCCCTCGCTCCACGGAACTCTCCGCCCGGCGCTTCTCCGGGGGAAACCAGCAAAAGATCGTGGTGGGTAGGGAGCTTTTGCGGGGGCCCCGCCTCCTCATCGCCGCCCAGCCCACCCGGGGCGTGGACGTGGGGGCCATAGAGTTCATCCACCAGCGCCTGGTAGAGGCCCGCGACCAGGGCCTGGCGGTGCTTTTGGTTTCCGCGGATCTTTCCGAGGTAATCAGCCTGTCGGACCGGATCCTGGTCATGTACGAGGGGCGGATCGTGGGCGAGCTCACCCCCGAGGAGGCCAGGGAAGAGCGCCTGGGCCTCTTGATGGCCGGCGTACCCGCCTAATCGCTCCGAAACTCCCCTTTGACCTGGCCTAGGACCACCACCTCCCCGGTCCTTAAGGCGTAGCGCACCCTTTCCCCCCGCACCAGGCCCTTCTCGTCCCGGCTCTCCACCCCACCAAAGAGGTAGGCGTACCCCTCCTTCTCCCTGAAAAGGGCCTTATCCGCCTTGGTGGTCCTTCCTCCTTGGGTAAACTCCACCCCCCCGAGAAGCCAGAGCCGATCCTCATCCAAGAGGTAACGGAGGGAGCCCGCCCTGCCCACAAGGGGCTTTTCCCCTTCTCGGCGTACCTCCAGGGGTCCTTCCAAAAGGGCCTCTCCGGTATGGTTTTGGTAGCGAAGTCTTTGCCCTGTTACCCGCACCTGCCCTTGGGCCACCTCCACCTTCCCCGGAGCCGGTTTTACCTCCAGCCGGCCTCCCTCCTCCAGGTAGCGGGCCTCCCCTCCAGAGAGGAAAAGCTCCTCCACCCCACCCCGCTCCACCACCGCCAGGGGCCCCCTAGCCTCCACCTCCTCCCCCAGGCGCACCGCCACCTCCTTTGGGTCAAAGAGGACCAGGCGCAGGTAGCGCGCCGCCTTCTCCTCGCTGGCCTTGCGTAAACGCATGAGGTAGGGTAGGCCATCCTGTTCCCAGTCCGGGTTAAAGGCCACCTCCACCTTCTGCCCCACCTCCAGGCCTTCCTCCACGGCGCTACCCGCATCCAGAAAAAAGGCCCGTCCCCCCACCTGCGCCCTCTCCCGGGAAAGGGCCTCGAGGTCCCCTACCCAGATATCCCCGTAATCGGCATAGAAAAGGCTTCCTTCCTCCCCGCTGACCCAGGCCACCACCCTCTTATCCTTGCGGACCAGTTCCACCTCCGGGCGGTAGACTTCCTGGGCCAGCGTACAAAGGGCGAGCCCCAGAAAGAGGAAAGAAGCCCATCTCACCGCCTATTTCTCCGAAAGCTTACGAAACTCCTCCACCGGCAGTCGGAAGGCCTTGCCGTACACCCGCACCTGGTGGCGGTTGACATTGTGTTGCAGGGTGCTCCCCGAAAGCTTGAAGCCCTCCTTCTTGTTCTCGCTCACCGCCGGCCTCCCTAGGACGATGGCTTCCCCGGTGTTGTCATCATAGTAAAGGCTATCCCCGGTGGTGACCAGATCCCCATCCTGCAGCCTCACCCCCCCGGTGGCGATGAGCTTCTTGGGGCCGGTGAGGCTTCGCACCTCCTTAGCCCGGATCACCAGGTCCCCATCCTTGCGCTTACGGGTGAGGACCACCTCCTTGGGATCGGTGAACACCGCCAGGCCCTTTTCCTCCTCGTAATAGACGAAACCCGCCCGGCCCTCCTGGTTGCCGCTTTGGAGAAGGGCATTTTCGCTGGTGGAGGTGTCCGTATCCACCTGGAAGGCCATGCGGCTGGCCTCCACCTCCACCGGGTCCTCCCCCGGTTTGGGCTCTTGGCGCATGCGGGCCGGGCCCAGAAGCTCCCCTTCCCCCGTCTTTTCCCGGTAGACCAGGAGGGGCCCTCTGGCCTCCACCCGGCCCCGGCGCACCACCACCCCGCCCTCAAAGCGGGCCTCCCGCTCCCCTTCCGCCTCCTGCATGGTCTTGCCCTTAGGAGCGGTAAGGGTGGCCTTGGGGGCCCGGATCTCCAGGTCCTTCACCCGGCCCCGCACCTCCCCTTCAAAGGTCCAGGGCCCGTAGCGCAGGTCCCCGGAAAGTCTCCCGCCCTCCACCTGGATGACCCTAACCCCAGAAGCCGCCAAGGCCAAACCCAAAAGCCCAACCCAAAGCCACCTTTTCACGAGCTACCTCCCTCCACGGTACATGGGCCAAAGGCCCCCCCTGCGGGAAACTCAAACCGGGGGCGATCCGCCTCTATGTGTTCCAGAGCGAAATCCGCACGAAAGGCTTCCGCTTCCCCCCGGAGATTGGGAGCCTCAATCCTTACCCAAGGAGCGAAAAAACCCTCTTTTTGACGAATGAGCACCTCCCCCTTGCCCGGAGCGGAGAGGTCCAAGCGGTAGCATCCCCTTAAAATCTCTGCCCGCGCATACGGAGCCCGTAGGTTGTCCCCCGGTTCCACGGCCACCTCGGGGGCAAAGAGGCGGAGGTCCAGCCGCTCCCCCACAAGCCTTTCCCCTCTAAGACCCCCCCGGATGCGGAAAACCCCCCCTTCCTCCACCATTTCCTCCGCGGCAAACCGCCAGACCACGTCCTTTTCCTCAGGGAAAAGGAGGAACTCCACCCCTTCTAGACGCACGCCCCCCTGCGCCACCGGGGGCTTGGGGGAAGGCCGAAGAAGCCAGAGGAGTAAACCCAAGGCCACGGCCAGAACCACCCAGAAGCGAACCACCCTACCACCATACCCAAGGCCCCTTGAGAAAGATGACAAGGGCCCAAGGGGCGGTTTACCCCAAGACGTCCCGGGGGTTACCCCGCACCCGCAGGTTCACCCAGGTCTTGCGCAGGCGCAAAAGCGCCTTCAGGGGACGGTAAAGAGGGGAAAGGGGCAAGGTGTAGGCGGGAAACTGGACGCGCCGGCCTCCAAACCCCTCCTTGAAGCGCCATATCCCCTCGGCATGGCTCCCCTCTGGGGTTCTGGGCACGCCCCAAAGATCGTAGATGCGGTAGCCACGGCCAATGGCGTGGCGGATGGCCGCCAGGTGCATGCCCATGGGAGCCTTGGCCTCGGGGTGAGCGCGGCTGCTTCCCCCATAGAGGTAATCCACCCTGCCGGCAAAGGCCACGAAAAGCCCTGCCGCCAAGGCCTCCCCATCCTTCCGGGCCAGGGCCAAGAAGGCCTCCCCATAGGGCTGGTTCATCTCCCTAAGTACTGCCCGGTAGTAGGCCTCCGCATGTTGCAAAAGCCTGGCCCGGCGGTTGGTCTCCTCAAAGAGGCGGAAGAACTCCGGGAAAGCCTCCTCCCCCTCCACGCCAAGCTCCGTGCGCTTCAGGGCCAGACGGGCGTTGCGGCGGTGCATCTCCTTCATGCCCTTAAGAAGGGCCTCCTCCCCCTGGGTGAGGTCCAGCCAAAGGGAGTAGGCGGGCTGGATGGGCTCTTCCGGTAGCAGGCCGGAAAAACCTGGGGCTGGCTCCTCCGCAGGAAGCCCGGCCTCGGGCTCGAGGACCAGATGCGTCCCCCGCACCCCCTGGGCCAGGGCCTGGGCCACCCGGGGCAGATCCGAAAGGCCAAGGAGGGCTGGCCCCCTGGGGGCGTAGGCCAGGCGTAGCCCCCCAGGCAAGGGCCTTAGGAGGACCTGAGCCGCCCCTAAGGGCCCTTCCTCTCCGTATACTGCCAGGCGCTTAGGCACCCAGCCGGAAAGCCGCTTCACCTCGCCCCAGCCCCAGGACTGCAAGGCGCTGGTGATGGGAAAGCCGGAAACCAGCCGGTTCCAGGCCTCGGGATCGGTGATCTCTACCAGGTCCCCCACCCCTTAAGCGTACAGGGCCTGGGCCAGTTCTTCCAAAAGACCGTTGCCCTCCAGGGGAAGCCGCTTCTCCTTCAGGTAGGCCTCCAGGTGGGAAGCCAGGCGGGGATCCTGCACCCGCGCCGCCCGCTCCTTTAGGGGCAGCAGAGGCCAGCCATAGGCCAGATGCCCTAGAAGGTCGTAGAGGTCATACTCCCCGGGAAGGATGCGCCTCACAAGGGCCTCCGTCCAACCCTTCGCCAGGAGGTTTTGCAGGAGGGCCCGGCGGCTTGCCGTCTTGCGCCAGAGGACCTTAAAGCGGTCCTCCTCCGGAAGGGCACGGCGCAGATGGCTTCCCACCTCCTCGAGGGTCTTCGCCCGTTCCCCTCCGGGCAACAGATACCCCTCCATGCTGAGAAGGCCTTCCACCGCGTCCTTGAGGCGCCGGCCCGAAACGGGCTTCTCCAGGAAGAGATCGGCTCCTAGGGCCCGGCTGGGCCCCTCCAGCTCCTTTCCGCCCCCGGTGAACATGATCACCGGTACCTTGGCCAAGCGCCGCACCGCCCGGATACGCCCAAGAAGGGTGAGGCCATCCATATCCGGCATCATGATGTCCAAAAGGATCAGGTCCGGGGTTTCCCTGCGCAGGTATTCCAGGGCGGCCTTGGCCGAATCCGCCAGCGTCACCTGGTGGCCTGCCCCGGAAAGCAGAAGTTCCAAAAGGTGCCGGATGCGGGGGTCATCGTCCACCACAAGAAGCCGCGCCACAAAGGCCATGCTAAGGGAGACGGCTT
Source organism: Thermus altitudinis (assembly GCF_022760835.1). GTDB lineage: Bacteria > Deinococcota > Deinococci > Deinococcales > Thermaceae > Thermus > Thermus altitudinis. The sequence continues at coordinate 35,027 of NZ_JAKTNQ010000010.1, forward strand.
TCCCGCGTCTACGGGAAGGAGTACCATGGGGGGCATGAGGATCGCCTTCCAGGGCACGGAGGGAGCCTACAGCGAGGAAGCCCTGCTCAAGGGTTTCCCGGAATCCACCCCCCTTGGCTTTCCCACCTTCCACCAGGTCTTTGAGGCGGTGGAGGCTGGGGAGGCGGACTACGGGGTGGTGCCGGTGGAAAACACCACCGCAGGCAGCATCAACCAGACCTATGACCTTCTTTTGGAAAGCGACCTCCACGTGGTGGGGGAGATCATCCACCGGGTGGAGCACTGCCTTCTTGCCCCTAAGGGTACAGAGCTTAAAGACCTGAAGGCCGTAAAGAGCCACCCCCAGGCCCTGGCCCAATGCGACGGCTTCCTGGCCCGCATGCGCCTGACCCCCATTCCCGTATACGACACCGCCGGGGCAGCCCGGGCCTTAGCGGAACATCCCGAACCGGGCGTGGGGGCTATCGCCAGCCGGCGGGCCGCGGAGCTCTATGGCCTCGAAGTCCTGGCGGAAAACATCGAGGACTATCCCCACAACTACACCCGCTTCTTCATCATCGGGCGGGAGGAGGCTAAAAGGGGAGAAGGCCCCCACAAGACCAGCATTGTCTTTGCCGTGCGCCACAGGCCTGGGGGGCTTTTGGAGGCCCTCACCGTCTTCGCCGAAGCCGGGGTCAACCTTACCAAGCTGGAATCCCGGCCTAGGCGGGATAAGCCCTTCAGCTACCTCTTCTACCTGGACCTGGAGGGCCACCTCGAGGACCCCGGTCCCGCCCATGCCCTCCTAGGCCTTCTCCGGCGGGCCGCTTTCCTAAAGGTGCTGGGCTCCTACCCCGCCCACCGCAACGGCACCTAACCGGGGCGTACGTCCACCACCCGCTCCCCCGCGGCCTTTAGCCGCTCGGGAACCCCCTCCACATCCTCCCCCACCACCCGGAGGACCAGGCGCTGGTACCCATTCAAGTGGGCCGCGGTGGCGATGGAGACGATGTTGGCCGGGGGGACCGCCCGGGCCATCTGGGCCAGGGCCCCGGGCACGTCGGGGATGTCCACGGTGATGCGCAAGCCCCCCATCTTAAGCCCCAACACCTCAATGAAGGCCCTGAGGACATCGGTCACGGTGATGATGCCCACCAGCTTCTCCCCTTCCATCACCGGCAGGCCGCCGATCTTCTTCTCCTCCATCAGGAGGGCCGCCTTCTCCAAAGGCGCATCGGCCTCCACGGTGATGACGGGCTTGGCCATCACCTCCTGCACGGTGAGCTTGGAGAGGAGGTAGTTCATCTCCCAGACCGAAAGGGTGGTGGCCTTGGAGGGCATGGCGTCCTTGAGGTCCTTGTCGGTGACCAGGCCGATGAGTTTACCATCCTTCACCACCGGCAGGCGGCGGAAGCCCTTATGTTTCAAAAGGTTAATGGCTTCCAGCACCGGGGTATCCGGGGCCACGGTGAGGGGGTCCTTGGTCATCCAGTCCCTGACCAGCATGGCTTCACCTCCGGCTCTCAGTCTACCCCGGGCCCAAAAGAAAGATGTCCCCGCCCAGGGCTGGGCGGGGACAGGAAGGTCCCTCTAGCGCAGGTTGGCCCCTATGACCGTACGGGCCAGCCGGCCCCCGCCAAAGGCGTAAAAGTACTCTCCATCCAGGAAGATCCCCGTGCGGGCATCCAAGAGGAACTCCACCCCCAGGGAAAGGTGAAGCCCCAGCTCCCCCGGGCCGGCAAAGCGCCCGGCAAGCCCCCCGCCAAAGTAGGGGCGTATACCCCTAAGGTCCCGGTCCAGCTGGCCCAGGTCCGGCTTAAAGAGGAGCTCCCCTGCCGCCAAGAAACTGGGCCCGGACGGTAGGGGGTTCATGTCCACAAAACCCCGGAAGGCCAGGTTGCGCTCCAAGGGCGCCTCCAGGCCCAGCCCTAGCCCCGCCGGGGGCAGGGAAAGCCGGAAGGAAACCGCTCGCTGGGCCAAAGCCCCGGGGCCTAAGGCCAGCAACGCCAAAACCAAGACGATCTTGCGCATAACCCACCTCCTTCCGGCATGCTACCCTTCCTTACGGCCAAGGGGAAGAGAGGCTTCTCTCACGCACCCTTCACCCTAAGGCCTTAGGCTTTCTTTTATGAAGCGGCTTTCCCTAGCAGCCCTCCTCCTGGCGTTCAGCGCCCTTCTCACCCCCATGCTGGCCCAGAACAAGAACGTGGCCACCCGGGTGGGCTTTGTGGACGCCGATGCCCTGGTGCAGGCCCACCCCGATTACAAAAAGGTCCAGGACCTCCAGGCCCAGGCCCGGAAGGAGCTGGGCCCAATAGAAGAAAAAATCAAGCCCCTGGAGGCCAAGATCCGCTCGGGGCAGGCCACGGCCAAAGAGCGCCAGGACTATGAGAACCTGGTCAAAACCTACCAGGACACGGTGAAGAAGTGGCAGGAGCGGCAGAACCCTGTGCTTAAACCCATCCTGGAAGATGTGGATAAGGCCATCGCCAAAGTGGCCAAGGCCCAGGGCTTTTCCGTGGTCATGAGCCGCCAGGTGGCGGCCCAGTCGGGCCTGGTGGTGTATGCCGACGACGACACCGACCTAACCGAAGCGGTAAAGAAGGAGCTGAAGCGCTAGCCCAAACCCCTCCCCCGGGGAAAGGTTTCCCCGGGGTTTTTCTTTTGGCTAGTCCATCTGGAGGTTATAATCCTTCCGATGGCCAAGCGGAAGCCGGCCAAGCCCAGCCGTAACCGCGACCTCGAGGCCCTGGGTATGTTGGCCCTGGGAGCGGGGGTCTTCTTCGCCGCTCCCCTCCTACCCCTACCCACGGGGGCCTTCGGCTCCTTCCTCCGGGAAGGCTTCTACCAGATGCTGGGCCTGCCCGCCTACCTCCTACCGCCAAGCCTTTTTCTCCTGGGAACCTTTCTCTTCAGGAACAAGCCCTTAAAACCCCTCCTTCGCCACCTCCTTTTCCTCTACCTCCTGGCCTTGGCCCTCCTTCCCCTCCTGGGACCCCTTTCGGGGCAGCTGGGGAAGGAGGCCCGGTCCCTTCTGGAAACCAAGGCCGGGGCCTTGGGCCTCCTCCTTCCCCTGATCCTGGCCTCCTTGGTCCTGGACCTCTGGCGGCGAAAGCCTCCCCTTCACCTTCTCCTCACCGGCCTGCACCTGGGGGTGGAGGGGGTGCGACGGGTCCGCTACCGGGTGAAGGCCCTTCTCCTTAAGCAAAGGATCGGCCTCCTCGCCCGCCTTTACCCTGAGCACACCGCCCTCAAGGCCCTGGCGCAGAACCTTTCCCCCGCGGAGCTTCCCGGGGTGGAGAAGGCCCTAAGGGCCTTCTTGGAGGAACGGGCCGCCGAGCTGAGGCGGCAGATGGAGGAGGACCAAAGGCCCCTGGAACCCCGGCTCCAATCCCTTCTCCAGGGCCTGAAGGCCCCTGTGCCTGGGGAGGGTCCCTTGCGGGATGCCTTAGAGGAGCGGCGGGCCGCCCTCCACCTCGAGGCCCAGGCCCTCCTCGCCCGCCTGAAGGCCCTCCACCCCATCCCCACCCCCAGGGCCACCGTGGGGGGACTGGTGCGGGGGCTAAGGCTTAGAGAGGAGCGCAAGGCCCGGTGGGAGGAGCTTGCTGGCCTGGTCCAGGACCTGGAGGCCCGCTTTGAGGAGCTTGCCTCCTGGCTATCCTTCCTCTCCCGTCATCCCGAGGCCCAGGCCGAGGGGTTAAGGGCCTTGCTCACGGGTAACCCCCCGCCCGTCCCCTCCTCCCCACCCCCTGCCCCCGAACCGGAACCCTTTGACCTGGACCTGGTCTTTCCCGAGCCCTCCCCGCCCCAAACTCCACCGGACCCGCCTTCCCCACCCCGTCCCCTTCCCCAAAGCACCGCCTTGGCCCTTCCCACCCCGGACCTCCTGGACCCCCCGGAGCCCAAGGGAACGGCCCGGGGTTTGGAGGAGGAGGTGGAAAGGCTCAAGCGCACCATCGCCGACACCCTCAAGCACTTTGGGGTCCAGGCGGAGGTGGTGGGCCACGCCCGCGGGCCCTCGGTGATCCGCTACGAGCTTCTACCTGCCCCTGGGGAAAAGATAAGCCGCATCCAGAGCCTGCAAAACGACCTGGCCCGGGCCCTGGCGGCAGGGGCGGTGCGCATAGAAGCCCCCATTCCGGGAAAGAACACCGTGGGCCTGGAGGTACCCAACCCCAAAAGGGAACTGGTGCGCTTCTCCGAAGCCGTCCTCTCCCCTGCCTTCCAAAACGCCAAGGCCCTTCTGCCCCTGGTCCTGGGCAAGAGCATTGAGGGGGAGATCTGGGTGCGGGACCTAGCCAAGATGCCCCACCTTCTCATCGCCGGCTCCACCGGCAGTGGCAAAAGCGTGGCCATCAACGTCCTCATCACCAGTCTCCTCTTTAAGCACCTACCCACCTCCTTGCGCTTTCTCCTCATAGACCCCAAGATGGTGGAGCTTACTCCCTACGAGGGCATCCCCCACCTGGTGCGCCCGGTGGTCACCAGCCCCGAGGAGGCCGCCTTGGTCCTGCAAGGAGCCGTGGCCCACATGGAACGGCGCTACCGCCTGCTCAGCGGGGTGGGGGCCCGCAACCTGGAGCAGTACAACGCCAAGATGGAAAAGGAGGGCGGGGAAACCCTTCCCTATTTGGTCATCGTGGTGGACGAGCTGGCCGACCTGATGATGACCGCCCCCAAGGAGGTGGAGGCGGCCATCCTGCGCCTGGCCCAGATGGCCCGGGCCACGGGGATGCACCTAATCCTGGCCACCCAGCGCCCCAGCGTGGACATCCTTACCTCCCTCATCAAGGTGAACATCCCCGCCCGCCTGGCCTTTGCCGTGTCCAGCGGCTTTGACTCCCGCACCATCCTGGACACCCAGGGGGCCGAGAAGCTGATCGGCCAGGGGGATGCCCTCTTTTACCAGCCCGGGCTGCCTAAGCCCGTGCGCCTGCAGGTGCCCTACCTTTCCGAGGAAGAGGTAGGGCGCCTGGCGGGTTTCTTAAGGGGGCAAAGCTTTGAGGACCGGTTTGCCGAAGCCTACGGCCAGGACTTTGAGCCCCCAAAGGGGCCGGAAGGGGCCGGGGTGGGCGAGGTGGACTTCTCCGATCCCTTGCTCAAGAAGGCGGCGGAGATCGTGGTAGAGGAAGGCTATGGCTCCGTAAGCCGCCTGCAGCGCCGGCTTTCCATCGGCCACGCCCGGGCGGGGAAGCTGATGGATGCCCTCGAGGCCATGGGCATCGTGGGCCCGCCCAAGGGCTCCAAGCCCCGGGAGGTCCTTATCAGCAAGGAACAGCTTAAGGACTTCTTCGGCTAGAGGTGTGCTATCATGGCCCTTTGTGGAAACGGTGCCGGGCGGGCGCTGGGTGGCGGAGATCTACGGTTGCGACCTGGATGTCTTGGAAAACCCCAAGATGGTGGAGGCGGCCCTCTTGGATGCGGTGATGCGCTTGGGGGCGCCCAGGGATGCGGCCCAGTCGGTGGTGTACAAGTTTCATCCCCAGGGTCTTTCCGCCGCCGTGGTCAGCCCGGTGGCGGCGGTGATGATCCACACCTGGCCGGAGGATAACGCCTCCGCCACCTTGGACCTCTACTTCTACCGGGATGGGGTGAACCCGGAGGAGGTCCTGAAGGGGCTTTCCCGGGCCTTCGGGGCCAAGGAGGAATCGGCCTTCCGGTACTGGCGGGGAACGGAACACGCCATCAAGCGGCGGGCCTTTGGCGGCCAACAAGGAGGATAGCTATGGACTACGGCATGTACTTCTTTGAGCACATCACCCCCTTTGAGACCATGGTGCGGCGCATGGAGCGGGTGATCGCCTCCGGCCGAACCAAGTACCAGGACTACTTCCTTTTTGAAACCCAGGGTTTTGGCAAGGTGCTGGTCCTGGACAAGGACGTCCAGAGCACCGAAAGGGATGAGTACGTCTACCACGAAACCCTGGTCCACCCGGCCATGCTCTCCCACCCCGAGCCCAAGGCCGTTCTGATCGTAGGAGGCGGGGAAGGGGCCACCTTGCGGGAGGTGCTCAAGCACCCCACCGTGGAACGGGCGGTGATGGTGGATATAGACGGGGAGCTGGTGGAGGTGGCCAAGCGCCACATGCCTGAATGGCACCAGGGGGCCTTTGAGGACCCCCGGGCGGTCCTGATCATTGACGACGCCCGGGCTTACCTGGAGCACACCCAGGACACGTACGACGTGGTCATCATCGATCTCACGGACCCCGTGGGGGAGGACAACCCCGCCCGGCTCCTCTATACGGTGGAGTTCTACCGGCTGGTGAAGGGCCACCTGAACCCCGGCGGGATCATGGGCATGCAGGCGGGCATGATCATGCTCACCCACCACCGGATCCATCCCGTGATCCACCGCACGGTGCGGGAGGCCTTCCGCTACGTGCGCAGCTACAAGAACCACATCCCCGGCTTCTTTCTGAACTTCGGCTTCCTCTTGGCCTCGGACGCCTTTGACCCCGCGGCCTTCTCCGAAGGGGTGATTGCGGCCCGCATCCGTGAGCGGAACCTGGCCCTACGCCACCTTTCCGCCCCTTACCTGGAGGCCATGTTCGTCCTGCCCAAGGACATCCAGGAGGCCATAGACCGGGAAACCCTGGTATCCACGGACCAAAACCCCTTCTACGTTACCCCCGAAGGAGAGGCCCGGCAGGCCCCCTACCGGGGCTAGGCGGACCTGCGGGGCCCTCTAGGGCTTCTCATCCGGGACGTGATAGAGTAAGCCCATGCAACGCGTTATCGTTCTCGTGGTGGTGGTCTTGGCCCTTGTGGGCCTGGGCTGGATCCTATGGGGTCCGAAGGGCAAGGCGGGTCTGGACCCCGCCCAAGGGGCTCGTTTTGCCCTAGGTTCCGAGGGGGCACCGGTAACAGTGGTGGATTTCTCCAACTACCTCTGTGGCCACTGCCAAAACCACGCCCTAAACGTTCTTCCCCGGCTTAAGGCCGAGTACATAGACACCGGCAAGGTGCGCTACCTCTTCCGTGACTTCCCCTTCCCGGGCCAGGCCAACGTGATCCGGGCCAGTGAGGCCGCCGCCTGCGCCGCCGACCAAGGGCGTTACTACGACTACCACGAGGTCCTCTTCCGGGCCGCCTCCAGCTGGGGCAACCTGGAAGGAAGCGTGTTGGACCGCTACCTGGTGGACCTAGCCGGGCAGATGGGCCTGGACGAGAACGCCTTCGCCCAGTGCCTGGCCTCCGGAAAGCACCGCCAGGGCGTCCTGGCCGACCAAAAGCTGGCCACGGACCTGGGCCTCACCGGCACCCCCACCTTTTTCATTGCCGGGGAGAAGCGCACCGGCTTCCTGAGCTACGAGGAATGGAAGAACCTCCTGGACAAAGCCCTGGCCGAAAAGAAGTGAGGGGATAGGTGTAGAAACACGGAAAGGTAAAGCCCGCCGTCCCTTGATTTCTTTGCTACCCTGGAACCCATGGAAGCCCTTTGGGTGGCCACGGCCTTCGCCCTGGGCTTACTGACGAGCCGCCTGGGGCTTCCCCCCTTGGTGGGGTATTTGGCGGCGGGTTTTGCCCTTCACGGGCTGGGCCTGAGGGAGACGGAGTTTTTACACCATGCGGCCGAAATCGGGGTCCTCCTTTTGCTTTTCACCGTGGGATTAAAGCTCCGCTTCCAGGACCTGTTGGAGCCTCGGGTCCTGGTGGCCGGGGGACTCCACCTCTTAGTCTTTTCCCTCCTGGCCCTTCTCTTCCTGGGAAACCTTCCCCTGGCCATAGCCCTGGCCTTTTCCAGCACCGTGCTGGTGGTGAAGGTCCTGGAGGACAAAAAGGAGCTCACCACCTACCACGGCCGCCTCAGCGTAGGCATCCTGGTCCTTCAGGACCTGGTGGCCGTGGGCCTCATCACCCTCTACGGCGAAAACCGGATCAGCCCCTGGGCCGGTCTGATCCTCCTCCTGCCCCTAGGGCGGTCTGCCGTGGCCTGGCTATTGGAGAAAAGCGGCCACGACGAGCTCTTGGTGCTCTTCGGTCTGGGCCTAGCCCTCCTTGGGGGGGAGGGCTTCCGCCAGGTGGGCCTATCCCCGGAGCTGGGGGCCCTCCTGATGGGGGTCCTCCTGGCCGGCCATGAAAAGGGGGGGGAGATGGCCAAGGCCCTTTGGAGCCTGAAGGAGGCCTTCCTGGTGGCCTTCTTCCTGGACATAGGGCTAAGGGAGGGGCTACGGGGCGTGGAGGTGGGGCTGGTCCTGACCCTCCTCCTCCTCATCCTGGTCAAATCCCCTCTTTTTTTCGGCCTTTTTCTCCTCCTGGGGCTTCGGGCCCGCACCGCCTTCGTCAGCGGGATGTACCTGGGCAACTACTCCGAGTTCGCCCTAATCGTGGGCGTGGTCTTGGAACGAGCGGGCCTTCTGCCCCTTGGCCTTTCCACCCTCGCCCTGGCGGTGGCCGTCTCCATGGCCCTCTCCGCCCCCCTGGCCCGGTACAGCCATAGCCTCTACAAGCGCTGGGAATCCCGCCTCCTCCCCCTGGAGCGGAAAGTGGCCCACCCCGACCAGGAGCCCGAGCGCCTGGAAGGGGCCACGGTGCTCATCGTGGGCATGGGCCGCACCGGGGGGGCCGTCTACCGCATCCTGGAGGCTAAGGGGGAGCGCCCCGTGGGCCTGGACGCCGACCCCGAAAAGGTGGCCCGCCACCAGGCCAAGGGGCGGAAGGTCTTCTACGGGGACGCGGAGGACCCCGAGCTTTGGGAACGCCTGGACCTGGGGAACCTCAAGGCCGTGGTCTTGGCCCTACCGGACCTCGAGGCCAAACTCCTGGCGGCCCGCTGGCTGAAGGAGCGGGGCTTTGGGGGCATCCTGGCCGCCACCAGCTTCCACCTGGAGGAAGACCCGGCCCTGGAGGCCGCCGGCGTCACCCTCCTCTTCCACCCCTTCCGCGAAGCCGGCGAGCGCCTGGCGGAAAAGGTCCTGGAGAAGCTGGCTATAATGGGTGAGGTGAGCCATGGCCGGTCATAGCAAGTGGGCACAGATCAAGCGCAAAAAAGCCGCCAACGACCTCAAGCGCGGTAAGATCATCTCTAAGCACCTAAGGGCCATCCAGGCGGCCGCCCGAGCCGGGGGAAGCCCCTACCCCGAGGCCAACGTCCAGCTGCGCAACGCCATAGAGGCGGCCCGGGCCGACGATGTCCCCATGGAAAACATTGAGCGCCTCCTGCAAAAGCTTCAAGGCGGGGGGGATGGCGCCGAGCAGTACGAGGAGATCGTCTACGAGGGCTATGCCCCAGGCGGCGTGGCCCTTTTGGTCTATGCCCTCACCGACAACCGCAACCGCACCGCCGGCGAGGTGCGCCACGTCTTCAACAAGTACGGGGGTTCCCTGGGGGCTTCGGGCAGCGTGGCCTGGCAGTTTGAGCGCAAAGGGGTGATCGTCTGCCAAAACTCCGAGGCCGCCCAGGAAGCGGCCATAGAACTTGGGGCCTTGGACCTCGAGGAGGAAGGGGAAAGCCTCACCCTCTACACCGACCCCGCCGATGCCTACCGCATCGCCGAGGAGCTCAAGGGGCGGGGCATCCCCGTGGAGGCGGTGGAAGTGGTGCAGCACCCCCAGAACACCGTGGCCCTCTCCCCGGAAGAGGCGGCCAAGGTGATGCGCCTGGTGGAGGCCCTGGAGGACCTGGACGACGTGCAGCACGTCTACACCAACCTGGACCCTGCTAGCCTCCAGGTGGAAGCCTGATACCGCCCCACCCTGGCTTGCGCCAGGGTGGGGGCTCCGGGAAGGACCTTGGTGGCCTGGGGTTAACCCAGGCCACCTTCCCTACTCCTTCTTGCGCTTCTTCTCCTCCCGCATCAGCCGCCGGCGCTCGGCCCGGGAAAGACCCGGCTGGGGAGGTGGGGTGGCAGGGCGCTTCTTCTCCACGCCAAAGGACCGGGCCTCCTCCTTAGGGGAGGGAACGGGCACGTACGGGGCTTCCCGCACCGGGCGCACGGGCTCCGCCTCCACCTTGAGCCGGAAGAGGAACTTGGCCACCTCCCCTTTGATGAAGCCCACCATGTCGTTGAAAAGCCGGGTGGCCTCAATCTTGTACTCCTGGAAGGGGTCTTTTTGCCCGTAGCCCCGGAGGAAGATGCCCTGCCGGAGCACATCCAGGTTGTGAAGGTGCTCCTTCCAGGCGGAGTCCACCACATTGAGGATCACGAAGCGCTCCACCGCCCGCATGAGGGGTGGGGAAAGCTCCACCTCCCTGGCCTCGTAGGCCTTTAGGGCCGCCTCCACCAGGCGTTCCACGCCCTCTTCGGGCTTCAGGGCGCGGAGGTCTTCAAAGGGGAAGCCTTCCAGCTGGGGCACGGTGTCCAGGAGGGTGGCCTTGAGGGCCTCGAGGTCCCAGTCCTCCGGGTGCACCTGGGGGTTGAGGACGTTTTCCGCTATCCCAGCCACCGTCTCCTCCACCATGCCCAAGGCCGCTTCCTTCACCTCCTCGTCCTTGCCCAAGAGGATTAGGCGGCGCTGGGCGTAGATGACCTCCCGCTGGCGGGCCATCACGTCGTCAAACTGCAAAAGCTGCTTGCGGATGGCGAAGTTCCGGTCCTCCACCCGCTTTTGTGCCCGCTCAATGGACCGGGTCACCATGGGGTGCTCTATGGGCTCGGAATCGTCAAAGCCCATGCGGTCCAGCATGGCGATGACCCGGTCCGAGGCAAAGAGGCGCATGAGATCGTCGTCAAAGCTGACATAAAAGCGGCTTCCCCCCGGGTCCCCCTGGCGCCCGGCGCGGCCCCGGAGCTGGTTGTCAATGCGGCGGGACTCGTGCCGCTCGGTGCCCAGGATGAAAAGCCCTCCCAGCCCTCGCACCCTCTCCTCGTCCGCCTTGCACTCCTCCCGGATCTGGCGGATCCTTTCCTGAAGCTCGGGCTTGATTCCCAGCTCCTGGGCCAGGGCCCGGGCCTCCTCCTCCTGGCCCGCCACCATCTTCTTGATGAAGAGCTCCACCTTCCACTCGTAACGGTCAAAGCCCTCCTTCTCCAGAAGGGCCGCCGCCAGGTACTCGGGGTTTCCGCCCAGCTTGATGTCCGTGCCCCGGCCCGCCATGTTGGTGGCGATGGTGACCGTCTTGCTCCGGCCGGCCTGGGCCACGATCTCCGCCTCCTTGGCGTGGTGCTTGGCGTTGAGCACCTGGTGGGGGATGCCCTGGCGCAGCACGGCCAGGGTGTGCACCGCCCGTTTCAGACCTTCCCAAGCCGCCCTCAGGTTGCCTTTGGCCGGGATGAGCTCCTCAAAGGGGGCCAGGTCCTCGTCCTTGAGCTGGGTGGGCTTTTCCAAGAGCTTCCTCAGGCGCTCCCACGCCTCCCCCTGCTGCTTCTGGCTGGCCTTCTTGAATAGCTCCAGGCGCATCTCCAACCGGGGCAGGTAGAGGCGGGGCTCCTTGAGCATCTGGGAGAGCCTTTCCGACTTCTCAATGCTGATGGTGCCCACCAAGACGGGCTGGCCCCTCTCGTACTTCTCGGCGATCTCCTCCACCACCGCATAGAACTTGCCCTTTTCCGTGCGGTAGACCACATCGGGCAAGTCCTTGCGGATCATGGGACGGTTGGTGGGCACCACCACCACGTCCATGCCGTAGATCTCCTGGAACTCCTTCTCCTCGGTCTTGGCGGTACCGGTCATGCCCGCCCGCTTCTCGTAGAGGCGGAAGAAGTTCTGGTAGGTGATGGTGGCCAGGGTCTGGTTCTCCCGCTCTATGCGCACCCCCTCCTTGGCCTCTATGGCCTGGTGCAGGCCCTCCCCATACCGCCGCCCCGGCATGAGCCGGCCGGTGAACTCGTCCACGATGATCACCTGGCCGTCTTGGACGATGTAGTCCCGGTCCCGGTGGTAGAGCTCCTTGGCCCGGATGGCCTGGATGAGCATGTGGGCCAGCTCCATGTTCTCCGGGCTGAAAAGCCCTTCCACCCCCAAGAGCTTTTCCGCCTTGGCGATGCCCTGGAGGGTGAGGTGCACGGAGCGGTTCTTCTCCTCAATGGTGTAGTCCCCCGTGGGCTCCTTGCGCACCCCGGGCTCGGCGGGCAGGCCCCTTTCCAGCTTCTTGGCGATCTCCGCCATCTTGTAGTAGAGGTCGGTGGCCTTCTCCGCGGGGCCCGAGATGATGAGGGGGGTGCGGGCCTCGTCAATGAGGATGGAGTCCACCTCGTCAATGATGGCGTAGTGCAAGGGGGTATCGTGGCGCAGGACCAGCTGGTCCGGGGCTATGGCCATGTTGTCCCGCAGGTAGTCAAAGCCCAGCTCGGAGTTGGTCACGTAAGTGACGTCCGCCAGGTAGGCCTTGCGGCGCTCCTCGGGGGTGGAGCTGTGCTGGATCGCCCCCACGCTGAGGCCCAGGCCCCGGTACACGGGCCCCATCCACTCGGCGTCGCGCCGGGCCAGGTAGTCGTTCACCGTGACCACGTGCACACCCTTACCCCTCAGGGCGTTCAAGGCCACGGCCAGGGTGGCCACCAGGGTCTTCCCCTCCCCGGTCTTCATCTCGGCGATCTTGCCCTCGTGGAGGACCGCCCCGCCGATGAGCTGCACGTCAAAGTGGCGCAGGCCCAAATAGCGCTTGGCGGATTCCCGGGTCAGAGCGAAGGCCATGGGGAGAAGCTCCTCCAGGCTTGCCCCCTTTTGGTGTTTCTCCCTGAGTTCCCCATAGGCCGCAGCCAGGTCAGGGATCTCCTCCACCTCCGGCTCCAGCCGGTTGGTGGGCTCCACCACTTGCTTGTAGTAGCGGGCGATCTCCCGCTCGTTGTTGTCAAAAAGCTTCCGTATGAGGCCCAGCATCCTAAGGCCGATTGTACCCCTATTGGATGAGAAAGCCTTCAGGCCTCTTCCAAGGGCCAGTAGGCAGTGGCCCCCAAGGATAAGGGGCTAGGGGCAACACCCGCTTGGTGGCGCCGCCAGGCGGCCAAGGCCACCATGGCCCCGTTATCCTGGGAAAGCCCTTTAGGGGGGAAGTAGACGGTGAGCCCCGCCTCCTGGAAGCGGGCCTGCAGGGCGCGGTTGGCCGCCACCCCCCCCGCCACCAGGAGCACCCGGTGGCCGGTGTCCTTGGCGGCCCGGAGGACCACCTGGGCCAAATGTTCCACCGCCGCCTCCTGGAAGCCCTTGGCCAAGGCCGGGGCCTCGTGCCCCGCCTCCAGAAGCTGCACCGCCTTGGTCTTAAGGCCGGAGAAGCTGAAGTCATAGCCCTTCTGCTCCCGTAGGGGCACCGGGAAGGGCACCTTCTCCTTGGCCTCCTGGGCCAGACGTTCGATCTCCGGCCCCCCGGGAAACCCCAGGCCCAGAAGCCTGGCCACCTTATCAAAGGCCTCCCCGGCGGCATCGTCCCGGGTGGCCCCCAGGAGGCGGTAGCGGCCCAAGGCCTCCACCAGGAAGAGGTGGGTGTGCCCCCCGGAGGCCACCAGGGCCAGGAAAGGGGGGTTTAAGCCCTCGGGCCAAGCGGCCACAATGTGGGCCTCGAGGTGGTGGATGGCGTAAAAGGGCCTATCCAGGGCCCAAGCCAGCCCCTTGGCGAAGGTGTATCCCACCAGCAGGGCCCCGATGAGCCCCGGACCCCGGGTAGCCGCCACCAGGGAGAGGTCCTTGGGCCCGATCCCCGCCTGGGCCAAGGCCTCCTTCACCAGGAGGGGAAGGGCCTTGAGGTGCTCGCGGCTCGCCAGCTCGGGCACCACCCCGCCAAAGGCCTGGTGCAGGGCCACCTGGCTGGCCACCAGGTTGACCACCACCTCCCCATCCCGTACCAAGCCCACCCCGGTGTCGTCGCACGAGGTGTCTATGCCCAAAGTCCACATAGCCTTTCCTCCAAACCCCCGCCCCGGGAATCCGGACCTGCCCAAGCCCCTGGGCCCTTACTACCCTAGCAGACGCCGAGGGGCCCGGCTAGGCTAAGGGGGATGCTCTGGCTCCTCCTCCCGGTCCTCCTCCTGGTCTACCTCCTCTACCGGGCGAGGAGGCCCAGGGTGCGCCCCTGGGCGGGGGTGTGGCTTTGGTCAAGGGGCAGGAGGAGGCGCTTGCGGCCGCGGTGGGACCTAAGGCTCCTCCTCCTCCTCCTGGGGGCGGCCCTCATGGTCCTGGCCCTCGAGGACCCTCCCTTAGGACCCTCCCCCCTGGTCCTGGTGGTGGACGCCTCCGCCAGCATGGCCGCCCGGGAAGGGGCCAAAACCCGGCTGGACCTGGCTAAGGAAAGGCTCCTTCCCCTTCTGGAAAGGACCCCGGAGGCGGTGCTGGTGCGGGCGGGGGAAAGGCCTGAAGCCTTTGGCCCCGCCCCGGGCATCGCCCTAAAGGGGAGGCTTTTAGAGCTGGAGGCCAAGGACCGGGAGGCCCGGCTGGAGGAAGCCATCGCCTTAGGCAGAAGGCTCCTAAAGGCCCCCGTGGTGGTGGCCAGCGACGCCCCCCCGCCCCCCGGGGTAGAGGGGTACATCGGCGTGGGGACTCCCCAGGAGAACCTGGGGATCGTGGCCGTGGCCCCGGGGTTCTTGGCCCTGGGGAACAGCGCGGGGCGTACCCTCACCGCCCGGGTGGAGGTGGGGGGCAAGGTGGAGGAGGTGCCGGTCCCCCCCGGGGGCTTTGCCCGGCTGGAGAAGCTTCCCTCCACCTTCACCGCCCGCCTCCTAAACGGGGACGCCCTAGACCTGGACGACCAGGCCAGCTTCGGCCTTAGGCGGCCTGGGGTGGTCTACCCCAAGGCCCCCGCCCTGGAGAGGCTCTTCCTGCTCCTGGGAACGGCCCCGGGGGACGAGGTGGAGGTGCGCATCGGGGTACCGGAGGGCCTGCCCGATAGGCCCACCCTCTACCTGGCCCCCCAAGGGGGGAACCCGGTCCCGGTCCTGGCCACCACCCCCCATCCCCTCCTGGAAGGCGTGGCCCTCTTGGGCGAACGCCTGCCCTCCCCTCCACCCCCCAAAGGGCCCTGGCAACCCCTAGCCGAGGGCGAGGAGGGGGAGCTCATCTTCTTCAGCGAAAAGGGGCTATACCTACCGCCTTTGGCGGCCATCCAGGACCGTCCCTTTTTCCCCATCTTGGTCTACAACTTCCTCAGGCCCTACCGGGAGGTGCGAAGCGGGCTTCTCTCCCCAGGGGAAACCCTACTCCCCACCCCCGGGCCCAGCTTCCTGCCCAAGGAGCAAGGGGGAGCAGGCCGCTATTTGGCCCTCCTGGCCGCCATGGTCCTCCTCCTGGAGGCCTTCCTCTTCCGCCCAAGGCCAGAAGCCCAAAAGGGATAAGGCCCCCCTTGGCCCCATCCCCCTTGGCTTGGCGAAAGCCCCGGTGGGGTGGCATAGTGGGCCCATGCGCTTCCGTCCCTTTAGCGAGCTGGATCTGGATCTCCTGAACCGGGTGGCGGGAAACCGGCCCCTAAGCCGGGGAGCAGTGCGCTTTTTCGCCCGCACCGGGCACTCCTTCCTGGCGGAGGAAGGGGAGGAGCCCAAGGGCTTCGCCCTGGCCCAGGCCCTTTGGCAAGGGGAGGCCACTACGGTCCTCATAAGCCGGATAGAGGGTGAGGACCAGGCCACCCTGGAAGGCCTCCTGGCGGCCGTGGTGAAAAGCGCCTACGACGCTGGGGTCTACGAGGTGGCCCTGCACCTGGACCCCAACCGGGAAGCCCTCAAAAGGGCTCTAGAGGCCCAGGGATTCCACCTAGGCCCCCTGGTGCTGGCGGTGCGCATCCTGGGAAGCCGGGGGGCAAGGGGGGAGGCCCGGGGCGTTCTAGAATAGGGGCATGAACCGCGTCCTCATCGGCATCCGGGGGGAGCCCACCCCAGAGGGCATGGAACGGATCCTTGCGGCCTTGCGGAGCCTGGAGGGAACCTCCGAGGTCCAGGCCACCGGCCCCGCCCAGGTCCTGGTGGAGTACGACCCCCAGGTCCTCACGGTGATGGACCTGTTGCGCACCATCCGGGAGGAGGGCTTCCTGGCAGGGATGCTCTAAGGGGCTACCTTCGGGAAGGCATCTCCTCCGGAACGCTGAGCAGGCTATTACCATCGCCTCCCTGTCCCTCCCCTTGCCCTACTGGGGGAGGGCATTCAGGCCCACCCCCAGTGGACCCCGCCCCGCCTGGGGTGCCACCGGCGGGTGGGGAAGGCGCGGGGCTTCCGCCTCCCTTCCCAGGAGGAGGGAGCAACCTGTCCTCCACCCCCTGGGAGAGCCCCTGGAAGAGGCGCTCACTAAAGCCCAAGACCACCCCTAGTCCGTACACCGAGGGGGGCTGGAGCAGGCCCGTAACCCCTTCCCCAAGGAGCTTTAGCCCCACCCCCAGTTCCACAACCAACACCCCCAGGAGGGCCGCAAGCCCACCCAGTACAGGGGACAGAAACAGGGGTACCCAGTAAGCCCCGTAGTCCGTGGGAAGCCTGTCGGTTCGCACCACCCGTAGGAGCCGGGAAAGCAGGCCGCCCCCGAAACCGGCAAGGAATAGAAAAAGGGGTTGAACGGAGCCAAAAACCTCCATTAAGAATGACTTCCATAAAAGAATCAAGGCGGCCGCCACCAACAGTCCCAGCCAAAGGAGATACGTACCCTTGTTGTGAAGGGTAAGGAGCCGGGCGTACTGGGTGTCGCGGGCATTATAGAGGTCGGCTAAAAACTCCTGCAAAAGGGTCCTCCTCCCCTCTAGCCCCTCCTCCCCTTCCTGGCACAAGGCCCGCCTTAGGCACTCCCTCCAGACCTAGGCCTTTCCCTCCGAAAGCTCCTCCAGCTCCCCCAGCCCCCGCTTCAAGCGTGCCCGCACCCGGGGGTCATCAAAGTCCTTGGCCATCTGGCGCTCTGCCGCGTGGATCAGCCGCCAAGCTGCCATCTCCCGCTGACCGTTCCAAAGGAGGAAGTAGGACCACTGGCTTCCGCCTTCACCTAGCACTATCTCTGCCTCATCGGGGAGTCCCCCTTGCCCGGCCGGTTGCTCCTTCTTTAAGCGAACCACCTCCGCCTTGGCTAGGTGCCAGGAAGGACTGGCCACACCAAAAGCCTTGGCCAGCTGAAAGAGCACCCCTATCAGCACGAGAGGCAATAGGGTCCAAAGCACGCCCAGTACGGGTTCCCACATGCTTCATCCTCTCTGCTGCCCAAGCCCCGGGCGGGGGTTTCCCCCCGCCCGGGAAGGGACATTAGGGAGAGGTAACGATGGTACCCCAATCCCCCACGGCCACGAAGCGACCGTTGGCGTAGGTGACGCCATTGAGTTCGTTCCCCGTCCCTGAGGCCCGCAGGGTCCAGTTCTCCCCATCCGGGGAGGTGAGGATGATGCCACCACTCCCTACGGCCACGTAGAGGCCGTTCCCGTAGGCGACGCCATTGAGCCAGGCCCATGTCCCCGAGGCCCGCGGGATCCAGCTCTCCCCATCCTGGGAGGTGAGGATGGTGCCATCCCTCCCTACCGCCACGAAGAGGCCGTTCCCATAGGTGACGCCATAGAGCTCCCTGCTCGTCCCCGAGGCCTGCTGCGTCCAGCTCACCCCATCCGGGGAGGTGAGGATGGTGCCATTCCCCCCTACGGCCACGAAGAGGCCGTTCCCGTAGGTGACGCCGTAGAGGTGGTTCCCCGTCCCCGAGGTCTGCTGGGTCCAGCTCACCCCATTCGGGGAGGTGAGGATGGTGCCGCCAGTCCCCACAGCCACGAAGAGGCCGTTGTAGGTGACGCCCACGAGGTTGCTCCCTATCCCCGTGCCCCGCGCGGTCCAGCTCACCCCATCCTGGGAGGTGAGGATGGCACCCCCCTGTCCCCCGGCCACAAAGAGGCCGTTCCCGTAAGTGACGCTAAAGGGCCGGGTCCATGGCGGCGCGGCCCGTTGGGTCCAGCTCGTCCCATTGGAAGAGGTGAGGATGGTGTCCCCCTCTCCCACGGCCACGAAGAGGCCATTCCCGTAGGTGACGCCATAGAGGTCGTTCCACGCCCCCAAGGCCCGCGGGGTCCAGCTCTCCCCATCGGAAGAGGTGAAGATGGTGCTACCACTCACCACCCCCTCGGCCACAAAAGCCACTCCCCCCACGGCCACAAAGAGGCCGTCCTTGAAGGTGACACCATAGAGCGAGCCCTCCCCATCCAGGTCTTGCCGGGTCCAGCTAGCCCCATCGGAAGAGGTGAGGATGGTCTCATTCCCCACCACCACAAAGAGGCCGTTCCCGTGGGTGACGCCATAGAGGGAGTTCACCACCCCCGAGGCCTGCTCTGTCCAGCTCTCCCCATCCGGGGAGGTGAGGATGGTGCCACTACCCCCTATGGCCACGAAGCGACCGTTCCCGTAGGTAACGCCAAAGAGGTCGCTATCAGTCCCCGAGGCCTGCTCTGTCCAGCTCTCCCCATCCGGGGAGGTGAGGATGGTGCCATCCCTCCCTACGGCCACGAAGAGGTCGTTGGCGTAGGTGACGCCATAGAGGTGGTTCCCCGTCCCCGAGGTCCGCGGGGTCCAGTTCACCCCATTGGAAGAAGTGAGGATAGTGCCCCAGCTTCCCACGGCCACAAAGAGGCCGTTCCCGTAGGTGACGCCATTGAGCCAGGCCCATGTCCCCGAGGTCTGCTCTGTCCAACTCTCCCCATCTGGGGAGGTGAGGATGGTGCCATCCCTCCCTACGGCCACGAAGAGGCCGTTCCCGTAAGCGACGCCATAGAGCTCCCTGCTCGTCCCCGAGGCCCGCGGGGTCCAGTTCACCCCATCCGGGGAGGTGAGGATGGTGCCACCACTCCCTACGGCCACGAAGCGGCCGTTCCCGTGGGTGACATGATTAAGGGGCGCACCGGTCTGGACCAGTCGCCAGATCTCCCCCGCATTCCCCCCACCCGAGGCGGTCACGGTGAGGGAGAGGTCTACTGTTCTGGTGAGGCTCCCCGAGGTGGCCTTGACCCGCAGGGCATAGGCTCCCTCTTCCACACCCTCCGCCACCTCGATGGTCAGGGTCTGGGTCACCTGGTTCGTCCCCGTCACGTTCAGGCTGTTGGGGCTCAGGGTGAAGCCGCTGGGGGTATTGCCGTTTTGGTCCTCCAGGCTGAGGGTCACCTGCCCCGTGAACCCGTTTTGCGGGGTGAGGGTGAGCTGCGTGGTACCGCTACCCCCCTGCTGAACGGTGAGGCTGGTGGGGTTCAGAGAGAGGCTGAAGTTGGGGGCGGGAACCCCCAGGGCCACGGGGTCCCGCACCTGGCCGTTGGCCTGGCCGTCCGCGTCCAAGGGACCCCCATCCCGCACCCTGAAGGTGGCCGTGCGCCCCGAGAGCTGGGCATCCGGGATGGGGGTACAGTTCCCGTTCAGGCACTTCAGGAGCACCGCCCCCTGGGGCAGGTCCCGTGGGAAGGAGAGGGTCACGGTGAGGGTGCCTCCCGCTTGGGGCACCTGGGCAGTGAAGCTGATCCCGCCGTAGGGGGTCTGGAAGCCGGGGGCGTTCACCGGGGCGGTTGAGGGGTTCTGGGTGAAGCTTCCCCCCTGCAGGGCTACCTGCACCTGGCCACCGGGGGTGTTTACGGTTTCTGAGGTAGGGCTACCCCCTGTGTTGCCCCCGCAGGCGGAGAGGAGAAGGAGAGCGAAAAGGAGAAGGGTCTTGAGCCTATGCCAACCGTGGCTTGGGGAGGTCCTCATCTGTTCATCACCTCCTCACTCCTCACCCTAGTGGCGGGACCTTACACGGGACTTAACAGGAGGGCGTGATGCGGCAGGTGGCTGCTACTTCCCCACCTCCCGTCTACTTCAAACGAGGGTTCCCGGTACCCCCACCTAACCGATTCCAAAAGGGCTTGGTAGACTGACCCTCGAGGTGCCCCATGCTGGACTTTTACGCCCTAGAAGACCTCCTCACCCCGGAGGAGAGGGAGATCGGAAAGGCCGCCCGTCGTTTCCTGGAAAAGGAGGCCCTGCCCTACATCCGCGGCTGGTGGGAGGAAGGGGTCTTCCCCACCCACCTCATACCCCGGTTTGCCGAGATGGGCTTCCTAGGCCCCACCCTGCCCCCGGAGTACGGGGGGGCAGGGGTTTCCAGCGCCGCTTATGGCCTCATCGCCTACGAGCTAGAGCGGGTGGACTCAGGGCTTAGGAGCTTTGTCAGCGTGCAGAGTTCCTTGGTCATGTACCCCATCTACGCCTTCGGCAGCGAGGAGCAGAAGCGGGCGTTCCTGCCCAAGCTGGCCCGGGGGGAGATGGTGGGGGCTTTCGGCCTCACGGAACCCGATGGCGGCTCCGACCCCTACGGCAACATGCGCACCACGGCCCGCCGGGAGGGGGACACCTGGGTGCTCAACGGCAGCAAGATGTGGATCACCAACGGCAACCTGGCCCATATCGCCCTCATCTGGGCCAAGGACCAGGAGGGGCGGGTCCTGGGCTTCCTCGTCCCCACCGACACCAAAGGCTTCCAGGCCCGGGAGATCCCGCACAAGATGAGCCTACGGGCCTCGGTGACCAGCGAGCTGGTGCTGGAGGAGGTGCGGGTGCCTGAGGAGCTGCGCCTACCCAAGGCGGAGGGCCTTAAAGCCCCCCTCTCCTGCCTCACCCAGGCCCGCTTCGGCATCGCCTGGGGGGTTTTGGGGGCCTTGGAGGCCGTGTACACGGAAGCGCTGGAGTTCGCCAAAAGCCGAAGCACCTTCGGAACACCCCTGGCCCAAAAGCAGCTGGTGCAGGCCAAGCTGGCGGAGATGCTCTCCGACCACACGGAGGGCCTCCTCCTGGCCTGGCGCCTGGCCCGGCTTAAGGACGAGGGGAAGCTAACGCCGGCCCAGGTTTCCCTGGCCAAGCGGCAAAACGTGATGAAGGCCCTGAAGGCCGCCCGCCTGGCCCGGGACATCCTGGGGGGGAGCGGCATCACCCTGGAGTACCACGCCATCCGCCACATGCTCAACCTGGAAACCGTTTACACCTACGAGGGCACCCACGACATCCACACCCTGGTCCTGGGGCGGGAGGCCACGGGGCTTAGCGCCTTCTAGGCCATGGTCATCGCCTTTACCGGGGACCCCTTCCTGGCCAAGGAGGCGCTTCTCCAGGAGGCTTCCCTTCGGGGCCTCACCCGCTTCACCGAACCCACCCCGGAAGCCCTGGCCGAGGCCCTAAGCCCCGGCCTCTTCGGGCAAGCCGGAGCCCTGCTGGACCTGCGGGAGGTGGGCGACGGGGAGTGGAAGGCGTTAAAGCCCCTTCTGGAAAACGTCCCTGAAGGGGTGGCCGTGCTGATCCTTGATCCTAAGCCCACCACCGCCCGGGCCGCCTTCTACCGCACCCGGGAAAGGCGGGACTTCCCCACCCCTAAGGGAAAGGACCTGGTGCGCCACCTGGAAAACCGGGCCAAGCGCCTGGGGCTAAGGCTGCCCGCCGGCATCGCCCAGTACCTGGCCTCCCTGGAGGGGGACCTCGAGGCCCTGGAAAGGGAGCTGGAAAAGCTGGCCCTCCTCACGCCCCCCCTCACCCTGGAGAAGGTGGAAAGGGTGGTGGCCCTAAAGCCCCCGGTCACGGGGTTTGACCTGGTGCGGGCCGTGCTGGAAGGGGACGCCAAAAGGGCCTTCCGCCACCTGAAGCGGTTGAGGGAAGAGGGCGAGGAACCCCTAAGGCTCCTGGGGGCCTTCGCCTGGCAGTTTGCCCTTCTGGCCCGGGCCTGGATGCTCCTTGAGGAAAACCCCAGGCCCACGGAAGGGGATTTGGCCCGCCTCGAGGCCCACCCCTACGCGGCCAAGCGGGCAGTGGAGCTGGCCCGAAGCCTCACAGGAAACGCCCTAAAGGCCAGCCTGGAAGCCCTCATAGCAGGGGAACGCCGGGCCAAGGAGGGCAAAGACCCTTGGCTGGCCCTGGAGAGGGCGGTCCATACCCTGCTGAACACCCTTCCCCGGGGCTAGGCACCCCTGCCCCCAGCGGTTGACTCGCGGGTCAGTTTCGGGATAGGCTTTTCCCATGCTGCATCCGGACGTGGTAGCAGACCTCCTCAACAAGGCCCTCAAGGGCGGGGCCGACTTTGGGGAAGTCTACGTGGAGCGCTCCAAGAGGAGGCGCATGACCGTGCGCTATGGCAGGCTGGACGAGGCCATCTCGGGGCTGGACTACGGGGCGGGTTTAAGGCTTTTCTTCGGCACTGAGGTGGTCTACGCCTACACCAACCAGCTCACCCAAGAAGGGCTTCAAGAAGCCCTGGAGACCCTGCTTCGGGCCAAAGGGGCCCTGGGAAGGGTGGACGAGCGGGGGGCTGGGGGCCTGGACTTCCGCAAGGCCTCCCCCCGAGGCCTCCACACCCCTAAGGTGCCCTACGGGGAAAAGGACAAACGCTTCCGCTTGGAAAGGCTATTGGAGGCCGAGGCCGGGGCCCGGATCGCCCCCGAGATCCAGCAGGTGGAGGCCAGCCTGCAGGAATGGGAGCAGGAGGTCTTGATCGCCAATACCGAGGGCACCTGGGCCGAGGAGAAGAGGGTCCGCACCCGGCTAGTGGTGCTGGCGGTGGCCCAGGAGGGCACGGAGGTCCAGACCGGTTACGCCGCCCCCGGCAAAAGCGTGGGCCTGGAACTCTTTGACCTCTACCCGCCCCAGGAGGTGGGGGCCAAGGCCGCCCGGCAAGCCCTCACCAACCTAAGGGCCAAACCCGCCCCTGCCGGCACCATGCCCGTGGTGGTGGGGAAGGCCTTTGGCGGGGTCATCTTCCACGAGGCCTTGGGGCACCTTCTGGAGACCACCAGTGTGGCCAAGAAGGCCAGCGTCCTGGCCGATAGGCTGGGGGAGGAAGTGGCCAGCCCCGTGGTCACCTACGTGGACGACGGTACCCTGCCCCACGCCTGGGGTTCCACGGAGGTGGACGACGAGGGCCGCCCCACGGAGCGCACGGTGCTGATAGAGAAGGGCATCTTGCGAAGCTACATGGTGGACCGCCTGGGCCACCTCCTCACCGGCTATCCCCTAACGGGCTCGGGCCGCCGGCAGGACTACACCCTGGCCCCCACCTCGAGGATGCGCAACACCTTCATCGCCCCGGGCGACCAGGAGGTGGAGGAGCTCATCGCCAGCGTGGAGTTTGGCCTTTACGCCAAGGACCTAGGGGGCGGGCAGGTGAAGCCGGGCTCGGGGGAGTACAACTTTGCCGTGCAGGAGGGGTACATCATCCGCCACGGCCGCCTGGAGGAGCCCGTCCGCGGGGCCATGCTGGTGGGCAAGGGGCCCGAGACCATCCGGAAGGTGGTGGCCGTGGCCAAGGACTGGGAAAACGCCCCCGGCATGTGCGGAAGCCTCTCGGGGATGGTGCCGGTGGAGGTGGGCCAGCCCCACGTGCTGGTCTCGGAGATCGTGGTGGGGGGTAGGGCATGACCCTGGAGGAAGCCAAACGGTACCTGTTAAGGCGGGCCAAGGAGCTGGGCCTCGAGGCGGAGGTGCTTTTCCAGGAAGAGCGGGAGCTCTCCCTGAGGGCCCGGCAGGGCACCCTGGAGGAGATCAAGGAGGCCCGGCAGGGGGGCATTGGCCTAAGGGTGTTGGTGCAGGGTCGGCTGGGCTACGCCTATACGGAAGAGCTCTCCCCCGAAGCCTTGGACTGGGCCCTCTCCGAAGCCCGGGATAACGCCCTGCTTTCCGGCAAGGAAGGCACCCTCCCTCCGGGGCAGGCCCTGGGAAGCCACGACCTCTTGGGCGAGGGGCTTTCCGCTCCCCTCGAGGCTAAGAAGCAAGCCGCCTTGGAGCTGGAAAGGGCCCTATGGGCAGACCCCAGGACCCGAAGCGTCCTCATGGGGGGTTATATGGAAAAGGAGGTCCGGGTGGCCCTGGCCAGCACCCTGGGCACCGAGGGAGCCTTCCGCACCGGGCTTGCCGGGATGGGGGGAAGCCTGGTGATGGCGGAGGGCAATAGCCTCAAGCAAGGCTGGGACTTTCGGCTGGCCAAGGAGTTCCACGCCCTGGACCCTGGCCGCACCGCCTTGGAGATCCGGGAGAAAACCGCAAGGCTACTAGACGCCAAACCCCTCCCCACGGGCCGCTACCGGGCCTACCTGGAGCCCAAGGCCATGGCGGGCCTCCTCTTCGTGCTCTCCCGCTCCCTTTCCGCCAAAAGTGCCCTGGAAGGCAAAAGCCGCCTCGTAAACCGCTTAGGGGAAAGGATCGCCTCGGAATGGGTCACCCTGGTGGACGACCCCACCCTGGAAAAGGGTTTGGTCTCCCGTCCCTTTGACGCCGAGGGCACTCCGGCCCGGCGCACGGTGGTGGTGGCCAAGGGGGTCTTCAAGACCTTCCTCCACAACAGCGAAACCGCCAAAGCCCTGGGCCAAGAAAACACCGGCCACGCCTTCCGCACCTACCGCGGGGTTTTGGATGTGGCCCCCACCAACCTGTATCTGGAACCCGTGGGCAACCTGCACCTGGAAAAGGGGGTCCTGATAACCGAGTTCATGGGCCTCCACGCCGGGGCCAACCCCGTGAGCCTAGACTTCTCCCTCCAGGCCCTGGGGCTATGGGTGGAGGAGGGGGAGGTGCGGTACGCGGTGGAAAACTTCGCCGTGGCCGGGAACCTCTTGGAACTTCTCCAGGCCATAGAGGCCGTAGGGGAAGAGGTGGAGTGGGAGGTGATGGGCGCCGCCTTCGGAAGCCCTTTGGTGGCGGTGGCCGAGCTTTCCTTTGCCGGGGCCTAAGGCCACCCAAGGCTTTCAGCCGGTGGAGGGTCTACACCAGCCACACCCCCCAATCCCTTCCCTCCATCTTGCCCGGGAGAAGCTCCTGGCCACGCCCAGGATCCTGACCCCCTCTACGCCTTGCCCAAGGTGGGGGTGACGTCCCATATAGGCCAGGCGGGAAGAAGGACCCGGGAGCGCAGGGCCGGGATGGCGGTGGAAAACCTGCCCGCGGCTTTGGAGGGAAAAGAGCCCCCAAACCCGGTAGTATGAGCCCCATGGGCTTCGTCATCGGCCTTCTCGGCGGGGGGTTTGGGGGGCTTGTGGGGCTTGGGGGGGGCACGGTGATGATTCCCCTCATGGTGGGGCTTTTGCGGCTAACCCAGCACAAGGCCCACGGCACCAGCCTGGTGGCGGTTTTCTTCACCGGGCTGGTGGGAGCCTTCACCTATGGGCTACAAGGTTCCTTGAGCTTGAAGGCGGCCTTGTTTCTGGCTGCCACGGCCATCCTCACCGCCCGCTTTGGGGCCCGCTATGCCCACAGCTTGGCGGAGAAGGATCTTAAGCGGGCCTTTGGCTGGTTCCTCCTCGTGGTCTCCTTTTTGCTGCTCCTGAAACCCTACCTGGCCCCCATGGGCCTGGTGCGGGGCGAAACCTGGGAAGACCTAACCCTTCTCTTGGCAGGAGGCTTCACCGGTTTCCTCTCCGGCATGATGGGGGTGGGCGGGGGAACCATCATGGTCCCGGCCATGGTGCTCCTCCTGGGCATGGACCAGCACACGGCCCAGGGCACGAGCCTCCTCGCCATGGTTCCCGCCAGCCTGGTGGGGGCCTACACCCATTACCGCCTGGGCAACGTGGACACCCTTCTCGCCCCGGGGCTGGTCCCCGGGGTGCTCCTGGGAACCTTCATCGGCGGAGAGGCCGCCCATTTCCTGCCGGAAGCCACCTTACGGCTTGTTTTCGCTGCCGTGCTCCTCTGGACGGCCTGGCGGTACCTGCGCCCCCAGGGAAAAAAGTAAACGTGTTTACCCTTCCCAGGGCCAAGGGTAGACTATGGTAAAGGGGAAAGGAGGTGAGCTTATGCAGCGCTGGCAGGACTGGGCCAATCTTGTCCTTGGCGTTTGGCTCATCCTTTCCCCGTGGCTTTTGGGATTTAGCGGCACCCCCGCCGCCATGTGGAATGCGGTCCTCGTGGGGGTGGTGGTGGGGCTCATGGCCCTTATGCACCTTAGGGGTGGCCCCATGTGGGAGGAGTGGGTGAGCGTGGTCCTGGGCGTCTGGCTCATCCTCTCCCCCTGGATCCTGGGCTTTAGCGGAATGGGGAACGCCATGTGGAACGCCGTTATCGTGGGCCTTCTTGTGGGGGCTCTAGCCCTAAGCGTCACCCGGGAAAAGCCCAAGGCCGCCTAAACCCAAGCTCCTCGCGCAAACGCTCCCGCCTGGAGCCTAACCCAGGCGGGACCTCCCCCTTGCCAGCATCCCCTTCCGGGTGTAAGGTGGGAATGGCCTTTAAACCGGTCCCGCGAGGCCGGAAAGGGGGAAAAATGGAGCGATATAAAGGCAACAAAGGGAAGAAGCCAGGCGGAGGCTTTGGCCTCCGCTTCTTTTTGGAGGTGAACCGTGCGCTTTAAGGCCGAGCTTTTAAACGCCGAGGAGATGCGCCGGGCCCTATACCGCATCGCCCACGAGATCGTAGAGGCCAACAAGGGGGTGGAAGGGCTGGCCCTCATCGGCATCCATACCCGGGGCATCCCCTTGGCGGAACGCATCGCCCGCTACATCCGGGAGTTTGAGGGGAAGGAGGTGCCGGTAGGGATTTTGGACATCACCCTCTACCGGGACGACCTCTCCGAGATCGGGGTCAGGCCCCAGGTGCGGGAAACCCGGATCCCCTTTGACATCACGGGGAAGGCCTTGGTCCTGGTGGACGATGTGCTCTACACGGGCCGCACCGCCCGGGCTGCCCTGGATGCCCTCATGGACCTGGGACGCCCCAGGCGCATCTACCTGGCGGTTCTGGTGGACCGGGGGCATAGGGAACTCCCCATCCGCGCCGACTTCGTGGGCAAGAACGTGCCCACCGCCAGAAACGAGGTGGTCAAGGTGAAACTCTCGGAAGTGGACGGCGAGGACCGGGTGGAGCTTTGGGAAAAGGAGGAGGCATGAGGCACCTCCTGGACTTCCAGGGCTGGACCCGGCCCGAGGTGGAAAACCTCCTGGACACCGCCCGCGTCATGGCCGAGGTGCTGGAAAGACCGGTGAAAAAGGTGCCCGCCCTCCAGGGCTTCACCGTGGCCACGGTGTTCTTTGAACCCTCCACCCGCACCCGCATCTCCTTTGAGTTGGCCGCCAGGCGCATGTCCGCGGATGTGGTCTCCTTTGCCGCTCAGACCAGCAGCCTGCAGAAGGGGGAAAGCTACAAGGATACCCTTCTGACCCTCGAGGCCATGGGCATAGACGCCTACGTCATCCGGGCCGATAGCGCCGGGGTTCCCCACCAGGCCACCCGCTGGGTGAAGGGCGTGGTCATCAACGGCGGGGACGGGCGCCGGGCCCACCCCACCCAGGCCCTCTTGGACGCCTACACCCTCCTGGAGGCCCTGGGCACCCTGGAAGGCAAGAAGATCGCCATCGTGGGGGATATCCTCCACTCCCGGGTGGCCCGCTCCAACGTGGAGCTCCTGCCCCTCCTCGGGGCCGAGGTTTGGGTAGCGGGCCCCCCCACCCTTCTCCCCCAAACCCTTCCCGGGGCTAGGCTCACCCCCCATCTGGAGGAGGCCCTGGCGGAGGCGGATGCGGTCATGGTCCTAAGGCTCCAGAAGGAGCGCATGGAGGCGGGTCTGGTCCACCTCCAGGACTACATCGCCCACTACCAGGTGACGGAGGAACGCCT
Source organism: Thermus altitudinis (assembly GCF_022760835.1). Lineage (GTDB taxonomy): Bacteria > Deinococcota > Deinococci > Deinococcales > Thermaceae > Thermus > Thermus altitudinis. Next base: position 62,417 of record NZ_JAKTNQ010000010.1, read on the forward strand.
AAGAAAGGCGAAACCCAACGCCCCCCTTCTTCATCCTGGCCCCATGAACCGGGACATAGAGCTGGAGGGCACGCTGGCGGACTCGGAAAGAAGCCTGGTGAACCGCCAGGTGCGCAATGGCCAAGCGGTACGTATGGCGGTCCTCTACCACCTCCTGGTGGGGAAGGAGCGGTAGGGCCAAAGGAGGCACGGCATGTTGCTCATCAAAAACGTCAAGCTGGTGGACGCCCTTGGGGAAAGGGGTCCTGTGGACGTACTCATCGGGGAAGGCCGGATCCTGAGCCTCCATGGCGGGAAGGCGGAAACGGTCATGGACGGCAGGGGCCTTTACCTTGCCCCTGGCTTTGTGGACCTCCACGCCCACCTTAGGGAACCGGGCCAGGAGGTGAAGGAGGAGCTTTCCACGGGGCTTCTTGCCGCCGTGCGGGGCGGGTACACGGACATCGTCTCCATGCCCAACACTTCCCCGCCCGTGGATACCCCCGAGGCGGTGCGGGCCCTAAGGAAGAAGGCCCAGGCCCTGGGCCTAGCCCGGCTCCACCCGGCCGCGGCCCTAACCCAAGCCCAAGAGGGAAAGGCCCTCACGGAAGCCGGCCTCCTGAAGGAGGCTGGGGCCTCCCTCCTCACCGACGACGGCCACACCAATGAGGATGCGGGGATCTTGGCGGCGGGGCTCTTGCAGGCCTCCCCCTTGGGCCTACCCGTGGCGGTGCATGCGGAGGACGCCTCCTTGCGCCGGGGCGGGGTGATGAACGACGGTCCTCTAGCCGACCTCCTAGGCCTTCCCGGAAACCCCCCGGAGGCGGAGGTTGCCCGGATCGCCCGGGACCTGGAGGTCCTGCGCTACGCCCTGCGCCGCAGCCCGAAAAGGCCCCACCTCCACATCCAGCACCTTTCCACCAAGCGCGGACTAGAGCTCCTGCGGGAGGCCAAGAGGGCCGGGCTTCCCGTAACCGCCGAGGCCACCCCCCACCACCTTACCCTCACCGAGGAGGCCCTCCGCTCCTTTGACCCCCTTTTCAAGGTCGCCCCACCCCTCCGCACCCCAGAGGACGTGGAAGCCCTTATAGAAGGGCTTCTAGACGGCACCCTGGACGCCATCGCCACCGACCACGCCCCCCACACCCAGGCGGAGAAGGAGATGGACCTCCTAAGGGCTCCTTTTGGGATTCCCAGCCTCGAGGTGGCCTTCCCCCTCCTTTACACCGAGCTTCACCTGAAGCAGGGCTTCCCCCTAAGCCGCCTGGTGGAGCTTTTCACCGATGGCCCAAGGAAGGTCCTCGGCCTCAAGCCCCTGCACCTGGAGGAGGGCGCCGAGGCCAGCCTGGTCCTGCTGGACCCCAAGGAACGCCCCGTGAACCCCAAGGCCTTCGCCTCCAAAGCCCGCTTCTCCCCTTGGACAGGCTGGGTCTTAGGGGGGTGGCCGGTCCTAACCCTGGTGGAGGGACGGGCGGTATACCAGGCGCTGGCGTGACCGGGTCCCCTGGAAGCCAACCCGCAGGGGCCTCGCCGGGAAGGGGTGGGCTGGTCCACCGCCTGGGCCTGGCGCCAGGTCCTCCCGGTGGAAGGGGGGCTGGCCCGTGGAGGTGGCCTCACGGTATAGGGGGCCAGACCTCCTCGAGCCTCCGCACCCCCTCCGCCTCCATAAGCTTCAGAAGCCCTTTTAGCACCCGGCGGGGGAAAAGGGGTCCTCCGTAGACCAAGCCGGTGTAGACCTGGACCAACCTGGCGCCCAGCTTCAAGCGCTCCCAGACATCCTCCGGGCCCTCCACGCCTCCCACGCTCACCAGGGTGAGGCCCTCCACCCGGGAAAGGTGGCGCAACACCTCCAGGGCCTTTCCCTTTAAGGGCCTTCCCGAAAGCCCCCCGGCCTCACGGGCCCAGGGGCTTTGGAGGCCGGGCCGCTCCAGGGTGGTGTTCACCGCCACCAAGCCCTCAAGCCCGTGCTTTCGGCAAAGCTCCACCACCTGGTCCAAGGCCTCCCATGAGAGGTCCGGGGCCACCTTGAGGAGGAGGGGCTTAGGGGTGGCCGGGCGGAGCTGGGAGAGGAGCTCGTCCAAGAAGGGGCCCTCCTGGAGGGTGCGAAGCCCCGGGGTGTTGGGGGAACTCACGTTGAGGACGAAATAGTCCCCATAAGGCTCCAGGGCCTGGAGGGCCCTTAGGTAGTCTTCCGCCGCCCGCTCCAAGGGGGTATCCCGGTTCTTCCCCAGGTTCACCCCCACCGGGAAGGCCAGCCCCCTTTCCCGAAAGCGCCAGAGCCTCCTGGCCACCTCCTCCGCCCCCCGGTTGTTAAAGCCCATGCGGTTGATAAGAGCCCGGTCCTCCACCAGCCGGAAAAGCCTGGGCCTGGGGTTTCCCTCCTGGGGCCTAGGGGTGAGGGTCCCCACCTCGGCAAAGCCGAAGCCCAAGGCCCACCAGGCCCCCAGGGCCCGGGCATCCTTGTCCATCCCCGCCGCCAGGCCCAAGGGGTTGGGAAAGCGTAGGCCAAGGGCTTCCACCTGAAGCCTTGGGTCCTCCACCCGGAGGAGCCTGGCGGGGACCTCCAAAAGGGGGCCCCTTTCCGACCACAGGGAAAGGACCCTCAGGGTGAGCTCATGGGCTTCCTCCGGGTCCAGGGCAAAGAGCAGGCGGTGCATACGGGTCCATGGTACCCCGACCGGGAGCGGGCCTTGGGGTAAACTCACCCCCATGAGGACGCTTGGCATCCGGGGATTCCCCCTCATCCTGGCGAGCCTTCTCCCCCTGCTGGCAGCCTGCTCGGTAACCCTTCAGATCCCTTTGCCCGACCAAACCTTCCAGGCTGGGGTTCTACCCGGCACCGAGGGCAGAATCCTCTACCCCAAAGACGCCCTGGCCTTCAACCCACCCTCCGTTGCCCCGAAGGCCGTGGCCATCACGGGCACCCTTGAGGCGGACACCCCCCTCAGCGCCACCCTGAGCTTCTATGCGCGCCTCCTTGACCCCGCCTCCGACCCCACTTGCTCCTACATCCCTGTTGCCCAAGCCTACGCCTGCCCCATCGGACCCAACGACGAAAAAGCCGGGGAGGCCCAGTTTGCCAACACCCAGAGCGCCTCTCTTTCCCTTGGCGGGAAAAACCTCACCCAGGGCGTCGCCCAAGGAAAGTTTTGGCTGGGCCTCGAGGTCCAGGGCCTGCCTGCGGGCATGGTCACCCTCACCCTCAAAAACCCGAAGGCCTTGGTGACCGTGGGCCTGTAAGGAACCGGGCCACGCCCCGGGGGCTTTGTGCCCTCGGGTTTTTTCTTCCCCTTCTTCCGGGCTATGATAGGGATTAGATGAAGGACGCCTTGCGCCTGGAACTTCCCGTACTTCCCCTTCGGAACACGGTTATCCTCCCCCACACCACCACCGCGGTGGATGTGGGCCGCCCCAAGAGCAAAAGGGCGGTGGAGGAAGCCCTGAACGCCGACCGCTACATCTTCCTGGTCACCCAGAAGGACCCCGAGGTGGACGATCCCACCCCTGAGGACCTCTTCGGGGTGGGCACCCTGGCGGTGGTCAAGCAGGCCATGCGCCTCCCCGACGGCACCCTGCAGGTGATGGTGGAGGCCAGGAACCGGGCAAAGCTCCTCTCCTACGTGGCCGCTCCCTACCTCAGGGCCATCGGGGAGGTGCTGCCCGAGCCCCCCCTCCAGGATGCCAGCCTGGCCCGGGTCCTGGTGAACGAGGTGCAGGAGGCCTTTGAGCGCTATCTGCAAAACCACAAGACCCTGCGTCTGGACCGCTACCAGCAGGAGGCCATCAAAAGTACCCTAGACCCCGCCATCCTGGCGGATCTGGTGGCCCACCACGCCACTTGGGACCTTCCCGACAAGCAGGCCATCCTGGAAACCCCGGAGGTGGAGGAGAGGCTTAAGAAGGTCCTGGCCCTCCTCCTACGGGACCTGGAGCGCTTTGAACTGGACAAGAAGATCGCCGCCCGGGTCAAGGAACAGATGGACCAAAACCAAAGGGAATACTACCTCCGGGAGCAGATGAAGGCCATCCAGAAGGAGCTTGGGGGTGGGGAGGACTTCCTGAGCGAGATAGAGGAGCTCCGGGAGCGCATAGAGAAGAAGGGCATGCCAGAGGCCGTCAAGGAGAAGGCCCTAAAGGAGCTTAAGCGCCTGGAGCGCATGCAACCCGGCTCCCCCGAGGCCACGGTGAGCCGCACCTATCTGGACTGGCTCCTGGAGGTGCCCTGGACCGAGGCCGACCCCGAGGTCCTGGACATCGCCATCACCAAGCGGGTCCTGGACGAGGACCATTACGGCCTCAAGGACGTGAAGGAGCGGATCCTGGAGTACCTGGCGGTGCGCCAGCTCACGCAAGGGAAAGAGGTGAAGGGGCATGCCCCCATCCTCTGTTTCGTGGGCCCCCCGGGGGTGGGCAAGACCTCCTTAGGCAAGAGCATCGCCCGCAGCATGAACCGCCGGTTCCACCGCATCTCCTTGGGTGGCGTGCGGGACGAGGCGGAGATCCGGGGCCACCGGCGCACCTACATTGGAGCGCTTCCCGGGAAGATCATCCAGGGCATGAAGCAGGTGGGGGTGGTCAACCCCGTCTTCCTCCTGGACGAGATAGACAAGCTCTCCTCCGACTGGCGGGGGGACCCGGCCTCGGCCCTTCTGGAGGTCCTAGACCCCGAGCAAAACCACACCTTCACCGACCACTACCTGGATGTCCCCTACGACCTTTCCAAGGTCTTCTTCATCACCACCGCCAACACCCTGGCCACCATCCCTAAGCCCCTTCTGGACCGGATGGAGGTCATTGAGATCCCCGGCTATACCCTGCCGGAAAAGCGGGCCATCGCCCGCCACTTCCGTTGGCCCTTCCAGGTGAGGGAGGCGGGCCTCGAGGGCAAGCTGGAGATCACCGACCGGGCCTTGGACCGCATCGTGCAGGAGTACACCCGGGAAGCTGGGGTCAGAAACCTGGACCGGGAGCTTTCCAAGGTGGCCCGCAAGGCCGCCAAGGACTACCTGGAAAGCCCGTGGGAAGGGGTGCGGCTGGTGGAGGAAAAGGACCTCGAGGCCTACCTGGGCGTACCCAAATACCGTCCGGACCGGGCGGAGAAGGCCCCCCAGGTGGGGGTGGCCCAAGGCCTGGCCTGGACGCCCTATGGCGGCGCCCTCCTCACCATTGAGGCCCTGGCCGTGCCCGGGACCGGCAAGGTGAACCTCACCGGCAACCTGGGGGAGGTGATGAAGGAGTCGGCCCACGCCGCCCTCACCTACCTCCGGGCCCACCGGGAGGAGTGGGGGCTACCCGAGGGGTTCCATAAGGAATACGACCTCCACATCCACGTCCCCGAGGGCGCCACCCCTAAGGATGGTCCCTCCGCGGGGATCACCATGGCCACCGCCTTGGCCAGCGCCCTCACAGGCCGGCCCGTGCGCATGGATATGGCCATGACCGGGGAGATCACCCTAAGGGGCAAGGTGTTGGCCATTGGCGGCGTAAAGGAAAAGCTGCTGGCCGCCCACCAAGCCGGCATCTTTCGGGTGATCCTGCCCAAGGAGAACGAACCCGAGCTGAAGGAGGTCCCCGAGGAGGTCCTTAAGGACCTGGAGATTACCTTCGTGGAGGAAGTGGGGGAGGTCTTGCGCCTCCTCCTTCTGCCCCCTTCCCCACCCCCGACCGCCCCCGCCGAGAGGCCCCAGCCAGGAGCGGGAGCCTAGACCTCCACCACCTGGCCCAAAGGGGTCAAGACCCGGGCCGAGCCGGGGGCTGGGCGGTGGGCTTGTAGCTGGAGCTCGGCCAGACCCCGGGTCCCAAGGCCTAAGCGGTAGACCCCTGGGGGCAGGAGGAAGGCGTAGTCCAAAGGGTCCTCCGGAAGCACGGTCCCCCAAAAGAGACCCGCCTTTATTGGGGTGGGTAGGAAGTAAATCCCCCTCTCCTCCCCCATTAGGCGCAAGGGAAACGCCTGGGAATCCGATCCCAGCCCTAAGGGAAGCTCTTGGTAGACCCGACCGGTTAGCCTGAGCACCGCCCGTTCCTCCAGCACTAGGGGAACCTCCGTGGGCTCTCCGCCCAGGGAAACCAACTGGACCACCTCCGGGAGATCCAAAAGGAGGCGGGAGCCAAAGCCAAGGAGAACACTGGGGGGAGGGAACTCCGACCAGGGAAACTGGGAATCCACCACCACCCTCCGCCACTCCCTCAGATTCTTTACTAAGCCAGGCTCCCGTAGGGGTTCGGAAGCCCTGTCCCGATGGTAGAGCTCGGCCACCACGTCGCCAAGCTCGTGGAAGATCCCGGCCATCTGCCGGTGAATGCGTAGCCTCTTCCCCAGGGAAAGCTGGGCCTCCAAGTACCGGCGGAACTGGGGTTCGGCAAAACGATACCGGCCTCCGGAAAGGGTAAGCCACCCCTGGTACTCCAGCTCATCCAGAAACCCAGCCAATCCAAGCCCTTCCGCCAAAGCTGCGGGAAAAGCCCCGGGGTGTAAGGAAAGAGCCTCCAAGGCCCTTCGCCCTTCCCGGGACAGGTAACGGGCCTCGAGGACCACCATGGCCCGTATCCTCTGGGGAAAGGCCTCGGGGTCACCCAAGGCCAAAAGCTCCTTCATGACCTCCAGCCGGCCCCCGCTAGCCAGGTAGAACCGAGCCGCCCGGTGAAAGGGCTCGGACCGCAAAAGCGTGGCCCTGGCTTCAGCAAAACCCAGGCGGGGAACCTGAACCACCCAGGTCATCTCGGCGGGAAACCGCGCCCTGAGGGCCAAAAGGAAGGAAGGATCCTCTCCGAAAAGGCTTCTGGCCACCACCAACACCTGCCCCGGGACCGGCTTCAGGCGGAAGGCCTCCTCCTTGGGGGGCAGGGGATCCGAAAGGTAGTAAACCCCCGGCCCCTGGCCCAGCCCCTCGCGGAAGGGTAGGCGCAACCTTTCCGCCAGGGAGCGGGCCAAAGTGCCCCGCCCGGAACCCGGTGGGCCAATCAGGACCACCAAGGCGGGCGGACGCACCTCCTTGAGCCGTTCGGGCAGGGGCAGGCTCTCCTTAGGCACCCCCAGGCGGGCCCTGACCATCTGTACCCAGTCCCCAAGGGAAGGGGAGACGCTTTCCAGACCCTCCAAAATCTCCTCACCCCCAGGGGTTCGGTCCAGCTCCACCCCAGGGGGCAATGCCAGCACCTGGCCTCTGAAGGCATCGCTTCCCAAAAAAGCGCGCAGGTGGGAAAGTTCCGTGCGGAGGTTTTGCAAGGCCGCCCCATGCCCCCAAAGCAAATCGGCCAGCTTTTCCCTTCGGGTAGGGCCCTCGAGGGCCAGGTAGTAAAGGATGGCTAAGGCCTTCCGCCTGAGGGGCAAAGGCCCAAGGGGTCCTTCCGCCCGGGCAGGGCCATAGAGGGGCAACCGCACTCGCTGCATCCTTCCTCCGTTAAGCGCCTCGTTAAGCCACCGTTAAATCCCTTCTCATCTTGCGCAAGCATTTTAACGCATCTCCTTCATTCCGGCGTCAGAAAAGCACATCCGCCCTTAACGCCCCCTTAACGCTCCCTTGTCTACCCTCCGAAGCGAAAGGAGGTGGGACGATGAGGCTTGGGCGCTGGCTGTGGCTTCTTCTGCCCCTCACCCTAGGGGCAGCGGGGCCCCAAGCCTCCTTGCGGGTAGAGGTACGTGTTCCCGAACGGGCAGCCCTGGTGTTGGAACCCCCGGCGGTAGGGGGAAGGGTAGCGGGAATGTTGTGGGCCAGCAGAGGCGGTGGGGGCAACCCCAGCCAGCCCCCTTACTGTCCCCGAAACCCCAGCGACCCTACCCTTTGCCTACGGGATCCGGTGGTGGTCTTTGACCTGAGGTGCGCCACTTTGGGCCCCGTCCCCCCCCACTGCCCAGCGCTATATGGCGGGGACGGGCGTTTTTTGGATGAAGACGGCCGGCCCTACCCACCCCTTCTCCTGGACGGGGAGGGAAGGGTCATCCCGGGATCCAAGCGCTTCCCCCAGTACTTCACCCACCCCTCCATGCGGCTTCACGTCTTCACCCAAAGGCGCCACTGGGCCCTATCCGTGGCCTTTGAGACCGAGCCTAGGAGCCCCGAGGGAGCGGTGCTGGACGCCAGCCACTTCGCCATGCACTCCATCCTCACCGGGCGTGGCGGCCAACCCCCCACGCCCCACTGGAAGTGCCTGGCCTACCATCCGGATTGGGACCGCCCCCCCTCCCACATCTGCCCCGCCCCCCCAGGCCCGGATGGGGGGGTGCTTCTGGAGGAGGTCACCGACCATCCCGGCGGCTGGCAGTCGGTCACCTTGGGGATCAAGCTCCGCCTGGACGGTTCCGAAACACCAGGGGAATACGAGGGTTGGCTGGTCTACACCCTCACGCTTCTGTAGGAGGCTTACGGCATGAGGCTTTTGGCTCAAAAAGTTCGTAGGAGGCAACCATGAGGAAGTGGCTGTTGGCAGTCTTGGCATTGGCCCTGGCAGTGGGCTACGCCCAGGTGAACTTCCCTTCGGAAGGCGACCTGGACGGGAACGTGGAAGAGCTTTGGGACGATAACCACGACCAGGCGGCGGTGAAGGAAAAGGTGAGGGTCATCATCCCGCCCCGCTACGCCCTGCACCTCACCGAGGACGAGTGGAACTTGAATCTCAACAACCCTCCGGAGGCCCCGGGGAACTGGTTCTACGACCCCAGCAACCCCGCGCCTCCCCCGGAAGGCTGCTACCTGGTGCCCAAGGCGGTTAAAACCCTCCAGGACCTCCTTAGCTACACTGCGAGCGGAGGCGTCTTCCGCCCCATTGGCGCCTACCCCGCCGCCAAGGACTACAACGGGGATGGGAGGCTCTCCGACGACGAAAAGGGCACCCTCTACTGCGTGAACCATAAGGTCCTGCAGAAGTTCGCCAACGACCCCAACGGCTGGCAGCTTAGCGTAACCGTGACGGGGGCGCCCTCCAGCGGCTTCGGCTACTTCGGCCTGGCGGACCTCATCAACGGCATGCCCATGGGCAGCGTTTTCACCAATAGCCTGCCCTTTGGGCCGGTGGTGGTGGCCCAAAACGGTGGGCCCACGGGCGGCTGGCTGGACGACCTGATCGTGGAAGGGTTCTGGTTTGATGGCTCCGAGCTGGATGGCTCCTACACCCTTGAGGTCACCTTCACCCTGGCAGGTCTATAAGGGAGGTAAGCCATGCGGAAGCTTTTCCTTCTGATGCTTAGCGGGCTGCTGGCCTCGGCCCTGGCCAATGGCTACAGCGGCGAGGAGTGGAACGTGGGCGAGGACCAGGCCACCGTTACCGAGCGCATCAACCTCACCATCCCACAGCGGGTGGCCTTGCACCTCACCGAGGACGAGTGGATTGTGGACCTCAATAGCCCCGTGCCCGGGCAGAACGGGGAGGGGTGCTACCTGGTGCCCAAGGGCTACCAAGGCTCCCTGGAAGACGCCATCGCAGACGCCCTGGCAGGCAACTTCACCCCCATTGACCGCTACCCCGCCATCAAGGACCTGAACGGCAACGGCAGGATTGACGAGGGGGAAAAGGGCACCCTCATCTGCCTGAACCAGAAGGTGCTGCAGAAGTTCTGCAACAACGGGGAGGGCTGCGAGCTGGACCTCAAGGTGACCCGGACCCTTGGCGGGCCCGCCTACGGCCAGGGTGGGGTGGTGGAAAAGGCGCCGGACTTTAATAACTACTACAAGTTCGTCCAGTTCAACGGCTTTGACAACGGCACCCCCTTCGAGCTCCTAAAGGCGCTGGGCCAGCGTCTCCCCGGCTGGCTGGACGACATCATCATCGAGGCCTTCTGGTTTGACGGCTCCGAGGTGGCGGGCACCTACCAGTTCAACTTCCTCTTCATGCTTGCGGCCCTCTAAGCCCTAGGCTGCCCCCAGCCCCCCTGGGGGCAGCCCCTTTTCTCCCTAGAATGGGGACATGAGAAAGTTCCTTTCCCTTCTGATCCTTCTCGGCATGGCCCAGGCCCAGACCGGCGTGGGGGTAAGCCCGCCCAGGGCCCTTTACCCGGCCACCCCTGGGGCCAGCCTCACGGGAAGCATCCTGGTGGACCATCCGGGACGTAGCGGTACCCTGCAAGTGGAGGTGGTACTCCAGGACGTCTTGCTCCAGGCCGATGGCCGGCCCCTGTACCTGGACCCAGGAAGCCACCCCCGCTCCCTAAGCCGTTGGCTTTCCGTAAGCCCTTTGGCCTTCCTGCTCCAGCCCCAGGCCAGCCAGGAGGTGCGCTATACGGTCCAGGTTCCCCAAGGGACACAGGCCGGCACCTACTGGGGCGTCATCTTCTTTGAATCCGCCCCTGCGGGAAGTCGCCAGGGCGGGGAGGGCCTTGGAATCCGGGTCAAGACCCGGGTGGGGCACGTGGTCTATGTGGAAGTAGGCCAGGTAAGCCGTGGGGGACGCATCCAGGGTTTCCGCTACCAGCCGCCAAGCCGGGAAGGACCAGCCCAGGTGCGCCTGGTCTTTCAGAACACGGGTACCGGCCTCCTCCGCCTGAAAGGGCGGGTGGAGGTGCGGGACCCCCAGGGCCGCCCCCTGGCCCAGGCCGAGGTCCCGGAAACCGCAAGCCTCCCCGGGGCCACCCACGAACTCCCCGCCCCCCTTGCCAACCCCTTGCCTCCAGGGCGCTATCTGGTCCTAGCGGTGTTGGACTTTGGAAGCCCCAGCCTTATCGCTGGAGAAGGAAGGATTGAGGTGAAATGATGCGGCGTTGGGCGATCCTACTGGCCTTCTCTTGGGCCCTGGCCCAGGTGCCCATCGGGGTCAACCTGCCCGAGGGCACCAGCCTTTCCCTAAGCACGGAAGAGGTGGTCTTTGACCTAACCCAAAGCCACTTTCCCCCACCCAACTTCCCCTACGCCTACCTACCCAGCTCGCCCCAAGGGCCCCTGACCCTGAGGCTTTTCACCAACCTCGAGGGGGGCTTTGCCGTGGAGGTGGAAGCCACCCCCCTCTTGGCCGAAGGAGGGGCCCAGATTCCCGCAGGCCAGGTGGAGTACCGCCTAAACGGCGGCCCCTGGATCCCCTTGGGCCCCAAGGTGGTGCTCCTCACCGGCAGTGGCCCCACGGCAGGGTACCAAAGCTACGTGCTGGAGTTCCGCCTGGTGCTCACGGGCCAGGAGGCACCTGGGGTCTACCGGGGTAGCCTTCTCTTCACCCTAAGCCGGCTCTAGACCATGCGGACCCCCGCCCTTCTCCCCCTGCTCCTGGCCGTAAGCCTGGCCCTCGAGGCCCCCGAGGCTTTGGAGGCCGAGCAAGGGGGATTCCTCAGCGTACCCGTGCGGGGGGAAGGGCCGGTGGAGGCGGTAGAGGTTCCCCCAGGCCTCGTTCCCCTTTCCCAGGGGGTGGAAGGAGAGGGGGTGTTGAACTTCCTGGTGGGACCCGAGGCCTTGGCGGGAGAACACCTCCTGCGCCTTAGGGATGCCCGGGAAACCCGCTCCGTACGCGTGCGCATCCGGGTGCGGGCCGGGGTAGAGCTTAGGGTTCCTCCTGGGGCGCAAGGGTTGGAGGGGGAAAGCCTAAGCTACACCCTAAGCGTGCGCAACGCGGGAAACGCTAAGGACCGGATCCGGCTGGAGGTGCGAAGCCTCCTCCCCTACCGGCTTTCCCAAGAGGCCTTGGAGCTGGACCCGGGCGAGTCCCGGGAGGTCACCCTGGAGGTCCGCCTTCTGGGCCGAAACCGGGACACGGCCACGGTCTTCGCCTACTCGGGCCTGGACCCGAAGGTACGCACCTACGGGGTTATAGAAACCGTTATCCAACCCTTTGCCGGGGCAGAAAGGCTTTCCCGGCAGGCCCTTTTATACCGCTTGGGCCTTAGCACCCGCTACGGCCAAGAGGGCCTAGGGTACAGCCTGGCCTTCTCCCTGGGCGGGGCCCTTTCCGACTATGTGCGCCTAAGCTCCAGCCTGGGCTTTAGAGGCGAGGGCCTTTCCGGAGAAGCCTTCCTATACGGGGAGGACTTCGCCCTGGGCTTTCGCACCTACCAAGGGATCTACCGCCTCGAGGGGGAACTGGGCCCCTTCCAGGGATACGCCGCCTGGGCTGGAGGGAGCCTGAGCCTGGGTGGACGGTATGAGGAGGGCCCCTGGCAGCTCTCCACTCATTTAAGCAGCCTGGGCCAACGCTTCAGCGTGGGCTACGCCTTCCGGGAGGGGGGGCTTACCCTGGTGCCTTACGGGGTGGTGAACCGTCGGGCGGATCCTCTGGCGGTGCAAGGAGGGGTGGGCCTGGAGGGCAAGTTGGAAAACCGGGAGCTGAGCCTTTCCGGGCGCCTGGAGTATCTGGGAGGATTCAGGCTTCGCCTGGGCGGGGCCAGCCGTAGCCAAGACCCCCTGGGCTTCAAAGGGGAAGTAGCCTACGAAGGGCAGAGGTGGCAGGGTAGCGCTACCTTAAGCGGGCGCCTGGACGAGGCCACCACCCAGAGCCTCACCTTCCGCCTGGCCGATACCTACGGTCTCTTCTACACCTTGGCCTACCGACCCCCAGGCCAACCCTTCTCCCTTAGCGGCACCCTGGGATCCCAGGGGGGGCTGGTCCTGGGCCTGGCGGCCCGGTACCGGGAAGGAGGCCTAGAAGTAGGGGGAAGTGTGGGCAGGAACCCTACAGGACCCTACCTGGGCCTTTACACCACCTACCGGGAACGGAGCTACGCCCTGCAACTGGGCTACAACGCCACCGACACCCGCCGCTTCCTGGCCACCCTTCAAGGGGCCTTTCCACCCCTGGAAGGCAGCCTTAGCCTAGGCTACGACCTGGATCAAAGGCGCCTGGAAGGCCGCTTCGGTTTGGCCTATCGGGAAGGCCTTTGGGGCCTGGGCCTGGAGGGCCGCTATTCCCAGGGCGTGTTCCAGGTGAGCGCCCTGGGGACCCTGGAGTTTAAAGGCGGGTTTGACACCCCCGAGGAAGTGGTCCAGGCTTTTGGGGGCCGGGCCACGGGGTATGTGGAAGGCCTGGTTTTCCACGACCAAAACCGGGATGGGGTACGGAACCCTGGCGAACCCCTCCTCCCCGGGGCCAAGGTGCGGGTAGGGGGCCTGGAAACGGTAGCAGACGAGAAGGGCCGCTACCGCCTGGAGCTTTACCCCGGAAGCTACCGGCTGGAGGTGGGGGGCCTCGAGGCCACCCTGGCCCTACGGCGTCGGATAGAGGCCAAGGTGGAGCGCGGCCTGACCTTGCCCCTAGACCTCCCCGTGGAAACGGTTGTGGGGCTCATGGGCCAGGTCTTTTTGGATACCAACCGCAACGGCATCAAGGACGAGGGGGAACCCCCCCTTCCCTACGCCCGGGTACGGGTACAAGGACCGGAAACCCGAACCGTCCTGGCCGACGGACGAGGGGTTTTTGTCGTGGGCGGGCTTCTCCCGGGAAACTACACCCTGAGCCTAGACGCGGCTAGCCTGGACAAGCTTCAGGAACCAGGGGAGCCGGTATCCCTAAGCCTCTCCCCTGGACCCCTACCCCAGGTCTCGCTCCCGGCCCGGCCCGTGGTGCGGGAGGTGGTGCGCACCCTTACCGAGGAGACCCTGGCGGTGGTCCTAAAACCCTTGCCCCCGGCCCTCCCCCCTGGAGCGGAAGTGGTCCTGGAAGCAACCGTGCAAGGGAAGCCAGAAAGGGTCTGGGCCGAGGTGGCCGGGCGCATCCTGGCCTTAACCCCCGTAGGGGAAGGAGTCTATAGGACCTTTGCTGTGGTGGAGGGCCAAGGCCCTTTGGAGATCAAAGTGGTGGCCGAAGGCCAAGGGGAACGCAGCGAAGCCACGGCCCTCCTCACCCTCCGCCCGGGACCCCTGGCCACCCTGCAGGCCAGCCCCGCCCTCCTTGATCCCGGGGAGGAGGTGCGCCTCGAGGCCCGTCTCCTACGCCGGGCCAACCGGGTGGAAGTACGCCTAGGCCCCATGGTTCTTCCCTTGGAAAGGGTGGACGACTTCACCTACCGGGGTACCCTCCTGGCTCCCAAGACGCCCGGGGCTTACGAGCTGGAGCTGTATCTGGACGGGGTGCGAACCCATAGCGCCCGCATCCGGGTGCGGGACTAGGGAAGCTCCTCCTTACGGTTGGCGTTGAGGAATACTTGGGCCCCGAAGCGGGCCACCACCTCCTCGGCCGGGATCTGGGTGGCCCCCAGGGCCTCCATCACCCGCCTAAGGAGGAAATCCCCCTCCCGTATCTGCCGCTCCACCTGGGGCAGGCAGTCCTTGTGGTAAAAGGCCATGAGGGGCTCCAGGTGGCCTTCCGGGTTATGGACCACCACCACCGGGTACGCCGAGGCCAGGGCCTTCTCAAAGAGGAAATCCCAGTAGCTGGGCGTAAGGAAAGGCAGGTCCGTGGCCGCCACCGCCACCCAAGGGTAGCGGGCATGGAAGAGGGCGGAGTGCAGGCCGGAAAGGCTGTCGGCGCCCGAGAGAAGGTCGGGGTAAACCGGCACCCCAAACCCCTCGTAGGGCCGGTTGGCCACAATAAAGCGTTCCCCCGCGCCCTGAAGGCTATCCAGGACCCATTGGAGGAGGGTTTTTCCCCGGTAAGGGTAAAGGGCCTTATCCTCCCCAAACCGTCGGGAAAGCCCTCCGGCGATCACCGCCCCCGAGTACATGCCTACCATCGTGACGACTCCCCGCTCTAAAGAGCGGGGCTTCTCGGTTCTAGGTGGGACTACCTATCCCCGAAGGCTCCGTCCAAGCCCTGGCCAAGATGTTTACTGCCGCTGCTACGTCCCGATGGAGAAGAGTAC
>NZ_JAKTNQ010000011.1 GCF_022760835.1 Thermus altitudinis
GAGTGCGCTCCAAGTCCCTCCTTTGGGGCTTGGTAGGGTACAGGCGGTACTTGTAGGCCTTTCGGATCACCGTACTTCCATCCCATGGTAGCAGATCCGCCGCTTTGGGGCTCCTGCCTCAAATGAACCGCCGGCGGATGTGGGGGGTCCATGTTTTCCCGGTTTGCAAACCGGGGGATTATAGCCCCCCACACCCCCCCTTTTCTCTAACTCAGAGGGCCGTAGCCCCTCCGTCCACGGGGAGCACCACCCCGGTGATGTAGTCCGAGGCGGGGCTGGCCAGGAAGAGCACTGCCCCTCCCAGCTCCCCGGGCCTTCCGGAGCGGCCCAGGGGCAGGGTGGCCTTAAGGAGGGGCTCGGCCTTGGGCAGAACCTTCTCCGTCATACGGGTGGGGAAGAACCCCGGAGCTAAGGCGTTCACCCGTATACCGAAACGGCCCCACTTCACCGCTAGGTCCCGGGTAAGGGCGATGAGTCCGCCCTTGGAAGCGGAGTAGCCCACGGCATCCAGGACCTCGGAGTGCTCTCCCTTGAGCCCCGCCACGGAGGCGATGTGGACGATCTTGCCGTAGCCCCTTTCCCGCATGCGCTGGGCGGCAGCGCGGCTGGCTAGGAAGGCCCCCACCAGGTTGACCTCGAGGACCTCCCGCACCTTTTCCACAGGTATCTCCCAGGAGGGAGCGCCCCACGTGACCCCCGCGGCGTTGACCAGGATGGCGAGGGGCCCAAGCTCCTGTTCCACCTGGTCCACCACCTGAAGGAGCCGGCCTTCGTCCCGCACGTCCCCCTCCAGGTAGAGGGCCTCTCCAAGATGCCTTTTGGCTTCCTCAAAGAAGCTGGCCCTCCGGGCCAGGACCGCCACCTTGGCCCCAGCTTCTTTAAGGGCTAAAGCGGCCTCGAGGCCCAGCCCCCGGGATCCCCCCGTCACCAGGGCCACCTTACCGTCTAAGCGAAACTGCTCCAAGAACATCAAGGCTCCTCCTCTTTGCCCTGCGCCTCTTTGGGAGTGCGCTCGCTAAAGAGCCCCTTGTACCTTTCCCGGAGGGCCCGCTTGAGAAACTTTCCTGCGCTGGTTCGGGGGATCTCCTCCACGAAGACAAAGGCGTCTGGGAGTTGCCACTTGGCAAACCCTGCCTTTAGGAGGTGCTCCTTAAGGTCTTCCTCGCTGGGCTTTTCTCCCCTGGGCACCACCACGGCCAAGGGCCTCTCCTGCCACCTGGGATGGGGAATGGCCACCACTGCCGCCTCTTTCACCTGGGGGTGGCCCATGAGGGCGTTTTCCAGGTCCACGCTGGAGATCCACTCCCCGCCCGACTTGATAAGGTCCTTGAGCCGGTCCTTGATCTCCAGGTAACCCTCCTCGTCCCACACGGCGATATCCCCGGTGCGAAACCATCCGTCCGTGTTGAGGGCCTGGCGGCTAGCCTCCTCGTTTCGGTAGTACCCCCCGGTGATCCAGGGCCCCTTGAGCTGGACCTCCCCCATGGTTCTGCCATCTTTGGCCACCGGGCGGCCTTCCTCGTCGGCAACCCGAAGGCGCACAAGAGGGATGGGGAGGCCGGTTTTGGCCTTAAGGCGGATCCTCTCCTCCCAGGGTAGGCTTTCCAGGTGGCTTTTTATGAAGTTCTGCACCACCACCGGGGAGGTTTCCGTGAGGCCGTAGCCCTGCCGCACCTCTATACCCATGCGCTCAAAGCGCTCCACCAGGCTTCCCGGGGCGGCGCTTCCCCCCACCACCAGGCGCCTCAGGGTTTTGAGGCCTTGGCCGGTGCCTTCCAGGTATTCGGCCAGGGCCAGCCACACCGTGGGCACCCCGGCGGTGAAGGTCACCCCCTCCCCATCAAAGAGCTCCACTAAGGAGGCGGGATCCAGCCTGGGGCCCGGCAGAACCTGCTTGGCCCCCACCAGGGTGGCGGCATAGGGCAGGCACCAGGCGTTCACATGGAACATGGGCACCACGGGGAGCACCGTGTCCTTTTCTGAGAGGGCGGTGCCGTCCTCGAGGCTTGCCGCCAGGGTGTGAAGCACCAAGGCCCGGTGGCTGTAGACCACCCCTTTGGGAAGGCCGGTGGTCCCCGTGGTGTAGGCCATGCCGCAGGCGGCCCGCTCAGGTACCCGTACGGGGTCCACCTCCTCGCCCAACACCTCCTCGTAGGCCAGGTATCCCTCCGGTGCCTTTTCGTCCATCACCACGAGGTGGCGCACGGTGGAGAGCTCCGGGCGCAGGCGTTCCACCAAGGGGAGGAGCTGGGGGTCAAAGAGGAGGACCTTGTCCTCGGCATGGTTCAGGATATAGGCGATCTCCTTGAGGGAAAGGCGGGGGTTTGCCGTGTGAAGGACCGCTCCCATCCCGGGCACGGCAAAATAGGCCTCCAGGTGGCGGAAATGGTTAAAGCCCAAGGTGGCTACCCGGTCCCCCACTTGCACCCCCAGGTTCCTAAGACCTCCCATGAGCCTTTTGGCTCGGACAAAGAGGGAAGCGTAGGAGGTGCGGTGGACCTTGCTGGTGTGGAGCCGGGATACCACTTCCTTTTGGGGGAAAAGCTCTGCCGCCCTTTCCAAGAAATCCCACAGGTTTAGCTCCTCGTCCATCATGGTGCTCGGGAACATCTCCCCTCCTTTCGCTTCGCCACCAGGATATCCCTGGTAAGGCGTTCAGGCCACCCGGTAGAAGATCCCCTTCGCAAGGGCCACCTCGCTTTCCTCCAAGAGGACCTCGCCTGTGGCGTGGAAGAGCCTCCCTCCTGCGTGGACCACCCGGGCCTGGGCTTGGAGAAGCCCCTCCCGCACAGGTCTTAGATAGCTCACGCTCAGCTCTACGGTCACCACCTCCACCCCCAGGCTGCCCACAGCGTGGCCAAGGGCGGTGTCCGGAAGGGCGGCGAGGATCCCGTCGTGCACCACCCCCCTCCCTTGGAGGAACTCCCCCCGCACCGGTAGCCGTACCCTCGGCCTTGCCCGACTCGCTATACCTGGGGCTTTCTGCGGACCAGGGTGACAAACTCCCCCTCCTGCACCACCTCGCCCCGCTGGTTCAGGACCCGCACCCGTTGCACCACCACGCCCCGGTCGGGCTTGCTGGTTTTGTGCTTCTCCAGGATCTCGCTCTCCCCCCTCACCGTGTCCCCGATGAAGACCGGCTTTAAGAACTTGTAGCTCCGGATCTCCATCCAGGCGATGATGGTTCCCTCAAAATGCCCGCTTCGCTGCCTGAGGCCGGTGAGCAGGGAAAGGACCAGAAGCCCGTGGGCGATGCGCTGGCCGAAGGGGGTTTCCTTGGCGAACTCGGCATCGGTGTGGATGGGGTTGTAATCGCCAGAGATCCCGGCGAAGTTGACCACGTCGGCCTCGGTTACCGTGCGGGCTGGGGTGGTAAAGCGCTGGCCCACCTCAAAATCCTCAAAGTACATAGGCATCCCCGTCACCTCCTTTAACCTTCCCCGAAGCCCTTGATCCCGGTGAGGTGGGCTCCGATCACCAAGGTCTGTATCTCGCTGGTCCCCTCGTAAAGGGTGAGGATGCGGGCGTCCCGGTAAAGCCGGGCCACCTCGTACTCCTCAAAGAAGCCGTAGCCCCCGTGGATCTGGATGGCCCGGTAGGCCACGCGGTTGGCGGCCTCCGAGGCGAAGAGTTTGGCCATGCTGGCTTCGAGGGTATACCGCTCCCCCCTAAGCTTCTTGGCCACCGCCTGGTAGGTGAGCAGGCGACTGGCCTCGAGGTCCAGCTTCATCTGGGCCAGATGGGCCTGGATTAGCTGAAAACTGGCGATGGGTCGGCCGAACTGGTGCCTTTCCTTGGTGTAGCGCAGGGAAAGGTCCAGGGCCCTCTGCATGAGCCCCACCGCCCCGGCCGCCAAGGAAACCCGGCCGGTATCCAGCGTGGAAAGGGCGATCTTGAAGCCTTGGCCTTCCTCTCCCAGGACCCTATCCTTCGGAATGCGCACCTCCTCCAGAAAGACCATACCGGTGTCGGCGGCCCTCAAGCCCAACTTCCCCTTTAACGGCGTGGTCCGCACCCCGTCCGCCCGCTCCACCAGGAAGGCGGTGATGCCCCTGCTGCCTTTTTCCGGCTCCGTATTAGCGAAGATGAGGAAGACCTCGGCCACGTTGGCGTGGGAGATGAAGGTCTTCTGGCCCTGGAGGACGTAGTGGTCCCCGTCCCGGTAGGCCCGGGTGCGGAGGCTTCCCGCATCCGACCCCGCCTCGGGCTCCGTGAGGCCGTAGGCTCCGAGGATCTCCCCTTTGGCCAGCCGGGGGACGTACCGCCCTTTTTGCCCCTCCGTTCCGTAGGCGAGAAGGGGAGTGAGGACCAGGCTCTGCTGCACGGAAAGGATGGAACGCAAGGAGGCGTATCCCCCAAGCTCCTCCAGAAGGGCGATGTAGGCCCAGAAGTCCAGGCCAGCCCCTCCCAGGGCTTCGGGGGCAAAAACCCCCAGGAATCCCAGCTCCCCCATGCGCTTTACCAACGGCCAGGGAAAGGCTTCCTGGGCCTCGTATTCCGCCAAGGTAGGTCCTGCTTCTTCCAGGAAACGCCTGGCCAGTTGTCGGATTTCCTTGTGGTTAGGAATCTCCATTTTCTAACCCCCTGAGGAGGAGATGGAAGTAGAAGCGGGCCACCTCCTCCGCCCGCAAGGGCCCGCCTGGGCGGAACCAGCGGATCATCCAGTTGAGAAGGGAGAGGACCGCCCGCGCGGTCAAGGCCACGTCCAGCTGGCGGAAAACCCCGCTCTCCATGCCCCGCCTTAGAAGGGTGCGGAGGGTTTCCTCGTACCGGTCCCGCAGGGCGATGATGGGCGCTTGCTTTTCCGGGGAGAGGCTTTGCAGGCCCTGAAGCATGGTGACGAAGAAGGGGCGGTTTTCCTCAAAGAACCGAGCGTGGCCCTCCATGAAGCGGAGCAGGGCTTCGCGGGGATCAGGGACGGCCAAGGCCTTCTTCCCCTCCTCCAGGAGCCCCTCTAGGGCCTGGTGGCTGATCTCGTAGAGGACCTCCTCCTTGCTGGGGAAGTGGTGGTAAAGGGCGGCCTTGGAAAGGCCCAAGGCCTCGGCCAGGTCCTGAACGCTGGTGGCCTCGTACCCTTTTTCCGTGAAAAGGCGGGCAGCTTCTTCTAAGATGCGGTCGCGGGTAGCCATTCCCATATTTCACCGACCGGTCGGTAAGTCCACCGTACCCCCATGCACGGGAACTGTCAAGGCCCTAGAGGCCCCCTTTCCTCGAGTCCCGGTACCTTGGGACATCCTCACGAGGGTTTCCGCGAGGGCCGTCGGCCGGGTCTCTGCACCTGGCCAGCGCTTGGGAGTTCCACGCTTCCACCCACCCTTGCGGCTAGCGGGCCTGCACCCTTGTAGAGGCAGCATTAAAGTGGAAGAATGGAAAGAAAAGGAGGCGCTTATGAAGGTCACCCTTAGCGTGCTTAAGGCCGACATCGGCTCCATTGGGGGCCATACCCTTCCTAGCCGTAGGGTACTGGCCCAGGTGGAAGGAATGGTTCGGGAGGCGGTGGGCCGCTTGCTCTTGGACGCCCACGTGTTTCACATAGGGGACGACATCGTCCTCCTCCTATCCCACGCCCAAGGTCCACGAAACCCTGCTGTCCACGAGCTGGCGTGGAAAGCGTTTCGGGAAGGCACGCGGGTGGCCAAGGAGGAAGGCCTTTACGGGGCTGGGCAGGATCTCTTAAAGGACGCCTTTTCCGGGAACCTTCATGGCCTTGGGCCCCAGGTGGCGGAGATGGAGTTTGAGGAACGCCCTGCCGAGCCTTTTATGGTTCTGGCCGCCGACAAGACCGAGCCCGGGGCGTTCAATCTGCCCTTATATCTGGCCTTTGCCGATCCCATGTACTCCTCAGGCTTGTTGCTTTCCTCGGAGTTGCGCCCTGGCTTCCGCTTTCGCATCATGGACTTGGCCCAGACGGAAAGGGATAGCTATATCGTTCTTGACGCTCCCGAGAGGCTCTACGACATCGCCGCTCTGCTTCGGGATTCCCACCGGTTTGGGATAGAGTCCATTTGGTCCCGGCGCTATGGGGAAATCGCTGCGGTGGTGAGCACCACCCGCTTGCGCAACATCGCTGGGCGCTACGTGGGCAAGGACGATCCCGTGGCCATCCTCCGCACCCAGAGGATCTTCCCTGCCACGGAGGAGTTTGGCCCCCCCTTTGCCCTGGCCCCCTTCGTGGCCGGGGATACCCGGGGAAGCCACCACCTGCCCCTGATGCCGGTTAAGGCCAATACCCCTGCGTCCACCTTTTTCTGCGTACCCATGGTGTGCGGATTGGCTTTCTCCCTTAAGGAGGGACGGTTGTCTGAGCCGGTGGACCTCTTTGCGGACCCGGTTTGGGATGCGGTGCGGGCCAGGGTGGTGGCCAAGGCCCAGGAGATGCGCCGCCAAGGTTTTTATGGCCCCGCCATGCTTCCCATGGAGGAACTGGAATACACCGGGATTGCCGAGCGGCTTAAGGAGTTGGAGCGGGAGTTTTCCTAGGTCTTCGCCTCCTACCTGGGGTACGGGGTAGACTTGCCCGGGAGGAGCCATGGACCTCGCCTACTACCCTTATCCGTCCCGGCGGCACGTGGTCTTGGGCCGGCGGGGAGCGGTGGCCACCAGCCAACCTCTGGCGGCCTTGTCGGGGATGGAGATGCTTTTAAAGGGGGGGAACGCGGTGGATGCCGCTATCGCCATGGCGGCCGCCCTTACGGTGGTGGAGCCCACCAGCAACGGCATCGGGGGAGACCTTTTCGCCATGGTGTGGGATGGGAGGCTCCACGGCCTTAACGCCTCGGGGAGAAGCCCCCTGCGCCTTACCCCCGAGCGGATTCCCGAGGGGGGGATGCCGGAAAGGGGCTGGCTCCCGGTGACGGTGCCGGGGGCGGTCTCGGGATGGCGGGCCTTGCATGAGCGCTTTGGCAGGCTCCCTTTTCCTGAGGTCCTGGCTCCCGCCATCCGCTACGCGGAGGAGGGGTTCCCCGTGGGGCCAGAGACGGCCCGGGCTTGGCGGCGGGCGCAGGAAATCTACCTGTCCCTAAAGGGCCCGGAGTTCCAGGCCTTTCAGGAGGTGTTCTTTCCCGGAGGTCGGGCACCTGGGGCGGGAGAGGTGTGGGGAAGCCCCGGGCATGCCCAAACCCTAAGGGAGATCGGGGAGAGCTACGGGGAAAGCCTCTATCGCGGGAAGTTGGCGGAGGCCGTTGCCGGTTTCAGCGAGGCCACCGGGGGCCTCCTAAGCCTCGAGGACCTTGCGTCCCATGCTCCGGAATGGGTGGAGCCCCTTTCCTGGGAGTATCGGGGTTTTACCGTGCATGAGCTTCCCCCCAACGGCCAGGGGGTAGCGGCCCTCCTGGCTTTGGCCATCCTCGAGGGGTTTGACCTCAAGCCGGAGGATCCTTTCAGTTACCACGTCCAGGTTGAGGCCATGCGCCTAGCCCTAGCCGATGCCTTCCGCCACGTGGCCGACCCCCGGTTCCTGGAGTTGGACCCAAGGGCCATGCTTTCTCCTAGCTACGTGGCGCAAAGGCGCAGCCTCATCGGGGATAGGGCCTTGCCGCAGGTGCTGCCCGGGCTCAGGCCGGAGGGAACCGTGTACCTGGCGGCGGCGGATGGGGAGATCCTGGTTTCCCTGATCCAGTCTAACTACCAGGGGTTTGGGGCGGGTATCCTCGTTCCCAAGACGGGTGTGGCCTTGCAAAACCGGGGCTTGGGGTTTTCCTTAGAGGAGGACCACCCCAACCGGGTGGGGCCGGGGAAGCGTCCCTACCACACCATCATCCCGGGGTTCCTGACCCAGGAGGGGAAGCCCTTGGGCCCCTTTGGGGTCATGGGGGGGTATATGCAGCCCCAGGGGCATGTGCAGGTGGTGGTGGGCCTGGCGGATTTTCGCCTAAATCCGCAGGCGGCCTTGGACCGGCCGCGTTGGCAGGTGGTACCGAGCAGGGGAGGGGACCGGGTCCTGTTGGAGCTTGGCATCCCTCAGGCCACGGCCCTGTTCCTTAGGGATTTGGGACACAGGGTGGCGTATGAGGCGGAGCCGGGCGTTTTCGGTCGTGGCCAGGTGGTTCTGAAGGGGAACGGGGTGTTGCTGGGGGCTTCGGATCCTCGAGGGGAGGGCCTGGCGCTTGTGTGGTGAGTGCGGAGAGCGAAAGCACAAGCAGCTTTAATCGTGAACGTAAGCACAAGTAACTCCCCCAACCAAGACCCCACACCAGACCAACCCCCACAAGTCCCCCCTGACTTTCCCTTGACCAAGAGCCCCTACGCTGGTGCCATGAGGATCCTGGTGACCAACGACGACGGCATCTTCAGCCCCGGCCTTTGGGCCTTGGCCCAGGCGGCAAGCCGCTTTGGCGAGGTCTTCGTGGCCGCCCCGGATGTGGAGCAAAGCGGGGTAGGCCACGCCATCACCATCGCCCACCCGGTGCGGGCCTTTCCCCACCCGTCCCCCTTGCCCGGCCCCCACTTCCCCGCCTACCGGGTGCGGGGCACCCCCGCGGACTGCGTGGCCTTAGGCCTTCACCTTTTCGGCCCCGTGGACCTGGTCCTTTCGGGCATCAACCTGGGCAGCAACCTAGGGCACGAGATCTGGCACTCCGGCACTGTGGCCGCCGCCAAGCAGGGAAGGCTTTTTGGCCTCTCCGCGGCCGCCTTCAGCACCCCGGTGAACGGGGAGGGACCGGATTTTGCCCTGTTGGGGCCTTGGGTGGAGCGGGTCTTGGCCACCCTGCTACGGCTGGAGCGGCCCTTTTTGGTGAACGTGAACCTGCCCAAAGAGCCCAAGGGCTTTCTCTGGACCCGGCAGTCGGTGCGGTCCTATGAGGGGGTGGTGGTGGAGGGGGAAGACCCCATGGGCCGCTCCCTCTACTGGTTTGCCGCCCGGCCCCTGAAGGAGGCAGAGGAGGGGACGGACCGCTGGGCAGTGGAGCAAGGGTTCATCGCCGCTACCCCTCTTCGGCTGGACCTCACCGACGAGGCCAGGCTGCAGCCGGCTTTGGCCCATGATTAGCGTCCTCATTCCCACCAAAGGCCGCCCCCAGCTCCTCAAAGAGGCCCTGGCCTCCCTGAGGCGGCAGACCTTCCCCCATTACGAGGCCCTGGTGGTGGACGACGGGGAAGGGGAGGGCCTGGAAGTGGCGGCCTCCATGAACGACCTCCGCTTCCGCGCCTTCCCGAACCCGGGCCGGGGACAGGTGGAAGCCCGCTTGCAGGCCCTGGCCCAGGCTCGAGGGGAGGTGGTGCTCTTTCTGGATGACGACGACTTCTTCCTGGACCCCGCCTACCTCTACCGTGTGTGGCGCATCCTGTCCCGGGAAGAGGCCGTGGTCTACGGGGAAGGGGTTTTGTACCTGGGGGATGGGGAGATCCCCTTTGCCCCCGGGGAGATGGGGGACTGGATTCTCACGGACAACCGCATCCTGGCCTCGGGAACCGCCTTGCCCCGAAGGCTTCTTGGGGAACTCCGAGGCCTGGACCCCGACATGGGCGATTACTGGGACTGGGACCTGTGGCTGAGGGCCTACCGGAAGACCGTTCCCTTTCGCTACCTAAAGGGGCGAGGCCTAGGGATACGGGTTCACGGGGCAAACCAAAGCCACGGTAACCGGCAGGCGGAGCGCCGGATCTTCCTGGAGCGCCTCCGAGGCAAACACGGCCTTCCCCCCTTGGAGCTAAAGGACCACTTGTCCTTGGCCCTCGAGGCCCAGGCCCTGGGCCAAACCCGGTAGGGGGATGGCCTCTACCCCCCACCCGGCCCCAAGGGCCTCGGGGTGCGAGGCACGGGAAAAGGGCCCTACTCTCCGAGGAGGGCCTTCTGCAGGGCGGCCAGCCGCCTTTGCCTCTCTTCCCCTAAGGCCTCGGCCAAGCGGGTGGCCTCCCCATCCTGCGCCTCCAAGAGGTACTCCCGCAAGAGGGCCAGGAGCACCTCCAGATCCTGAACCTCTCCTAGCCTGTCCTGGAGCCTCTTTTCCTCCTTGGTGGGAAGCCCTAGAAACTCCTTGGCATAGCGGAGCCGCCTGAGGGCCTTGCGGTACGCGTGAAAGGCCTCGGGAGAGGGGTCCCGCGTAAGGAGTTCAAGCCGCTTCCGGAGGCCCTTTTCCAGGCGGGAAAGCCTTTGGAAAGCGGCCCTTTCCTGCAAAGGGGGCAGCGTGGCCAGGGCCCGCAATAGGGCCTCGGTCCACGGGGAGGCCAGCAGGTCCGGCAGCCGGCTTCTGGCTGCCGCCAACTCCCTTTCCAGGAAGCTTTGGAAGCCTTCGGGGAAAGGCCCCCTTCCCAAAACCACCTCCAGGTCCCGCACCCGCCCCGTCCCCCGCGCCAGGCGCCTCAGGTCATCCCGTAGCACCCTGTACCCTAGGAGGTCCAGATAGACCCTGAGCCTACGGGCCGCCACCCGTACCTGGTGCACCCCCTCGGGATCGGTGCCCGCAAGGGCCAGGGGGATGTGGGCCTTCAGGTGTTCCCTCCAGGCTTGGGCGTCTTTCACAGCCGGAAGACCTTGGGAGGAAAGAGGGCCTTAAGGGCCATGCCACCGGGGGCCGGCTCCCCCTCCAGCCAGGCCACGCCCCCCTTCTTTAGGACAAAGCGACCTCCCAGAACATCCCGGGCCGAGGCCCCGGCGAAGTCCCCCAGGAGAAGCCAGGCCAAGAGGGCAGAAAGGTAGGGTTCGTGCCCCACCAAGGCCACCCGGCCCTGGGGTGGGATCTCCGCAAGAAGGGCCTCCGAGGGGGAAACGCTCAGATAGGGGGTTACCCGGACCTCCCCTTCCAGGAGGTCCGCGAGCAGCTCCGCGGTTTCCAAAGCCCGCCGCTTAGGGCTGGTGAGGATGAGGTCCAGTTCCACCCCCAGCTCCTCGAGGCCCCGCACCACCTTGCGAAACCGCCGCACCCCTTTGGGGGTCAAGGGGCGCTGGTCATCCGCGGCCTCCTCGTCCAGGGGGGTGTCAGGGGAAATCCCCCCTATGGCTTCCTCCAGGGGCAGGGCAATGGCGTGGCGGACTAGGAAGAGTTCCATAGGCCCATTATGCAATGAACGGCAGGAAAGGGCTAGGGCGTACCCAAAAGGCTTAGGCAGAAGCCCCGGTTAGCGGCTAAGGAGCCGGTAAACCCCCACGGCCCCCAAAGCCCCCAGCACGGGAAAGAGGGCGGGCACCAGGAAGTAGGAGCTTCCCGCCCCCTCCACTCCCAGAATCCAGGCGAGAAGCCTTGGGGCCAGGTCCCGGGCGGGGTTTAGGGCGAAGCCCCCGGGGCCCCCCAGGCCGTAGCCCACCGCCGCCACCGTGAGGGCCAGCCAGAGGGCCACGATACGGCCATCCTTTCCCGCGGCCAGGATCACGCTCATAAGGGCAAAGGTGCCCAGGGTTTCCGCTACAGCTGGGCCCGTCCAAGCGTAAAGGGTTTCCGGCTCCGTGCGCAGAAAACCCGGCCCCGTGCTGAATACGTTGGGCATGCCCTGGGCCATGAGGCCTTCCCGGTAGGCCAAAAACGCCCCCCCGGCTCCGAGGAAGCCCCCAAGGCCTTGGGCCAGAAGGTAAAGGGGTACAAACCGCCACGGGAAAAACCCACCCGCGGCCAGGGCTAAGGTCACCGCTGGGTTCAGGTGGGCCCCGGAAAGGGGCCGGCTGGCCAAAACCCCCACCAGAACCGCGAGCCCCGAGCCCAAGGCCAAGGCATCGTACCCGATTGCCTCAAGCCGGGGCTTCAGCAGGGCATTGGCCGTGCTTCCCACCGTGAGAAGCACCAGGAGGGAGGTTCCTAGCACCTCTCCCCAAAAGGCCCTAGGGGCGATGGGCGTCATGGCGTCCCCCCCAAAGCCGCTTTTCCTCCGGGGTCAGGAGGAAGCTATTCCGGTCATCCCGGACCTGTAGCTTAAGCACCTTGAGCACCCGCCTTTTGGCCTCCTTATCCAGGACGGGGAAGAGAAGCTCATACCGCCTCTCAAAGTTCCTGGGCATGGCATCGGCGCTGGTGAGGTAGACGCGCCAGGCGCCATCGGCCCGGAAGGCGGCCACCCGGGCATGTTCCAGAAACCGCCCCACCAGGCTCTTGGCCCGGAAGGCGGGGTGGAGGAGGGTGAGGGTGCTGCGCACCAGGAGGTCCACCCGGGCTCCGGCCTCCGCGGCACGCACCAAGGCCTCCAACACCGCTGGGTCCGTGAGGTGGTTGAACTTTAGGAGGATCCGCCCCTTGGGATGGGCCTCCCGCCCTATCTCCTCCAGGAGGAGGTGGCGAATGGCCTCTCCCGTCTTGAGGAGGCCAAGCCCCAGGGGGGGCAGGGGCCCGCCTTCCCAGGGGAGGTCCCCGGGGTCACGGCCCGCGGGGAAGGCAGTGTGCAGGCTCTGGAAGAAGGCCCGCACCTCCTTTACCACGTCGGGCCTCGAGGTGAAGAGGGAGAAATCCGTGTACAGCCTGCCGTTTAGGGGGTTGTAGTTGCCGGTGCCCAGGTGGGCGTACCCCTTGCCCTCCGGGGTGAGGAGGAGAAGGGCCTTGGCGTGCACCTTGCGCTCCGGCAAAGGGAGGATCTCCACCCCGGCCCGGAGTAGGCGCAGGTACCAGTGAAGGTTCAGAAGTTCGTCAAAGCGGGCCCGCCCCTCGAGGAGCACATGAACCCTTTTCCCCGCCTTGGCGGCTTGGATCAGGGCCTCTGCCAGGGGGTTTTCCTCCCCAATGCGGTAAAGGGTAGCCCAGACCTCCGCCACCTTGGGGGAGAGGGCCTCCTGGGCAAAGCGCTCCACCGCCCGGTAATCCTCAAAGGGATGGTACAGGAGGAGGTCCTGGCGTTCTAAAAAGGCCAAGGGCTCCTTGAGGAAGCGGCGGGGGCGCTCGGGGCGTAGGGGAGGGAAGCGCCACCTTTCCGGACCCTCGGCCACCAGCCGCTCCACCAGGGCCAGGTTAAGGGGAGGGGGGAGGAGGAAGACCTCCTGGGGGCTCAGGTGCAAGGCCTCCCTCAGCCGGTCCAGCCAGGGATGGGGGAACTCCTCCTCGGCCACCAAAAGGGTGGCCATGCCTTCCTGCCGGCCCTCCAGGGACTGGGCCAGTTCGTCCCAGTCGGCCCGGGCCCGTTCGCTTTCCAAAAGCCTAAGGACCCGAAGCTCGTACAGAGGGCCCTCCTCCGGCAGGAAGAGGTCGCTGCGGGCCCGCATAAGGGCCCCCAGGCGGACATAGCGGCCCTCCAGGCCGGGGACGGGGAGAAGGCGGGGTAGGTCCTGGGGAAGGCGCACCAGGTAACGCTCTGAGGCGAAGTACAAGGCCCCATGGGTGGCCTCGGCCGCGGCCTC
Source organism: Thermus altitudinis (assembly GCF_022760835.1). Classification (GTDB taxonomy): domain Bacteria; phylum Deinococcota; class Deinococci; order Deinococcales; family Thermaceae; genus Thermus; species Thermus altitudinis. The sequence continues at coordinate 13,253 of NZ_JAKTNQ010000011.1, forward strand.
CCAGGGGATGAGGTCGGTGCGGGGGGCCACCACCTCCGCCAGGTAGACCCGGAAGTAACGCCAGTCCTCCTCGTCCAGGTCCTGCGGGTCCAGGACCTCGAGGTGGGGCGACGCTTCGGCGAGAAGGGCCAGGTAGCGTTCATGGGCCAGCCGGGCCTGGGCGTAGGCCTCCTGCAGGAGGTTCAAGTGGTCCGGGCTTCCCCGGGCCTCCAGAAAGGGCTTGGCGATGCGGGCGGCAAAGAACTCGTCCAGGTTCCTGTTCCATATGGCCAGGAAGCGCATGCGTTCCAGTAGGGGAAAATCCGGCCTTTCCGTTTGCCAAAGGACCCGACGGTTGAACTGGAGCCAGCTGGCCTCGGCTAAAAGGCGCATCCTCCTAACAGTAAGCCCTGGAATGGTCAGAGGAAGGTCAAATCCCTGGCCGTAGGCGCCCTTGGGTCCTCCTAGCACGCGGAAAGAGGCCGCCCCAAGGGGCGGCCGGAAAGAAGGAGGAGCCCAGGCTTCTAGGCCCAAACGTCCTCGGGATGGAGCATGCCCACGGGCCGGGCCTTGAGGATCTCCAAGGCCTCTTCCTCGCTCATCACCGGGTTCTGGTAGCGGATCCCCAGGGCCTCTCCCATGAGGCGGAAGACGTGGGTGTTGTCCAGTAGGCCCAGGTGGAGGAAGCGCAGGCCCTGGCCGTAGAGGGCCAGCACCACCGGGCTTGCCGTGTGCTGCCCCGAGGACCAGCCGATGTTGGGCCGGTCGGGCCTCGTGGCGTTCTTCTGCACCATGGCCCAGGAGAGGGTGTTGCTGGGCTGGATGCCGTAGCGCACCCCGTCGGGGCGGTAGGCCTTCTTGGCGATGGCCTCCACTACCATCTGAGCCTCGGCGTCCTCCAGGACCACCCCCTTCAGGGCCCGGTAGGCCTCCTTCACCTGGCCCGCATCGGGGTTATTGCCCAGGGCCCGGAGCATGTACTCAAAGCTGGCCTTCTGCCCCTCCAGGAGGTCCAGGCCCACGGAGCCCTCCAGGTAGCTCCGGCCCGCCCCGTAAAGCGCCCCCACCCCGGTGGCGTGGTCGGAGGCCAGGATGAGGAGGGTGTCGGGGTTCCGGTCCACGAAGGCGGTGAGGAGCTCCAGGGTCTCGTCGGCCGCCAGCACATCCCAGAGGGTGGCCGCGGGGTCGTTTAGGTGGTTGGCGTGGTCAATCCGGCCCGCCTCCACCTGGAGCACGAACCCGCTCTTGTAGGAGGCCAGCCGGGGCAAGGCCGCCTGGACCATCTCCTTGAGGCTTGGCACCTTCACCCCCTGGAAGCGGCGGTCCACCTCGTAGGGCACGTGGCTATCGGAGAAGACCCCTAGGAGCTTGCTGGCGTTGGTGCGGAGGAGCTCCTCCGGGGTGCGCACCACCCCGTACCCCGCCTGGGCAAAGGCGGCGTACAGGTCCTTCTTGTCCTTGCGCTTCTCGGGGTTGAAGAAGCGGTCCCCGCCCCCCAGGTACACCTCGGCCCCAAACTCCAGGTACTGCTCGGCAATCTTTTCCTCGGCATTCCGGTCGGGGTTGGAAACCACAAAGCTGGCCGGGGTGGCGTGGGTGACGGTGGGGGTCACCACCAGGCCCACCGCCTTGCCGGCCTCCTTGGCGGCAGCGAAGAAGGGCTTCAAGGGTGTTCCGTCCGCGTGCACCGCAAGGCCCCCGTTCACCGTCTTCACCCCGCAGGAGAAGGCGTTTCCGGCGGCGCTGGACTCGGTGACGTAGCTGGTGAGGCTGTAGGTGTTGATAAGGCCGTTGGGGTAGCGGGAAAGGAGCCGCTCCAGGGCCAAAACCCGGCCTTGGCGCCGGCGGGCGTAGGCCTGGGCGATGGCGTAATCCTCCCAGGAGAAGCCATCGTAAACGAAGACGATCAGGTTGCGGTACCTGCGGCCCAGGCCTGGGCTGTTCTGCGGGGCCCCTTGGGCCCCCGCCTTAGGCACCAGGGCCAAGGTTCCGGCCAGTACGCTTGCCTTTAAAAGGTCCCGGCGTTTCATCCCATCCACCTCCCATGGCTAACCGCCAGGACCTAGGGTAAGGGGTGGGTGTCATGGCCCGGTCAGGGCCTAGGGGGGCTCACCCTTCCCAAACCACCTCCAGGGGACGTCCGTACACCTTTTGGAAAAGCGGGGCCTGCTTCTCCGCCTCCACCCGCTCCACCCACGGCTCCGCGCTGGCCAGAAGCCGTAGCCGTACCTGGGGGCCCACCTCCACCCGGACCTCCCGCACCCTTTGGGCGCGGGTGCGGTCCAGCATCTCCGCCAGGCGCAGGATCACCGCCAGACGGGCCAGACGTTTGCCATCGCCGCGCCTGGCCAAAGGCCGGAAGGGGCCGAGGCTGGGGTCGCCCCGGCGGTGGTAGCGAACCATGAGGGCCAAAAGGGCCTGCTCCCGGTGCTCCATACCCAAGAGCGGCTCCGAGAGCACCAGGTAGGCCCCATGCTTGTGGTGGTCCGGGTACCCGATGTGCATCCCGATATCGTGGAGGAGGCAGGCGGCCTGCAAAAGCCTTTCCTCTTCCTCCCCGTACCCGTGAAGGGGAGCAAGCCCCGAGAAGAGGCTCGAGGCCAGGGCCCTCACGTGGTCCCGGTGCTCCAGGGCGAAGGGATACCGCCAAAAGAGGTTTTCCACGGCGAAGCGGGCGGGGTCCTCGAGGAGGTGGGGTTCGGGCAGCAAACGGGAGAAGAGCACCCCTTCCCGGATCCCCAGGCCGCTTATCCAAAGCCCCGAGGCCCGGGTGACCTTAAGGAGGGACCGCAGGAAGACCAGGCTTGCGGGAAGGGTCCGGGCCCGGTCGGGGGAAAGCTCCGCGGCCTCCATCCGCGCCTTCCCGCTAAGGGGCATGAGGGCCTCGTAGAGCTCCTCCACCCCTTCCTTGGGGAGAAAGTACCCGTGGACGAAGTCGAAGGGGTAGGCGTGCCGCTTTTGGTGGATCCGGGCCACGGCCCTGAGGTTCCCCCCTAGGCCCACCAAGGGCAGGCCCCGGGGGAGGGGAAGGGCCTCCAGGTAGTCCTCCACCTTGCGCGCCAGGGCCCTCACCTCCGCCCTCGAGGGCGGGTCCTGGGTGAGGAAGCCTTCGGTCAGGCGCAAGGCGCCCAAGGGCAAGGCCTTCCCCCAAAGGAACCGGCGCCCTTGCATGAGGGATATTTGGGCGCTACCCCCGCCCTGGTCCACCACCAGGGCGTCCCTTAGGGGCAGGCCGTTGGCCACGGCCAAAACCCCCAAGCGAGCCTCCTCTTCCCCCGCCAGGAGCTCGGGCCTTAGGCCAAGCCGTCTGGCCTCCTCCAGGATCAGCCCTCCGTTGGCGCTATCCCGGATGGCGCTGGTGGCCAGGGTGCGCACCTCCTCAGCCCCTGCCGCGCGGAGGAAATCGGCAAAGGCCCTAAGGGCCTTTACCCCCCGCTCCAAGGCCTCGGGCGTGAGCTGGCCCTTCGCCAGCCCTTCACCCAGGGCTACCGCCTCGCGGAGCTCGTCCACCCGGTGGTACCCGCGGCCCGGCTCGTAGGCGTAGACCACCAGCCGCAAGGTTCCCGAACCCAGGTCCAGCACCGCCAAGGAGCGAGCCAAGGTTCGCGGATGCGCCCAAGAGAGGATCCCCATCACGCCTTCCCCCATTCCGCCGGCTTCAGTTTAACCGCAGGGATGGGGTGCAGGTGCTAGGGGGGCAGGGTCCAGTTTGCGCCGCGCTTCCCTGCCCCCTTTTGGCTCCACATGCCGATGGGCGGGGCCCCAAGACCCCGCCCATCCCTCTCTAGCCCCTAGTAGGTACGCCAACTGCTTCGTCTCTCCCGGTAGATGCGCAGGCCACTTGGGACGCTGGCGTCCTCCACGATGACCAGGCCCTCCTCAAAGTTGGGGTCCAAGGTGGTGGTGAAGCTTACCCTCTCCGGGGGCCGGTCCGGGAGGCAGTGCCAGCTTACGTCCACGGAAAAGGGGGAGCCTAGGGTTCGGCCCTCGGGTCCGTTAAGGACGTACAGCGTCTTCTGGGGAAGGGGGTCGGGGTCGGGGATGCGCACGGTTTGCCCTGGGGGGAGCCGGAGGGGATCGCCACTCCGCTGAGCCACCACGATTTCCCAGGGCTTCTCCGCATGGTTGGTTACCGCCACCCCTTGGCAGACGCCCCTGGCCTCGTAGAGGACGGGTATGAACTCACCAATGACGCCAATGGCAATCCGGCACCCGCCAAGGGCGGGAAGGAGGGCTAGGAGAGACCAGGCCAAAATCCGCCACCTTGTTCCTTGCATCCGCATCACCTCCGGTACAGGCCGTAGACCCCCTTCCAGCTGGGGACCTTGGGTTATTGTATCGCTTCCATGCCGGGGCCCCTGGTCCCGGAGCCACCCTGCCCCCCTCCGCCTCCAGGAGGGGGTAGCGGTACCCCCCGCCGACACCGGCCCCGGGGGTAGGGGCACCCTTGCGCTCCCTGGGGGAGGGGGAGAGTGGTGCGCAGCTCGTGGGCCTCCAAGGGCTTGGGGTGCATTCGCCGGGCACCGTTATTTTCGTTCGCGAAAGGTACATTTCGCGCATGTGATATAATCGCCCCGTGGCGCAAGCCCTTATTTGGAAAACCCTAGGCATTAAACGGGCCGATAAGGCCCTACAAGGCCTGGCCCCCTATGCGGAATACCTCCTTTTGGAAAGGGGCTATTCCCCCCGGGGGGTGCGCCGGTACCTCCAGGATCTGGCCTTTTGGTTCCGCTTCCTCGAGGCGGAAAACCTGCCCCCGGGCCCCGAGGCGGTGCGGGCCCTGCTCCTAAAGGAACGCTGGGCCCCGAGGCGGGTGCAGGGGTTTTTGGCCGCCTTGCGCAGCTACTACCGCTACCTGTCCCAGGTGCGGGGCGAGGCGGTGTCGGACCCCACGGAGGGCATCGGCCGGCCCAAGGCCGGCCGCCGGCTTCCTTTACATCCAAGCCCTGAGGAACTGAAGCGTTTCCTCGAGGCCTTCCAAGGGGAAAAGGAAGCCCGGCTCCTAAGCCTTCTGGCCCGGTTCCTTTACGGCACCGGTCTGCGCATCTCTGAAGCCCTTTCCCTAAAGGGGCGCAACATCCTTCTGGAAGGCCGCCACCCCGTGGCCATCCGGGTGGTGGGCAAGGGCAACAAGGAAAGGCTCGTGCCCCTTTCCAAAACCGCCCGGGAGGTACTCCTGGAACTAGGCCCACCCCCGGGGAATGTGCCTCTTTTCACTTTCTCCCAGGGCCGGCACAAGGGCCGGGTGCCCTCGGCCCGGTACGTGGAGGCCAGGTTCCGCGAAGCGGCCCTGCGGGCGGGTCTGGACCCCAGGCGCTTCACCCCCCACAAGCTCCGCCACGCCTATGCCACCTTACTGGTGGAAAACGGCGTGGAGCTGGATGCGGTCAAGGACCTCCTGGGCCACGAGTCCATCGCCACCACCCAGATTTACCTGCACGCCTCTCGGGAACGGCTGAGGGAAGCCGCCTCGAGGCTCCCCGAGCTCTAGGCCCGGCCCAGGCCCAGACGGCCGCCAGCGGCGGGCTGGCCGGACGCCAGCCTTCATCCCGCAAAGGTGATGCGGGACACTTGTCCCTTTTGCCTGGGTGTGCTAACCTAACAAACGACCGTTCGCCATGGAACGACGCGAGCAAATCCTCACCGTAGCCGGCCACCTCTTCAGCCAGCGGGGTTACCACGCCACCAGCATGCGGGACCTGGCCAGGGAGCTGAACCTCCAGGGGGGAAGCCTCTACGCCCACATCGCCTCCAAGGAGGAGCTCCTCATAGAGGTGGTGCGCCGTGCGGCAGAGCGGTTTTTAGCGGTCCTGGATTCCCTGGAGGGCGATCCGGTGGCCAAGCTTAAGGGCTTGGTGCGCGGCCACCTGGAGGTCATCGCCCAGGAACTCCCCCGGGCCACGGTCTTCTTCCACGAGTGGAAGCACCTCTCCCCTCCCCTGTTGGAGGAGGCCAAGGCCCTGCGTCGGAAGTACGAGGAAGGCGTGCAAAGGATCATCCAGGAAGGGGTGGAGCAAGGGGTGTTCCGCGTGCCCAGCGTGCGCCTGGCCACCCTGTTTGCCCTTTCCGCCCTTAACTGGACCTACCAGTGGTACCGGCCCGAGGGGCCCCTATCCTTGGAGGAGCTTTCCCAAGCCTACGCCGCCCTCCTCCTGGGGGCTCTCGGTATGGACCAGGCAAAGGGAGGAGACCAGGATGGTGAAGCTTAGGATCGGTTATCCGGAGGATCCCGACTACGGGGAGCGGCTTGCGGAGTTTGAGGCCCGCATCGCCCGGGGGGAGAAGATTGAGCCCGGGGACTGGATGCCCGCGGAGTACCGGCGCCAGCTCATCCGCATGATCTCCCAGCACGCCCATAGCGAATGGGTGGGGATGCTTCCTGAAGGCGCCTGGATCCCCCGGGCTCCTTCCATCCGGCGGAAGCTCATCCTGCTGGCCAAGGTCCAGGACGAAGCCGGGCACGGCCAGTACCTCTACCACGCCGCGGAAACCCTGGGGATCACCCGGGAGGAGATGGTGGAGGCCCTCCTCTCCGGCAAGGCCAAGTACTCCAACATCTTCAACTACCCCACCCTGACCTGGGCGGACGTGGGCATCATCGGCTGGCTGGTGGACGGGATGGCCATCAAGAACCAGACCATGCTGGCCCAGTGCTCCTACGGGCCCTATTCCCGGGCCATGGTGCGCATCTGCGCCGAGGAAACCTTCCACCACAAGCAGGGCAAGGAGGCGGTTCTCCTCTACGCCAAGGGTTCCAGGAAGCAGCGCCAGATGGTCCAGGATGCCCTAAACCGCTGGTGGTGGCCCACCTTGATGATGGCCGGGCCCCACGACACCGACTCCCCCCACACGCCGCTTTTGCTGCGCTGGGGCATCAAGACCAAGACCAACGACCAGGTGCGCCAGGAGTTCTTGAACGAGCACGTGCCGGAGCTTTTGGAAGCGGGCCTGAGGATCCCCGATCCCCATCTGCGCTACGACGAGAAGACGGGGAACTGGATCCATGGGCCCATTCCCTGGGATGAGTTCTGGAAGGTCATCAACGGGGAGGGTCCTATGAACCGGCAGCGGCTCCTGGCCCGCAGGAGGGCCCACGAGGAAGGGCGTTGGGTGCGGGAGGCCCTCGAGGCCTACGCCCAGCGGCAGCTGGCCCAGGCGGCCGATTAGGAGGGGGGCATGTGGGGAACCGAGTGGCCCCGGTTTGAGGTGATCAAGCAGGACACCCAGCATAGCCCCCCGCAGATGGTGGGCTCGGTGCACGCCGCCGACCCCGAGCATGCCCTCTTGGTGGCCCGGCACGTTTTCGTGCGGCGCCCTGCGGCCTACGCCCTTTTTGTGGCCCCCGCTGAGGCCTTTTTCCACGTTTCCCAAGAGGGTCTAAAGGACCTGGCGCCCCGAAGGGAAGGCGGGCCCGAGGAGGCCTACTGGGTTTTCGCCAAGCGCAGCCACCGCCGGAGCATGGTCTACGGGGACCTGGTGGGCCGCTTCTTGGCCCAAGGACCGGAGGACGCAATCGCCCAAGCCCTCCTCCAGGCCCAAGGGGTGGCCTTCTGGGCGGTGCCGGAACGGCTGGTGGTGGGCACGGAGCCCACGGAGGAGGTGGTGGAGAGCTGGTTCGCCCCCGCCAAGGATAAGCGGTACCGTTTGCAAAGCTACTACGGTCTGATCACCGCCAAGGGGGTGGAGGATGCTTGACCCCTACCTCAAGGAAGCCCTGGTGGCCCGGCTTACCGCCTGGGCCGACGACGAGGTGGTCTTGGCCCAAAGGCTTTCCGAGTGGGTGGGGCATGCCCCCATCCTCGAGGAGGACATCGCCATCGCCAACCTGGCCCAGGACGAGCTGGGCCACGCCAAGGTCTGGCTGGAACTCCGGCAGGAGCTGGACGGCTCCGACCCTGACCACCTGGTGTTCTTCCGCGATCCCCTGGAGTACCAAAACGCCGTCTTGGTGGAGCTTCCCAAGGGGGACTGGGCCTTTACCATGGTGCGCCAGTACCTCTTTGACGCCTACGAGAACCTCTGGCTCAAAGAGGCCACCAAAAGCGCCTATCTTCCCTTGGCCGAGGCGGCAGGCCGCATCCTAAAGGAGGAGAAGTTCCACCTTAGCCACAGCTCCCTTTGGCTGGAAAGGTTAGGCCAGGGTACCGAGGAATCCCACCGCCGGGCACAGGAGGCCTTGGACACCCTCTTCCCCTATGTTCGCCAGCTCTTCCAACTCCTGCCCACGGACGAGGCCTTGGTGGAGGTGGGTGTCCTGCCAGACCTGCGCGCCTTGGAGGCCCCTTATCTAGAGGAGGTGGGGGCCAGGCTGGAGAGGGTAGGGCTCAGACCTCCTCAGGGTGGGTACGTGCCCAAAAGCCGTCAGGAGCATACGGAGTACCTTTGGTCCCTCCTGGCGGAGATGCAGTCCGTGGCCCGCTGGGACCCGGAGGCCAAGGCATGGTAGAGCGGTACTGGGAAGCCCTAAAGGGGGTTAAGGATCCGGAGATCCCCGTCCTCAACATCGTGGAGATGGGGATGGTTCTCTCCGTGGAGGCGGAAGGGGAAAGGGTTAGGGTCCGCTTCCGCCCCACCTTCTCCGGCTGCCCCGCCCTTAGGCTCATCCGCCAGGAGATGGAAAAGGCCCTGCGGGAAGCGGGGGCCCAGGAGGTGGAGGTGGTGGAGGCCAAAACCCCCTGGAGCACCGAGGACATGACCCAGGAGGCCAAGGCCAAGCTCCTGGGCTATGGGGTGGCTCCGCCCATGCCCCTATCCATGGCGGAGGCCAACCCCCCCTGCCCGCGGTGCGGGAGCCTGCAGGTGGAGCTGAAAAACCCCTTTGGAGCCACCTTGTGCAAGATGCTTTTCCAGTGTGCCGCTTGCGGGGAAGTGTTTGAAGCCTTTAAAACCGTCTGAGACCCAACGCCTCTGGACCCTTCCCTAAGGGCTCCGGAGGCCTTTTAGGAGGATGCCGGTGCCGGGAGAAAAGGTCAGAAGTTACCTCATGGGAGAGTGGCGGGTAGGCCAGGGGGAAGGGGTACCGGTGCGGGATGCCGCCACGGGGGAGGTGCTGGCCCATGTCACCGCCCAAGGGCTGCCCCTTAAGGAGGCGGTGGCCTGGGGGAGGGAAGTGGGAGGAAAGGCCCTCCTGGCCTTGGATTTCCCGGAAAGGGGAAGAAGGCTTCGCGCCTTGGCCCAGTACTTGGGCGAGCGGAAGGAGGAGCTCTACCGGCTTTACGCCACCACCGGGGGCACCAGGCGGGATGCCTGGTACGACGTGGATGGGGGGATCGGGGTCCTTTACGCCTATAGCTCCTTAGCCCGGAACCTCCCTGAAGGCCACTTCCTGCTGGAGGAAGACCCCATCCCCTTAAGCCGGGACCTTTCCTTCCAGGGGCGTCACCTTCTCGGGCCCAAGGGGGGGATCACCGTGCAGATCAACGCCTTCAACTTCCCCGTCTGGGGCCTTTTGGAGAAGTTTGCGCCGGCCTTCTTGGCCGGGGTGCCCACCCTGGCCAAGGCGGCCACCCCCACCGCCCACGTGGCCGAAGGGCTGGTGCGGCTCATGCTGGAGTCCGGGGTTTTGCCGGAAGGGAGCCTGCAGTTCCTGGCGGGAAGCCTGGGCGAGGCCCTGGACGCCCTGGGCCATCGGGATAGCGTTTACTTTACCGGCTCCAAGGCCACGGCCGACCTCCTTAGGCGCCACCCCGCCTTCCTTGAACGGGGGGTCCACCTCAATGCGGAAACCGACTCCTTAAACGCCGCCATCCTGGGGGAGGAGGCCGGAGAAGAGGAGCTGGCCAGGCTGGCTCAGGAGATCGCCCAGGAGCTTTCCATCAAGGCGGGGCAGCGGTGCACGGCCATCCGGCGGGTACTGGTACCGGAGGGGCGGCTGGAAGCCCTCCTCGAGGCCACCCACAGGCACCTGGAGGGCCTCAAGCTGGGCGACCCCAGGGAGGAGGGCGTGGACCTGGGCCCCTTAGCCTCCTTGGAGCAAAAGGCGGAGGTGGAAAAGGCGGTGGAGGCCCTGGTGCACGGGGGAGCCAGGGTGTACTGGCGGCACCCGGGAAGGCGGGATGGGGCCTTCTTTCCTCCAACCCTCCTCCTGGCGGAGGATCCCTGGGCGGAAACCCTCCACCAGGTGGAGCCCTTCGGACCCGTGGCCACCTTCTTCCCCTACCGGGACCGGGAAGAGGCCTTGCGCCTTGCCCGCATGGCGGGAGGCATGCTGGTGGCTACCGTGGCCACCCCGGACCTGGAGGAGGCCCGCTTTTACCTCCAAGGGCTAGCGGGAGAGGTGGGAAGGCTGCACATCCTAAACCGCAGGAACGCCCATGCCTCTACCGGCCATGGCTCCCCCTTGCCCCGCCTCCTCCATGGGGGGCCGGGGCGGGCCGGGGGTGGGGAGGAGCTAGGGGGGCTTCTGGCCGTGAAGCGCCATCTGGCCCGCCTGGCCCTGCAGGCCGATCCCCACACCCTCCAAGCCCTCACCGGGGAGTACGCCAAGGGGGCGGAGAGGCCCGCCCAGGTCCATCCTTTCCGCAAGTATTACGAGGAGCTGGAGATCGGGGAAACCCTCTGGACCCACCGCCGTACGATTACGGAGGCGGATATCGCCCTTTTCGCCCATCTTTCCTGGGACCACTTCTACGCCCACACCGACGAGCTGGCCGCTCAAAAAAGCCTCTTTGGCAAACGGGTGGCCCACGGGTACTTTGTGCTCTCGGCGGCCGCGGGGCTGTTCGTGGACCCGGCTCCGGGGCCGGTCCTGGCCAACTACGGCCTGGAGGACCTCCGCTTTACCGAGCCCGTGGGCATTGGCGACACCCTGCAGGCCCAGCTCACGGTGAAGGCCAAGCGGCCCAAGGACGAGAGGTCGGGGGTGGTGGAATGGGCGGTGGGGGTGGTGAACCAGGAGGGGAAAACCGTGGCCGCCTACACCATCCTCACCCTGGTGGCTCGAAAGCCCAGCGCGTTTTCGCCCGAGCCAGCCCCCTAGGGGCCATGGCCCAGGCGGACCGAACCCCTCAGCTGAGACGCCAAGGCCATGCTACGGTGGGGGGATAGCCGGGCACGAAGCGGCCTTTTGCCCCGTCTATGCCGCCTTGAACCTCCTCCAGGAGAAGTGGACCCCGCACATCGTCAGTGGACATGGGCCTGCTGGAAAGGGAGGTGGAATCCTTAGTGCCTCCCCGCACCCGCTACCGCCTCATCGAAGCCGGGCGGGAGCTGGAGGCGGTCATCACCGCCACCGGGGCTTGGGCCCGCGAGAACCCCCAGGCCCCCGTGGGCCAGGTTCCCCGCCCGGGGCCAGCCCGGAGTGGCTTTGGGCGGTGCCCTATTCCGCTTCCCCTGCCAGGTACTGGAGGTAGTTGGCCAGGCCCATCTGGTTCAGGAGTTCCCGCTGGGTCTCCAGCCAGTCCACGTGGCCTTCCTCGTCCTTGAGGATCTCCGCCACCATGTCCCGGGTACCGTTATCCCCCAGGCGCTGGGCCAGGTTCATGGTCTCGTTGTAGCCCTTCACCGCCTGGAGCTCCCCCTCGTAGTCCTTGAAGAGGATCTCCTCCACCGTCTTGCCGATCCTTATCTCCCCGATGCGGCTTACCTCCGGAAAGCCTTCCAGGAAAAGGATGCGCTCAATGTGCTTCTCCGCATGGCGCATCTCGGTGATGGCGTGGGCCTTGAGGTGCCGGGCCAGGGCCTTAAAGCCCCAGTTCTCCGCCATCTCCGCATGCACCATGTACTGCAAAATGGCCGCTAGTTCCTCGGAAAGCCTCTCCTGAAGGCTTTGGATCACATCCGGATGGCCTTTCATAGGGAACCTCCACGGGCATTATACCGCCACCGGAACCCGGCGAAGGTGAGGGCCTTTGGCCTCCAGGTGATAGGCCTCTGGCCCCTCCGTGGGGAAGTCCTCGCGGAAGTGGGCTCCGCGGCTTTCCTCCCGCGCTAGGGCCATCTCCAGGAGAAGCCGGGCCAGGAGGGCCAGGTTTCCCGCCTCCAAAGCTTGGCGCAGACGGGAGAACCCCCCTTGGGGACCCAGGATCGCCTCTTTGCGGGGAAGATCCCCCACCCAAGCCAAGGCCTGGGCCAGGTCCTTTCCCCGGCGCACCACCCCTGCCACCTGGCCCATCCGTTGGCGTAAGGTTTCCCCCTGGGTGGGGTCCAGGAGGTGGGCGGGAAGGGGCTCCGGTGCCTTAGGGGAGGCGAGGTCCTGTAGGGCGGCTTTGGCCGCCCTCTCCCCCATAACCAACCCCTCCAGAAGGCTGTTGGAGGCCAGGCGGTTGGCCCCGTGAAAGCCCGTGGAGGCCACCTCCCCGGCGGCATAAAGACCAGGAACCCCCGTGTAGCCTCGAAGGTCGGTTTTCACGCCCCCCATGGCGTAGTGGGCAGCCGGGGTCACGGGTAGGGGCTCCCTAAGGGGATCCAACCCCAGGGCCCGGGCCGCGGCCACCACCGTGGGAAAGCGTTCCTCCAGGTTGGGGATGGGCCTGAGGTCCAGGAAGACCCCGCCCGTCCTCTCCCCCTCCCGGTGCACCGCCCGGGCCACCACATCCCGGGGGGCTAGCTCGGCCAAGGGGTCGTACCGGGGCATGAACCGCTCCCCCTGGGCATTGATGAGGACCGCCCCTTCCCCCCGGCAGGCCTCGCTCACCAGGCTCCCATCGGGAAGGGCGGTGGGATGGAACTGGACGAACTCCAGGTCTCTTAGGGTGGCCCCCGCCTGGTAGGCCAGGGCCATCCCGTCCCCCGTGGCCCCTTGGGGGTTGGTGGTCACCGGGAAAAGCCGCCCCAGGCCTCCCGTGGCCAGAAGCACCGCCCCGGCCCGTACCACTTGGGGCCCCTCGGGTCCCAGGACCAAAGCCCCCGCCACCCTTTTCCCATCCCGGAGAAGGCTTACCGCCATGTACCCCTGAAGGACCGGGCTTCTAAGCCGCTCCAGGAGCCCTTGGAGGAGGAGGAGACCGCTTCGGTCCCCCCCCAGGTGCCGCACCCGGGCCCGGGAGTGTCCCCCTTCCCGGGTGGGCTCGGGGTGGAAGGGAAGCCCCAGGGAAAGAAGCCTTTCCAGGTGGCGAGGGGCTTCCTGCAGGATGGACCGGGCCACGGCCTCCTCCACCAGGCCCCGGCCTGCCCTCAAGGTATCCTCCAGGTGGGCCTCGAGGTCCGCCTCGTCCAGGGGAAAGGCCACCCCCCCTTGGGCCCAGGGGGTGGAGCCTGAGGGCAAGGGGTCTTTGCTGAGGAGGAGGACCTTAGCCCCCTGCGCCTCCGCCGCCAAAGCGGCGTAGACCCCCGCAATGCCCGCACCCAGGATGAGGAGATCGGCGCTAAGGGTTTCCATGGGCTTTTTCGTTCCTGGCCCTAGCCCACGGCCACCATGGCGGAAAGGGCCCGCCGGGCCTTTTCCGCCACCTCCTCGGGTACCCGGACCACGTGGCGCATCTCCTTTAGGGAGCGGTATACCTTCTCCAGGGTGATCTTTTTCATGTACTCGCAGACCGCATCCGGTTTCACGGGAATGAAGGCCTTGCCCGGGGCCTCCTTGGCCAGGCGGTGCAGGATCCCCACCTCGGTGGCCACCACGAACTCCTTGGCCTCGGCCCCCTTGGCGTAGCGTACCATGCCCTCGGTGGAGAGCATCTTGGCATCCGGCTTGAGGAAGAGGCAGCTGGAGCCGCAGCCGCACTCCGGGTGGATCATGAACTCCGCTCCCGGGTGCGCCTCCAGGAGGGCCTTTAGGTGCTCCTCCCGGATGCCCGCATGCACATGGCATTCCCCCGGGAAAAGGTCCAGGCTTCTACCCGTGACCCGGGCCACGTGGGCCCCCAGGAACATGTCGGGCACAAAGAAGATGGGCCGGTCCTTGGGAAGGCGGGCCACCACCTCCACGGCGTTGGCGCTGGTGACGCACACGTCCGCCAGGGCCTTCACCTCGGCCCTGGTGTTCACGTAGGCCACCACGATGCCCTCGGGATGGTCCTCTTTCCAGGCCAGGATGTCCTCGGGGCGGATGCTGTCCGCCAAGGAGCAACCCGCTTCCAGGTCGGGAAGGAGAACGGTCTTTTCCGGGTTCAGGATGGCGGCGGTTTCCGCCATGAAGTGAACCCCGGCGAAAACGATGACCTTGGCCGGGGTCCTCTGCGCCTCCCGGGCTAGGCCCAGGGAGTCCCCCACGAAATCCGCCACCTCCTGCACCTCCGGAAGCTGGTAGGAGTGGGCCAGAATGACCGCTTGCCGCTCCGCCTTGAGGCGGCGTACCTCTTCCTTGAGCTTCTCTGGTTCCATCTTCACCCGCTCGCTGGGCTAAAGCCCTGTTCCCCAAAACCCTCGTCAAAGGCCAAGGCCTTCCGCAAACCCCTTTCCCGCATGAAGAAGAAACTGGTCCAGTCCACCAGGCTCAGGTCCTTCCTTCGGGAGGCCAGGAGGGCGGTGAGGGCCATGTGGTGCAGCCCCCCACCCACAGGGACCGTCGGGATTACACCCAGAAGGTCGTGGCCATGGGCCCGTGCCGCCTCGAGGCCCAAACTCCCCTGCACCAGGGCCACGCTCTCCACCACATGGCCGCGGGTTACGGGGCGCTCCCGGGCCGCGAGAAGGTGGCGGAAGGCTTCGGCCGCCTCGAGGTGGTAGGCGTCATCCCGGTCCAGGAGGGCGTAAGGGGCGGAGGTATCAACGAAGACGGCCAAGGTGGTCCCCTTCCCGGGCCAGGTAACGGTCGTGCTCCTGGCTCACGTCCTTGTGGCCTGAGGCGAAGCGGCCCACCGCGGCCAGGGCCCGCTGGGCCCGCTCGGCAAAACCCCCGTTCTCCTTTTCCTGGAGGTAGGCTTCCACCGACCGCCGCACCAGCTCCGCCAGGGATACCCCTTCCTCCTGGGCCCAGGCCTTGAGGCGCTGGGCCTGTTCCTCCGGGAGTGGGACCTGGGTCCGCACCACGCCATCACCTTATTATACCCCCACATCATGGCTGCACCACCAGGAGGGAGAGGTCCAGGGCCTTGGCGGAGTGGGTGAGGGCCCCCACGCTCACGTAGTCCACCCCGGCCTCGGCCGCCTTCCGGGCCCTTTCGGGGGTCATGTTCCCACTGGCCTCCACGGGAACCCGCCCCCCCACCCGGCGCACCGCCTCCCGGATGGCCTCGGGGGAAAAGTTGTCCAGGAGGATCAGGTCCGCCCCCGCCTCCAAGGCCTCCTCTAGCTCCGCCAGGTTGGTCACCTCCACCTCCACCCTGAGGTAATGGGGGGCCTGGGCCCTGGCCCGCCTTACCGCTTCCCCCACGCCCCCCGCGGCCCGGATGTGGTTTTCCTTGATGAGGATGCCGTCAAACAGGCCAAAGCGGTGGTTCCGCCCTCCCCCTACCCGCACCGCGTACTTCTCCAGGGCCCTTAGGCCAGGGGTGGTCTTGCGGGTGTCCAGAACCTGGGTCCGGGTCCCCCTTAGGGCCTCCACGTAGGTTCGGGTGAGGGTGGCGATGCCCGAGAGGCGCTGAAGCAGGTTCAGCGCCAGCCTTTCCCCGGCCAGGATGCCCCTTAGGGGCCCCTCGAGGCGGGCCACCTCCTGGCCGGGCCTCACCCTGGCCCCCTCCTCCACCAGTGGCGTGAAGGCGATGCGGGCATCCACCAGGGCAAAGACCTCCCGGGCCACGGGAAGCCCGGCCACCACCCCCTCCTCCTTGGCCAGGATGGTTGCTTGGCCCCGGAGGTCCTCGGGGACCGTGAGGGCCGAGGTGAGGTCCCCGTGGCCGAGGTCCTCGAGGAGCCAAGCCCTGAGGGTTTCCAAAGGCACCATGGCCCCCATTGTAGGCAAGGCCAGGTACCCATGGGTACCTGGCCGGTCCCCTAACGGATTTTAGGGTAGCTGGATGCTACCGATACCACTTGGGGTGTACTGGTCGGTAGCGTGGACCAGAGAAATGTCCGTAGTAGCGCCAAAAGAAGCTGGGTCATTGCTATCCAAGTTGAGAACGTTGGCAGCGGAAAGGACGGCGGTTATGGAAATGTGTACCGTGCTACCAGAGGCAAATGGCGTATAGGTGAGTTGGGAGGAAAGGTCGGGAACGGTGTAGGTGGTAGCGTTGCCCAGCCATCCCTTGCTTAGAGTGACCTGGTAAATCAGGGTAGAGTCCTCAAGCTCTATTTGGTAGGCCTTGAGGCTGGGGTCAGCGTAACTGAGTCCGCTTACCGTGGGATGGGCTTGGCGGGTTACCGTGAGGCTGTTTGCTGGCCAAGGGTTCGGTAAGGCCAAGGTGATGGTCGAACCGCTAGAACCGCTAGCACCCTTAAAACGCTCCAGCACGTTGCTGCTGTCACCAGCCACGGCCATGACGACGTAGCGATCCCCGCTGCCAGACCCCGCTACCGGGCGGTAGGAGAAGTTGAGGGCTGAGGTCCCCGTTGTGCCACCCACAATTCCCCACCCCTTGTTGTCGGTGCTCAGATAAAAGACCCAAGCATCACCAAAGGTGGGGCTAAAGCCAGATGGAAGGTTTACAGAGACGTTAGCTGGGGCTAGGACGTCTGAAGCCGTGAACGTATAGGAACTCGAGCCCCCGCTGCTAATGTTTACGCTCCGCAAAACCTTCGCCGCCTTTGGGGGGAGGCTGAAAGACGAATCAACTACTACCACCAGCAGGTCTTGAGTTCCTGGTTGGGCGGTTAGGTTAACCAACGCCGTGTAGTTGCCTCCGGATACAGTGACGAGACCCGTTGATGATAAGCCTTGGCTGCTGACCACAACACGATCGCCACTCGCTATGCCCGGAACATTGGTGACATCCACGTTAAGGGTATAGTTTACCGTGCTCAGGCTGGGGGAGCTACAGGTAATTTTAGGGTTGGCCAGCTCAGCGTTGGTGGCCTGGATAACATGAACTTCGGGTGGGTTACCCGGGACAACGGGATTGCACCGCACGGCTACGCCATATTTGGTATTGCCACCAAGGCTGAAGGTATAGGTGTGCGTGCTACTAGGAGTGAACGCTGTCCAAGACCCACTTCCCACCTGGTATGCTGCCGCATACCCTACGTTCTGACTATCTATAACGGTGAGGGTGATGCTACCGGGAGGTGGGGGGGTGCCACCCCCGCACCCCACTAGCCCCAAAAGGGCCAGCACCGCAAAACCTAAAAGGCCGATGGTCCTCATGGTTTCTCCTTTCTGGAATCGCCTTTTGGGGGATTCCGCCAGCAGGATAGCCTAGAAGGTCTTAACGCACCCTGAACGGGGGATAACAAAACCCCGGGCAACCGCCCGGGGTGTTCCCATGGGTCGCTCAAGGGGCCTGGCTTAGGTCCAGCATCCCGGCCCCCACCGCCTGGGGTGGGTAGGGCAGGGGTTTTGCATAGTGCACAAGTTTCTGCTGCACCTGGGCTGGGGCCAAAGTGGGGTCGCTGTGGAGCCATAGGGCCATGGCCCCCGCTACCAAAGGGGTGGCGAAGGAGGTGCCGGTGCAGCTTCCCGTACCTCCACCGGGCAGAACGCAGTCAAGGTCCGTGCCCGGAGCGGCGAGGTCCACGTAGGCCCCTTGCGTGCTATAGGGGGCGGGCTGCCAGCCTGGAGAGCTGGGCGTGGCTTCCAAGGCCCCCACCGCCACCAGGCCCGGCAGGTCCAAGGCGGCGGGGTAGTGGGCGGGGCTACCCTGATTCCCCTGGTTACCGGCGGCAACGGCTACGGGGATTCCTTGGCTAAGAGCGGCTTGCAGGGCCAGCGTCAAGGCCTCCACCGGCGTATCCCCACCCAGGCTCAGGTTGAGCACCGTGGGCTCTTGGCGGTTTTCCACCACCCAGCACACCCCCTGCACCACCCGGCTGGCCCGGCAGACCCCGGCCTCGTCGCAGACCCGCACCGGCACGATGCCCGCACCGGGGGCTACCTCCTTCACTAGCCCCGCAACCCCTGTGCCGTGTCCGCCCGGGAAGGCGTCCTGGGGTGTGGGGTCGTCCTCCACGAAGTCGTAACCGGGAAGCTGGGGGATGACCGGGTCCACCCCCGTGTCCAAGACGGCCACCCTGACCCCCTCTCCTGTCCATCCCCGGCGGTGGGCTTGGTGGGCCCCCACCGCCTCGCGGCCCGAGATGCCCCCAAGGCTCCAGAGGCTTTCCGGGTCCGCCTTGTAGCTGGGGTCCAGGGCCTCGAGCTCCTCCAGGGCCTTCCCCAACTCCTTTCCGGTATACCCTAGCTCCGCCAAGGCAAAGCCGCAGCCGGCCAGATCGTCCCGGCGTAAAAGGGTAAAGCCCTCGGGAAGCCTAGGGGTTTGGCCTAAGGGTAGCCGGAGGAGGACCCGGCTAGGGTCCACCCGCCCCAGCACCCCAAGCTCCCCCCGGGCCTCCCGGCCTCCCGCCACCACCCGCACGGGCTTGGGCCCACCAGGCACCTCAGGAACCCGGAAGCGCACCCGGCTGGGCTCAGCCAGGGTTACCTGGGCCTCGGCCTCCCCCACCCACACCCGGGCCCCACTCCCCTGCATCCCCGAAAGCCGAGCCTCCACCTCCTCCCCCACCAGGGCCCGGCCTGGGAAAAGGGTAAGGCTTGGCCTTTGGGAAGAGCAGGCCCAAAGCAACAAGGGTAGCCAAATCCATAATCCGTGGCGCATCCTCCACCTCACCTTTGAGGAGGTTGAACCCCTCCAGCTCCAGAAGGCTTACCGGCATGCTACCGTGGGCGGCGCCCACGACCTCCCCTCAAAGCCTAGGCGGGGAGGGGTTAACGGACCCTGAACGGAACAACCCCCCTGGGGGAGGCCCAGGGGGGTGGGGAGGGGTTCAGTAGACGAAAAACCCCCCGGTGTACCGGTAGACGTAGAACCCCCCGGCATAGCGCTCCAGGGAAAGATTGTCCCCGGGGGTAGCGTAGACGAAGAAACCGCCGGCGTAGCGGTCCAAGGAGGCCCCCTCCTTGTCCCCTCCAGCCAAGGCAGAGACCCCAAACCCTAAGGCGAGAAGCGCTACCAACACCAACTTCCTCAGCATCCGCTTCACCTCCTTGGCCTAGGCGCTACCTAGCGCCAGCTTTCTTTTAGTGCGGGGTCCCTTAACGGCGGGTTAACGGCGGGTGAACGCCCCAGGGCCCCTTTAGGGAGAGGCCATCTCGGAAAGGCGCTTACGGTACCTTTCCGCCAGCACGGTGTAGCGGGCCTCCTCCAGGAGGGCTATGGCCTCCTTCAAGGTGGCGGGGTCCTCGCGGAGCTCGGCCAGGTTGGCCAGCACCGCCGCCGTGAGCACCCAGTCCCGTCCCTCCTTGGCCAGATGGAGGGCCTTAAGGTAGGCCGTCTCCGCCTCCTCCTTCCTACCTTGGCGGTGGTAAAGCGCCCCCAGGTTGTTCCAAGCCCGGCCCATGGCCTCCAAAACCCCGGCCTTTTCAGCTAAGGCCAAGGACTCCTGGTAGAGGGCTTCCGCCTCTTCTGGCTTCCCCCCGCGTTCCCGCATCACCCCCAGGTTGAGGAGTACCCGGGCCCGGAGGAGGGGGGTTTTCCCCGCGGCCTCCAAGGCCTCGGCGAAGACCCGTTCCGCTTGGGGGCTACCCAGCTCAAAAAGGGCCACCGCCCGGTTGTTGAGGGCATCCGCCTGCCGGGCCACCTCTCCTGCCGCCAGGAAGCGGACCGCCGCCCGGGCGAAGAGCTCAGCCGCTTCGGCGAAGCGGCCCTGGCTTAGGGCCAGTAGCCCCTCCAGGTTCAGGGCCTCCCCCTGGGCCCAGGGACTTCCCTGGCGGGCCAGCTCCGCCTCCTTCATGGCCTCCTCCACCTGGCCTAGCCGGAAGAGGATGCTAGCCCGCACCGCCGCCACTTCCCTCTGGAGGCCTGTTTCGCGCAGTGCCGCGCCCTCGAGGGCCTCGAGGGCCTCCCGGTACCGGCCAAGCCTCTCCAAAACCCTGGATTTCAGGAGGCGCACCTCGGGCTCCTCCGGCAAGGTTTGCAGGAGCTCTAGGCCGAGGCCTGGGTTTTCCGAAAGGAGAGAACGGATTCGTTGCCGGATGGCCCCACCGGCCCTTTTGCGGTCCGTTTCCCCCCAAAGGGGCCGGGCCAAGAGGTAAAGGGGCAAGGCTTCCTTGGGAGGCAGGTGGCGGGCCAGGGCCAGGGCGGCCTCCTGGGCCTCGAGGGGAAGGTGGGCGAAGGCGTTGGGGTCCAGGGCATCAGGCCGGGGAAGGCCTTCCAGGGCCAGGGCCCTTCCCCCTTCCCGGATAAGCCCTACTCCTCGGAGGATCTCCAGGGTATTCGCCGGGATGCCAAGGGCTTCCACGGCCTCTTTGGGGCAGAAGAGGAGGCCAAAGAAGGCCTTCCGTGCCTCCCTTTCCAAGGGTGCGGGTGGGTGGAATTCCTCCTCCTGCCCTTCCACCGCCCACCTGACCCCGGGAAGGGCCTGGGCTTCCTCCAACAGGGCCTTACCCCGTTCGGGAAGGGCCAGCAGGTAAAAGGCGCGGGCCTGCTGGGCAAAGGCCCGGTGCACCTCCAGGGCCACCCTTTCCCGGGTGGACCAGACCCATTCCTCCAGCTCCTCGCCCAAGGGCAGCTCCACGCCCTCCAAAAAGGTACCCCGGTAAAGGCGCCGCACCTCCCCTAGGCGCCCCTCGTTAAGGGCTAGGCGGAGGGCCTGAAGGTCGGTGGAAATCCGGGTCCTAAGCACCTCCCCTCCCTCCACCGCCCCCAGGGGCTTGAGCTGGGTAAGGGCCACGGAAAGGCTATTCAAGGGGTCCTGGGCCTCGGGCCAGAAGAGCTCGGCCAGGTGGCGCCGGGCCTTGGGGCCTTCCAGGGCCAGATAGGCCAAGAGAAGCAGGGGTTTGGGGCGGTGGAAGGGATGCCCTTCCAGCTCGAGGCCCCCCAGTACCCGGAGCATGCCCTCATGTTAAGCCCTGAGGGGCCCCCGGCGGCGTTTGTGAGATGGCGGCCTCCTCGGGGCAGGCCTGGGGGTCTAGGCTTAAGGCATGGCCAATCGCCTTCTAGGCTCCCAAAGCCCTTACCTCCTCCAGCACGCCGAGGACCCTGTGGACTGGTACCCCTTTGGGGAAGAGGCCTTCGCTGTAGCGCGAAGAGAGGGGAAGCCCCTTTTCCTCTCCGTGGGCTACAGCGCCTGCCACTGGTGCCATGTGATGCACCGGGAGTCCTTCCAAGATCCCCAGGTGGCGGAGATCCTGAACCGGCATTTTGTTCCTGTGAAGGTGGACCGGGAGGAGCGGCCCGACGTGGACACCGCCTACATGCGGGCCCTGGTGAGCCTCACCGGCCAAGGAGGCTGGCCCATGAGCCTCTTCCTCACCCCAGAGGGCAAACCCTTTTTCGGGGGCACCTACTTCCCCAAGGAGGACCGAGGGAGCCTGCCCGGCTTCAAGCGGGTCCTCCTGGCGGTGGCCGAAGCCTGGCAGGCAAGGCGCGTGGAGGTGGAAGGGGAAGCCGAGCGCCTTGCCCAAGCCCTATGGCGAAGCCTTACCCCCCCTCCTGGGCCGGTACCCAAGGAGGCGGAGGCCAAGGCCCTCCAGGCCCTAGGGTCCTCCTTTGACCCCGAATGGGGCGGATTTTTGCCGGCACCCAAGTTCCCCCAAGGAGCCCTCCTCCTCTACCTTGTACCCCTGGCCTGGCGGGGGGAGGAGGGGGCAAGGCGGATGGTGCGCAAAACCCTCGAGGGCATGGCTTTGGGTGGGGTGTACGACCAGGTGGGCGGCGGATTTCACCGCTACGCCGTGGACCGGCGCTGGTACCTGCCGCACTTTGAGAAGATGCTCTACGATAACGCCCTTCTGGCCCGGGTTTATCTGGGAGCCTACCGGGTTTTTGACGAGCCCCTCTTCCTGCGGGTAGCCCGGGAGACCCTGGACTGGATCCTGTCCATGCAGGACCGGGCTGGGGGGTTCTATACTGCCCTGGATGCGGAAAGCGAGGGGGAGGAAGGGCGTTACTACACCTGGAGCCTAGAGGAGCTGGAAGGGGCCTTGGGCGAGGATTACCCCTTGGCCCAGCGGTACTTTGCCTTGGCAAGCGCCTTTCCCATCACGGGTAAGGACGGGTCCCCTAGGTACGTCCTCACCGCCTGGGGCGAGGAGGAGGTGAAGGGCCTGCTGGGGGATGGCTTTGCCGCGTGGCGGGAGGGGGTTTTGGCCCGGCTTTTGGCCCTAAGGCGGCGCCGCATGCCCCCAGGCTTGGACGACAAGGTCCTGGCCGACTGGTCCAGCTTGGCGGTGCGGGCCCTGGCGGAAGGGGGAAGGCTTTTGGGGGATGACCGTTACCTGATGGCGGCGCGGAGGGGGGCTCACTTTCTCCTTACGGGTATGCACCGGGAGGGTCTTTTGCGGCACGTGTGGCGGGCGGGAAGCCTGGGGGAGGAGGCCTTCCTCCAGGACCAGAGCTTTGCCGCCCTGGCCCTGTTGGAGATCTATACCGCTAACGGGGAGTGGCCCTACCTGGAGCGGGCGAGGTACTTGGCGGAGGCGGCTTGGACCCACTTTCGGGAAGGTGGCCTTAAGGCCCAAACCCTCCTTCCCCTCCCCACCCGGGACGTGGAGGAAACCACCCTCCCCTCTGGGGCAAGCGCCCTGGCCGAGGCCCTTTGGCGGCTACACGCGGCCTTTGGCGGGGACTACCGGAGGCGGGCCCAGGCCCTTTTGGAGGAGGTGGCCCTGTGGTTGGAACGCTACCCCCAGGCCCTTCCCGGCTTCCTCTTGGTCCACCGCCTGCTTTTGGAGGGCACGGAGCTGGCCCTTCCCATCCCCTCGCCCCTTTTAGGGGTAGTGCGGGGGCTTTACCTGCCCCTTACCCAGCTGGTGAGCGGTCCACCTGAGGCCCTTCCCAGCCTGGCAGGGCGGGAACCAGGAAAGGCCTACCTGTGCCGTGAGGGAAGCTGCCGCTTGCCCGTGGAGAGTGTGGAGGCTTTGTGGGAAGAGCTTGGAGCGGTGTACGTGGGGAGGTAGGTTAGTGCGTAGTTTCACGATTTAGCATGCGCGTGAACGTTCTCTCATCAAAGGTATTGACCCCACCCCCCACTCCCCCTAAGCTATTACCGAACGGTCGGTAAGGAGGCCCCATGCCCGAAGCCTGGATCGTAGAAGCCCTGAGAACCCCCATCGGCAAGCACGGGGGCGCCCTGGCCACGGTGCGCCCCGATGACCTCCTGGCCCATGTCCTTTCCGCCCTCATGGAGCAAAGCGGGGTACCCAAGGAGGCCGTGGAGGACGTTTACGCCGGCTGCGCCAACCAGGCCGGAGAGGACAACCGCAACGTGGCCCGCATGGCCCTTCTCCTGGCAGGCTTTCCCGTGGAGGTGGCAGGCTGTACCGTGAACCGCCTCTGCGGCTCGGGCCTGGAGGCGGTGGCCCAGGCCGCCCGGGCCATCTGGGCCGGGGAGGGCCAGGTGTACGTGGGTGCCGGGGTGGAGTCCATGTCCCGGGCTCCCTTCGTGGTGCCCAAGGCGGAAAGGCCTTTCCCCACGGGCAACATGTTCATGTACGACACCACCTTGGGCTGGCGCCTGGTAAACCCCAGGATGCAGGCCCTCTACGGCACGGAGAGCATGGGGGAAACCGCCGAGAACTTGGCGGAGATGTACCGGATTCCCCGGGAGGAGCAGGACCGCTTCGCCCTGCTTTCCCACCAGAAGGCCATCCGGGCCTGGGATGAAGGGCGGTTTGCCCGGGAGGTGGTCCCCGTTCCGGTAAAGCGGGGCAAGGAAGAGGCTCTGGTGGAGGTGGACGAGGGCCCCAGGCGGGACACCTCCTTAGAGAAGCTGGCCCAGCTTAAGCCCGTTTTCCGCCAAGGGGGTACGGTAACCGCAGGGAACTCCAGCCCCCTAAACGACGGAGCGGCGGCGGTGCTTCTGGTTTCCGATGCCTACGCCAAAGCCCACGGCCTCAAGCCCCTGGCCCGGGTACGGAGCCTGGCCGTGGCTGGGGTACCCCCTAGGATCATGGGCATCGGTCCTGTTCCCGCTGCCAAGAAGGCGTTGGCGCGAGCCGGGCTTACCTTGAAGGACATCGGCCTTATTGAGCTGAACGAGGCGTTTGCCGCCCAGAGCCTGGCCGTCCTGCGGGAATGGGGCCTGGATATGGAGGATCCCCGCCTGAACCCCAACGGCGGGGCCATCGCCCTGGGCCATCCCCTAGGGGCCTCGGGGGCCCGGATCCTCACCACCTTGGTCCATGAGATGCAACGGAAAGGGGTCCAGTTCGGCCTGGCCACCATGTGCATAGGGGTGGGCCAGGGCATCGCCATGGTGGTGGAGGCGGGCTAAGGGGTCTTCCCCTCCCAGGGGAAGATTGGCACTTTGTATCTATCGTCACGATACAATCCGCTTGTGAACACCAGCTCAGCTCCCGGCCACACCTGACCCAAAAGCCAAAGGTCCTCCGCCGCCACCCGCGCCGGCTTGGCATATCCCCCTAGGCTTCCCTTGTCCGCCAAGAGCACCAAGGGCCGGCCCGAGGGAGGTACCTGGATGCCCCCCAAGGGCGTGGCCTCGGAAAGGCCTTCCCCGCCCGGGACCTCCGGGCCCTGAAGCTCCAGGCCCATGCGGTCCGCCCGGGCCACGCGAAAGGGGGCCGACAGCAGAGCCCCAAAGGCCTCCTCCGTAAACTGGGGTCCTGGCAGAAGGCGGAGGCGAAACACCCCCGGCAAAGGCCTCTGGCGGAAAGCCCAGCCGGGCCGCACCGCCCTCCTCTCCCTAAGCCCTAGGACATCCAAAGCCCTTAAAGGGCGGCCCACCCTTCCCCGAAGATCCGGGGAGGCAGAACCAAAGAAGGTGTGGACCTCTAGGCCCCCCGCCACCGCCAAATACGCCCTCACCCCCCGCCCCCAAGGCCGGAAGGAAAGGGTTTTCCCCCTTGGCCAAAGAAAGCTCCGCCCCGGCGGGATTTCTTCCCCATCCAAAAGGGCCACAAACCCATAGCCCGCAAACCCCACCACCAGGTCCTCCAAGGCGGTGAGCACCGGGCCCCGGTAGGCCATCTCCAGGAGGGGTGTTCCCGGAGGGTTTCCCACCAGCCGGTTGGCCAAAGCGGCGGAATAGGGGTCCAAAGGCCCCGAGCGGGCCAGGCCCAGATGCCCCGCCAGAAACCTTCCCCGGTCCACCACCAGGTCCATGAGGCCCGGTTCCTCCACCCGGAAGGCGGGAAGCCTGGGTTCCCCGGGAAGGAGCTCCAAGGGGGCAGGTTCCGGCGGTGTTGGCCCCGCCGCCTCCCTGAAGCGCACCCGGTCCCCCGGCCTCAGGAGGAAGGGCTCTTCCCGGTGGGGGTCGTAGACCGCCACCAAGGCGGTGCCCAAAAGATGCCATCCCCCGGGAGAAGGCAGGGGGTAGACGCCCGTCTGGGGCCCAGCCATGGCCACGCTGTGGGCGGGGACCCGGGGCCTGGGGTGGGAGCGCCGGGGTAGGCGCAAGGGCTCCAGTACGGGAGCCAAAAAGGGAAATCCGGGGGTGAAGCCCAGGGCATACACCCGGTACTGCGGCGCCTGGTGCAGGCGTTTAACCTCCTCCAGGGAAAGCCCCGTGCGCCCGGCCACCTGCAAAAGGTCTTCCCCGTCATAACGCACGGGAATATCCACCACCCGGCCCTCCTCCTCCCCCGTCACCTCCGTGTGGGAAGCCAAGCGGCGTAGAAGCCTTAGGAGCCTGGGACGGGTAAGCTTTTGGGCGTCAAACTCCAGGTACAGGGTGCCGTAAGCGGGGATGGCCTCCCAAAGCCCTTCCGGGGGAGCCTTAAGGAGAGCCTGGGCCAGGCCCTGGGCCAAGCGGTTGGCCTCCTCGGAAAGGCCCGCCCCAAAGGTCAGATAGAGGCCATCCACCCTTTCACTCTAACGAAGGCTCAGGCCCAAGGCGGCCCGAAAGCTCCCTATCGGGCAAGGCCAGGAGGGCCCCAAGGGAAAACCCTATAAAAGCGGCGCTAAAGAGGAATATCCGCCGCAGGGCCTCCACGATACCCTCCTTTAAGGCCCCCTTTAGCTTCTCCCGCACCGCCTCGAGGCGGGCTACCACCTGCAGGGGAACTTGGGTAAGGGCCTGCTCCTCAGCCTGCTTCAAGGAGGCCACCGCCTGGGCCACCGCACCCTCCTCTAACGCCTTCAGCTGGGAGAGAAGCCGAACCTTCCCAGCTGGGGAGGGGCGTTCCCCCAAAGCCCAGGCCAGCCCCTGGCCCCAAGGGAGGCGCAAAAGAGCCTCCTTAGCCACAGCGTCTCCGGCCCATGCCTTTTCCAGCAGGGAAAGGGTGCCCTGGGCAACCCCACCTGGCAGGAGGAGAGCCTTCACCTGCAAGGGCAAAGAGGTTTCCCCCAAAAGGGCTTGCCGCGCCGCTTCGTCCCCCCTTAGGGCCTTTTCCAGAAGGCCCTGCATCCGGGAAAACTGGGCGGGCAGACCACCGGGCACCAGGTTGCCTTTGAACTCCTCCGGCAGGAAAGGATCCTCCAGCAGGGCTTGGTAGGCCGCCTGATCCCCCCGCAGCGCCTTAACCAAGAGGTCCTCCAAACGGGCAAACTCCCGGTCTAGGTCCAGGGCCATCCCCTCCCCCGTCCGGACCATAGCCGGCGTGGAACCACCCCCAGGAAAGGCGCTTTGCAGGTTGGCGCTTAGGCTTTGTGCCAGAAGGGTCCCCAAAAAGGCGATCCCCATGGTGGAGCCAATCTGGCGCATGAACTGCACCATGCTGGTGCCGCTTCCCACGCGTTCCTTAGGCAGGTCGCTTTGGGCCACCACGTTCAGCACGCTCTGCGCCGGCCCCAGGCCAAGGCCCAGGAGGAAGAAAAGGGCTACCGCTAAGAGCAGGGGGGTTCCCACCGCCAGGACAAAGTGCAGGAGGAGGAAAAGGGTCAGCAGGAAGGTGGCGCTGGTTAGCAAAAGCACCTTGTACCGCCCAAACCGGGCCAATAGCTGCCCGGCCCCCAGGCTGCCCACCATGACCCCCAGGACCAGGGGCAACACCGTAACCCCGCTTTGGCTGGCGGAAACCCCCTTGACCACCTGAAGGTAGAGGGGCAAGAAGGCCACGGCTCCCAAGAAGGCCGGCCCGTAAAAGAAAGCGGCCACCGCCGATAGGCTAAACACCCGTCCCCGAAACACCCTTAGGTCAAAAAGCGGATAAGGAAGCCAAAGTTCGGCCCATACCCAAAGACCTAGGCCTAAAAGGGCCCCAGCAAAGAGCCCTAGGATGACGGGACTCCCCCAGGGATAGGTGCTCCCACCCCAGGAAAAGGCCAGCATCAGGGGCACGGTCCAAGCCACAAGGAGGAAGGCCCCGAGGAAATCAAAAGGTTCGCGGCGGCCGGGTTTCAGCCGGGGCATGTAACGCAATATGAACCCCAGGGCCACGGCCCCCACGGGCACGTTGATGTAAAAGACAAAGCGCCAGGAGAGATGGTCGGTGAGCAACCCGCCCAGCCAGGGTCCCACGGCCGAGGAAAGGCCAAAGAGGGCCCCAAAGGCCCCCGCCAGCTTGCCCCGCTCCCGCGGGGGGAAAAGGACGGCGATGGTGGTAAGGGCCAGGGCAAAAAGGGCCCCACCCCCCACTCCCTGGAGTCCCCGGAACAGGATGAGCTGGGCCATGTTCTGGGAAAGACCGGAGAGCACGGAACCCAGGAGGAAAATGAGTACCGCCCAAAGCAGGATGGCCTTGCGGGAAAAGAGCTCGGTAAGCCGGCCAAAGATGGGGGCGGAAACCGTGGAGGTCAAAAGATAGCTGGTGGTAACCCAGGCGTAGTACTCCGCCCCCTTAAGTTCCCCTACGATGCGGGGCATAGCCGTGGAAACGATGGTCTGGTCTAAAGCTGCCAGGAAAACCCCCAGCAGCACACCGATCATGGTAAAACGCACCTCTTGGGGTGTAGGGTTCATGACTCCTCCAACTTGCTCAATAAGCGGGCCAAGTGGTCCACTTCCTCCGGGCTAAGCCGGGCCAGGCGGCGCCTCAGGGCCGCTTCCATAAGCCTTTCTGCCTCCTCGAGGGCCACCTTCCCCTTTTCCGTCAGGCGGAAGGCGAAGCGGCGCAGGTCCTTGCTGTCCAAGGTGCGCTCCACAAAACCCCGCTCCTCTAACCGCCGGAGCATGTGGCTCACGGTGGGTGGGGGAAGCCCCATGTGCCGGGCCACATCCGAGGGATAGGGCAGCCCCTCCACCACCCGTAAAAGCCAGGCCTCGAGGCCCGAAAGCCCTAAGGCCACCAACCCCTCCTCCATCTCCTCCCGCACGGCCCGCTGAAACCGCCATATCCGCCCCATGAGGTCCCACACCATGGCCAAGATATTATTTCAGTTCAAACTATTTGATTGCAAGCTATCCCACCTTGACGCCCCCGCACCCCCGGGATTAGCCTGGGCCTCGGAGGACACCATGAGCCTGCTTTTTTACAGCCAAGGACAGGATCACTATAACCTTGACCCAGACCTAAAAGTAGTACTGGACACTTTCGCTCCCGGCCTACCCCAAGAAGCCCTGTCCACCTTCGGCAAGCTGGTGGGAGAGGAGGTCCTGGAGGTGGCCCACCACATCGATCAAGACGCCCCGCCCCGCCTAAAGATGCACGACCTGGATGGAAACCGCAGGGACCGGGCCCTCCTCTCCCCGGCGCAGAAGGCCCTTTTGGACAAGCTCCGCCCCATGATCCGCCCCGCCTACGAGGGCCAAGGCTGGCCCCTGCACTACGCCTTCGGCTACCTCTTGGCGGATGGGGGGCTCTACTGCATCCTCACCATTACCCATCAGGTGGCCTATGCGCTGCACAAGTACGCCCCAGAATGGGAGGCGGTGAAGCGGGAACTCCTTTACGGCCCGGCCTTCGGCGCCACCTGGATGACGGAGATCCAAGGGGGAAGCGACCTGGGAGCCAACCGCACCCTGGCCAAACGGGAGGGGGAAGCCTTCCGCCTTTACCAAGGGGACAAGTACTTCGCCTCCGGGGCCGGCCTGGCCGACTACGCCTTGGTGACCGCCAGGCCGGAAGGGGCTCCCCAAGGCCCCAAGGGGCTTGGCCTTTTCCTCCTGCCCCGTGAGGTGGAGGGGCGTCTCAACTTCACCGTGCGCCGCTTTAAGGAGAAGCTGGCCACCCGGGCCGTACCCTCGGGGGAGGTGGAGCTGGAGGGAAGCCTGGCCTACCCCATCGGGAGGCTGGAAGAGGGCATCTACTACACCCTGGAAACCCTCACCGTGGCCCGCCTGGCCAACGCCGCCGCCGCCATGGGGATCGCCAAGAAGGCCCACCTCGAGGCCCTCTTCCGGGTGAGAAGGCGCACCGCCTTTGGAAAAAGGCTTTTGGACCACGAGCTCATCCAACACGACCTTCTGGAGATGCGCCTTAGGCAGGTGGGGGGCACCGCCTTGGCCTTCCTGGCCATCCAGGCCTTTGACCGGGCCTGGGAGGAGAGGCCTCCCTATAGCCCCCGCTACCACCTGGCCCGCCTCCTCTCCCACCTGGCCAAGGGGCGCACCGCCGAACACGCCAGCGCCATCACCGCCCTCGCCATGGAGCTCTTTGGCAGCCTGGGCTTCCTGGAGGAGTATGGGGTAGCCCGCTGGCACCGGGAGGCCCTCATCACCCCCATCTGGGAAGGACCCGCCAACGTCCAGGCCTTGGACATGCTGGAAGCCATGGCCAAAAAGCGGGCCCATGAACCTCTTTTGGAAATGCTCCAGGATCATCCCCAGGCCCAAAGGTATGCGGAAAGGGCGCTGGCGAGGCTAAAGGAGGAAGGCCCCTGGCACGCCAAGGAGGCCCTAAGAGGGCTGGCCGACGCCGTAGCTGTCTACGCCTTGGCAAAGGTAGCCCACGAGCCCTTCCCTGAGCTTTCCCACCTTTACGCCCGGCGCTACCTGGAAGGGGAACCCCTACCCCTTAGCGCCCAAAGGCCCAGGCTTTACGACCCCTGGTGAAGCCTCTCGTATAGGGGCCCCAGGTCCTCGGGGCGGAAGCGGGCGGTGTAGCCCTTGGGGGGCAAGGGTTCCTGGTAGAAAAAGGCGGGAAGGCGGTCCTCTTCGTGGGTGAAGCCCGCCAGGTGGTTGAAGCGGTGCTCCAGGCGCAAAACCCCCTCCCCAAGCTCACGCCAAAAGCCGGGGGTGAGGCTTGTGCCCAAGGCGGCGTTGAGGCTTTCCACCACCAACTCCACCTGCCTGTTGGTGACGCTCCCCCCGAAGACACAAAGGCCCAAGGCATCGTTGGCGGCAGCATTCACCTGGGCCTGGTAGCTGGCCTCCAGGATCTCCGCCACCGGCATGGCCCGGGTTTCCAGGCGCGGGGCATTGCCCGCGGTGTGGTCCGCCCCCTGGGCGGTCACCATCATGGTGATGCCCGTGGCCTCCACCACCCTGGGGTCGTAGGCGCTGATGGCCTGGCGCTTGATAACGGGAACCCGCCCAAGCCCCAAGGCCTCCCCTACCCGGGCGGTGCCTTGGGCCAGGAAGCGGGCGGCCTCGCTCGGGGTATAGAGGGCCTTGAGCTTGGCCTCCATGAAGGCATAATCCCCCCAATCCGCCTCCCCCTTTTCCATGAAGAGGGCCAAGGTGGCCCCGGTTTCTATGGTGTCCACCCCCAGGTCGTTGGCCAAGCGGTTCAGGCGGGCCAGCTGGTCCGGGTCGGTGAGGCCGCAGTTGGTTCCCATAAGGCCGATGGTTTCGTACTCCAAAGGGGAAACCACCTCCTCCCTGTTCTCGTCCACGATGACGTTGGAGCACTGGATCACGCACCCGGGCATGCAGGCGTGGGTGGGCTTCCCACCCCGGGCCTTGTTGAGGGGGGCGATGTACTGGCCCCCCATGCGGAACTCCTCCGGAGGGGCAAGCTGCCCCTGGCGAAAGTTCCGCACGGGAAGTCCCCCGAAGGCATTCTGGAAGTCGGCCATCCCCATGGTGCCGATGGCGTTGTAGAACTTCATCACCAAGGGATCTTGGCGCAAGAGCTCCGCATAGCGGCGGATGGCCCCGGTGACCTTGGGCTTATCCCAGACCTCCGCCTTCCCCGGCACCTCCACCACGAGGGCTTTCACCCGCTTGGCTCCCATTACCGCCCCCACGCCACCCCGGGCCGCCAGGCGGGAGGGCCTCCCATCGGTATCGGAAAAGGCGATGCCGGAAAGGAGGCCCAGATACTCCCCCACCGGCCCTAGAAGGGCAAACGCGATCTTCCTGCCGTAAGCGGCAAAGAGCCTTGTGGCCGCCTGGAAGTTCCCGAGGCCGAGGAGCTCCCCCGCCGGGTCAAAAAAGACCTGCCCCTCCCGGGTGATGCGGAGGACCACCCAGTCGGGGCTTGTCCCCTCGAGGACCAGATGGGCAAGCTTCATCTGCCCTAGGGCGTAACCGAAGGTGCCGCCCCCGTTGGCCTCCTTGATGCCCAGAGTCAGGGGGCTACGGGTGCCCACGCTGGTGCGATTGGCGTTGGAAAACCCCGTGCCGGCCAGGGGGCCGATGGCGAAGACCAGGGGGTTCTCCGGGGAAAGGGGGTCCATGCGGTACGCCTCCCGCTCCATGAGGATCCTCCCCGTGCGAAAACGGCCCCCAAAGGCCACCTCCTCGGGGGGAACCTCCTGCCAACGAACCCGCCGTGAGGAAAGATCCACCCACAAAGACCGCCACATCACCCTAAAGCTTACCCCTCCCCCCGCCTTACCTCCAGACTCCTAAGCCGGTTTACCGCCGCCCCCAGTTCCAAGGGGCGCACCTCAGCCAGCTCAGGGGTCTCCTCGAGGCCAAAGAGATCCTCCCCCTCCGCCAAGGCCCTCTCCACGAGCCTGGCCATGGGGGTGCGGCCATCCGCCAGGCGCCATAACCGCTGCAACCAGGCCCCCAAGGCCCGCACCTGGGCGTTTTCAAAAAGGTCCAGGGCCGAGAGGTCCACCACCTCCTCCCCGTACACCAACTCCCTGAGACCCCGGCCCTTCACCCGGGCCTTCCGGCCTCTTCTGGGATCAAAGCTTTCGGGCAAGGGAGCCCGGGAAACCACGGCCAGGGGATACCGCGGCTCGCCAAAGGCCCGGCCCGTGGGATGGGCTTGGGCGATGGCTTTGGCCTCCTGGGTAACCTCCCTTGGGCGGTACTCCTCCAGGAGCAAAACGGTGTCTGCCAGGTCCAGGTAATCCCCCACCCCGCCCACCACCAGGACCAGGCTCACCCCCAGGGCCTTGAAATCCCCTATGCGATCCAAAAGCGGGGTCAGGGTTTCCCGCCGCACCAGGGCTTGCATGCGGGCATCCCGCACCAGGAGGTTGGTGGCGGAGGTATCCTCGTCCAGGAGTAGCACCTTGGCCCCCAGTTCCAAGGCCTCCAGGATGGCGGCGGCCAGACTGGTGGAACCCGAGGCATCCTCGGTGGTGAAGAAGGAGGTGTCCTGGCCCAGGGGCAGGTCGTGCACAAAGGGCCTCAGGTCCACCCCCACCACGCTCCGGCCATCCTCGGACTGGACCCGTTGCGCCCGGGCATGGGTCACCACCCACTCCCGCCCGTCCCCAGGGATGTGGGGATGGACCCCGTGGACCAGGGCCTCGAGGAGGGTGGTCTTTCCGTGGAAGCCTCCACCGGTGATGAGGGTAAGGCCCTCGGGAAGGCCCATCCCCAAGACCTCCCCCTTGTGGGGTACCCGGAAGGAAACCCGCAAGGAAGGCGGACTTTGGAAGGGCACCGCCCCCTTTAAGGGCCTTTGGCTCACCCCGCTCTCCCGGGGCAGGATGGCCCCCTCCCCCACAAAGGCCACCAGCCCCCTTTGGGGCAGGCGCTCCTGGATGTGGGCAAAATCCTCCGCCTGGTGGACATGGGCCAGGAGCTTCTCCACCTCCAGCTCCTCCAGAAACCCCCGAAGATGGTCCGCCAGGGCCCGAAAAAGCCTGGCCGCCTCCTTGCCCAGAATCCTCCGGCCCGAGGCCGGCAGACCCACCCGGAAGCGGAGGTAAAGGCCCTGTGGCGCAAGATGGGCCCCGGCCCGCCTTAGGACCTTGGGGCTTTCCACCTCCACAAAAACCCTACCCGAGTGGCCGCTACCCCCAAGGTGGGGTAGGTTCCGGAAACGGGCCTTGAGCGCCCGCAGCAGGAAGTCCTCCACCGCCACCCGCCCCACGGGGTGGGCGAAGACCCGAAGCCTCGCCGCGGCCTTGGCCGGATAGCGCACCTCCACCACGCTGGGAGAGGCAAAGGGATCGCCCTGCACGTGGACGAAGCGGAGGTCAAAACCGTCCCCCTGCCAAATGCCCTTTAGATCCTTGTAAAAAGGGTAAGGCCTCCCCTCCAAGGAGGCCAGAAAGGGGAAAAGCTCCTCCAGGCGCCGCACCCCTCTAGGCTACAGGACCTCCACCTCCACCCGCCTCAGAGCCCGGGAAAGCCGATCCACTCCCTCCAGGAACTCCTCCTCCTGGATGGTCAAAGGCGGGGCCACCACGAGAATGTTGTGCTTGGCCAGCACGTAAACCCCCTCGGCCAAAAGGGCCTTAAGCAGCGCCTGCATGGCGGGGCTAAGAGGGCCATGCCAAGGGGAAAGGGGTTCCTTGCTTTCCCTGTCCCTAACCAGCTCCAAAGCGTAGAAGGCCCCCAGGCCCCGCACGTCCCCCACCACGGGATGGCGCTCCTTCAAGGCCTCCAGGGCCTCCCGGAAAAAGGGCTCCAGGGCCAGCACCCGTTGGAAGATACCCTCCTCCAGGTAGGCCTCCACGGTGGCGAGCCCCACCGCCACCGTCAGGGGATGGCCCGAGTAGGTGTGCCCCGTGGGCACGGGGTTCTCGTCAAAGTGGCGGGCCAGGCCCTCCCGCAAAAGCACGCCTCCCAAAGGCACGTAGGCCGAGGTCACCCCCTTGGCGAAGGTGATGAGGTCCGGCACCACGCCCAAGCGCTGGGCGGCAAACGCAGCCCCCACGCGGCCAAAGCCGGTCATCACCTCGTCAAAGACCAACAGGATGCCATGCCGGTCACACAGGGCCCGCACCCCATCCAGGTAACCTTCCGGGTACACGATCACCCCGTTGGAGCCCACCACGGGCTCCAGGAAGATGGCCGCCACCCGCTTGGGGTCCTCGTGGAGGAGGACCCTCTCCAGGTGCTCCAGGGCCCGGGCGGCCTCCACCTGCGGGTCCTCCGTGTAAAAGGGGCTCCGGTAGGGATACGGGGCGAAGAAATGTACCACCCCAGGGGCGGTACCCGGCTCCGTTGGCCAGCGGCGGTTCTCCCCGGTGAGGCTGGCCGAGGCATGGGTGGCCCCGTGGAAGGAGCGGTAAGCGGCCAACACCTTGAACCGGCCTGTGAGGTGGCGCACGAACTTCAAGGCATCCTCGTTGGCCTCGGTGCCCGAGGGGGCAAAGAACACCCGGGCCCCTTCCGGCCAGGGGGAAAGGTCGGAAAGGAGTTTCGCGAGAAGGGCCCTTTTGTCGTGGAAGAGGCTTGGGGCCGCGTAGGCCAAGGTGGCCGCCTGCTCGGCGATGGCCCGCACCAGCCTAGGGTGGCCATGGCCCAGGTTCAGGGCCACAAGGCCACTGGAAAAGTCCAGGTAACGCCGCCCCTCCTGGTCGTAAAGCCAAACCCCCTCCCCCCGGACCACCACCGGCGGGTTCAGGGGGGCCTGGGCCACCCAAGGGGTAAGGACGTGCTTCTTGTGCAGGCTCCTGAAGTCCATGGTTTCCCGAGTATACCCCACTTTCCATAAGCCCCGCCCCAGCCTGAGGAGGCTTGTGGAAATAGCGATATTGCATTATCATTACTTACATGCGAGCGCTAACCCTTCTCCTCCTCCTGGGCCTTCCCCTGAACCCCGCCCTAGCCCAGCTCTCCATTGCGGCCACGACCCCCATCCTGGCGGACCTGGTGCGGCAGGTGGGGGGAAACCGGGTGAGCGTGGTGAGCGTGGTTCCCCCGGGTATGGACCCCCACACCTTTGAGCCCACCCCCAGCACCGCCAAGGCCTTGGCCAAAAGCCAGCTTCTCTTCGCCAATGGGCTTGGCCTCGAGGCCTTTCTCCCCAAGCTCCAGAACCTCCTCCCAAAAGGGGCCCGGCTGGTGAAGCTGGCGGAGGGGCAACCGGGCCTCATCTGTGCGGAAGAGGAACCCGAGGAGCACGAGGAGGACGGGCACGCCCATGGCCCTTGCAACCCCCATTTGTGGCTGGACCCCACCTATGCCCTGCGGTATGCGGAGCGTATGGCCCAGGAGCTGGCCCGGCTAGACCCCAAGGGGAAAGGGGTTTACCAGGCCAACCTGGCCCGTTTCCGCCAGGAGGTGGAGAGGCGGGATCAGGCCTTTAAGGCCTGTAACCTAAAAGGCCTCAAGGTGGTCACCCAACACGACGCCTTCGCCTACTTCGCCCGCCGCTACGGCCTCGAGGTGGTGGGAAGCCTCACCGCCACGGGGGCCCAGGAGGTGGGAAGCCAAAGCTTCCTGAGGCTCCTCAACCGGGCCCGTCAAAAAGGGGTAAAGCTGGTCCTGGCCGAGCCCCAGTTCCAGGGCACGGCCCTTAAGGCCTTGGCCGAGGCCTTGGGCGCCCGGATCGCCGTGCTCTACACCGACACCCTAGACCGCAAGGTGCCGCATTACCTAGCCCTGCTAGACCACAACCTGAAGGCCCTGTGCCCATAATGGAGGCATGGGGTTCAAGGAGGTTTTCGGCACCCTGCCCGAGGCCAGCGCCCAGGCCCCGGGCCGGGTGAACCTTTTGGGAGAGCACACCGACTACCAGGAAGGCTACGTCCTCCCCACCCCCCTTCCCTACTTCACCCAGGTGGAGGCGGCCAAGGCCGAGGGCCGGGTGGAGGCCTACAGCGAGGACCTGAGGGAACTGAGGACCCGCCCCTTGGGAAGCCCGGCCCAGGGGGACTTCCTGGACTACCTCCTCGGGGTGGTCTGGGCCTTGAGGAAGGCGGGGCACCAGGTGCCCGGGGCCCGGTTCTACATCCGCAGCCAGGTGCCCATCGGGGCTGGGCTTTCCAGCTCGGCGGCCTTGGAGGTGGCGGCCCTCAAGGCCCTGCGCCTCCTTTACCGGCTGCCCCTTTCCGACAAGGAGATCGCCGTTTTGGGCCAGCGGGCCGAGGTGGAGTATGTGGGGGTGCGCTGCGGCATCATGGACCAGATGGCGGCTAGCCTAGGGGAAGTGGGCAAGGCTCTTTTCCTAGATACCCGCACCCTGGACCACGAAAACCTGCCCCTGCCGCCGGGAGCGCGGGTGGTGGTTTTGGATCTGGGGCTTAAGCGGCGCCTGGCGGAGGCCAGCTACAACCAAAGGCGACAGGAGGCAGAAGAGGCCGCCCGGCGCCTGGGGGTGAGAAGCCTTAGGGATGTGGCCGACCTTTGCCTGGTGGAAAGCCTGCCCCCTCCTTTGGACAAGAGGGCCCGGCACATCGTAGCCGAAAACCTACGGGTGCTCCAAGGGGTAAAGGCCTTGCGCAAGGGGGACGCCAGGGCTTTTGGCGAGCTCATGGTGCAAAGCCATCGTTCCTTGGCGCAAAACTATGAGGTGAGTCTTCCCGAGCTGGATACCCTGGTGGAGACCGCCTTGGAGGCTGGGGCCTATGGGGCCAAGCTCACGGGGGCGGGTTTTGGCGGGGCGGTGGTGGCCCTAGTACCGGAAGCTCGCTTCGCCTCCCTTCAGGAGGTCCTTACGGCCCGTTTTCCCAGGCTTAGGATCCTGTAAAGCAGCCCCGCCCCCGCCCAAGGGATAAGCTAGAACCATGGACAAGCCGAGCCTCCTCCCCCTCCTGGACGCCCGCTTGCCCCTCACCGAGGAGGGGATTGCCGAAGCGGCCCGGCTGGCGGGCGTGCCCTTGGCCCAGGCCTGGGGGGTGGTGCGCTACTACCCCCGCTACCGGGGGCTTCCCCAAGGAAGGCTTCTGGTGGACGACCCCGTGGCCCGGGCCCGGGGGTTTGCCCGCCTCCTGGAAGGGGCGGATGGAACGCACCCTCCCTTGGGCCTCGAGGCCCTCTCCCCCATCCATGTGCGCATAGAGGGGAGGGAGCGGTATGTGGAATACCAGGGCCATCGGGTACCCTTTCGGGAGTTCCGCCTGCCCTTTCACCTGGGCCATGGGGAAAGGCTCCTTCCCCCTGAACCCATCCTGGACCTGGCGGCCTACGAGAGGATCGGGGGGCTACAAGCCTTGCGGAGCCTGCTTGGGGGTAGGCTTTCTCCCCACGACCTCATCCAGGCAGTGGAGGAGGCAGGGCTTTTGGGCCGGGGAGGGGCCGCCTTTCCCACCCACATCAAGATGCGGGCCGTGGCCCAGGGTGAAGCCCCCAAGTACCTGGTGGTGAACGCCGACGAATCGGAGCCCGGCAACTTTAAAGACCGCTTCCTCTTGGAACACCATCCCTTCTTGGTTCTGGAGGGGGCCCTTCTGGCCGCCCTGGCCACAGGGGCCAGCCGGATCTTCCTCTACGTGCGGGAGGAGTTTGAGGCCGCCATGCTGGGCCTGGAAAAGGCCGTGGCCGAACTGAAGGAAGCCGGTCTCCTCCCCGTGCCCACCGAGGTCTTCC
This sequence comes from Thermus altitudinis, assembly GCF_022760835.1. GTDB lineage: Bacteria > Deinococcota > Deinococci > Deinococcales > Thermaceae > Thermus > Thermus altitudinis. Next base: position 50,588 of record NZ_JAKTNQ010000011.1, read on the forward strand.
GCAGCGGGGGCCTCTACATCTGCGGCGAGGAAACCGCCCTCCTGGAGTCCATGGAGGGGAAAAGGGCCGAACCCCGCCTAAAGCCCCCTTTCCCCGTGGAGAAGGGCCTATGGGGAAGGCCCACCCTGGTGCAGAACGTGGAAACCCTAGCCAGCCTTCCCGTGATCCTGAAGGAAGGCCCCAGGGCCTGGCGACAAAGGGAGCCCAAACTCTTCTCCATTAGCGGGGACGTGGCCAGGCCCGGGCTCTATGAGCTTCCCCTGGGAACGCCTTTAGGGGAAGCCCTAAGGCGGGCCGGGGCGGAGTTAGGGGAAATCCAAGCGGTACTCCTGGGCGGGGCCGCCGGGGTTTTCACCAAAGACCTGGCCTTTCCCCTACGCTATCGGGAAAGGCTTCCTCTGGGGGCTGGGGCCATGGTGGCCTTCGGGAAGGAAGTGGACCTATGGGAAGTCCTTTTGGGCCTGGCCCAGTTCTTCCGGGAGGAATCCTGCGGCAAGTGCTTCCCTTGCCCCTTGGGCACGGCGGTACAGGTGGAGATGGTGCGGCGGCGGGAACGGAGCAAGGCTTTGCTGCAAGACCTGGCCCAGACCTTAAAGGGAAGCCTTTGCGGCCTGGGCCAATCCGCCTACTGGGCCTACGCAAGCCTTTTGGAGGTGGAAGGTGCGGCTTAAGGTGAACGGACAACCCGTGGAGGCCCAGGAGGGAAGCCTCCTCTTGGATGTGGTAGACGTTCCCACCCTCTGCCACCATCCCCACACGGAAACCCAGGGCCTATGCCGGCTTTGCCTGGTGGAGGTGGACGGACGCCTTCTTCCCGCCTGCGCCACCCCTGCCCGAGAGGGCATGGAGGTATGGACGGATACCGATGCGCTTCGCACCCTTCGCAAGACCCTTTTGGAATGGCTTGCCCTCACCACGGACCTCAGCCTGGCCCCGGAGCTTCAAGACCTCCTCGCGTCCTATGGGGCCGACCCCGGGCGCTGGGGTGCCCTGACCGTAAGGAAGGGAAGTGCGCCCATCCGGGACAATCCCTTCTTCCTTAGAGACTACGCCAAGTGCGTGAACTGCCGCCGTTGTGTGGACGCCTGTGGGGATGGGATCATGGGGGTCTACGCCCTGACCCTGGAGAACCGGGGCCTCCTCGCCCACCCTACCACCCCCCTGGACCGGCCCCTTCCCGAGACCCCGTGCGTCTTCTGCGGCAACTGTGTTCAGGTATGCCCCACAGGGGCCCTAAGGCCCCTAGGCCTGGAGGTGTGAGATGCGCACCACCTGCCCCTATTGCGGCGTGGGTTGCCAGGTGGAACCCACGGTGAAGGAGGGCCGCATCGTCCAGGTGCTGGCTCCCGACATCCCCCCCAACCACGGGGCCCTCTGTGTGAAGGGCCGCTTCGGCCTGGACTTCCCCTTCTCGGAAAAGCGCCTTCTCTATCCCCTGGTGCGGGAAAGCCGTAGGGAGCCCTTCCGCCGAGTGAGCTGGGAGGAGGCCTTGGACTTTGTCGCCAGCCGCCTCCTAGCGGTGCTGAGGAGGCGGGGGCCGGAAGCCCTGGCGGTTTTCCCCTCCGCCAAGACCACCAACGAGGAGGTCTACCTGGCCCAGAAGCTGGCCCGGGTTCTCCTGGGCACCAACCACGTGGACCACTGCTCCCGTCTTTGCCACTCCTCCTCCACCGCCGCCCTTTCCCGCTCCCTGGGCGGGGCCAGCATGACCAATCCCATAGAGGACATCTGGAAAACGGATCTCTTCTTGGTGGTGGGCTCCAACACCACGGAAACCCACCCGGTGATCGGGGCCATGATCAAAAAAAGGGTCCGGCAAGGGGCCAGGCTCATCGTGGTGGACCCCCGGTACACGGGCATGGCCGAGGCCGCCACCCTCTGGCTAAGGCCCCATCCGGGCACGGATCTCTTCCTTTTCAACGCCATGGCCCGGTACATCCTGGAGGAAGGGCTCTGGGACCAAGGCTACGTGGAGGAGCGCACGGAGGGGTTTGCCGAGTGGCGGGCCTCCGTGGAGGGCTATACCCTCGAGGAGGCCGAGCGCATCACGGGGGTGAAAAGGGAGAACATCGCCCTCGCCGCCAGGCTCTACGCCACCACGGAAAGGGCTGGGGCCTATTGGGCCATGGGCCTCACCCAACACACCAAGGGCACGGCCACCGTCCAGGCCCTGGTGAACTTGGCCCTCCTCACCGGCAAGGTGGGCAAGGAGGGAGCCGGCCTGAACCCCTTAAGGGGCCAGAACAACGTGCAAGGGGCTGGGGACATGGGGGGGCTGCCCGACGTGTTCCCCGGGTATTTGAGGGTGGCAGACCAAGGGGCCCGAAGGCGCTTTGAGGGCCTCTGGGGGGTGGGGCTCAATCCCCAGCCCGGTCTGCGCATGACCGAGGTCTTCCAAGCCATCCCCCAGGTGGAGGCCATCTACCTGATCGGCGAGGACCCCGTGACCAGCGAGCCCTACCAGGATCACCTGAAGGCCAAGCTGGAAGCCCTACCCTTTCTCGTGGTCCAGGACATTCTGGAAAACGAAACCACCCCCTTCGCCCACGTGGTCCTACCCGCAGCCAGCTTCCTGGAAAAGGAGGGGACCTTTACCAACACCGACCGCCGGGTGCAACGGGTGCGGCAAATCCTGGAACCTCCCGGGGAGGCCAGGCCCGACTGGTGGATCATCCAGGAGCTGGGGAAGCGGCTGGCCCAGGCCCTGGGCCGGCCCTGGACCCTCTATTTAGGCCCGGAGGCCATCTGGGAAGAGGTGCGCCAAGCCATCCCTGAGATGCTAGGCGGGATCACCTATCCCCGCCTAGAAAGGGAAGGGGTCCGCTGGCCCTGTCCCGAGGAGGACCACCCTGGGGAGGCCGTGCTCTTTCAAGAGGGCTTCAACACCCCCTCGGGAAAGGCCCGCTTCATCCCCGTGGACTTCACTCCCCCGGCGGAGACCCCCTCACCGGAGTACCCCCTTGTCCTCTCCACTGGCCGGGTGCTTTATCACTGGCACGGGGGCACCCTAAGCCGCAATAGCCAGCTTAAGGAGGCCTACCCGGAGCTCAAGGTGGAGGTAAACCCCAAGGACGCGGAAAGGCTTGGCATCCAGGATGGGGAGATCATCCAGGTGGTGAGCCGCCGGGGCCGGATCCGGGCCCGGGCCTGGGTTACGGAGCGCACCCCCGAAGGGGTGGTCTATGCGCCCTTCCACTTCGCCGAGGCCCCCGCCAACCGCCTCACCTTAGACGCCCTGGACCCCATAAGCCGCATCCCCGAGTACAAGGTGAGCGCGGTGCGGGTGGAGAAACTGGACTAGCTTCTCTTCCTCCGCCGCAGGAGAGCCCAGCCCCTCAGGTTAGAGCGGTCCTACACCGTGGGGAAGGCGAAGCTCTCGTAACCCAGCTCCGCCACGGCAAACCAGCGGTACTGCTCATTCCTGAAGGCCCAGTAGGCGGCGTACACCTTGCGGTAGGTGGCGTCCTTGGCCGCCTGCTCCTCGTAGAGGGCTTGGGTTTCCTGGAGGGCCTTCTTCATAATCTCCAGGGGCCAGCGGCGCAAACGCACCCCCGCCTTGAGGAGGCGGGATAGGGCCGGCGGGTTTTGGGCATCGTACTTGGCCATCATGGTGAGGTTGACCTCGGCCGCCGCTACCTGGAAGGCCTCCTGGAACTCCTTGGGAAGCTTCTGCCACTCCTTTTGCGAAACCAGGAAGGAAAGCTGGGCGCTGGGCTCCCAGAAGGAGGGATAGTAGTAGTAGCGGGCCACCTTGTAAAAGCCCAGCTTCTCGTCGTCATAGGGCCCAGAAAACTCGGTGGCGTCTATGGTACCCCGTTCCAGGGCCGGGTAGATATCCCCAGCGGCCAAGGTCTGGGGAACCACCCCAAGGCGGCCCATCACCAGACCGCCCAGCCCCGGGATGCGCATGCGCAGGCCCTTGAGGTCCGCCAAGGTCCGGATCTCCTTGCGGAACCATCCCCCCATCTGGGCCCCGGTGTTCCCCCCGGGGAACTGGACCACCCCGAAATCCGCATACACGGAGCGGAGAAGCTCCAGGCCACCGCCATAGCGCATCCAGGCGTTGTGCTGCCGGTAGGTCATGCCAAAGGGTACGCCGCCATCAAAGGCCAGGGTGGGGTTCTTGCCCACATAGAAAGGGCCGTAGGTGTGCCCGGCCTCCACCGTGCCCTGCTGCACCGCATCCAGCACCTGGCCTCCGGGTACGATCTCCCCCGCCTGGTAGACGCGGATCTGGAAGCGGCCCTCGGTGAGCTCCGCCACCCGCTTGGCCAGGTCCTCAGCACCCCCATAGAGGGTGTCCAGGCTCTTGGGGTAGCTGGAAACCAAGCGCCAGCGCACCTGAGGCGCCGCCTGGGCAAAAGCCCTATAGGAGAGGCTAGCCGCCAGGCCCACCCCCACCTTCTTGAGGAACTGCCTCCGTTTCATGCCTCCCTCCTTTTCGCTGTATAAGTATACAGGAAGGTACAGGCTAACCCTCGCCTGCCCCTCCAGGCTCCCTTCCCAAAAGCCGCTCCACCTGCGCCAGAAGGGCCTGGGATTCAAAGGGTTTTCCCATGAAGGCTTGGGCCCCCGCTTCTAAGGCCCTTTGCCGGCTGGTCTCAGAAACACTTGCGGAAAGGGCCAGAATAGGCGTGGCAAGCCCCCGCTCCCGTACCTTTTGGATCACCTCCAGGCCCGAAACCCCCGGCATCACCAAGTCGCAGACTAAAAGGTCATAGGACGGACCTATTCTCTCCAAAGCCGCCTGGCCCGAGGAGGCCCAATCCACCTGGTACCCCGCCCTCTCCAAGATGCGGCGCACCAGGTGGGCCACCAAAGGCTCGTCCTCAACCAGCAGGATGCGGGCCATATAGGGGTAGGATAACCCGAAAGAGGCTTCCCTTGCCCTCCTCGCTCTCCACCTCTATCCGCCCCCCGTGGGCCTCCACGATGTGCTTGGAGATGAAAAGGCCGAGCCCAGTCCCCGCGACCCCCCGGGTCTGGGCGTTTTTGGCCCGGACATAGCGTTGGAAAAGCTTGGGAATTTCTTCCTTGGGAATACCCGGGCCGGTGTCTTCCACCTCCACCACCAGGTCTCCCCCCATCTCCTTGGCCGCCAAACGCACCCGGCCTCCTGGGGGGGTGAACTTGAAGGCGTTGGAGAGAAGGTTCCCCACCACCTGGACCATCCGGTCGGGATCCGCCTCCAAAAGGGGCAGGTCCTGGAGTTCCACCATAAAGGCCACCCCAGAAAGCCGGGCCACCCCCTGAAAACTCCGCGCCAAATCCAGCAACAAGGGCTTGAGGTTGACCGGCCTTTTGGAAACCTCAAAGCGGCCCGCCTCGAGGCGGCTGGTGTCCAGAAGGTTATCCACCATGGTCTTGAGGCGAAAGGAACTTTCCAGGATTAGGTCCACGGACTCCCTGGCCGCCGGGGAAAGCTCCTCCTCCCTTAAGAGCTCCGCCAAGCCCATGATCACCGCCAAGGGGGTCCTGAGCTCGTGGCTCACCGCGGCGATGAACTCCCCCTTAAGGCGATCCGCTTCCAACCTAGGCCTGAGGTCGTGTAGGTCCACCACAATGCCCCGTACCCGGGGATCCTCCAGGAGGTTCCGTCCCCAGGCCTCCATGGGGATTGGGGTACCGTCGGCATGCAGGACCCGGAACTCCCCCGTGCGCACCTGGTTGGGGGCGGAAAGAAGCTGGCGGAAAAGCCCCTCCGCCAGGGGCCGGTCTTCGGGATACACGAAATCCAGGCCGTGCACCATGCCCCTTTTGTACCCCTCGGGATCGTAGCCCAGCACATGGCGCACGCTGGCGCTCACAAAGCGGATGATCCCCTCCCGGTCCAGCACATAGATAACATCCTGGGAGTGCTCCAAAAGGGCCTTGAGGCGCTCCTCCTCCAGCTCCAAAAGCTCTAAGAAGCGGGCCTTCTGCACGGACAGGGCCAGGAGGGTCCCCACCTGGGCCAGGCGGGCAAGAAGCCTTTCGGAAAAGCGCCGCTCCTTCCGGTACCCCACCAACACCGCACCCCGAGCCTCCCCTGCCCCAAAGGGCACCACCAAGGCGCTTTTGAGCCCCAGGGCCTCGGCCAAGGCACAGTCCTCAGGGCCGAGGGTTTCTGCCCTGACGGGAGGAGACGCCCCTTCCTGCCCAACCACCACGTGATCCAGGGCCCTCCGCAGAAGGTTCGGCTGGGGGAGCTCCCCGGGAAGGGCGCAGGTGGCGTAGAGCACCTTGGGTACCCCCTCCACCTCGAGGAAAAAGAGCCCCTCATCGGCGGCAAAAAGGCCCCTGAGGCGCTCCACCACCCCTCGACCCAAGGCGGCGAGATCCCGCTCCCGCAGGGCCTCCTGGGCCATGTCCACCAGGGCCTGGGTGAAGGCCACCTGGTCCCTGAGGGCCCGCTCCATGCGGGTGCGCTCGGTGATGTCGTGGAGGACCAGGATGCGCATTCCCTCCAACCTTTTCCCCCGCACGCTGAACGTGGCCCCCCCCAGGCCCACCTCCACCCGTCCCCCTTCCAAGGCCGGCTCCAGGCTTGCGGGAAGGTCCTCTAGGGCGATCTCACGGCCTAGACCCAGGGCCTCCCGGGCCCGGCTGTTGGCGTAGCCCTGGTCCCCAAAGAGCACCACCACCCCGTCGGGAAGCTCCTCCAAAATCTCCGAAAGCCGTTTCCTCTCCGCCGCCAGAGCCAAGGACAGCTGGGTCTTCTCCCGGTAGAGCTGGGAGTTCCTAAGGGCTACCCCTGCCACCCCTGCAAGAAGCTCCACATACCGGACCTCCTCCTCGCTCACCGCAGGCCCCCCGGGCCCGTGGTCCACCGCCACCGCGCCCAAGGGCTCATCCTCGGCCAAGATGGGAACAAAGGCCACCCGAGCCCCCACCTCGAGGGCCATATGGGGCGGAAGCTGGTCCCTGTCCACCAAAAGGGTCCTTCCCTCGCGCACCGCCCGTGCCAAAGGGTCCGAGGAAGCCCCAAGGGGAAGGCGGATGCGGCTACGGCCCTCCGTCCAGTAAAGGGCTTCCCCTTTAAGGGTCAAATACCCTTGCAAATAACCGCCCAAGCGGTCCGGCCCTTCCCCTTTGATCAAGGCCACGGTGACCCGGAAAAAGCCAAACCGCTCCGAGAGGGAACGGGCCAGGGTTTCCAGCACCGCGCTGGGCTCCAGGACCCGCCCCACCTCCCGGGCCAGGGTGGTCACGTGGGAAAGCGCCTCCACGTGGCGGGATAGCTGGGCAAAGGCTCGGTTGCGCTCCGCCAAGAGCTCACCGTTTTTGAGGGCCAAGGCGGTGAGCTGGGCCAGGAGGGGAAGGAGGGGTCTTAAGCCTTGGGGAACCCCTTCCAGACTGAGTACCCCCTTAGGGGTAAACCGGGCACAACTGGGGCACACCAGGACCCGGGTTTCCCGGCTCGCCCTGGGCCGTTCCGTACACCGAGCCTCGGGATCCGACCAGCAGTAGGAGGTTTCCTCCCCTACCACGGGCAAAAGCCACTCTTCGCCCCGCTTCACCGGCCCTTCGGCAAAAAAGGCCTCCTGTACAGGCCCCTTGGCATGTAGGGGAAGGGCGATGGAGGAAACCGTGTAATGCCGTCCCCGGCCCGAGGCCACCTCCCCCATAAGCTCCCGGGTTTCCCGGTGGTAGAGGAAAAGGGCCGCCCGCTCTACCCCTTCGTCGGTGGCCACCTCGAGGAGGTTGCGCAATATCTGCACAGGCTCCAAATCCTTTAATAGCGCCCGTTGAAAACGGCCAAGAATCTCCAACTGACCCACGGATCGCATCTAGCTCCAATGGTAGCATGGTGGCGGGGTTGCAAGGGGAGGGGGACAATCTTAGACTGGGTCAAAGAGTAGGGCCCCTGGCCCCTAGGGGAGGAAAGCCATGCCCATAGACTTTAGCCTCACCGAGGAACAACGGCAGCTTCAGGCCCTGGCCCGGCGCTTCGCCAAAGAGGTGATCCTGCCCGTGGCCCAGGAGTACGACGAGAAGGAGGAGGTGCCCTGGCCGGTCATAGAGAAGCTCCACGAGGTGGGCCTCCTGAACGCCATCATCCCCGAGGAATACGGAGGGATGGGCCTCAAGATGCTGGACGAGGTCATCGTGGGGGAGGAACTGGCCTACGCCTGCATGGGCATCTACACCATTCCCATGGCCAGCGACCTGGGGATCACCCCGGTGCTCCTCGCGGGAACCGAGGAGCAAAAGCGCCGTTTCCTAAAGCCGTTAACTGAGAAACCTGCCCTGGCCGCCTTTGCCCTCAGCGAACCCGGCAACGGCTCGGATGCCGCCGCCTTGAAGACCCGGGCGGTGCGCCAAGGGGATCACTACGTGTTAAACGGCACCAAGATGTGGATCAGCAACGGTGGGGAGGCCGAATGGGTGGTGGTCTTCGCTACCCTTAACCCGGAGCTTCGCCACAAGGGGGTGGTGGCCCTGGTGGTGGAGAAGGGCACCCCGGGGTTTAGCGCCGTGAAGATCCACGGGAAGATGGGGCAAAGGGCCTCGGGAACCTATGAGTTGGTGTTTGAGGATGTCAAAGTGCCCGTTCAGAATCGCCTGGGAGAGGAAGGCGAGGGGTTCAAAATCGCCATGAATACCCTCAACAAGACCCGCATCCCCGTGGCCGCGGGCAGCGTGGGCGTGGCCAGGCGAGCGCTGGACGAAGCCAAAAAGTACGCAAAAGAGCGGGAAGCCTTCGGCCAGCCCATCGCGAGCTTCCAGGCCATCCAGTTCAAGCTGGCGGATATGCTGATCGGTATTGAAACCGCTCGCATGTACACCTACTACGCCGCCTGGCTGGTGGACCGGGGTCTTCCCCATGCTCACGCCAGCGCCATCGCCAAGGCCTACGCCTCGGAGATCGCTTTTGAGGCCGCCAACCAGGCCATCCAGATCCACGGGGGTTACGGCTACGTGCGGGAGTTCCCCGTGGAAAAACTCCTGAGGGACGTGAAGCTCAACCAAATCTACGAGGGCACCAACGAGATCCAAAGGCTCATCATCGCCAGGCACATCCTGGCGGAATAGGAGGCGAGGATGAAGTTCATAGCGGTCATCAGACAGGTACCGGACGGGGAAAGCCGGCTCAGGATCCAGGAAAACCGGGTGGATCTCTCCTCCGCCACCCTCATCCTGGACCAGATGGACGAGTACGGGGTGGAGGAAGCCCTCCGACTAAAGGAGAAGCACGGGGGCGAGGCCATCGTGGTGGGGTTTGGCCCGGAGCGTGCGGAGGAGGCCCTCCGTACCGCCTTGGCCATGGGCATGGACCGGGGGATCCACGTGGTCCATGAGGGCTACGCCGATCCCGTCACCGTGGCCGAGGCCTTAGCCCCTCTGATCCGGGAGGAATCCCCTACCCTGGTCCTGACCGGGGGGCAACAGGCGGACTGGGACAGCCAAGCCCTGGGTGCTGCCTTGGCCGAGGCCCTGGGGGTGCCGGTGGTCCCCTGGACCACCGCCATTGAGCTGGAAGGGGAAACCGCCCGGGCCAAGCACGACCTGGACGAAGGGGCCGAGTGGGTTCGGGTCAAGCTGCCGGCCGTTTTCACCACCCAGCAGGGTCTGAACGAACCCCGTTACCCCACCCTGCCCGGCATCATGAAGGCCAAGAAGAAGGAGATCCAAAAGGTGGCCTTCCAGGGGAATAGCCGGGTGGAGATCCTGGAGGAGATAATCCAGGAAAAGGCCCGGCTGCAGAGGATTCTTGACGGCAAGGACCCTGTGGCGGCAGCGGAGGAACTGGTACGGCTTCTGCATGAGGAGGCCAAGGTTATCTAAAGGAGGCAGGCATGATTCTGGTTGTCCTGGACCACGACGGCACCAAGCTGCGCAAGGGGAGCCTCGAGGCCCTGACCCGGGCCCGTCAGCTGGCCCAAGCCTTGGGGGAGAAGGTGGCGGGGGTGCTCCTGGCGGAAGCAGGAGCCCCTTTAGAAGAGGCCAGAGGGTACGTGGAAACCCTATACGTGGCGGAGCTCGGCCCCTACACCGCCGAGAAATGGGCGGCAGGGGTTCTGGAAGCGGCCAAGGGGGGGGTGAAGGCCATCGTGGCCCCTTCCTCCAGGCAAAGCCGCGCCTACATGGGCCGGGTGGCCTACGCCTTGAAGGCCGGGCTTCTGGAGGACACCCTGGAGTCCTGGGCGGAAGGAGGTGAGGTCTACGCCATCCGCTACGCCTACTTGAACCGGGTGACCCAGAAGGTCAAAAGCCCGCCCCCAGTGGCCCTCACCGTCAAGCCCAACACCACCCCCTTGGCCGAACCCTTGGGCCAAGGGGGAGAGGTGGTGGCCCTCCAGGTACCCCCGGTGGCCACGGTGGAGGTATTGGAGAGGGTCCAGGAGGAGAAGAAGGGGGTATCCCTTACCGAAGCGGATGTGGTGGTCACGGGGGGCCGGGGCATGGGCAGCGCCGAGGCCTTTAAACGGGTGGAGGAGCTGGCGGCCCTCCTGGGCGGAGCCGTGGGGGCTACTCGGGCGGTGGTGGATGCCGGCTGGCGGCCCTATGGGGAGCAGGTGGGCCAGACGGGGAAAACCGTCCAACCTACCCTCTACATTGCCCTCGGGGTTTCCGGAGCGGTGCAGCACCTGGCGGGAATGAATAAGAGCAAGTACATTGTGGCCGTGAACAAGGACCCCGAGGCCCCCATCTTCAAGCACGCGGACTACGGGATCGTGGGGGATGTGCACCAGGTGCTTCCGGCCCTGATTGAGGCGGTGAAAAAGCTGAAGGACTGAGGGAAAGGCCAAGCGGGCGGGAAATGCCCGCCCGCTTTTCCCTTTGGCAAAACCTTACCGGGATCCCTCCCCCTGGTCACCCCGAGGGGGCGCCCCTTCTTCCTCCATGCGCGCCGCCTCCAGGTTCTCCTGGGGAGGTGGGGTCTCCCGAGCCTCACCCTCCTTCTTCCCCCGGTTACCCCTGAGGAGCTGCAACAAGAAGAAAAGGAGCACCGCTACCACCACCACCCCAAGGGCGTAGGGCCAAGCGGGGGCGCTGGGCGCACCCGGCACCTCGGGCAGGGAAAGAGGCGGGGCCGGAGCCTTGAAGACCTCCTCCTCCAGCTTACCCACCCGCTCCCCCAAGGCTTTCAGGGCTTGTTCCTGGACTTGGACCCGGTTGGCCAGGGCGGTCACCTGGCCCTCAAGGGCCCGGAGGCGGGCGTAGCCCTGGTAACCAGCCCAGGCTACCAATAGGACGGCCACCAACAGGAAGACCAGGCTCAACCAACGCCTCATTCCTCGTCACCTCCTCCGCCGGGCCCGTTATGGCAGGAGCAAACCCGGCTTCTTAGTATATCATGCGGCCAGTATGGCCGATAACGCCAAACTTATCCTGGACGAGCTCTTGGCCGAGCTGGAGGAGAGGCGGAAAAAAATCCTTCTGGGTGGCGGAGAGGAACGCATTAAAAAGCAGCACCAGCAGGGGAAGCTCACGGCCCGAGAACGCATAGACTACCTTCTGGACCCGGGGAGTTTCGTGGAACTCATGCCCTTCGCCGAGCACCTGGAAACCGGGCTCATGGAAGGTGTTGAGGCCCCTGCCGATGGGGTGGTAACCGGGTATGGCACCATCGGCGGCCGCTTGGTCTTCGTCTTCAGCCAGGACTTCACCGTCCTAGGAGGCTCCTTGGGCAAGATGCACGGACGTAAGATTGCCAGCCTAATGGACGTAGCGGCCAAGGTGGGGGCTCCCATCATCGGACTCAACGACTCCGCTGGGGCCCGCATCCAGGAGGGGGTGGATAGCCTTTCCGGCTACGGGGAGGTCTTCTACCGCAACGCCATCTACTCCGGGGTGGTGCCCCAGATCTCTGCCATCCTGGGCCCTTGCGCCGGGGGGGCGGTGTATAGCCCAGCCATGACCGATTTCATCCTCATGAGCCGGGGAACCAGCTACATGTTCATCACCGGCCCCGAGGTCATCAAGAGCGTGACCCGGGAGGAGGTGAGCTTTGAGGCGCTGGGGGGGGCGGATGTGCACATGGAAAAGAGCGGGGTGGCCCACCTCGAGGGGCAAAACGACCAGGAGGTCCTGGACCTCATCAAAAAGCTTCTCTCCTACTTGCCGCAAAACAGCCGCGAGAAACCCCCCGTGGTGGAACCCCAAGACGACCCCTTCCGCCCCACCCCCGACCTTTTAGACATCGTCCACCCCGATGCGAAAAGGCCCTACAACATGCACCAGGTCATCAGAACCCTGCTGGATGGCGGGGAGTTTCTGGAGATCCAGCCCGGCTTTGCCCGGAACATCATCGTGGGCCTGGGCCGCCTGGGAGGGTATCCCGTGGGGATCGTGGCCAACAACCCCCGCTTTATGGCGGGAGCCCTGGATATCAATGCCTCCGACAAGGCCGCCCGCTTCATACGTACCATGGATGCCTTCAACATCCCCATCCTCACCCTGGTGGACGTGACCGGCTTCCTACCTGGGGTGGCCCAGGAGCACGGGGGCATCATCCGCCACGGGGCCAAGATGCTCTTCGCCTACGCCGAGGCCACGGTACCCAAGATCACCCTCATCGCCCGCAAGGCCTACGGCGGAGCCTATCTGGCCATGAACTCCAAGGACATGGGGGCGGACGTGGTCCTGGCCTGGCCCACGGCGGCGGTGGCGGTGATGGGGGCCGAAGGAGCCGCCAACATCATCTACCGCAAGGAGATCCAATCCTCCCCCAACCCCGAGGAAACCCGCCGGCGGAAGATTGAAGAATACCGCCAGGCCTTTGACAACCCCTGGGTGGCCGCAGGAAGGGGCTACATAGATGACGTCATAGATCCCGCCCACACCCGGCGCCTCCTCTACCAGCACCTGAGGATGCTTTGGGAGAAGAAGGAAGAGCGGCCCTTTAAGAAGCACGACAACATCCCGCTTTAGAGTCCTTTAGGGCACCAGGGGTAAAATGAGACCCAAGCATGGTCCGGGTCTGGATTGACCTTACCCTGGCTAGCCAACGGGAGGCTCTGGCCGAAGCCCTTCAGGCCCGGGAATTCCAGGTGGTGGACCACCCCTTGGCGGCCCAGGTGGGCCTGGTGGAAGCCGGCTGGGAGATTCCCCCGCCCCCGCCTCTCCCTTCCCTGGTTCTACTCAGGAGCCGGGAACAGGCGGCGGAGGCCCTCAAACTGGGCTATAAGGGTTACCTTTACCCGGAGCAGGGCCTCGAGGTCCTGGCCCAGGCCTTGCGGAAGGTGGCCGAGGGCGAGGTCTGGGCGGAAAGGCGGGTGGTGGCCACCTTGGTGGGGGAGCCCACCCCGCAACTTTCCCCTCGGGAAAGGGAGGTGGCGGCCCTAGCCGCCTTAGGCCTCAGCAATAAGGAGATCGCCAAAGAGCTGGGGATCTCGGAGCGCACGGTCAAGGCCCATCTCTCGGCCGTGTTCCAAAAGGCAGGGATCAAGCGGCGAAGCCAGCTGGCCCATATCCGGTTTCTCACCTAGACTTTCCGGCTCCCTGGTAGTAGTACTTTTTTTTCACATGAATTAGGCCAAAGGAGCGTTGGCTTCCTCTTGGAAGGTTACTAAGCTAAGGGTGAAAGGAGGTCTTTATGCGGCATAATAGGTTATGGTTTAGGTGGGGAGTTCCTTTGGGGGCGGTGCTGCTCCTGATCCTTTCCGCATGCGGCGGGCAGACCAATAAGGCCCCCCTAAGTCCCGCCACGGCGGTGAACCGGCAGGTGGATACCTATCCCGATTGGAAAGCGGGAAGCGCCGAGGCGGAATGCACACAGGCAGGGGTGGTCTTTGACGGGGCCTACAAGGTAGACCCACCGGTTAGCGGTACCTACACCGTGGACGCTTACGGCAACACCATCACCGCCACCTTCTCCCCCGATGGCAAGTACGTGGATTGGAGCTCCACCCTGGTCATGACCGCGGTCATCGTCAAGGGAGGTCCAGGGGCCAATGTGTACGTCTATGATCCCCCGGCTACCTCCGATAGTGGCCTGCACGCTCCTCCCAACCAAGGCGGCAACATTCCGAAAATCAGCCATGTGACCTTCTGCTTCCAGTATCGCCTGAACGTGAGCAAAACCGCCACCACCACCTATACCCGCCAGTACTTCTGGGAGATTCGCAAGACCGGGGACCAAACGGAGCTCACCTTGAGTCCCGGCCAGGTCTTCCCAGTGAACTACCAGGTACAGGTAGGGGTTGTCCGCTATGAGGACCGGGACTTCGCCGTACAGGGCACCATCGTCATCCAGAACAATACCCCCATCACCTTCGTGGTGCAAAGCGTCTCCGACGTGGTTTCGCCCGACATCGTCGCCAACGTAGCCTGCGGGGAGCTTCCCCGCACCCTGGCCCCAGGCCAAAGCCTGACCTGCACCTACAGCGCCAGCCTGCCCAACAAGGATAGCCGCACCAACACCGCCACCGTCGCCTACGTGCGCCAAGGCCAGGACCAGGTGCGCACCGCCACCGCCACTGCCCCCGTTACCTTCAATGGCCCCACCACCTTGGTGGATAACCAGGTGTCGGTCAGCGACGACAAGTACGGCCCCCTGGGCACTGTGAGCGCGGACGAAGCCCCCAAGACCTTCACCTACAGCCTGAACGTGGGGCCCTACCCGTGCGAGAGCCAGGACACGTACCACACCTTCACCAACACCGCTGCCTTCACCACCAACACCACCGGCACCACGGGCTCCTCCAGCTGGACCGTAAGGGTTCGGGTGCCGGCTTGCCAGATGGGCTGCACCCTCACCCAGGGCTACTGGAAGACCCACACCCGGTACGGGCCGGCCAAGCCCCGGGACGCCACCTGGGACCTGATCGTTCCTAGCGGCGAGGATACCTCCTTCTTCTCCGCCGGAAAAACCTACTACGAGGTCCTCTGGACCCCGCCTCAGGGCGGCAACCCGTACTACCAGCTGGCCCACCAGTACATCGCCGCCAAGCTGAACGTGCTGAAGGGGGCCTACGCTCCACCTGAGGTGTTGGCAGCCATCGCCTGGGCGGAGAACTTCTTCTACACGTACACACCCTCATCTAACTTCACCAGGACCCTCAGCAACCAGGCCCGTTCCTACGCCAGCCTCCTGGGCCAGTACAACGAGGGCTATATCGGCCCCGGGCACTGCAGCGAGTAGGCTTTGGACTTTGGACCTAGCCCCCGCCCCCCGGCGGGGGTTAGGCTTATAGGCCGATGGAAGCCAGGTGGGATACCTTCCAAAAGGAACTCGCCGCCTGCACCCGTTGCCCCCGGCTGGTGGCCCATAGGGAGGCGGTGGGGCGAGAGAAACGCCGGGCCTACCGGGATTGGACCTACTGGGCCAAGCCCGTCCCCGGCTTCGGGGACCCCGGGGCGCGCCTGGTCCTCTTTGGCCTGGCCCCAGGAGCCCATGGCTCCAACCGCACGGGCCGCCCCTTCACCGGGGATGCCTCGGGCGCCTTCCTCTATCCCCTTCTTTACCAGGCGGGCCTCTCCAACCAACCCCAAAGCGAACCTGGGGACGGGCTAAGGCTTTTTGGCGTCTACCTTACCGCCGCCGTGCGCTGCGCCCCACCGGACAACAAGCCCACCCGGGAGGAGCTCCAGACCTGTAGCGCCTGGACCCGGATGGAGCTCGGTCTCCTGCGGGAGGCCCGGGTCTACCTGGCCCTGGGCCGGATCACCCTCGAGGCCCTTCTGGACCACTTCGGCATGAAGAAAAGCTCTCATCCCTTTTTCCACGGGGCCCACTACCCCTTGCCGGGTGGCCGGCACCTCCTCGCCAGCTACCACGTCTCTCGGCAGAACACGCAAACGGGCCGGCTCACCCGGGAGATGTTTCTGGACATACTCCTAAAGGCTAAAGACCTCGCCGGGCTTTGAGCCAGGTGGTTAGCTCCTCGTAAGGGAGGACATTCAAAACCCGCTCCGGCCCGATCCAAGCCCTTTGGGCCGTGCCCACCGCAAGCTCCATGAAGCGCAGGTGCTCCACCTGATGGGCATCCGTGGAGAGGCTAATCCAAAGGCCCATGCCATAGGCCAAGCGCGCCAGGTCGTCGGGGAGGTCCATGCGGTCATAGTAGCCGTCGATCTCCACCGCCACCCCCTTCTCCTTGGCCTTGCGCAAAATGGCCTCCCAATCAGCCTCTATGGGGGCCCGCCGGCCAAGGAGCCTGGCGGTGGGGTGGGCCAGGACATGGACAAAAGCGTTATCCAGGGCCTTTAGGATGCGCTTGGTCTGCTCTGCCTTGGAGAGCTTAAAACCCGAGTGGATGGAGATGAGCACCAGGTCCAGTTCCCTTAACACCCAATCGGGGTAGTCCAAGGTGCCATCGGGCCTTATGTCCACCTCGGCCCCCGCCAGAAGGTACGGGGGGCCGTGGGTCTCGTTGAAGCGGCGGATGGTTTCTATCCGCCTTAAGGCCTCCTCCGGGGAGGGCCCCCCTGCCACCCGCACCGCTGGGGAGTGGTCCGTCACCCCCAGGTACTGGTAGCCCAGGGCCTTGGCCGCCTGCCAGAGTTCCTCGAGGCTATTCTGCCCATCGGAGTAGGTGGAGTGCACCTGCAGATCCCCCTGGATCTGGGAAAGCTCCAATAGCCTCGGAAGCTTCCCCCCAAGGGCCGCCTCTATCTCCCCCCGGTCCTCCCTCAGGGGAGGGGGAATGAAGGGAAGGCCCAAAGCTTCATAGACCCCCTCCTCCGTCTCCCCCGCCAGGCGCTTTTCCCCGCGGAAGACCCCGTACTCGGAAAGCTTCAGACCCCTCTCCTGGGCCAAGGAACGGAGCTTGATGGAGTGCTCCTTGCTTCCGGTGAGATACTGGAGCCCGGAGCCCCAGCTCTCGGGCGGCACCACCCGGAGGTCCACCTGGAGGCCATTTTTAAGGAACACGGTGGCCCGCTCCTTGCCCTGAGCGTAGACCTCCTTCACCTGGGGAAGCTTCACAAAGGCCTTTACCACCTCCTCGCTCCTCTCGGTGCCCACCAGGTAGTCCAGGTCCCCCACGGTGTCCTTGTACCGCCGAGCGGACCCGCACAGTTCCGCCCTCTCCACACCGGGCAGGGCTCGGATGGCGGCAAGAAGGTTCCGCGCCAAGGAAAGCACCGCCCCCAAGGGCCTGCGTTTACCCGCCACCTGCACTAAGGCCAGCCCCTCCCGGATCCTTTCCGCCTTTTTGGGGCCGAAGCCCTTGAGGCGAAGCAGCTCTCCCCGATCCAGGGCTTCCCTTAGTTTTTCCAGGGAATCAATGCCCAGCTGGTCATAGAGCTGCCGGGCGGTCTTGGGCCCCACCCCGGGGACTTCCATCACCGCCAAGACCCCCTTCGGTACTCGCTCCGCAAGCTCTCGGTGCTTCCTAATCCCCCCTGTGCTGAGAAACTCCAGAATCTTCTCCGCCAGGTCGGGGCCGATTCCTGGCAGCGCCAGAAGGGCCTCCTTGCCCCCCTTGGCCACCTCTTCAATGGGGGTATCCAGATCGTAGAGGGTACGGGCAGCTTGGTAGTAGGCCCGGACCCGGAATGGGTTATCCCCCAGAAACTCGCTCATGAGCCCGATCTCCTCAAAGAGGCGGGCCAGCTCCTGGTTCCTCATGCCCTCACTATACGGGTATACTGGGTCCATCCATGCCCCCGCCGGCCAAGTTTCGCAAGGCGGTATTAAAGATGCTTCAGGAAGAGGGGCGGCCCCTCCACTACACCGAGGTGGCCCGCCGCCTTAAGGAGTCGGGGCTTTGGGCCCACGTTCGGGAACCGGAAAAGATCGCCAAGATCCAGCTCTCCGCCCTGGCTCGCTGGCATAGGAGCCCGGTGGTGGCCCTGGGCAAGGGCCTGTACGCCCTTAGAGAGCTGTACGCCCTTAGAGAAAAGGGGGGTTGTGGGGGGCTATAATCCCCCGGTTTGCAAACCGGGGATACATGGACCCCCCA
>NZ_JAKTNQ010000012.1 GCF_022760835.1 Thermus altitudinis
CCTCTCCGCCCTCAGGTTCCTGGGGCTCTATGCGGTATAACGGTCAAGTCTGGCCTGACCCCAGGCTCTTCCGCATGGCCCTTTGCGCCTTTGGGGTGGGCCCGGAAGAGGCGGTGATGGTGGGGGATAACCCCGGGCGGGACATCCAGGGGGCTTGGCTTTCGGGCATCAAGGCGGTCTTTGTGGACCGGGGGCACCGCCCCAAGGACCCCCGGTATCCCGCCCACCTGGAGGTCCGGGACCTGAGGGAGGCCTTGGTCCTTTTGTGACCTTCTTCCAGGGGCCTGGCCTCCTCTAGGGTAGGCTTGGGGCCATGCACGAGGCCCTGCTTTTCCTCCATAACCTGGTGCGCTGGTTCGTCCTGGCCTTCGGCCTGTGGGCCCTTTGGCGCCCCGGGGCTAAAGAAGGCGCCTTCTTCGCCCACACCCTCACCCTGCAGGTGGTGCTGGGGCTCATCCTGGCCTTCGCAAGCCCCCTCTTCCAAGGGGCCTTGGCCAACCTGGAGGCAACCATGCAAACCCCGGGCGAGGCCCGTTACTTCGTGGCCGAGCACTGGGTGGGGGGGCTTATCGCCCTAGGCCTGGCCCACGCCGGGCTGGCCCAAGCGCGAAAGGGGAGGCCTAGGGCCCGGCTCCTCTTCGCCCTGGCCCTGGCCCTGGTTCTCCTCTCCATCCCCTGGTTCCGGCCCTTCCTCAGGCTTTAGCCCAGAAGCCCAGAGAAAGGTGGGGAAGGCCAAAGGGGCTAAGGAGGCTCCTGGGGCGAGGGTTTGCCCTTCCCCGTAGACCTTGGGGGCCAAAGGCGGCTTGCTCTCCAGGTCCAGAACCCCGTGGCCTTAGGGGAGCCGGGTCCGGCTGGGGTTTGCCGTAGGGGGCAAGGCCCCCTGGGTCCGGTACGGCGATAGGGCGGGCTCCCTCGAGCTCCAAGGGGGGCAAGGCGCCCCAAGGCGGCTACCCCTGGGGCGCATCTCCCGCCCCTTTCCTTCCCAAAGCTCCCCCGCCTGGCCCATTCTGGGGAACTCCTCCCCGTTAAACCCCTCTGCCAAGGTTATGGGCCTTCCCCTAGATAGGCCACGGCGGCGTACCCTACCACCCGGCTTGGGTCATGGGAGGCCTCGGCGCTGGTGGCGTAGGCCAGAAGCCTAGGGCGCCACCCCAGGCCCTTGGCCAAGGCGGTGAGGGTGGCCCAGGGAAGGCGGCCGCAGGCTTCCCCTTGGGCCACCCCTTCCACATCCAGGGCCAGGGCCCTTTCCAAGGTCTTTTGGTCCCGCTTTCGGGCCACAGGGTCGGGGTGGTAGTGGGAGAGGTCGCTGGAGGCCAGCACCAGGTCCCCTTCCCCTAGCTCCGGCAAGAGGGCCTCGGCCACCTCCATGGGGTCCACCTCCCCGAAGAGGAGGGGCAGGATGGGCGTGCCCGGCAAGGCCACTTGGAGGAAGGGGAGGAGGACCTCGAGGCTATGCTCTTCCCAGAAGGGCTCCTCGTAGGTTACAAAGGGCGGGCCCTTCTCCATAAGCCTGCTTCCCCCTTCCAGGTCCACCGCCACCTCCCCCAAGGGGGTGGCCCAGGCGCGGTAAGGGTAGAAGGCCACGCCAAGAAAGGGCACGAAATGGCTGGGCCCCAAAAGGAAGGCCCTCCTCGCCCTTCCCTGCCAGGCGGAAAGGGCCCCAAAGCCTTCCGCCGCCACCTTTCCCGAGTAAACATAGCCGGCATGGGGGGAGAGAAGGCCCCTTATCCCAGGGTCAGGGGAGGACCGGGCTCTTTGTAGAAGGCCTTCCACATCCTGCCTTAGGCGTTCCGCCTCCTGGGGGTAGAAGTAGCCGGCCACCGCCGGCGGCCTCACCAGGTCCATACCCCGGGAATCCTCCTCCCGCACCCCGGGCAGACCCCAGGGACCTCCCAAAGGGGCTCCACCCGGTAGCCCCGGCGGCGGATGAGGAGCCTGCCGCAGTCCGGGCAACGGGTGGAACTCCTCTCCTCGTCCAGGACGTTGCCCACGTACACGAACCTTAGTCCTTCCTCCTTGGCGATCTCGTAGGCCCGCACCAGGGTGCTGTGCCGGGTGGGTCTCAGGTCCAGCATGCGGTAGTCGGGATGGGCGGCGGTGAGGTGCCAGGGGATTTCGGGGGAGAGCCCCTTGAGGAATCGGGCCATGGCCCGCACCTCCTCGGGGGCGTCGTTATAGCCCTCCAGGAGGAGGGTGGTCACCTCCACCCAGACCCCTTGGGCGTGGAGGTGCTCGAGGCTCTCCAAAACCGGCTTGAGCCGGGCCCCACAGATCTTCCGGTAGAACTCCTCCGTGAAGCCCTTCAGGTCCACGTTGGCGGCATCCAGATAGGGCCGGATGTAGTCCCAGGCTTCCTTGGTTTCCAAGCCGCTGGTGACGAAGACGTTTTTCATGCCCCGTTCCTTGGCGAGCCGTGCGGTGTCGTGGGCGTATTCCATCCAGACGGCGGGCTCGTTGTAGGTGTAGGCGAGAAGCCGCACCCCCAAGGCCTCGGCCTCCTGCACGATGGCCTCCGGGGGCCAGTCCTCCCCGATGGGCCGGTCCAAATGGCCTTCCGGGGTGACCTGGAACTCCCGGAACTGGGAGATCTGCCAGTTCTGGCAAAACGCGCAGAAGAGATTGCACCCCACGGTGCCCAGGGAAAGGATTCCCTCCCCGGGGTGGAAGTGGTAAAGGGGCTTCTTCTCCACCGGGTCCAGGTGAAGGGCGGCCGCCTTGCCGTAGGTCACCAGGTACAGCCTGCCCCCGAAGTTGCGCCTAACCCCGCATTTGCCTGCCTGTCCTGGGGCGATGGCGCAGTAGTGGGCGCAGGCCCGGCACTGCACGTACCCCTTGGGTAGGGGGCGTTTCAGGTCCGCTTCCCTGAGGGTAGCCGTCAGGGTCATTTCATAGGCTTCTCATCCCATGATACCACGCCCGGGCTTTAGACTGAATCCGTGCCGCCTTTTCCCCCTAGGGAGGAAGCGGACTTTGCTCCGTTTTTTCCCCCCGAGGTGCTCCGCCGGGGGCTGGCCTACTACCAGGAGGGCCGGGTGCAGAGGGTCTTTCGGGTGGGGGAGAGGATTGTGGGTTTGGTGCAGGGTTCGGCGGAGGCTCCCTACCAGGTGGAGGTGGGGCCTGGGCTTGTGGGCCGGTGCACCTGCCCCTATCCCGATTTTCCTTGCAAGCATGCGGCGGCGCTTCTTTATGCCTACGTGGAGGGAAGGGTACCCGACCTTGCGCCCCTTATAGAGGCCCTAACTCCCGATGAAGCCAAGGACCTTTTGCAAAGGCTCGCCCTGATTCCTGGGGTTGCCTCCTATCTGGCGGAGGCCTTAGCCCCAGGGAAGGCCTTTATGGAGGGGGTAAAGCACCTGCGCCGGACCTTCCGGATGGGGGGAGGGGAGGCGGAGGCCAAGGCCCTCCTCCTGCGCCTGGACCGGGTGGGAAGGGAGGAGGTGGAGGCCTACCTCGAGGCCCTTCTGCAGGCCCCCTTTGACCCGGAGCCCTACCTGAAGGCGGCCTTAGAGCGCTATCTGGCCCTTTCCCCTAGGCTTTCCTTCCTCCTTGGCCTTTACCTGAAACACCCTTCCGAGGCTCTGCGGGAGGCCTTCTTACGGGCGGGGGAGGGGGAGGCGGAGGAAGCCCTCCGCCTCCTGGGGGGGCAGGAGGCTTGGGGGCTGAAGCGGGGGCTTAAGGCCGAGCTTCTCTTCCGCTTGGGGCGGGTGGAGGAGGGGCTTGCCGCCTTGCGGGAAGGGCTTGAGGGGGTGGAGGACTACCTCCAGCTGGTGAACCGGCTCCTCTCCTTGGGCCGGATGGCGGAGGCCCTAAGGTATGCGGAGGAGGCCCGGGACTGGTTTGGCAAGGACCCCAGGCTCTGGCCCCTTTTGGACCTTTTGGTGGCCCACCGGGGGCTTCCTGAGGATCACAGGGCCCGGTTTGCGGTCCGGCCGAACCTCGAGGACTACCTGGCCCTAAAGGCCAAGCTGGGCCGGGGGTTTTTTGCGGAGCGGAGGGCCCTTCTGCGCCGGGTGCAAGACCCGGTCCTCCTGGCCCGCATCCACCTCTTGGAGGAGGATTGGAAGGCCCTGGACCGCCTCTTGAAAGACGCCCCCCTCGAGGCCTACCCCCGCCTGGCGGAGGCCCTGGAGGAAAGGCTTCCTGAGGAGGCCAAAAGGCTCTACTGGGAAAGGGCGAGATCCCTGGTGGAAAGGGGTAGCCGCAAGGCCTACCAGGAGGCGGCTCGGCTCTTAGGGCGCATGGCCCGCCTGGACCCCAAGGCGGCCCAGGAGGCGGCCTCGGCCTTGGTCTTGGCCTACCCCAAGCGGCCTGCCCTGAGGGAGGAGCTGGCCCTTTTGCTCTCGGAAAAGTCTCACGGGCCTGTGGAAAAATAGTCCTGTGGAACGCTTTCCCTGGGTGGAGGTCTTCCGGGGGCTGGCCATCTTGGAGGTGGTCCTCCACCACGTGACGGGTCGTTTCCTGCGGGAGCTTTCCCCGGGAAGCCTAGAATGGCACCTCCTGGCGGCGGCGAACCGCACCCTGCACTTTGCCGTGCCCGCCTTCCTCTTCATGACCACCCTGGTCCTGGGGGCCGGTTTCCTCAGGGAGTTCCGCCTGGGCCGTTACCTAAGGAATCGGGCCCTTCGCCTTCTTTGGCCCTACCTCCTTTGGAGCGGGATCTACCTGGCCTTCCGCTACTGGGATTACGGGGTTTTTCAGCCGGAACGCCTTCCCCACCAGCTCCTTTGGGGAAAGGCCTACTTTCACCTCTACTTCCTAGCGGTGGCCCTGCAGCTCACCCTCCTCCTCCCCCTTTTCCTCCCTCTCCTCAGGCGGAGGCCCCACGGCCTGGTGTTCCTCCTTCTAGGGGTAGGGCTCACCTTGGGGGTTTACTTTCTGAACCGTCACTACCGCTTTTTGCCCTACCCGGGAAGCTTCGTCCTTTGGTACACCCCGGCCATCGCCTTGGGGCTTTACCTGGCAAGCCGCCTCGAGGTTCTACCCCGCCTTCTCCGCTTCTGGCCGATAGCCCTTTTGGTGGCCGGAGTGGGGCTTTGGGGGTATCTGCCCCTGGCCTTGGAGGTGCTTAAGCGCCTTCCTGTGAACACCTTCCACTACCAGGCCTTCCACTGGCTGTACACCACGGGTATGGCCTTTCTCCTCCTGGCCCTGGCCTACGCCTTGGCCCGCACCCCCTTGCGGACGCCCCTGGCCTTTTTGGGCCGCTACTCCTTGCAGATCTACCTGGTCCACCCCATGGTGGTGCGCCTTTTGGAGAAGTACCCGGCCTTCCCTGAACCCTTGGGTCTTAAGCCGGCTTTGGCGGTCTACTTGGTCTTGGCCCTCCTCCTACCTCTTTTCCTGGCCTACCTCCTGGCGAGGGCCAGGGTATCCCCCGCCATCTTCGGCCGATGAGGGCCTTCGCGGTCTGGCTCCTGGCCCTGGCCCTTGGCCTGTTCTGGGGTCTGCGGTCGGCAAGCCCGGGGCTGAAGAGGGTGGAAGAAGGTGTGGTTTACGGGCGGGAAGGGGTTTCCCTGTTTGCCCAAGTCTGCTCGCCGCAAGGGGCTGCGGACCGGGCGGTGATCCTGGTGCCGGGTGGCTTCGGCCCTCCCACCTTGGACATGGAAAAGCGGTGCCGCCTCTATGCGGAGAAGGGGGTGGTGGCCTTGGTGCCCCACCTCAGAGGCCGGGGGAAAAGTGAGGGAAAGGTGACCGGTTGCCTGGAGGAAGCCGAGGACGTGGCCCTTATGGCCCGCCTCCTTCCCCAGATGGGGATAAGGCGCCACGCCTACGCCGGCTACTCCCTGGGAGCCTGCGTGGCCCTAAAGGCGGCGGCCCTGGAGGGAAGGGCCAGGGGTGTGGCCTTTGTCATCGGCCCGGTGGACTTTGCCGAACAGGTGGAGATCCTGAGGAAAACCCGCCCCGACGCCTTGGAACGTTGGCGGGAGGTCTTCGGTGGGCTTCCGGAGGAGTGCCCGGCCTGCTACGCCCGGCAGAGCCCCTTGCCCCATGCGGCCCGCCTTGGGGCTCCCCTTCTCATCCTGCAGGCGGGCAACGACCCCCTTATTCCCCCCACGCAGGCCTGCCGCCTGAGGGATGTGCGGGAGGAAGCCGGCCGCAAGGTGTACCAGGTGGCCCTCACCCGGGAAGGCCATTCCTGGACCCTGCCCCTCACCAAGGGCCGGGCCTGCCTCAGGCCCACGGGGTTTGGCCCCTTGGGGGAGGACCACCTGGTCCTCTTCCCCGATCTCCACCATGCGGTGATTCCCGCCATGGAGGCCCTGGTGGAGCGGTTTGTCCTAGCCTGGCTCCGTTAGGGGGCCAAAAGGGGTATAGCCTGGGCCAGCATCCGCCTAAGAAGGGGTTCCTAAGGCCTTCGCTTCCCCCACCGTGTAGGCGTGAAGCCCCGCCGGAAGGCCCTTAAAAGCCCTTCGCGCCAGGGGGTGAAGGCCTTGGCAGGAAAGGCCTCCGTGGATGAGGAGGGGTCCGGGCCGCTTCCCGGTAGGGCCCGGCCTGTGGCCCAGGAGCCGATGCCGCAGGAACGTCTCCCCTTCGCACCCCAGGCCCCTCCTTCAGGCGCCTTAGGATTCCCTCGTGGAAGACCCTGGCCGAAGGCCTGGATTTCCTGGGCATAGGGCAAAAGCCTTTCGGCCTCCGGGTGCGGGTACCGCCCGAAGGGGGCTCCTTCGGGGAGGGCAGCGGGATATCGGGGTGAACCGGGTGGGTTCTAAGTCCCTTCAGGCCTGAAGGATGGGGTCCGGCTTCGCTCCAAAAGGGCACTCTAGCCCATCCCGATTGACAAGCTGAGGAGGTTGCCGCATAGTAAACCTTGCGGCCAGACCTTGGAGGGTTGGCCGAGCGGTTGAAGGCGGCGGTCTTGAAAACCGCTGTGGGCCTTGGGCCCACCGGGGGTTCGAATCCCTCACCCTCCGCCAGAAGGCTTGGAGAGGTGGCCGAGTGGTCGAAGGCGGCACCCTGCTAAGGTGTTGTACCGGGAAAACCGGTACCGCGGGTTCGAATCCCGCCCTCTCCGCCAAAAAGCCCGGTCTAGGACCGGGCTAAAGTTTTGCTCATGTGGGCCTTGCCTTTGCCTCCCCTAAAACCCTGCCGTTTCCGGGAAAGGAAAAACCGCTTCCTGGTGGAGGCGGACGTGGGCCCCTTGCACCTGCCTAACTCGGGGCGGATGACGGAACTCCTTCTGCCCGGAACCCCTTGCTTTTACCATCCCAGGCCCACCCTCAAGACGGTGGGCCGGATGGTCCTGGTGGAAAGCCAGGGGGTTTTGGTGGGGGTGGACGCCTCCTTGGCCAACTGCCTCCTGGAGTTGCTTTTGAAGGAGGGGTTTTTCGGCTCCCTTTCGGATCTAAGAAAAGAGGTGCCCTTTGGGGGGGAGAGGCTGGACTTCTCCGCCTGGATTGGGGATAAGGAAGCTCTTTGGGAAGCCAAAAACTGCAACCGGGTGGAGGAGGGCCTGGCCCTTTTCCCCGATGCCCCTACCCCTCGAGGGGCCAGGCACCTTAGGCTTCTTTCGGCCTTTGCCCGGAATGGGGGGCTAGCCCATGCGGTCTGGATGGTGCAACATCCCCTGGCTCAGGCCTTTGCCCTGGACCCGGAGGATGGGTTCCTATACCGAGCAGCCCGGGAAGCGGAGGAGGCGGGGGTGAGGCTTCTGGCCTTTCGCGTGCGCCCTGCCTTGGAAGCCCTCCATCTGGAAGGGGAGCTTCCCTGGGTTTGGCTACCCCCCAAGGAGAATCTGGAAGGCCACCATCAGGGCCACGGCTAGGGTGAGCACCGTGGCCACGCCTTCCGCCTTGGCCTCCCTTAGGGCTTCGGGAAGGATTTCCGCCGCTACCATCCAGATCATGGCTCCGGCAGCGAAGCCTAGGCCCACCGGCAAGGCGGGCTTAAAGAGTTCCACGAAGAGAAAGGCGGGCACGGCCATGAGGGGCTGGGGTAGGCTGGAGAAAACGCTCCAAAGGGCCGCGCCCAAGACGCTTACACCCCGAGGGATCAGCACCAGGCTGATGGCCAGTCCCTCGGGGATGTTGTGCACAGCGATGGCTAGGGTGATGAAAACCCCCAAGGCCTCCCCGCCCCCGAAGGCCACCCCTACGCCAATCCCCTCGGCGAAGGAGTGCAGGGTCATGATGCCCACCATCATGAGGGCTTTGCGGGCATCCAGGCCGTTTAGGGTGCCAAAGCTTACCTCCCGGCTGTGGAGAAACCGGTGGGAGAGCTGGATAAAAAAGAGCCCCAACACCACCCCTAAAAGGGTCCGGCCCAGGTGGTAGTGCACCCCCTCGTAGATGAGGCCGAAGCTGGCGGCCAGCATAAGCCCGGCGGCGGCGGCGTTGGCCAGGCCCAGGTGGTGGGCGAGGATCTTTCGGGTGAAGAGGAAGGGAATGGCCCCTAGGCCGGTGGCGATGGCGGTGAGGAGGGCGTACAGGAAGACGGTCCCAGGGGAGATGGATAGGGGTTCCATGGCCCCCATATTACTGCAAGTGATTATTGTTAGCAATAAGCCAATCCCGGACCGCCTGGGCCACGGCTTCCCGGTCCCGGTCCAAGAGGAGGTCATGCCCGCTTTCCGGGAAGACCAGGTAATCCTTCTTAGGGCTTCCCAAAAGGGCGTGGTAGCCCCGGACCCCGGCAGGGTCCACCACCTTGTCCCGGCCGGCCTCCACCACCAAGGCAGGGGCCTTTACCTGGGGTAGGACCTCGGGGGTGCGGCGCATAAGGGCCAAAAGCTGGAGCAGGGCCCGGGTGGGAAAGTAGGGGTAGTTGGGGTTTTGCTTCCTAAGCTCGGGGTCCTGGATGGAGTCGGGGCCAGGAAAACGGGGGATGAACCAGGCCAAGAGGGGAGCCAGGGGGGCAAGGGGGTGCTTGAGGGCCAGGGCTGGGGCCAGGGCTACCAGGGCCTGGGTGGGGCTTTCCGCGGCCAGGTGGGCGGCTAGGAGGGCACCCATGGAAAGCCCCACCACCCCTCGAGGCTCGGGTAGCTTCTGGTAGACCTCCTGGGCCACCGCCAGCCAGTCCGGCCAGCGCACCCGAAGAAGGTCCTCTGGCCGGGTGCCGTGGCCTGGTAGGGCCGGTTGAACCACGGTAAAACCGGCCTCCCGCAACACCCTGGGCAAGGGGCCCAGGGTGAGGACGGGGTGGGAGGTAAAGCCGTGGAGCAAGAGGAGATGCATATCTAAGGATACCCCGCCTGGACGCTGGGGAGGGGGCATGGTAAAACGGGAAGGAATGCTGGGTGAGCCCTCAGATTATCTCGGCCAGCCGCAAGGCTATCTTGAAGGTAACCTTGCAGAGTTTCCCTTCGTGGCCCTGGTGGGGGCTTTGATGAGCACCGGGCGCACGGGAAGGCTTCTGGTCCGCACCCCTTACCTGGAGGGAGAGGTTTTTTTGCGGGGTGGCCAGGTGGTCCATGCCCGGGTCTGGTCAGGGGAAAAGGGCCTGGAGGGAGAGGAGGCCTTGGACCTGCTTTCCGGTCTCAAGCGAGCGCCCTATCGCTTTGAGCCCGAGGTTTTGCCACCCCACACCACCTTGTTGGGAGGGCTTGCGGTACCCGCACGCCTAAGCGAGGCCCAGGCCCTGTGGCAGGGGCTTTCCCTACCCTCCGACTGGGGGTATGTTCTGCGCCTGCCCACCAAGGGAGGCCAGGTGGAGCTTGGCCCCGAGGCCTTGCGGGTTCTGGCCCAGGTGGAGGGGAAGCGCATCACCGAGGTGCTCCTGGCCCCCGGGGTGTTGCGCTTGGCCCGCATCCTGCACACCCTATTGGGGATGGGAGCCCTGGAGGCGGTGCCCTTGGTGGAGGTGCCGCCCGCTTCCCTTTTGGTCCTTCCCATCTACGGCCCTGGGTCGGGGGTAGCCTATGTGGACGAGGCCCTTTACGCCGAGTGGGCCCGGGCCATCCGCCATGCCTTCCGCCTTCGCCTAAAGCGCCTCGAGGCGTTGATGGAAGTGCGGCCCAGGCCCAATATCCCCGGTCGGCTGGGCCTGCTGGAGGAGGATCTCAAGCGCCTCCGCCTCAGGCGGGGGGATAAGGTGGAGGTGGTGCCGGAGGTATAGCCTATGGATATCCTGACCCTAAACGAGTATCTCAACCGGATCGTATACGGCTTCCCCATGAAGCTTTTCTTTTTGCTGGTGGGAGCTTACCTGGTCATCTTCCAGATCCGCTGGTTTAGTGCCCCTCTGAGGATGCTTCGGGTTTCCTTCAGCGAAACCCTGGGGGCCATCCGCGAGCGTACCTATGGCTTTGGCGGCCAGATTACTCCCTTTCAGGCCGCCATGGTGGCCCTCTCCGCCACGGTGGGCACGGGGCACCTTTTGGGCATGCTGGCGGCGGTGCTTCTAGGGGGGCCGGGGGCGGTCTTTTGGATGTGGCTGGGCTACTTCTTTGGTACGGGCACAAAGTTTGCCGAGGCCACCTTGGCGGTGCACTTCCGCCGCCGCTTTGCCGATGGGTCGGTTTCTGGCGGACCCATGTACTACCTGTACCGGGGTCTTCCCAGGCTCCGCTTTCTGGCCTATTTCTTCGCCTTCTTCGCCGCGGTGGCCGCTTTTGGTATCGGCAACCTCTCCCAGGCCGGGGCAGTGGGGGGGGCTCTGGCCCCCTTAGGGGCGCCACCGGCCTTGGTGGGCCTTTTCCTAGCCCTCCTGGTGGGGGTGGTGCTGGGTGGGGGCATCGTTCGGGTGGCCCGTTTTGCCCAGGTGGTGGTACCCTTAAAGCTTCTCCTTTTCCTGGTGGCGGTGGTGCCCCTATTGGTCCTTTACGGGGCCCAGATCCCCGAGGCCTTGGCCCTGGTCTTCCGGGCGGCCTTCAGCCCGGAGGCGGCCTTGGGGGGAGCGGCGGGCTATAGCCTCTTCGCCGCCCTCAACGCTGGGCTGGGCCGGGGCATCTTCGCCAACGAGGCGGGCTTGGGTTCTGCGCCCATCGCCCACGCCCAGGCCCAGGTGGACCACCCGGTGCGCCAGGGCTTCTGGGGGGTCACGGAGATGTTCGTAAGCTTCCTGGTCACGAGCCTTACCGCCCTCACCTTCCTGGCCTCCGGGCTTTGGCGAGAGGGAGGGAGTGCGGCCGAGGCCGCCAGCGCCCTCTTCCAAGCCCATCCCCTGGGCGGGCCTATCCTGGCCGTGACCGTGGCGGTCTTCGCCCTAGGAACCATGGTTTCCTGGGGGTTTTACGGGGAAGAGGCGGCGGCCTTTCTCTTCGGCGAGGGGATCCGGTGGCCCTACCGCCTTACCTTTGCCGTTTTGGCCTTCGTGGGGCCCTTGGGGGGCCTCGAGGCCTTCTTGGCCATCTCCGACACCCTAAACGGCCTTATGGCCATTCCCAACATCCTGGGCCTCATCCTGTTGGGGCCGGTGGTGGGCCGCTTGGTCTACGGCTTCTTCCGCGGGGAGCCTTGGATACCCCCTCGGTGACGACTCCCCGCTCTGAAGAGCGGGGCTGCAAGATACGGGCTTCGCCCGTGACCGCGGTTCTCACGGGACGGCCCACGCCGTACCCATCCCCGAAGGCTCCGTCCGAGCCCTGGCCAAGATGTTGATGGCTGCCGCCACATCCCGGTGAAGAGGTGTTCCACAAGAAGAACAGGTAAACTCCCTGATCCACAAAGGCCTCTTCTCCCGGTGCCCACATATGGGGCAATCTTGGCTCGTGTGTTTGGGGTCTACCCCCAGGACCCGCCTACCAGCCGCTTTGGGGCCCCTATATCCCAAATGAACCGCCGGCGGACGTGGGGGGTCCATGTATCCCCGGTTTGCAAACCGGGGGATTATAGCCCCCCACACCCCCCTTTTCTCTAACTTGGCGGCGTCCTCCACCCCACCTGGGCATCAGTGGAAGAGCTGCCGTATGGCCCTTTCCAACTCTTCCCCGGTCTTGCGGTCCAGGGTGAGCTTAACCTTTAGGGCCACCCGGAGGGCCTCCTCCTCGAGGCTCTCCCGGCTTTGGCATCCCTCCAGCCGGGTTACAAAAGGTTCCGCTTTGGGGCCGAGCCGGGTCTTGAGGAGGCCCACCAGCTTTTGGCAAAGCTCCTTGGGACCCTCCACGGGCAGGATCAGGCCCCGCTTGAGAAGGGCAGCCAGGATGACGTAGGCTTCGTCTCCCAGGCCGCTTTCCCCCACCACCTCCTCTTCGGTGCGCCGGCCGTCGCAGAGGGTGTAGACCCGCCACTCCTCGGGGGTGGGTTTCCAGTCGGTTTCCGGAGGGTTAGGGTTACGGCGGAAGACCATGGCTACAAGGAGGCCACGATGGCGTCCACCAGGCGCAGGACCAGGTAGACGAAGACTGCCCCCAGGAGAAGGATCAGGGAAAGGAGAATGAGGAGAAGGCTACTGGGCTCGTTCCAGGTGAGGATCAGGACCACCACGTAGGCCACGGCGAAGAAGACGATGAGCCCCAGCATCTGCCCACCCCGTTCCCCCATGACCCCTCCAGGGATGACCCGCTTTAGCCGGAACCCGTAAAGGACGTTATAGGCCATCACCACAAGGCCTAAAAGGAGCAGCACTTTTTCCATGGCCCCATTCTAGCCCATCCATTCCCGGATAGGTATAAGCTCTCCTCCCTCAACACTTTTCCGCGTGGGACGATAACGGGTATCAAACCAGATCTCCAGCACCGCCCGGTCCAGGCTTTTGGGGGCCACGATTTCCTTGCGCACGTAATAGCCTCCCTCCACGGGGCTTATCTCCGTGGATTTGGAGAGCCTGAGCTCCACCACCTCGCCGCTTTGGGTGCGCACCCTAACCCGGAAGGCCAAGGGGCCTTCGGGCTTCACGTGGGGATCTTTGCGGAAGAACCACACGCTAGGCCTCCTTTAAATCCGCCACCCGGGCCCCTGTGAGGGCCAGGAGCTCCCCCGGGGTCAGGGAGAAGAGGGCGTTTGGCGTACCCCCTGCGGCCCAAACCCTGGGGTAGGCCAGGAGGTCCTCGTCGCAAAAGGTGGGGAGAGGGGTGGGGTGCCCCGCGGGGGGTACCCCACCGATGGCGTAACCGGTAAGGAGGCGTACCTCCTCGGGGGTAGCCCGCCGGAGGGTCTCGCCCGCTGCCCTTTGGGCCTTGGGGAGGTCCAAACGGTTTCGGCCGCTCACTAGGAAGAGATAAGGCCTGGTTCCCATAAAGATCAGGCTTTTTACGATCTGCCCCACGTGGGCTCCCACGGCCTCAGCGGCTTCTTGGGCGGTGCGGGTGGAAGCGGGTAGCGCCACCACCCGCAGGTGGGCGTACCCCTTTTCCTCCAGGGCATGCTGTACCCTTTTTGCGGAAGGGGGAAGGCTCATAGGGCGTAGAGGAGTTCGGCCAGGAGGGTCACGCGCCGGGGGATCTCCGAGACCACCACATACTCGGTCTTCTGGTGGGCATCGCCCCCAAGGAGGCCGAGGCCATCCAGGGTGGGCACCCCCAGGGCAGCGGTGAAGTTGCCATCCGAGCCCCCGCCCACCCGCCCTGGGCGCAGGGAAAGCCCCAGGGCTTCCCCAATGGCCCGGGCCTTCTCAAAGAGGGCCAGGCTTTCCGCGGTGGGCTCCATGGGGGGGCGGTTTAGTCCCCCAGAAAGCTCCAGCCTGGCCCCAGGGAGGACAGGGGTCAGATGTTTTAGGCTTTCCTCCACCCGCTTCACCTCCTCCAGGGTCCAGGCCCTGAGGTCTATTTCCACCCAGGCCTCCTCGGCCACCACGTTGCTTACGGTGCCTCCTGCCACCACGTTGAGGCCCAGGGTGGTGCCCTTCTCCCGGTCCTCGAGGGCCGCCACTTTCACGATCTGATGGGCAAGCTCCAGGATGGCGTTCACCCCCTTTTCCGGCTCCACCCCCTGGTGGGCGGCCTTGCCCAGGGCCTTAAGGCGGTAGAGCCCCACCCCCTTTCGGGCCACCTTGGGATCCCCTTCCGCCGTGGGAGGCTCCAGGACCAAGGCAGCCCGGGCCTTCTTCGCTGCCGCCTCAATCAGGGGCCGGCTTTCCTTGGAGCCGATTTCCTCGTCGGGGGTGAAGAGGATTTCCAAGGCCGGAAGCCTCCTGCCGCTGGCCTCCGCGTGGCGGAGGGCATAGAGCAGGGCGATAATACCCCCCTTCATGTCGTAGACCCCAGGGCCTACCGCCCGGTCCCTTTCTAGGCGGAAGGGCTCGGGGAAGCTTCCCTTAGGGTGGACGGTGTCGTAGTGGCAGAGGATGAGGATCGGGTTTCCTTCCCCTTCCCGCTTCAAAAGGAGGATGGGGCCTAGGGGGGTATCTTTACGGGAAAGCCGCCCCTGGAGAGGCCCGAAGGCTTCTTCCAAGAAGGCGGCAGCTTCCTGAAGGCCCTTCGGGTCCTTGGAGGGGGATTCCCGGCGCACGAAGGCCTCGAGGTCCTTTAAAAGCTCGGGTAGCTTCGCCTGCATCCAGGCTAGGGTTTCCATGGGCCCATTATGGCGCAACCCCTTGGGGCCTGGTGCCTCTTGGCAAGGGGGCCTCCCCGTGGTATAAAGGAAGGGTATGCCCTTCGGGGCCGGTTCCCACGGAAGCGGGGAGTGAGGCTTCTCCCCCTCCTTTTCGTGTGGACGTGCGCAAGATGCGCCCGCCTTCCCTAGAAGGCGCGTAAGGAGGAAAGAGGCGGCATGGAAGAAAAGGCGACCCAGGTCAGCGAAGCCAACTTGACCCCAGACAAGGCCTTCAGCATGGAAGAGGCCCTGCAGGAGACCGAGGCGCGCTTGGAAAAACGCGTGCGCCCCGGGCAGGTCCTGACGGGCAAGGTGGTCTTGGTGGGCTCAGAGGGTGTGGCGGTAGATATCGGCGCGAAGACGGAAGGCATCATCCCCTTTAACGAACTTACGGAGAAGTCCCTTCCTGAAGAGGAGTTAAAGGCCCTTCTGAAGCCTGGGGATATGGTGCGGGTCCAGGTCACCAAGGTGGATCCGGAAACCGGCCAGGTCTTCCTTTCCCGTAAAAAGGTGGAGGCCACGGAGCACTGGGACCGCATCCGGGAGCTTTATGAGAAGGGCGAGCCGGTGACCGTCACCGTCAAGGAGAAGGTCAAGGGAGGCGTGATTGCCGACCTGGATGGTGTATCCGCCTTCATCCCTGCTTCGCAGCTGGACCTCAAGCGCATCCCCAACCTGGATGCCTACGTGGGCCAGCAGATCCTGGTGAAGATCATCGAGTTTAACCGCAAAAAGGGACGGGTTCTGCTATCCCGCCGGGTGGTTCTGGAAGAGGAGCAAAAACGGGCCAAGGAGGCCTTTTTCCAGAGCCTCCAGCCCGGACAGGTGGTGGAGGGGACGGTGGTGGACGTCACCGACTTCGGGGCCTTTGTGAACCTGGGTCCGGTGGACGGCCTGGTGCACCGTTCCGAGATCACCTGGGGGCGGTTTAACCACCCCAAAGAGGTGATCCACAAGGGCCAGAAGGTGCGGGCCCAGGTGGTTTCCGTGGACCCGGAGAAGGAGCGGGTGAACCTTTCCATCAAGGCCCTCATCCCCGATCCCTGGGTCACGGTGGCCGAGAAGTACCCGGTGGGAAGCCGGGTCCGGGGCAAGGTGGTGGGCCTCACCCAGTTCGGGGCCTTTGTGGAGGTGGAGCCGGGCCTCGAGGGGCTCATCCACATCTCCGAGCTTTCCTGGACCAAAAGGCCCAAGCACCCCTCCGAGGTAGTGAAGGAAGGAGAGGAGGTGGAGGCGGTGGTCTTGAGGCTGGACCCTGCCGAGCGCCGCCTCTCCTTGGGCCTTAAGCAGACCCAGCCCGATCCCTGGCAGCTCCTCACGGAGAAGTACCCTCCGGGCACGGTGGTCAAGGGCAAGGTTACCGGGATCACCGACTTCGGGGTCTTCGTGGAGCTGGAGCCGGGCATGGAGGGCCTGGTTCATATTTCCGAGCTGGACCACGCCCGCATTGAAAACCCCGCCGCCCTCTTCAAGAAGGGGGAGGAGATGGAGGTGGTGGTCCTCAACATAGACCCCGTGGAGCAGCGCATCTCCCTCTCCCGCAAGCGCCTTCTGCCCCCGCCCCCTCCCAAGGCCGAGGAGGAGCGGCCCCGTCGGGCCAAGGGCAAGGAGGCCCGGGGCAAGAGGAAGCCCGGACCCCGCCGGGAGGAGCGCCGGGAGTACGAGTACGGGGCCGTGGCCGAGTACAACCTGTACGATGCCTCCGCAGTGCCCACGGCCAGCGCCAGCGTAAAACTCGGGGACCTTTACGGCGACCTTTTGGCCAGCCTGGGCCTCGAGGAGGAAAAGTCCTCCTAGGGCTTGCAAAACGCTTGAGGCCCCGCCTCCTGGCGGGGCCTTCTGTCTGCGGCCATCCAACTACTGGAGAGCCTCTTCCTCCCGCCTCCCGTAGAAGATGCGGAGCAGGGTGTAGGAGACGATGTAGGTGAGCAAGGGCCCACCCAGGACCAGGGTCCAAAGCACGGCGTTGTTCCCCAGGATGGAGCCCTGCTGCTGGAAGTCAATCTTGTACCCAGCCAGCGTCGTCATGAGGAAGAAGACCAGAAGGGCCAGGATCACGCTGGTGCGCACCGGGTGCTGCGAGGGGAGTTCCATGTAGCGCATCTTGTCCTTGCGGGTGTCCAGGAAGGGCAAAAGGAGGCCCACCAGGCCCAGGATTCCCGGGATCACCACCCCCCCGATGAACTCCGGCCCAACGGTGGCCCCAAAGAGGTGGAACTCCCAGGTGGAAGGGATGATCTGCAGGATGCCGTAGATCCAGAGGAAGTACCAGTCGGGCTTGACCGCGGGGGTGTTGGGGGTGGGCGGGCCAAAGGCCTCAATGGGATGGGCAAGGAAAGCCCCGGCGATCAGGGTCATGATGCCCACGTAAAGGGCGAAGAGGATGCCCATCATCACCAGCTGCTGGGGGTACATGGGCACGCCAAGGATTCTTCCCGGGGCCACCCTTTCCGCATAGCGGGGCTGGGTGTGCTTCTGCTTCATCATAATGGCCATGTGCATGCCGATGAGGGCCATGAGAAGCAGGGGAAGCCAGAGGACATGAAGGCTATAGAGCCGGGGAATGGCCTTCTCGGAACCGGGAAACTCCCCCCCGAACATCACCTGGGCCAAGGTGGACCCCACCCAGGGGATGGAGGCGGCGATGCCGTAGCCGATGCGGGTGGCGGTGACGGCGTAGTTGTCGTAAGGCAGGGCATAGCCCGTGAAGGCGGTGACCACCGCCAGGCCCAAGAGGGCGAGGCCCACCAGATAGTTAAGCTCCCTAGGCTTCTTGTAGGCTCCCGAAAGCAGGATGCGGAGCATGTGCAAGAAGGCGGCGGCGATCATCACGTGGGCCGACCAGTGGTGGAGGCTACGGATCACCGCTCCGAAGGGGAGGCTATCAATGTAGAGCACGCTGGCGTAGGCCGCGGGCACGGTGCGGCCGTCGGGAAGCCTAACCTCCCGGATGGAGGGCTCAAAGTTCAAGGTGAGGAAGATGCCGGTGAGCACCAGGACGATGAAGGCAAAGAGGGTGATCTCCCCCAGGAAGAAGGAGTGGTGTACGGGAAAGGCCTTGCGCAAGACCTTTTGGTAAAGGCCGGTAAGGTCCAGGCGTTCGTCTAGCCACTTGTACATGCTTCCCTCCTAGACGTGACGGCAGAAGCCGGCTTCCGCCTTCACCCCTACCTCGCCCAAAAACTCCCCCGCGGCCACCAAAACGCCCCCCTCCACCTTGAGGGGAAGCTGGGGCACGGGCCTGGGTGGGGGGCCTGCCACGACCCTGGCCCCATGGGTGAAGTCAAACGTTCCACCGTGGCAGGGGCAAAGGCCCGCCTTCTTGTCCGCCACCCACTGGCTCACGATGCATCCCAGGTGGGTGCAGACGGCGGAAAAGGCCACCACGCCTTCCACGCTATGCTGGGCCACCTCGGGAGAGAGCTCCTCGGGGCGATAGCGCACCACCAAAACGGTGTTCTTGGCCTCACCGCTTTTCACCACCTTCGTTTTGGGGTCCATGGGATAGGCCAGAAGGAAGGGGTCTCCAGGCTTCAGCTCCTCGAGGCGGATGGGCTTGGGCTCCCCTCCCCCTTGGGCGTAGACCAGAATGTCCCCCGGCTTCAAGGGCTCCTTCTCTGGGGTGACCTCGGCCTTGGGGCGCAGGCTGGCCCCCACGTAGAAGGCGGAGACCAGGGAGAGGCCGATTCCGGTGCCGATGGCGGTCTTCAGGAAAAGCCGCCTACGGGATCGTTGCAAGCGGATCTCGCGTTCGTCCATACCTCACCTCTCACCAGGGGAAGTGGCTCTTCTCCTCCTCGGTGACCACCTCATCCCGGCCATAGAACTTCTTGTAAATGCCCAAAAGGACCGCCACCACCAGGCTGATGGCCCCGAAGACCAAGCCCTGGAGCCAGGTGGGGTTGTGCCCGGTCTGGGCGGAGTAGATCAGGAGGCGCACGAAGAAGCCGGAAAGGGCCGTAAGGAGGAGGACCAGGATCACCCCGGCCACCATGGGGGCGGTGGAGGGGGTGGGGAAATGGCGCCCAGGGCGAAGTTCTATGCCCTCCAGCCAGTAGGAAACCAGGCCGATAAGGCCATAGAGGAGGAAGACGGCGCCAAAGGCCATCAGGCCGATCTGGCCCACGGAGAGCTCCTCTGGGGTATGGCCCAGGAGGCGGGCGATGTGGAGCCCATCTAGGTAGGCCATATAGAAGAGGCCTGCGGCCAAGATGAGGGCGAAGGTGGGAAGGATGGGGTCGTTGCGGTACATGCTCCCTCCTTACTCCACCGGGCCGAAGCTGTTGCCGAAGCTGTTGCGGATGTAGGTGGCCACGGCCTTGAGGTCCTCGTCCGAGAAGGCGGCACCCACCGCCGGCATGGCTCCGCGCCCGTTCTTCACGGTGTTTAGGATCAGCTGGGCGTCCTTGAGGTTGGGGTTCCCCGCCAGGGCGGGCATAACCGGGGGCATTCCTTGGCCGTTGGCCCCATGGCAGGCGGCGCAGCTGGCCTCGTAAAGGGACTTGCCCTTCTCCATGAGGGCCGGGTCCACGTTGGCGGCCGGGACCGCTCCTTCCTTGGGAGCCTGGGCCTCCTGGGCCGGCGGGGCTACCTGGGCCACCACGGTTTCCGCGGCTGGGCTTAGGGCGAAGTAGGCCCAGATGCTGCCCAACACGATCACCGAGGCCACCACGTACCAGATGGGGTTGAAGCGCACTGGCTCCAGGGGGAGCTCGGGTTCCCCCACCGCCAGGCGGAGCTCGAGGGTCCCCGCCACCTCGCCCCCCTCGTCCAGGCCCAGGACCATCACGTCGGGATAGTTGTTTACGGTGAAGGGAATCTCCCTTATCTCCTCGCCTCCCCCACGGAAATGGGTCACCACCCGTAGGACGTGCTCCCCATCCGGGATCTTTCGGGTGTCCAGGTTCAGCCGGTAAGGGGGTTCCTTGAGAACCGCCAGGGGTTCGCTGGCCCCATCCAGGTACACCTCAATCCGGTCTACGACCATTCTGCCTCCCTTTGTGAAGGGGGGTACAAACCCCCACGCCACTACTATAAGCGTACCCTGACAAGGACAGATGTCCCCACTTATGGAAGGGGAGGCTTAGAGGGCGAGGAGGGCCTGGAGGCGAAGGAGGCTTTGCCGGACCCCTTGGGTGCCCCCACCCACCTCCAGGGCTGCGGTGCCGGGAAATCCCCTCAGCCGGGGGGCCAGCCTTTCCCAGGGCAGGGCTCCGGAACCCACGGGCAGGTGGTCATCCCTGCGGGCGTGGTTGTCGTGGAGGTGGAGGTGGAGGATCCGGCCTCCCAAGGCCTCCCAGTAGAGGAAGGGACCCAGGGGGCCCAGTTCTACTAGGGCATGGCCCACGTCCAGGCAGAACCCGTACTGGGGAAAACGGTCCAAAAGGGCCTTGAGTTCCTCGGGGCCCCGGAGGAGGTCCTCCTCGGAGAGGGCCAGGTTCTCCAGGGCCACGGGAAAGGGGAGGGGAAGGAGGGAGGAGAGGGTCTTTTCCAAGGCCTCCCGGGCCAGGCTTAAGGCCATGGGGTGGCGCACGGGCACCTGGCCGGTGTGGAGCACGCCCACCTTGGCCCCCAGGGCCTCGCCGAACTCCAGGGCCCGCTTCAGGCGCTCCTCCGCCAAGGCGCGGACGCTGGGGATAAGGCTGGCCGGGTTCATCTCCACGAAGGGGAGGTGCAGGGTGAACCCTACCCCTAAGGCTTCCCCGGTGGCCCGCAAGGCCCTGGCATCCGGCAGGGGAAGGACCTCGTGCAGGTCGTAGGGAACCTCGAGGTCCAGCCCCAGCTCCGCGGCCAGGCGGAAGGCCTCCTCGTAACCCATCTCCGCATTAAAGGGACTAAAGCCTAGGCGCATCCCTGCCATTTTAGGGGGTTTGCCGGGGGCGTTACCGGATGGCCTCCGCTTTTTTCTGGGCCTCCTCCAGGGCTCGCTGGGGAGGTACGCCGCCCTTTAGGGCCTTCTCAAGGGCCTCGGCCAGGACGCTGGCCCAGGCGGAGAACTGGGGGATGCGGGGGCGCTCCTGGGCATAGGCGATCTGCTCAAAGGCCACCTTGCGGAAGGGGTTTTCCCGATAGAAGCCCTCCAGGAGGGGGATGGCCGACTTACGCACCGGGACGTAGTAGCTGGCCTCCACCCAGCGGGCCACGTTCCCGGGTTCCATGAGGTACTTCCAAAACTCCAGGGCTCCCCGCACCTGGGCTTCCGTGGCCCCCCGCAGGACCACCAGCTGGGCTCCACCCATGGGCACCCTTCCCCCGGGCTCCCGGGGAACGGGGGCCACCCCCAGGGTAAAGGCGAAGGAGAAGTTCTCGGCGGCGGGCCAATTGGCGATGGAGGCCATGACCATCATGCCCTTGGTGCGCACGAAGTCCAGCTGGGCGAAGGTGGCCTCGGCCATGTTCCTTGCGGAAAGGGCCCCCGCCTTGTTCAGGCGCCATAGCATCTCCAGGGCTTCCAGGGCCTCTTTGGAGGTAAAGTTGGGTTTACCTTCCCGCACCAGGTTCCCGCCCCGGCTGGTCACCATGGCCTCAAAAAGCCAGGCCTGGGGGTCGGTGACGAAGATGAAGCCCTTGGCCTGGCGGGAGGTAAGGGCCTTGGCCACCTCCTCAAACTCCTTCCAGTTCCTTGGGGCCTTAAGCCCTTTGGCCCGGAAGACATCCAGGTTGTAGAAGAGAACGGGGGTGGAGGTATTCAGGGGAAGGCCGTAACGCTTGCCGTCCATGACCCCGTAGTTCCAGGCGGGTTCAAAGAGGTCTTCCAGGAAGGCCCGGTCTAGGTTCAGGTAGGCGTCCAGGGCCACGGCCCGGCCTTCCCCCACGAGCCGGGGGAAGAAGCTGATCTCCGCCTGGAAAAGCACGGGTTGGCTTCCCGTGCGCAGGGCCGCCACCAGTTTGGTTTCCGCATCCCGGTAGTCCCCCGCGTACTGGGGGCTGACCCGGTAAAGCCCTTGCCGGGTGTTGAACTCCTGGGCGAAGCTGGAGAGAAGCCGGCCCGCGGGGCCATCCATGGAGTGCCAGAAGGAGACCTCCACCTGGGCTAGGCCGGGAAGCAGGAAGAGGACCAGGGCAACCAGCTTTTTCATGGAGGGGATTTTACCACCCTCCTTGTCAGAGGGGTATCAGGCCTTTTCTCCCCCCACCGGCCGCCGTAGGTGCCCAGATAAAGAAGGTGCCCTACCGCCTTTCCACCGCCAGGGCTTTTTTCTGGGCCTCCTCGAGGGCCGCCAAGGGCCTCACCCCCTGTTTGAGGCTCCTTTCCAAGGCCTCCTCCAGGTAGCTATACCAGACCACCAGCTCCGGGTCCTGGCTCCAGGGACGCCCTACCTCCGCCTGGGCGAAGACCGCTTGCCTTTCGGGATCTTTCAGGAAATCGGCCAGCTCTTTTTCCGCCTCTTTCCTGAGGGGTAGGTACCAGGTGGTGCGCACCCACCCCGCTTGGCGTTTGGGTTCCAGGAAGTGGAGCCAGAAGGCCACCGCCCCTCGGGCCTGTTCGGGGCTTGCCCCTCTGAGCACCGCCAAGGCCGCCCCGGAAAGGGGCACCGCACCCCCTTCCCGCCTCGGCAGGGGGGCTAGGCCCACAGCGAAGGGTAAGGAGGTTTGGGAGAGGACCACGGGCAGGGCCGTGGTGGGCCCGATGCCCATGAAGGCCTTGGTACGCAGGAAATCGGCCACGGCAAACTGGGCCTCCGCCAGGTTCCTGGCCTGGGCATGCCCCTTCTGCACCATGCGGTGGAGCATCTCCAAAGCCTCCACCACCTCCTTGGAGGTGAAGGCGGGAAGCCCATCCTTGACCAGGCTCCCCCCCAGGCTCATGACGATGGCGTTAAAGCTCCAGATGTCGGTGGAGATCACCATCCCCTTGCTGGTGCGGCTGGTGAGCCTACCGGCGGCCTCCTCCACCTCGGCCCAGGTCCTGGGGGGCCTAAGGCCCCGGGCGCGGAAGGCATCCTTGTTGTAGTAAAGGACGGGAACGGAAAGCCCCAGGGGAAGGCCATACGTCTGGCCCCGGACCTGGGTGGTTCGCATCATCTCCGGGTGGAGGTCCTTGGGCAGGTTTTGCAGGTAGGGGTTCAGGGCCAAGGCTACCCCTTCCTGGGCCAAGCGGGGCAGGAAGGAAAGCTCCCCGTGGAAAAGGACCGGGGCTCCTCCCGAGCGCAAAGCGGCCAGGAGCTTTACCCCCGCTTCCCGGTAGTCCCCCACGTACCGGGCTTCCAAGCGGTAGGTGCGCTGGGACTCGTTGAAGCTCTTTATAGCCTCTTCCACCACGTTATCCCCCGGGGGGCCTGCCGTGTGCCAAAAGGGGATGACCACCTGGGCCTGAGCGAGGGAAAAAAGGACCAGGGGCAGGGAGAGAAGCCGCCTCATGCCCTAAAGGTTACCGGGCCTGGGGTGAGAGGGCTGAGAAGGGAAGGGAAAGCTCCTTAAGAAAGGGCTCGGCCCTACGGTAAAGGACCTCCCGGAGGGCCAGGAAGCGTTCCCTTGCCGCCAAGCCGGGGAAGTTGGGGGGAAGAAGCTCTGGGGGCAGCAGGGGGTCTAGGAAAAGGAGCTTGCGCATCTCGTGTACCAACCGGGTGAGGGCCTGGAAGGCCCCCAGGGGGTCTTCCGGCACCCCTTGGGGAAAGAGGGCCTGGTAGTGGGCGGAAGCTTCCTCCAAGAGGAAGGCCCGCAAGACCTCTTCCTTGGCCCCCAGGTGCTCCGCCCGGAAAAGGGTGGCGGAAAGCCCGTAAAAGGCGAGAAGCTCCCGGGTGGCGGCAGGGTCCACCCCTGCCCCCAGGTAGACCCCGCTTTGCAGGCTACCGTAGCCCAAAAGGGCCATCTCCCGCCGAAAGCGCTCCCTCTCCCCCCGTTCCTTGGGACCTTCCGGCAGGACCAGGAGGAAACGCCCGTCCCAGGGGCTGGGGGGGTCGTAGAGGCGTTTCCGCACCTGGCGCACCTGCCAGTAGACCCGGTCGGAAAGGGCGTAGTAGGCCAGCCTTCCCAGCCGCCGGGGCTCCACCCAGCCCCTTTTGGCGCTCCGGGAAAGGGCCGCCCGCACCGCAGCTTCGGAGAAGCCCAAGACCTCCATCATGGCGATAAGGTCCCGCACCGGGGCACGCCTTTCCGGGTAGACATATTCCAAAAATATGGTGAAAAGGGTGGATCTCGCCCGCATCAGAAGGCTGGCTCCAAAAGGCGTTCCCTGTACTCCTTGAGGGCGCCCTCGAGGAAAGCCGCCAAGGGCATGGTCCCCAGGTTCCCCCGAAGCCGCCTGCGGACGCTCACCGTGCCCTCGGCCTTTTCCTTGTCCCCCACCACCAGGATGTAGGGCACCTTCCCCACCTCGGCGTCGCGGATGCGGGCCTGCATGCGCTCAGGGCGCAGGTCGGCTTCGGCCCTGAGGCCCGCCTCTTTGAGCTTAGAGACCACCTCCTTGGCGTAGTCCTCCTGCTTTTCCGAAACCGGGACCACCACCATTTGCACCGGGGAAAGCCACAGGGGGAAGTTCCCGGCAAAGTGCTCTATCAGGATGCCGATGAAGCGCTCCAAGGAGCCGAAGGGGGCGCGGTGGATCATGACGGGGCGGTGCTCGGCCCCATCCGGCCCCACATAGGTGAGGCCGAAGCGCTCGGGCAGGTTGTAGTCCACCTGGATGGTACCCAGCTGCCACTCCCTGCCCAAGGCGTCTTTGACCACGAAGTCCAGCTTGGGGCCATAGAAGGCGGCATCCCCTTCCTCCACCGTGTAGTGAAGGCCGGCTTCCAAGGCCGCCTCCTCAATCTGCCTTTCCGCCAAGGACCATTTGGCCTCATCGCCCACGTACTTTTTGCTTTTGGGGTCCCGGGTGCCGATACGGGCTCGATAGTCCTTTAGGCCCAGGGTGGAAAGCACCTTCAGCACCAGATCCAAGACCCCTAAGAACTCCTCCTTCACCTGCTCGGGGGTACAGAAGAGATGGGCGTCGTCCTGGGTGAAACCCCGTACCCGCGTGAGGCCCAAAAGCTCCCCCGCCTTCTCGTAGCGGTAGACGGTGCCGAACTCGGCAAGCCTTAGGGGAAGCTCCCGATAGGAGCGCTTCTTAAAGGCATAGATGCGGATATGGTGGGGGCAGTTCATGGGCTTCAGGAGGTACTCCTCCTCCTCGCCCCGCTCCTGGAAACGGATGGGGGGGAACTGGCTTTCCGCATAGTAGGGGTAGTGGCCGCTGGTCCGGTAGAGCTCGAGGCTCCCGATATGGGGGGTGGTGACCAGCTGGTAGCCCCGCCGGATCTGCTCCTCCCGCATGAAGGCCACCAGTTCCTCGCGGATCACGTTGCCCTTGGGAAGCCAAAGCACCAGCCCCTTCCCCACCATGGGATCTATGAGGAATAGCTCCAGTTCCCGTCCCAAGCGGCGATGGTCCCGCTTCTTGGCCTCCTCCAGTTGCCAGAGGTACTCTTTGAGCTCCTCCGCGGTGCGGAAGGCCACCCCGTAGACCCGTTGCAGCATGGGCCTGGTTTCGTCCCCCCGCCAGTAGGCCCCGGCCACGTGGGTGAGCTTGAAATGGGGTGGGATGCGGCCCGTGGAGGGCACATGGGGCCCGCGGCAGAGGTCGGTGAAGCCGTAAGTCTCGTCCCCCTGCTGGTAGAAGCTGATCTCCTCCTCCTCGGGCAGGTCCAGGATGAGCTCGGTCTTGTAGGGGTCCTTGCCCTGGTAGCGGGAAAGGGCCACCTCCCGGGGCAACACGTAGCGGCGCAAGGGGAGGTCTTTGGCGATGATGGCCCGCATCCTTTCCTCTATGGCGGGGAGGTCTTCGTCGGAGATGGGCTCGGGGGCGTCTATGTCGTAGTAGAAGCCCTTTTCTATCACCGGCCCCACCCCAAGCTTCACGCTTTCCGGATCGTAGCCCTTTTCGGCAAAGAACTCCTTTACCGCCTGGGCCAGCACGTGGGCCAGGGTGTGGCGGAAGAGGAGCTGGTACTCGGGGTCCTTCTCGGTGAGGATCTTGACCTGGGCCCCCGGGGGGAGGGGCTTGAGAAGGTCGTAAAGCTCCCCGTTCACCAAGGCGCCCACGGCGGCCTTGGCCAGCCCCGGGCCTATGGCCCGGGCCACGTCCCAGGCGGTGGCGCCCTCCTCCACCTCGAGGGCCTTTCCATCCGGTAGGTAGACCACCATGGACCCTACTATACACAGCCCGGTGGCCGGTTGGGACCGGCCCAGCTTAGGCCCAAACCCCCTTTGAGGCCCTGGGGTAGGCCGGCGAAAACCTTTCCCTCGCGCCAGGG
This sequence comes from Thermus altitudinis, assembly GCF_022760835.1. Lineage (GTDB taxonomy): Bacteria > Deinococcota > Deinococci > Deinococcales > Thermaceae > Thermus > Thermus altitudinis. The sequence continues at coordinate 25,643 of NZ_JAKTNQ010000012.1, forward strand.
GAAGCCCCTGGTCCCTAGGGGGCCTGGAAGGCGGTCATCCAGCTGGGGGTGAGGCCTTATCCCTCTTGCGGCAACTTCCTGCCGGCATAAAGGGCCCAGGCGTAGAAGAAGGCCGCCAGGAGGAAGAGGCTGGGAAAGCCCAACCGGTCCGCTAGCCATCCTCCCAGCACGGTAGAGAAGGCAAAGAGCCCGGCTACGGTGTTGGCGAGGCCGATGTGGGCGCTGCGTTCCTCCGGGGGGGCCAGGTTTAGAAGGTAGGTGGTGGTGGCAAGCCCCAAGGCGGCCAAGTAGGCTCCTTGCAGCAGGAAGACTAGGCCGAAAAAGGGGGGAGGCAGGAGAAGGGCCAAAAGGGGAGCGAAAAGGGCTAGGAACGACCCAGCCTGAAGCACCCCTTTGGAGCTCCGCTCCCCCAGCTTGGCCCAAAGCAGGTTGGAAAGGGTGAAGGAGAGGGCGTAAAGGGAGAGGTAAAGGCCAAGCTCCTTTCCCTGGCCCAAAGCCCGCACGGCGTACACCGCATAGAAGGGCTCGGCCATGCCGGCTAGGCCTAGGAGAATGCGCACCCGTAGGTAGCGGCGGAAGCCGGGTTTTTGCAGGGGGAGCCAAAGGTCAAGCCTATGGGTCCTGGGGGGTTCCTCGGGTTCCTCCGTGAGGCCAAAGAGGTACCACCCCAGGCCGAAGGCCAGGGCTCCTAGGGCGAAGAGGAGGGCATAGGGCAGGGGAAAGGGGAGGGGGAGGGCCAGGATTTCCCGCACCCCAAACCCTGCCAGGAAGGCCAGGAGCCCCCCCACCAGGTTCCGGGCGGAAAAGAGGTGGGCCCGCCGCTCCGTGGGGGTGGTCTTGGCCACCACCTCCCAGAAGGGAAGGCTGGAAACCCCGGTGAAAAGGGCGTTCAGCAGAAGCCCGAGGAGGAAGCCCGTTAGGAGCAGGCCAGGCCAGCTCCCCAGGAAGAAGGCGGACAAGGCCATGAGAAGTACTCCGGAAAGCCTTAAGGCGGCAACCCGCCGGTACAGGAGGATTTTCCGGGGAAACCGGGCCACGTAGGAGGCCAAAAAGGCCTGGGGGATCATGCCCCCCGCCTGGAGCAAGGCGGGCAGGAGGCCGATCAAGGCTCCCGGGGCCCCCAGCTTGGCGGCGAAGCTGGTGAGCACGATGTTGGGGTTTAAAAGGGTATCCCCAAGCCAAACCAGCCAGCCGTTCAACACCGCCAGGCGGTAGTTGCGTTCCCGAAGGTCTAAGATGGTGAGGATGCTGCTGCTTCCTTCCCTTGGGCCCTTCCACATCCTGCATCCACGCTACAACGCCGCCACCGTTTTGGCCCTTTTGGAGGAGGCCCGCCCCAAGGTTGTGTACCTGGCCTCCCACTCAGAGGTGGAACTGGAAGGGGGCCTTTGGCGGGAGGAGGACCCGCTTCTTTTCCATCTCCTGCCTTGGGCGGAGGAAAGGGGAATCCCGGTGGTGGCCCTGGACGAGGAGGCGCACCTCAAAGGGGAGGCCGAGGCTTTCCGCCAGGCCCTGGCCCAGCATCCCTTGGGCCAGCCCCATCTGGAGAGGATGCGGGGTTTTGACCAGGAGCTTTGGCAGCTACTCAGGCTTCCCCTTACCCCAGAGGACCTAGGCTCCGAGGGTTTCCTCTCCCGCTTACGCCAGGTGTATGGGGGTTTCGTGCAGGCTTTTGGGGAAGGGCCAGCCACGGGTTTTAGGGCCCGGCGCATGGCGAGGGTGGCGGAGGGGCTTAAGGGCCGGGAAGGGGCGGTGGTGGCGGAGCTTCTGGACTATTCCCTTCTGGCCGAGACGTTTCCCCAGGCCCTGCCCAAGGCCCATGAACCCACGGAGGCGGAGCGGCAAAGGGCGCTTTTGGATCGGGCCTGGCAGCTTAAGGAAGGGGACGACTGGGTAGGGCTTTTGGAGGGGCTTTTCCAGATTGGAAGTCCTGAGGCCCTTTACCTGGCGGCCCAGGTTTACCTGGCAGCGGGGGAGTGGCGGGAGGCCTTGGCCCTCATGGAGGAGGTCTTCCGCATGGACTTCCAGTACCCCGGGTACCTTCCGGGCTACGTGCTGGCGCGTTTTGGCCAACTCTTGGACCTGGCGGGGGAAAGGGAACGGGCCTTGAGGGCCTACCGGGGGGTATTGGCCCTCTCCTGGGCCCCTGAGGAGGCGAGGGCCATGGCCTTGGCGGGGTTGAGAGCCCCGTTTCGCCTTCCTTCCTGAGGGTCCCAGGAAGGAAAAGGAGGCTTGGCCAGCCTAGGGCTAAAGTGGGGCTTTGGGACAGTCCACCAGGCTCCCAAGAGTTGGGGCATTTGTCCCGGGAGCCGTTGCCTAAAATGCGAGCATGGAGGTGGAGATTCGCCGGGCTCGCCACGCGGCCTATCTCCGCTTGGCGGCGGCCCATGCGGGTCCCTTGGGGCCGGCCCTTTTAGGGCACCCTGAGCTGGCTCCCCTTTACTCCAAGGCTTATGCCGCTTGCCGAGGGGCCAAGGAGCTGCCCTGCGCGGGGGTTGGGGGAGAGCCGCGGGCGTGTGTGGTGCGGCGGTTAGAGCACCTGGCCTACAGTGCCCTGCGCGGGGGCAAGCGCCGGCGGGAGCAGGAGAAGGCTATGGTGGAGGGGCTTTTGCTGTGCCTAGGCCATTTGGCCCAGGAGTTTCCCCCCGAGTTTGCCCCTATCCTCGAGGCCACCCGGAGGGTCCTGGAGAAGGACCTGCAGTACCTTAAGGGCCTGTCCCCGGATGGGCCCCTGCCCGCTTCCTAGCCCTGGCCTCCTCGGGACTTCTACCCGCTAGGCATGGAGCCCCGATGGGCCGGGGTCTAGTGGTCCTCTGTACCGACGGAATAGCCTCCCCCCGGACGGGGCCAGGGGGTGGGAGGGGCCTAAGCCCCTGGCCAGGCTAGAGCAGGTGGTGCATCTTGCCCAGGACCAGCATCACCGCCACGGTGCTGGCGGCCAGGATGATGAGCATCAACATGAAAAGGATAAAGCGGAGGTCAAAGGTCTCCCCCTCGGTGGTGAGGATGCGGGGGTTCAGGATGAGATAGAAGAGCAGGGTAACCAAGGCCGCTCCCATGGCAAACAGTACGATGTACACCATGTTCTCCCTCCCGTTACCAGAGGCTGAAGAGCGCCTCCAGGCTTGCCCGTAAGTTTACCAGACCCACCCCGTAGGTGGGAATCCCCAAGGCTAAACCCACGCTTCCCCAGTAGGGCCCGGGGCTTATGGGTAGGTCCAGGCTGAGGGGAGGGCTTTCCCAGGGGCCGTAGGCCCGTACCTCACGGTAGAGGAGGCCGGTGGGGGCTTCCACGTGGAAGGCCAGGGGCTCCCCTTCGGCGTCCAGGGGTAGCCAGCCCTCGGCGGTTTCCTTGGCTCCCGGGAAGCTCTGGCCTAGGCCCTCTCCGGGAAAGGCCAGGAGGAGGCGGTCGGGGCGGGTTCTTTGCAGAAGGTGGGCCAGGGGAGCCCGGGTGGGGCCGGTGAGGGGAAGGCCTTCCAGGGTGGGGGAAAGGGGGGAAGGATCCAGGGCCAGAAGTATGCGCCCCCGGAAGGCCAGGCCGTTTAGGGCCCGGAGCACGGCCAGGGCCTCCTCGTAGGGGGCGTGGAGGAGGTAGGTCCTTCCTCCCCGTCCTCCCTCCAGGTAGCCGTACAGGGTGCCGAACTCGTCCAGTCCAGCCCTCACGTGTTCCGAGAGGACCTCGAGGTCCGCGGAAAGCTGTTCCAGCAGTGAGGAAACCATAACCCTCATGGTATTCTAAAGGCCGTGCGTTACCTGGTCCTCTCCGACATCCACGGCAACTGGCCCGCCCTGGAAGCGGTGCTGGAGGCCGCACCCCCTTTTGACCGGGTGCTTTTCCTGGGGGATGCCGTGGGCTACTACCCGGATGGGGACCGGGTGTTGGACTGGCTCATGGAGGTGGAGGCCCAGTGCGTTCTGGGCAACCACGACGCTTGGCTTTTGGCCCTGGACCGTCTGCCAAAGGAGGGGGTGGTCCTGGAGATCCTGGCCTGGCAACGGAAGAGGCTTTCCCAAAGGCACCTGGATTTCCTCGCCTCCTGGCCCTGGCAGAAGGAGGTGGATGGGGCGTTTTTGGTGCACGGCAGCCCCTGTGACCCCCTGGAGTACCTGGATGAGCTGGAACTGGCCCGCCAGGCCTTCGCCTGCACGGAGCACCGCCTCACCTTTCACGGGCACACTCATCTGGCGGGAGCTTTCTTGGAGCTTTCCGGGCCCCGCCCCTGGGTGCGCTACCAGCGCTTTACCGAGGGGGGCGAGCTCCTCCTGCCCCCCACGGTGCGGGCCCTGGCCAACCCGGGTTCGGTGGGCCAGCCCCGCGACCATGTGCCGGGGGCGGCCTTTGCCCTTTGGGAAGGGGACCGGATCTCCTTTTTCCGGGTGGATTACGACCTGGAGGCGGTGGCCCACCGCCTAGCGGAGGAAGGCTTTCCCCCATGGCTCTACACCCGGCTGACCCTTGGGGAATAATCGGCCACGAGGCCGTTTTGGAGCTTTTGCCCCGGCTTGGGGCCTCCACCTTGCTCTTCTCGGGTCCGGAAGGGGTGGGGAGGCGGCGGGTGGCCCGTTGGTATGCCTGGGGGCTCAACCGGGGGTTTCCCCCCCCTGCCCTGGGGGAGCACCCCGACCTCCTGGAGATCGGCCCCAAGGAGCGGGGCCTGAAGGGGCAGGGGGAGATCCGCCTCGAGGAGGTGGAACCCCTTTTTGCCTGGTTCGCCACTCATCCCCGGGAGCGGGTCAAGGTGGCCATCCTGGACTCCGCCCACCTCCTCACCGAGGCTGCGGCCAACGCCCTGTTGAAGCTTTTGGAAGAACCTCCTTCCTACGGGCGCATTGTCCTCATCGCCCCAGGCCGCGCCACCCTCCTTCCCACTCTGGCCAGCCGGGTTCTGGAGGTGGCCTTCCCTCCTGTTCCCGAGGAGAAGCTTTACCCCTTGACCCAGGATCCCGAGCTTCTGGCCTACGCCGCCGGGGCCCCGGGCCGGCTTTTGCGGGCTCTGGCGGACCTCCCGGCCTTCCGGGCCCGGATGGAAAGGGCCAAGGAGGTGGGGCGCAGGCCGCCATTGGCGAGGGTAGCCCTTCTCAAGGAACTCTTAGAGGAAGAGGAGGGATTCTTCGCCCTCTACGCCGCTTTTCGCCACTCGCCCGGGGCGCTTTTGGCCCTGGAGGCTGCTCGGGAAGCCTTGGAGCGCTATGTGAGCCCGGACCTGGTCCTGGCCCGCTTGGCCTTAGACTTGGAAACATGACCGTGGGCGTTCGCTTGCACGCCGATCTGCGCAAAGCCCGCACCCCTGTCCTGCGCTACTTTCGCTTCCAGGGGGAGCCCCCTCCCCTGGAGGCGTATGTGGTGGTGCGCACCAGCCGGGGCTTGGAGGTGGGAAAGGTGCGCACCCCGCCCCGCAAGGAAAAGGAGGCGGGGGAGGTGGTGCGCCTGGCCACCAAGGAGGATCTGGACCTGGCCTCAAGGCTCCGGGCCAAGGCGGAGGAGGCGGCCTTTTACCTGCGGGCCCGTCTTCAGGAAGAGGGGGTGAGGGCTAAGGTGCTGGGGTGCGACTTCACCCTGGATGGCCGCCACCTTTCCGTGCACTACGCTGCGGAGGAGCGGGTCAACCTCCGGCGCTTTACCCGGGAGCTTGCCGAACGCTTTGGGGCCCGGGTGGAGTTCCTGGCGGAGGGCCCCCGGGAGGAGGCCGCCTATTTGGGAACCTTGGGGGCTTGTGGGATGGAGAGTTGCTGCTCCACCTGGCTCCAGGGCTTTGCCCAGGTGTCCATCAAGCTGGCCCGCGACCAGGGGCTTCCCCTAAGCCCGGAGAAGATCTCTGGCCCCTGCGGCCGGCTCCTTTGCTGCCTGGCCTATGAGCACCCGGTATACCAGGAGCTTCTGGCGGAACTTCCCCGCAAAAACGCCCGGGTCTGCACCAAGGCCGGGGTCTGCGGGAAGGTGCAGAAGGTGAATCCCTTGAAGGGGACGGTGGAGGTTTTGCTGGAAGAGGGGAAGACGCTGGAGGTAACCAAAGAGGAGCTGGCCTAACGGGGATGAGCCGAGCCCAGGTTTTTGCCCTTTGGGTGAGCCGGATGGCCTTGAACCGCCAGGGCACCGAGGCCCAGGTCTTTCTGCGAACCCCTTTGGGGGAGGGTTTTCTTTACCTGCGCTCGGATGGCTTCGCCCACTTTGTCCAGGGCCTGGCCGGGGAGGAGGTGGTGGACTTCACCCTGGGCAGGGGGCAGGTGGTCCTTCGCTTCCAAGACGGTAGTACCCTCACCCTAGGCCGCCGCTTTGGGCGGCTGGCCAAAACCTGGACCCCGTAACCCTACTTCTCGTAGGGCTTGCCCACTGCTGCCGGAGGGCGGCTTTTGCCCATGAAGCCTGCCAAGACCAAGACGGTGACCACGTAGGGGAAGGCCTGCACCAAGACCGCGGGCAGGATCTCCGTACCCTGAAGCTGAATGGCCAAGGCGCTGGCGAAGCCGAATAGCAGGGTGGAGAAGAGGATGCCCAAGGGGTGCCATTTGCCGAAGATCATGGCCGCCAGGGAGATGAAGCCCATGCCCGCCGACATGCCCCGCACAAACTGGTTGAGGAAGCCGATGGCCAGGTAGGCCCCAGCGAGGCCCGCCAGGATCCCGGAGAGAACCACCCCGATGTAGCGCATGCGGTACACGTTCACCCCCAAGGTGTCGGCGGCCTCGGGGTGCTCGCCTACGGCCCGAAGCCTAAGGCCAAAGGGGGTCTTGAAGAGGACCCACCAGGATAGGGGCACCAGGAGAAAGGCCAGGTAGACCAGGGGGGAAAGGGCAAAGCCTTCGGGGCCTATGAGGGGGAGGCGGTTCACCACCTCCTTGGAGTTGGTGGCGTTGCCGTAGAAGTAGGTAAGCACCAGGCTGGGGGCTCCCAGGGCCAGGAGGTTGATGGCGGTGGCGCTGATGATCTGGTCTGCCCGGTACTTGAGGGAAACCACGGCGTGCACCCAGGCCACCAGCCCACCCACGGCCATGGCGCTCAAGACCCCCACCCAGGGAAGCCAAGGATGGGGTCCGGGGCCTAGGGCGTACTCCAGCCTTTCCACCACCACCGCTGCGGTGAGGGCCCCGAAGAGGATGATGCCCTCGAGGGCGATGTTCACCACCCCGCTCCTTTCGGAGAACATCCCTCCCAAGGCGGTGAGCAAAAGGGGGGTGGTCTGGCGCAGGGTGGAGAAGAAGAGGGCGATCCAAAAGGCCGTGTCCAGGTTCATCGGGCCTCCCCCCTTTCCTCCCGTTTGCGGGCCTCTTCCCTAACCTCCACCTCCGCTGCCCTCAGGGGATCGGTGAAGTAGCGGGGCAGGAAACCCCCGGCGGCGATGAAGAGCACGATCAAGGCCTGAAGCACCGCCACCAGTTCCCGGCTGATGCCCAGCTGTAGGTTCACCTGCAAGCCCCCGGTGAGGAGGATGCCGAAGAGCCAAGCGGCCAGGCCTACCCCCAAGGGGGTGTTCTGGCCCATGAGGGCCACGGCGATGCCGTCAAAACCCACAGAGTAGGGAAGGGCTTGCTTCAGGCGGTACTCGTCAATCCCTCCCCCCAGCACGTAGTGGGTGGCGGCCAGGCCCGCCAAAGCCCCGGCCAGGAACATGATGAGCACCAGCTTCCGCCCGGCCAGCACCCCCCCGTACTCCGCGGCCTTGGGGGCTAGGCCCATGGCCCTGAGCTCATACCCCCCCACGGTGCGGAAGACGTAGAAGTGGAAGAAGAAAAGGGCCAAAAGGGCGAGGAGGAAGGCCCCGTTAAGCCGCACCGAGGTGAGGTCGGGGCCAAAGCTCACCGCGGGTCCAGGCAAAAGGCCCCCCATCACGTAGCCCACCGCACCCCCAAGGAGGCCCAGGAGCACCCGATGGCCTAGGCTCTTCCGGGTAAGGAAGTAGCCCAGGAGGCCCAAGAGGAGGGCCAAGGGTAGGGCGAAGGAAAGCTCCCCGCCCGGGGCCACCAGCTCGGTCCAGTGGGGGATGCGGGCCTCAGGGCGGATCTCGTGGCTCCGGGCCTCGTAGCCCGGGTACTTGAAGGGCAAATACAGGGTGCGCCCAAAGAACTTGTACTCGTTGGCGGAGATAAGGAAGAGGAAAAGGCTTGCGGCGATGTAGTTCAGCATGATGGTGTTGATCACCTCGTGGGCCCCAAAGCGGGCCTTAAGCCATCCCGGAAGGGCGCCCCAAAGCCCCCCGGCCAGGGCGGCGGCCAGGATGGCCAGGGGCAAGACCAGCCACCTGGGACCGGGCAGGTACACCCCCACCAGCATGGCGGCGATGGCCCCCAGGATGAGCTGCCCCGGGGCCCCGATGTTGAAAAGCCCCCCGCGGAAGCCCAAGGCCACGGCCAGCCCGGTGAAGATCAAGGGGGTGGCCAGAAGGAGGCTTTGCAGGAAGCCCGAGGGGTTGACCAGGGGGCTATAGAGGAGCTGGTAGGTGTAGGTGATGAGGTCCAGCTTCAGCATCAGGGCTTCCCTCAGGCTTTGGGCCTCCCCTGGGGCCTTCTTCATCACCGCCACGATGACCCCGCCCAGCAAGGAGGCCAGGAGGAGGGAGAAGAGGGGCACCACTACCCCCCGGAGGCGCACCAAGAAGGCCAGGCCCCCCGGGGAAAAAAGCCGGGCCAAAAGGAGGAGGTACAGGCTAAAGGCCAAGGTGGCGTAGCTCCCAAGCCCCAGGCTGTACCGCCTGAGGATGGGCCTTTCGGCTCCGGCGTTTACCTGGGCCACGCTGGCTTGGAAGAGGAGGTAGGTGAGGAGGAAGAGGCCTAGGCCCAGGATCCCCAGGAGGTAGAGCTTCCGGGCGGGCTTGGGGGTCCAGGCCAGGACAAGGGTAAGGGCCAGCCAGGCCAGGGAGGGGTAGAAGACCCCAAGGAGCCAGCCATCCTGGTAGCCGGGGGGCAGGCTTCCTTGGGGCAGGTGGTGGCCGAAGGGGCTTAGGAGCACGCCCTCGCCGCCAAAAAGGCGATGGGGTACCGCCCAGGGGGCCAGGTACCAGAGGAGGAAAAGAGCCCCTCCTCCCAAGGCCACCAGGACGCCTAGGCGCCTCTCGTCCGTCAACACGCCCAAGATTGTACCCTAGCCCCGGGGGTCTAAAGTCCTGGAAGGTGTTAGACTCCTTCCGTGGCGGTTTCCCCGGAGGAAAAGGCCAAGCGGGTGCGGCGCATGTTTTCCGAGATCGCCCCCCGCTACGACTTCTTGAACCGGCTTCTTTCCTTCGGGGCCGATCTTCGCTGGCGCAGGCGGGCGGTGGCCTTGGCCCTAGAGAAGGGTCCCAGGCGCATCCTGGACCTGGCCACGGGTACCGGGGACCTGGCCCTGATGCTCAAGAGGAGGGCCCCCCTTGCGGAGGTGGTGGGGGCGGACTTCGCCCCGCCCATGCTGGAGCTTGCCCGCAGGAAAGCCCAGGCGCAGGGCCTGGGGGTGGAGTTCCTGGAGGCGGATGCCCTGGCCCTTCCTTTCCCTGGAGGGAGCTTTGATGCCATCACCATCGCCTTTGGTTTCCGCAACTTTGCCGACTACCGCAAGGCCCTCCTCGAGCTACGCCGGGTCCTGGCCCCTGGGGGGCGGCTGGTCATCCTGGAGTTTCCCCCGCCCCCAAGGGGGGCCTTTGGCCTGGTCTACCGGGTCTACTTCCAAAGGGTCTTGCCCTTCCTGGGGGGGCTGGTTTCGGGAAGCTTTGGGGCCTACCGCTACCTCCCGGAAAGCGTGGAGGCCTTTCCCCCCCCAGAGGCCCTAAAGGCCATGATGGAGGAGGCGGGCTTTCGGGTGCGCTACGAGCTCCTCACCTTGGGGGTGGCGGCCATCCACGTGGGGGACTTGGAGGCCTAGTGAGCCCAGTGGGGCTACCTTGCGGCCTCCCTCAGCTCCTCATCCGTGGGGATGCGCCCTGCCCTTAGGTTCTCCACCAGGTACCGGGCCATGCGCCCCAGGGCGTCCCGCACCCGGCGCCACTCCTCCAGGGGTTTTCCCGAAGGGTCGGGGAAGGAGACGTGGCGCTTTTCCGTCTTGGCGGGGTAGGCGGGGCAGGCTTCCCGTGCGGCGTCGCACACGGTGAGGACCAGGTCAAACTCCCAGGGGTTGGGCACCTCCAGGAGGGTTTTGGAAAAGTGCCCCCCCAGGTCAACCCCCACCTCGGCCATCACCCTTTTGGCCTCCTCCTTGACGAAGGTCTTGTCGGTGCCGGCGGAGTGGACCTCGAGGTCCACTCCCATCTCCTGGGCCAGGTGCCGGAGCCAACCCTCCGCCATCTGGCTACGGGCGGAGTTGTGGGTGCATAGGACGAGAAGGCGCATCCCCCATAGCCTACCCTGCCCGGTCAGAAAATGGTCAGGTGGCCCTAGCCCTGCCCTTGGCCAGCCCCAGGCCAAGGCTCCGGAAGGGACTCGCCCAGGCGAGGGCCCGGGACCGGGTGAGGTTAGAGCCTCCTCTCGTACTCCTCCACCCTATCCGCCAGGACCTTTAGGCCCTTCTGCCAGAAGGCGGGGCTTTCCAGGTCAAAGCCATGGCGGGCTGCCAGCTCCTTGGCCCGGTACATGCCCGAGGAGGCCAGGAGCTCCCCGTACTGCTCGGCGAAGCCCGGGTCCTCCTTGGCCTCCTGGTACACGGCCAAGCCGAAGAGAAGGCCAAAGGTGTAGGGGTAGTTGTAGAAGTCGGCGCCGTAATAGTGCCCCTTCACCGCCCACATGTAGGGATGATGGCTGGCCAGGGCCTCCCCGTAGGCCTCCTGCTGGGCCTTCAGCATGAGCTCCTTGAACTCCCTGGGGGAAAGCTCCCGGGCCTTTCGCCGGGTAAACACCCAGGACTCAAAGAGGAAGCGGCTATAGATGTCCACCACCACCTGGGCCGCCCCTTGCAGGTAGGCGTCCAGGATCAAAAGCCCCTCCTCGGGAGAGGCCTCCTTGAGGGCCGCCTCCACCACCAGGGTCTCGTTCATGATGCTGGCGGTTTCCGCCAGGGTCATGGGCACCTCCCTTAAGGAGGCGGGCACCTGGGCCAGGGCGAGGTTGTGGTAGGCGTGGCCCAGCTCGTGGGCCAGGGTGGAGACGGATTCAAAGCTCTCCTCGTAGTTGGCCAGGATGAGGCTTTTTCCCCCACCCCTTGGCATGCAGTAGGCCCCGCCCACCTTGCCCTTCCGGGGCAGGAGGTCCATCCAGCGCTCCCTAAAGGCGGCCTCCGCCACTTCGGCGGCCTGGGGGACCAGGGTAGCGAGCTTTTCCCGGATGAAGTCCCGGGCCTCCTCTAGGGTCCAGCGCCGGCCCTTGCCGATGGGGGCAAAGAGGTCCCACCAGTCCAGCCTCTCCTTGCCCAGGGCCTTGGCCTTTAGGAGGTAGTAGCGGCGGAATAGGGGGAGGCTTTCCCTGACCGCCTCGAGAAGGGCCGAAAGGGCCTTCTTGGTGATGCGGTTTTTGTGCAGGCTGGGCTCGAGGTCCTCCCGGTACCCCCGCCTGCGGTTCACCACCGAGGCCTCCCCCTTGACCCCGTTTAGGGCGTAGGCCAGGGGCACCTGGTGGGCTTCCCAGGCCTTAAGCTCCGCTTGGTAGGCCTTCCTTCGCACCTCCTCCTCGGGGCGGAAATAGAGGTTGCGCACCTTGGTGAGGGGCAACTCCTCCCCGTCCACCACCGCGGTGATCTGGCTGGTGAGGTTCTCGTGGAGTTTGGCCCAGGCCTGGCGCCCGGAAAGGGAAAGCTCCGCGGCCAGGACCTCCTCCCCCTCGGGCATCATGTGCAGGGCCTCCTCCTTGGCCTCCTCCACCAGGATGCGGTAAGGGCCGGCCTCCTCCGGGTCCTGTAGGGCCAGGTAGCGGGTGAGGCGGGGCCTTATACGGGCAAAATCCAGGAAGAGCACCTCCAGCTCCGAGAGCTTGGCCAAGGCGGCCTCGTCGCCCGTGTCGGCGCTGAAGCGGGCGTAGAGGTAGGCCCAAAGGGGGGTGGCTTCGTCCGTTAGGGCATCCAGGGTGGCGAGGACCTCCCCTAGGGAGGCTTCCCCTTCCACCAGCTCCTTAAGCTGATGGATCCGCTTCCCCACCCCATCCCAGGCCGCCTGGAACTCGGGGCTTTCCAGACCGGGGAAAAGGGGGGTTAGGTCCCAGGTGGTTTCCATGGCCCCACTATACCTGACCCGTGGGTCAGTTGTGTTAGGCTCTTGGTCTATGGAGGGGTTTCCCGTATCCGTGCCCATACAGGTGCGCTTCCGCGACCTGGATGCCTTAGGCCACGTGAACAACGCCGTCTTCCTCACCTACTTTGAGGTGGCCCGCGCCGCCTATTTTGGGAGACTGGAAAGGGACTGGGTGGAAAAGGGGCACTTCATCCTGGCCCGGGCGGAGGTGGATTTCCTGCGGCCCATCCTCCTGGAGGATCCGGTGGAGGTGGGGGTGCGGGTGGTGCGCCTGGGGCGGAGCAGCTTTGACATGGAGTACCTCCTCTTGGCCAAGGGGGAGGAAGCCGCCCGGGGCAAAACCGTCCAGGTGTGGCTGGAAGGGGGAAGGCCGGCTCCCTTGCCCTCGGCCATCCGCCAGCGCATAGAGGCCTTAGAGGGCCGCTCCTTTTAGCACCACCACCGTGACCCCGTGCCCGCCCTCGTGGGGAGGGGCGTCGGCGAAGGTCTCCACCCGCTTGTCCCGCCTTAGGGCCTCGCGGATGGCCTGCCTAAGGGCCCCGGTGCCCTTGCCGTGGAGGAGGCGCAAGGTGGGAAGGCCTAAGGAGCGGGCCTCCTCCAGGGCCTGGTCCACCTCCAGGAGGGCTTCCTCCACGGTAAGCCCCCGGAGGTCCACTTCCTTTACCTCCCTTCGCGGCTTTAGGCCGATGGCCTTGGGGGTTTCCTGGGCCTTTAAGGGGGTGAGCTCCTTGGCCTTCAGCGTCATCTTCACCGGGCCCACCTGGACCAACGCCTCCTCTCCCCTCAGCTCCAGAAGCCTTCCCTGGCGCTTCAGGGAGGGGATCTCCACCATCTGCCCCGCCTCGAGGCCCCTAGGCACCTCCAAGGCACCCATGGGGGTGCTCCTGGCGTACCGTTCCCTCAGGGCCAGAAGTTCCCGCAGGGCATCCTTTTTCCCCTGGGTTCTGGCCTTTTCCTTGAGGGCCTTGAGTTCCCCCTCCACCTTGAGGAGTTTCTGACGGACCTCCTCCTCTAGGGCCTTGAGCCTTTGCGCCCGCTCCTCCTCAAAACGGGCTTCCCGCTCCTCCAGCCGTTGCCTTAGGGCCTCCACCTGGGCCAAATGGGAAAGGAGCCGGCTTCGCTCCTCCTCGAGGCGCAACCTTTCCGCCTCCAGCTCCTCCAGGAGGGCCTCCAGCCTGCCTCCTTGGGGCAGGAGGCTTTCCGCCCGCTTCAGCACCGCCTCGGGCAGGGCAAGCCTCCTGGCGATAGCCAGGGCGTAGCTGCGCCCCGGCACCCCCAGGACCAGCTCGTAGGTGGGGCGTAAACCCTCCAGGTCAAAGCGCATGGAGGCATTTTGGATGCCCCTTCGCCCCTGGGCGAAGGCCTTCAGGGGGGAGAGGTGGGTGGTGACCAGGCCCTTAACCCCTTTTTCCAGGAGGGCCTCGAGGATGGCCTGGGAGAGGGCCGCCCCCTCCTCGGGGTCGGTGCCGCTTCCCAGCTCGTCTATGAGGACCAGGCTCCGGGCCGTGGCCCCTTCCAGCATTTCCTTAAGCCTTTGCAGGTGCCCAGCGAAGGTGGAGAGGTTTTCCTGAAGGGATTGCTCATCGCCGATGTCGGCGAAGACCCTATCGGGCCAGGCCAAGATGGCCCTCTTGGCGGCCACGAAAAGCCCCGACTGGGCCATGAGCACCGCCAGGCCGAGGGTTTTTAGGAGGGCGGTCTTCCCCCCCATGTTGGGGCCGGAGATGAGGATGAGGCGTTTCTCCTCGTCCAGGCTAAAGGAGTTGGGGACGGGGTTCGGGATCAGGGGGTGGAAGGCTTCCCAAAGCTCATACCCTTCGCCAAACTGGGGCTTTTTAAGCCCCAGGTCCCGGGCCAAGGCCGCCTGGGCCTGGATGAGGTCCAACAGGGCCAGGGCCCTTAGGGTGCCGGGAAGGGCTTCATCCTGGGCCAGGGCTTCCGAAAGCTCCCTTAGGATGCGGTTGACCTCCTCCTCCTCCTGGAAGCGGAGGGATTGGAGGCGGTTATTCAGCTTCACCACCGGGAGGGGTTCTATGAAGAGGGTGGCCCCGGACTCGGATTCGTCCAGGAGGATACCGGGTATTTTCTGGGCCATCCCTGCCCGCACGGGGATGCAGTAGCGCTCGCGGCGCACGGTGACGAACCGGTCCTGGACGGCCTCGGGATGGCGGTCTAAGAGGGCATAAAGCCTGTCTAGGATTTGCTGGCGCAAGGGCTTAAGCTCCCGGCGGATGGCGAGGAGTTTGGGGCTGGCCTCGTCCCGCACCGCCCCTTCCTCGTCCAGGGTCTTTTTCACCCGAAGGAGAAAGGCCCCGTGCTCCCCAATGCCCGCCGCCACCTGGCCCAGGTGGTTTTGCAAGGCGAGGAGTTCCCCCTTGAGGGCCAGGGCTTCCTGGAGGGCCTGGGCGGCCTGGAGAAGCTCGAGGCCGGAGAGCCTGGCCCCTTCTTGAGCCTTGCGGTAAGCCTCCCTCAGGGCCCCGGCCTCGGGGAGGGTGTAGGGGTAGGCCAAGGCCTCCTGGGTGAGGGCAAGCCTCCTTTCCGCCTCCTCCTTGGGCAGGGGGGCCAGGGCTAAGGCCAGCTCCTCCCCCAAGGGGGTCTTGGCCCTTTCCGCTAGGAGGCCGCGGACTTTGGGGAACTCCAGGACCTCGAGGACATCCCGCACAAAAGCCCAGTATACCGGTTAGACCTGGCGCCTTAGGAGGCGCAGGAGGAGGGAGAGGGCCACCTGGCCACCCGGGCCCAGGGCCCTTTCCAGGAGGAAGCCTGCCCGGCCCAGCCGCCCAAGGGGTAGGAGGGAAAGAAGCCCAGCGAGGAGGGAGAGGAGCCGCTTGCGCTCCTCTGGGGTGAGGCTCTCCCAGCGGACCTTGGCCTCCTGAAGCAAGGCGGCAAGCCGCCTACGGAAGCCTGGAGTGTTGGGGTCTTCCTCCTTTAGGGTTTCCATCCGCACTAGGAGGTCTTTCCCAGTTGGGGAAGTCTCTTTGGGTGGGACCTGGGGCTTGCCCATCCGCCGCGCCTTTGGGCCGAACCTTTTAAGCCGCATGGCTTCCCATTATAAGGGTTGGAAGAGGAGGTAAGAGGCCTCCACTTCCCCTTCCACCTCCCTTTCCGTCAACAGGTCCAGCCCCCGGGGGAGGGTGAGCCTGGCCCCTTCGGGGGCGAAGAAGGCCCAGACCTCCTGGCCCTGGTAGCGCCTTTTGAAGGCCAGGACCCCCTGCCCCGCCCCCAAGGGCAAAAGCCCCCCCAAACGCAGGACCGGGTGGGTGCGCTTAAGCTGGACCAGCCTGCGCATGAAGGCCAAGAGCTCCCGGTTCCACTTTTCCTCCTCCCAGGGGAAGGGGGCCCGGCAGTAGGGGTCCCCCTGCCACCTCCTGTAGGGGTTAGCCTGGGAAAGGCCCACCTCGTCCCCGTAGTAGATGGCGGGGCTTCCCGGGAAGGCGAAGAGAAGGGCATAGGCCAGCTTAAAGCGTTCCACATCCCCTTTAAGCCGCCAAAGGGCCCGGGGGATGTCGTGGGAGGAGAGGAGGGTGTACATTGCGTGCCTAACCTGGAGGGGCAGGGCCTGGTAGTGGTCCCAGAGGACCGCCCAGGCCTCCTGGGCGCTCAGGGTTACTTCCCGCCCGTACACGTCCCGACCGGAAAGCCACGCCATCACCGGATGGGCGAAGCCCGCGTAGTGCATGGCCCCGTCCAGGGTATGGGCCCTCAGGGTGGGGGTGGCGTCGTAGAAAAGCTCGCCGATCACCAGGGCCTCGGGCCTTTCCTCCTTGGCCACCCGGGCCAGGGCGCGAAGCCAGTGGGCGTTTTTGCGGTTGGTCCCCCCTTCCCCCAGGGAGTGGGCCACGTCCAGCCGGAAACCGTGGGCCAGACGCATCCAGTGGCGGATGGGGGCCCGTCGGCCATAGACCAAGCGCTCCTGGGTGAGGGGGGAGGCGTAGTCCAGCTTGGGCATGGATTTTAACCCCCAGAAGGCGGCGTAGGAGCCATCGGGGTAGAAGGTGAACATGCCCCGTTCCGGGCTTTGGGGGTCCTCCAAAGCCCTTTGGAACCAGGGGTGGGTGGCCCCCACGTGGTTGAAGACCCCGTCCAGCAAAAGACGCATGCCCTTTTCCTCCAAGGCCCTATAAAGGGCTTCCAAGGCCTCCTCCCCTCCCAGGTGGGGGTCCACCCGCAGGTAGTCTTCGGTGTCGTAGCGGTGGCTGCTTCTGCTTTGGAAGATGGGCGTGAGGTAGAGGACTTCCACCCCCAAGTTCTCCAGGTAGGGGAGGGCCTCGAGGACACCCCAAAGGTCCCCCCCGTAGAACTCCCAGGCCCCTTCCGGACCCGGGGGCTCGTTCCAGGCCTTTTTGCGGATGGGTTTGCCCATGAGGAGCCATTCCCCATCCTGGGGGGCAAGCTCTGGGCGCCCCTGGCGGAAGCGGTCGGGGAAGATCTGGTAGTAGACCGTGCCCAGGGCCCACCTGGGGGGAAGGGGCCCCGCCAGGAGGTGGAAGAAGCGGTCGTAGCGGGGAAGGCTCTTTTCCAGCCCATGGCTTCCCCAGAAGCCCTGGGGCAGGAGGAAGCAGTAGCGAAAAGGGCTGGTGTGCACGGGAACCCGTGCCCTTAGGCCTCCTTTGGCCCGTTGCATGGGTTTTTTGTGGATCTCCCCATCCTTCTCGTAAAGGAAGAGCCCCTCTTTGGCCTCGGTTTCCAGGAAAAAGCTTACCTCCTCCCCCAGCTCCGGCAAGGGGGGATGGAGGTGCTCCAGGTCATGGTGGTGGGCCATGGCGTTACTCCTTGACCGCCCCCGCCGTATAACCGGAGACGAAGTACTGCTGGAAGCCATAGAAGAGGAAGAGGATGGGCAAGGAGCCCAGCACGCTGGCGGCGGCAAAGATCCCCCACTTGGTCTGGAACTGGCCGGTGGTGAAGCTCCTAAGCCCCACGCCCACATTCCAGCTCTCCACCCCGGTGAGGACCAGGTTGGCCAGGACGAACTCCGAGTAGGTGCCCACGAACTGCAGCAGGAAGATGAAGACGAACATGGGGGCGGAAAGGGGGAGGAGAATCCTCGTGAAGACCTGCCACTTGGTGGCCCCGTCCACCATGGCCGCCTCCTCGAGGCTCGGGCTGATGCTCTCCAAATACCCCTTGTACACCCAGGTGCCAAAGCTGATGATGCCCCCCGAGTAGGCCAGCACAAGCCCGGTGAAGGTGTTCAGGAGGTCCAGCCGGGAAAGCAGGTAGTAGATGGCCACCAGGGCCAGAAACCCGGGGAACATCTGCACGAAGATGAAGAAAAGGAGGAGGGGATACCGCCCTGGCAGGTGGCGGAAGCGGGCGAAGGCGTAGCCGGCGGTGGCGGTGAGCAAGACGGCCAGAAGGCCCGTAAGCCCCGAGATGAGAAAGGTATTTCGCACCCAGAGGAGAAACTTGGTCTCTGTGCCCTGGCCGGTGAACTGCTTGGGGGAAAGGGTAAGGGCCAGGGCGAATACGCTCAGGGCCAGGAGGAGCAAAGCCCTTCCTTGCCAGAGGTCCATCCAGTCCTCCCCAGGCCTTAGCCGCCTTAGGAGGCCGACCAGGGCCACGCCCCATAGCCCTAGCCCCGAAAGCAGGAGGAGGCCCACCTGGTAGGGGTAAAGGACCACCCCCTCCACCAGCTTGGCGTAGTTTTCCAGGGAGGGCTCGGGGACGTAAGGGATTACCTTGGCGTCCAGGAGGAGAAACCCCGTGTCCGGCCTGCGGAAGCTGAAGAGGTTGTTGGTGGGATCAAAGCTGGCGGCCACCACCTGGACCACGGGGTAGTAGACGAGGAGGATCAGCACCCAGAGGAAGAGGTGGGTCACCCCTTGCCAGAAAAGGGGCCAGGGGCTTCGCTTGCGCCCCTGGAGGCGGTTTGCCAGCAGGGTGTAGACCAGGCTGTAGAGGAGGACCAGGAGGACCAAGCCCAGAAGGATGGCCAGGGCGTACGCCCAGCCATAGGGCACGAAGACGCTGCCGAAGGCCACCTGCTTGCGGTAGGAACCCTCGTCAAAGAGGCGGTTTAGGGCGAACCAGTAGACCCCATAGAGGCCGAACCCGAAAAGGAGGAAGGCGAAAAGCCGCCGCATCTACCTCACCTCCCGTAGGGCACCGGTGACGCGGAAGTTCACCAGGCTGATGGCCACGGTGATGGCGAAGATGAGGAGGCTGATGGCCGCCCCCAGGCCATAGGCGGACTGCCCCTCGGCGCTGAAGGCGGTCTTGTAGGCCCAGGAGATGAGGATGTCCGTGGCCTGGGCCGTGGCCAGGCGGCCTTCCTGGGCGGGCCCCCCGCCGGTGAGCAGGTAGATGATGTAGAAGTTATTGAAGTTAAAGGCGAAGGAGGAAAGCAGGATGGGGACCATGGGCTTTTCCAAAAGGGGAAGGGTGATGCCCCAAAGGGCCTGCCAGGGGGTGGCCCCGTCCACCTTGGCGGCCTCATAGAGCTCATCGGGGATGGTGGAAAGGGCGCCCAAGGTGGCGGTCATCATGTAGGGGAAGCCGAGCCACAGGTTCACCAATAGGATGGCCACCTTGGCCCAGTCGGGGTCGTTGAGCCAGGGGATGGGGTAGACGCCCAGGACCCCCAGGAGGCGGTTGATGGCCCCGAAGTTATAGTTGAGAAGGGCCACAAAGACCTGCACGGTGATCACCCCCGGCAACGCCCAGGAAACAATGAGGACGGTGCGGTAAAAGTTCCGTAACTTCAAGGCTTTGTTGTTGAGGATGAGGCCCAGCACCAAGCCCAAAAAGGCGTTCAGAAGCACGGTGCTAAGGGCGAAGGCCACGTTCCAGGCGAAGACGGGGAGAAGGGCCTTACTGGCTTGGGAAAGGATAAAGCCGAAGTTTTTCAAGCCCACGAACTGGAAGGCGTTCACCTTGGCCACGTACTCCACCGGGAAAGGAGGGGTGCGGTCCAGGAGAAGGGTAGGGCCTTCGGCCTCTAGGATCCGGGCCCGGGCCCGGTGCCCCTCGCTGTAGACCTCCACGGGCTCTCCTGTGCAAGGGTCGCAGCGGAGGGCTTCCCGCACGGGTTCTTCCAGGGTAAGCCTGGGGCCCTCCTGTTTCAGCACCCGGGTTTCCGTGGAGCGGTCAGGGAAGCCGTTTTTCCGCCCCGAGTAGTCGGTGAAGGCCAAGTAGACGGTGAGGGCGATGGGGTAGAGGGTGAAGACCAGGAGGAAGGAGAGGGCAGGAAGGAAGTAGTACCAGTCGGTGAGCCAAGGGAAAAGGCGCCCCACCAGGATGGCTCCCGGCACCAGCACCAGAAGGGCCAAGACCAGGATGGACCAACCCGGAGGGGCGAAGTAGGCTTCCAGGACCAGGTAGCCCAGGACGCCCACCCCGGTGGAGAGGATTAGGAGGCCCAAAAGGAGGGATAGGGCCAGGAGGAAACCCGTAAGACCAGGAGGATGTTTCATGGTTTAACGATACGCCCCCCACGGGGGAAGGGGTTCCCGCAGGGGGCCGAACGTGTGCGCATGTTTTCCTTGCGGGGTGTGGTCCGGGGTCCCCACCCGGGCTTTGCCCGGGTGGGGTGGTATTACCTGCCGATGGCCTTTTTGATCTCGGCCACCATGTCCTCCACGATCTTCTTCACGTTGGAGTCGGGCCGCTGGATGGCCAGGCTAATGGCGTTGGCCCAGGGGCCCCAGACCTTGCCCATCTCGGGGATGTTGGGCATGGGGGTGCCCAGGGCGAACACCCGGGAGAAGCCCGCCACCACCGGATCCTTTTCCAGGGTCTTGGCGGCGCTCTTGGACACGGGGATGCGGCCACCCGCCTGGTTGAAGGAAACCAGGTTCTTGCCGGTGACCAGGGTCTTGGCGAAGTTGACGGCGGCGGTCTTGTTCTTGGAGTAGGCGTTCACCACCACCCCCTGCACGCCCAGGAAGGGACCCCAGGGGTTCTTGGCTCCAGGCGGGGTGGGGAAGGGGGCGATGCCGAAGTCAATCTTGGCCTTCTTGTAGTCCCCTAGGGCCCAGGGGCCGTTGATGATCATGGCCAAGGCCCCGTCCTTAAAGGCCCCGTCCGCTACCCCGTAATCCACCCCCTCGGGCACCAGGTTGTAGCGGAAGCGGAGATCCTTGATGAAGGAAAGGGCCTTTTCCCCTACCTCGCCGCCCAGGAGGAGTTTGGAGGGGTCTAGGTTGCCCTTGGCGTCCTTGGCGAAGACGTTCTCCGCCCCAAAGGCCCGGAAGAAGCCGAAGTTGAAGTAGGGGTCGCCGATGTTGTAGAGGAAGCCAAAGGTGGAGCCGGTGGTGAGTTTCTGGGCCAGGGCCAGGAACTCCTCCCAGGTCTTGGGGGGTTCCTTCACGTACTTTTTGTTGTAGATGAGGGCCACGCTCTCCGCAAAGGCGGGAAGGCCCATGAGCTTACCCCCGAAGGTGAAGGCCTCCACCGCCACGCTTTGCAGGTCGGAGAGGTAGCTTTGCGTCACGTACTTCCCCATGGGCTCCAGTACCCCCGCCTGGGCCATCTCCCCCAGCCAGTCGTGGGGGATGGAGACCACCAGGTCCGCGGCCTGCCCCTGGGGAGCTCCCAGGATGAACTTCTGCTTGATGTCCCCGAAGGGGACCTCCACCACCTCCACCTTGGTGCCGGAGGTCTTCTCGTAGGCCTGGGCCTGGGCCTTGAGCCACTCCAACTCGGGACCGCCAAAGTGGGTCCAGACGGTGATCTTCCCCTGGGCAAGGGCCAGGGAGAGGCCGAGGGCCAGTGCTGCCAGTGCTCGTTTCATATCCCACCTCCGGGCGCTTGGTAGCGTTTCCGCTTGGTTTTTTCCCGCGCCCTGCAGGCTGCAGTATACCCCTACGGCCCCAGGACACAAGTCCCCTAATGCCAAAAGGCCCGCACCACCTCAAAGGCGATGAGGGCCAGGATGCCCACCTCCACCGCCTGGGTTCTTAGGTGGACCACCTCCTCGGTGACCATCTCGTAGGTGGCTTCTAACACCCTAAGCTTCTCCTCCAGGCTCCGTTCCAGCTCGTGGGCCCCGTAAAGCTCGAGGGCCGCCCGGTAGATCTTGGCGTAAAAGAGGTCCTCGGTGATGCGCAAGGCCCCTTCCATCCTGGCCCGCACGTCGGCGATCTCCGCATGGCGGGCCATGAGGTGCCGCCTTAGGCGTTGGAGTTTGCCATAGCCCCAAAGCCCCCGGTGCCTGAGCACCTGGGGCACCGCTTCCAGCTCCTGGGTGAGGACCCCATCGTAGTAGGAAAGCTCTAGAAGCTGGGCGTGCACGAACTCCACCAGGTCGGCCACGTCCCAGATGCCCTCCGAGTCCAGGATGAGGACCCGGTCAAAGCCCAAAAGGGCCAGGTCCTCGGTGGAGTAGCTGTAGCGGTAGCGCTCCATCTCCCGCCGGACCTCGGGGGCGAACTCCTCCTTGGCCCCCATCCAAAGGGGGGTGAGGTCCACAGGGGGGGCATGGGCCTTTTCCCCCTCTATCCCCAAGGCGTGGTAGACGGTGAACTCCTCGCTGAGGCGCTTTTCCTCGGGGCGCAGGAGGGCGCCTTGCAGGTAGGGCTCGAGGGCCGCCAGCTCCGCCAGAAAAAATCCTTCCCAAAAAGGAAGCTCCGGCAAGGCCAGGGCCTTAGCCAGAAAAGCCTCCCAGGACACCTTTTCCCCCAGGTGCACGCGAAAGGAAAGAGAGGCCACCCCGAACTCGTAAAGCCGGGCGGTGAGCAGGCCCGAGATGCCCTCCACGCTCCTCACCCCCAGCTCTATCTGGGCCGGGGGGTTTTCAAAGCGCACCGCCCCCAGCCTAGGCCGGGAGAGGCGTAGCCGAGGGGTGGACAGGCGGGAGAGGTCGATCTCATCCGCTAGGTCGTAAAGGCGGTACAGGGCGATGTGGGGCGAAAGGAGGTTCATCCGGCCTCATTCCAGCTTGGAGATCTCCCGGGGTGGGGGTCCGTGCTCATAGGCCTTAAGGAGGGCCTTTAGGGCCTTTCCCCGGTGGGAGTACCGGGCCTTTTCCTCCAAGGACATCTCCGCGAAGGTCTTGCCCGCCTCCGGCACGTAGAAGAGGGGGTCGTACCCAAACCCTCCCTCCCCCCGGGGAGCCTCGAGGATATACCCCTCCACCTGGCCCTCGTAGGCCTCCAGGTGCCCGTCGGGGTAGGCCAGGACCAGGACCGCCACGAAGCGGGCTTTGCGCTCCTCCCCCCTGAGGTGGCGCATCCTTTCCAGGAGGTAGACGTTCCGCTCCCGGTCGGTCTCCCTTCCCCCGTAGCGGGCGGAGTAGACCCCGGGTTCCCCCCCCAAGGCGGGCACCTCGAGGCCCGAATCGTCCGCCAGGGCGGGAAGCCCCGTGGTCTTGGCCACGTAAGCGGCCTTGAGGAGGGCATTTTCCAGGAAGGTGGTGCCCTCCTCCTTGGGCATGCGCAGGGGAAAATCGGCCAGGGAGAGAAGGGTCCAGCCCAAAGGGGCTAGGCCCTCCTTAAGCTCCCGCACCTTTCCGGGATTGCCCGTGGCCAGGACTACCCGCATCCCTTCTAGGATACACCTTTCAGGGCCCGCACCACGTCTTGTGGGGAGTCCAGGGGGGTAATGAGGGCCAGGTCCTTGGGGTCTAGGGCTCCTTGTTCCTGGAGGAACCGGAGCCAGCCGAGAAGCCCGTGCCAGTACCCCCGGTCCAGGACGAAGACGGGGAAGGGGTGGACCTTTTCCGTCTGGATGAGGACCAGGACCTCGGAAAGCTCGTCCAGGGTGCCGAAGCCCCCGGGCAGGAAGACAAAGGCGTGGGCGTAGCGCACAAAGAGCACCTTGCGCACGAAGAAATAGCGCAGGGAAAGGGCGTGGGTCTGGTAGGGGTTGGGCTTTTGCTCGTGGGGTAGCTCTATGTTCAGGCCCACGCTCACCCCGCCCGCCTCAAAGGCTCCGCGGTTGACGGCTTCCATAACCCCACCCCCACCGCCCGTCACCACCCCGAAGCCCGCCTCGGCCAGGACCCTCCCCAGCTGGTACCCCAGGGCGTAGGCGGGGTGGCCTTCCCCGAAGCGGGCGGAGCCGAAGACGGAAACCAAGGGCACCTCTATCTCCGAAAGGGTCTCAAACCCTTCCACGAACTCCGCCAGGATGCGGAAAAGGCGCCAGGCGTCCTCGTGGTGAAGCTGGTCTATCAGGGGCTTCTTGGCCATCAGAGCTCCTCCAGGCTGACCCGCTTAAGCTCCTCCACCCTCACCCCCAGGCGCTCCGCCAGGTTGCGGTAGCTTTCTGGGTCCCCGGTAACGAAGTGCACCACCCGGCCTTGGCCCATGGGGTTCAAAAGCCCTTGCCCTCTTAAGGCCTTGGCCACCTCTTCCGCCGTGGCCTCGGCGGAGTCTATGAGCTTCACCCCGGGAAGCACCTGGGAGAGGGTTCCCTTGAGGAAGGGATAGTGGGTGCAGCCCAGGATCAGGGCCTGGAGGTCCTGGGGGGCCTCCTCCAGGTAGTGCTGGGCTATCAAAAGGGCCACGGGGTCGTCCCAAAGCCCTTCCTCCACCAGGGGCACGAAGAGGGGGCAGGCCTTGGCCCAGGAAACCTCCACGTAGCGCTCGTAGGCCCGGCTTTCCACCGTGGCCTGGGTGCCGATGAGGCCCACCTTGCCGTAGCCTTGGGCGGCTTGGGCCACGGGTTCCAGAACCCCAAAGACGGGTACGGAAAGGTCCTCGGCCAAGTCCGGCAGGGCAGCGGAGCTCGCCGTGTTGCAGGCCACCACGATGGCCTTCACCCCTTGGCGGAGCAAAAACCCGGAGATCTCCCAGGCGAAGCGCCGCACCATGGAGAGGGGTTTGCTCCCGTAGGGCACCCGGGCGGTGTCCCCAAAGTAGAGGAAATCCTCCTGGGGCAAGGCCCGGCGCAAAGCGGAAAGCACCGTAAGCCCTCCCACCCCCGAGTCAAAGACGCCGATGGGCCGCCTAGGGTCCTTCATAAGCCGCCATCATACCCTGGACGGGAAAAGGGGGGTGCTATACTATCAGGGTTGCCCCGGTGGGGGGCGAGGGAGGTGCGCAAGTTGAGGCTGGTCACGTCCGAGTCGGTCACGGAAGGGCACCCGGATAAGCTGGCAGACCGGATCTCCGACGCCATCCTGGATGCTTTGATCGCCCAGGATAAGAAGGCCCGGGTGGCGGCGGAAACCCTGGTTACCACGGGGCTGGTGTTCGTGGCGGGGGAGATCACCACCGAGGGGTATGTGGATATTCCTGGTCTGGTGCGCAAGACGGTGAGGGAGGTGGGCTACACCCGGGCCAAGTACGGCTTTGACGCCGACACCTGCGCGGTTCTCACCGCCATTGACGAGCAGTCCCCGGATATCGCCGGCGGGGTGAACCTCTCCTACGAATGGCGGGTGCTCAAGTCCACCGACCCCCTGGACCGGGTGGGCGCCGGGGACCAGGGCCTGATGTTCGGCTACGCCACCGATGAGACCCCCGAGCTCATGCCCCTTCCCATCACCTTAGCCCACCGCCTCACCATGCGCCTGGCGGAGGTGCGCAAGACGGGTCTTCTTCCCTACCTGCGCCCCGACGGCAAGGCCCAGGTCACCGTGGTCTACGAGGGGGATAGGCCCCTCTACGTGAAGACGGTGGTGGTTTCCGCCCAGCACTCTCCCGAGGTGGAGCAGGACCAGCTCCGGGAGGACCTGATCCGCGAGGTGGTGCGCCAGGCCATCCCCCCGGAGTACCTAAAGGAGGGGGAAACGGAGTACCTCATCAACCCCTCGGGCCGCTTCATCCTGGGGGGGCCCCATGCGGATACCGGGCTTACCGGGCGCAAGATTATCGTGGACACCTACGGGGGGGCGGTGCCCCATGGGGGCGGGGCCTTCAGCGGCAAGGACCCCACCAAGGTGGACCGCTCCGCCAGCTACTACGCCCGCTACATGGCCAAGAACCTGGTGGCGGCAGGCCTGGCCCGGCGGGCCATGGTGGAGCTGGCCTACGCCATCGGCAAAGCCCGGCCTGTTTCCCTGCGGGTGGAGACCTTCGGCACCGGGGTCTTACCGGACGAGAAGCTCACGGAGGTCGCCAAGCGGGTTTTTGATCCCCGGCCCTTGGCCATCATCGAGGAGCTGGACCTCCTGAGGCCCATCTACACCCCCACCAGCGCCTACGGCCACTTTGGCCGCGCGGGCTTCCCCTGGGAGGAGACGGACCGGGTGGAGGCCCTAAGACGGGAAGCGGGCCTCTAAGGCCACCCTGGCCCATGCCTGGGGGCCCCGCAAAAGGGCTAGCCCACCTCCACCCGGTTTTTCCCCCGGCGTTTGGCTTGGTAAAGGGCTTCGTCGGCCCGTTTCAGGAGGGAAAGGGGGGAGTCATCAGGGCGGGCCTCGGCTACCCCGATGCTGATGGTCATCCCTGCCACAGGCGGAACCTTCAGGGCGGCCACCGCCTGGCGCAGGCGTCCGGCCAGGCGCACCGCCTGGGCCAGGGGGGTTTCCGCGAGGAGGATGGCGAACTCCTCCCCGCCCAGGCGCACGGGCCGGTCACTCTGCCGAAGGTGCTCTTCCAGGCAGCGGGCTAGGGTTTTGAGCACCCGGTCCCCCACGGGGTGGCCGTAGGTATCGTTCACCTTCTTGAAGTCGTCCAGGTCCAAAATCATAAGGGAAAGGGGTCGGTTATACCGCTGGACGCGGAAGAGCTCCCGCTCAAGCACCAGATCCAGATAACGCCGGTTCCTAAGCCCAGTTAGGGGGTCGGTATAGGCTTCCAGCTGGGCCTCCAGGTACCCTTCCTTAACCCGCACCAGCATGTAGAGAAGGCCCACATAGGCCAGGTTGGCCCCGAAGAACTGGGCCAGGGCGTTGAGGTGTTCCGCATGGAAATGGCCGCGAACGCTTCCCAAGAGGGAAAGCAGAAAGAGGGTGAGCAGGTAGAGGAGGGCCAAGCGCACCGCCTGCGGCGTCTGAAAAAAGAGAAAGCTGCTGAAGTACACAAAGGGCACCCAGTAAGCGGCGGGGGATAGGCCCATGGGGTTGGGCCTGATAAGGAGTTGGTAGGCCAGGGTGGTCAGGAGGTAGGAGGCCACCAGGGCATGGGCTGTGGCCAGGACCCAGGGGGAGGTGCGCGGCCAACGCCAGAGGATGAGGGCCAAAAGGGAAAACCCCAGGGCCAAAAAGGGGAGGAGGACCCGGTCCACGGGGTCCAACCCCACGGCCCTCGAGGCCAGAAAGGCTACCAAGGCCAGAAGGGCCCCCATGGGCAAGAGCCATAGGGCCGTTCTGCGCCTTAAAGGGTGCAAGGGGTCCAGGAGCTCGAGGGTGGGGTGCAAGCTAACCCCAGTATAGGGGACATGTACCCGGGCCATGACCCCAGGATGGCCTAGTCCCCCTTAACGAACCCTTAACGACCCCTCAGTCCTCCAGGTAGGTGTAGCCCTGGAGCTCCCGCATATACCGTTCCAGGAAGGCCCCTTTTTCCACGGGGGAGAGGCGGCTTTGCCGTACCAGCCGCTCCACGCCCAGGAAGAGCTCCCGGGCGGTGAAGCCCATCTTCTCGATCACCTTCTCCGCGGTCTCCCCGGGAACGAAGCGCTCAATGGCAAACCCTTCCTCGTCCACCACCACGTGGGCCTCCCCCACCTGGCCGAAGAGGTTGTGGTTGCTGCCCAACACGTCCTGGTAGGCTCCCACCAGGAAGACCCCCAGGTAATAGTCCTCCCCCGGGCGGATGGGGTGGACGGGCAGGCTCTGGCGCACATCGTGCAGGTCAATGAAGCGGTCGATCTTGCCGTCGGAGTCGCAGGAGATATCCACCAGGGTGGCCTGGCGGGTGGGGGGCTCGTGGAGGCGGCTTAGGGGGACGATGGGGAAGAGCTGGTGGATGGCCCAGGCATCGGGAAGGCTTTGAAAGATGGAAAAGTTACAAACCAGCTTGTCGGCCAGGAGCTTTTCCAGGTCCTCAAACTCATCGGGAGCGTAGGGCAGATCCCGCACGATGGCGTACACCCGCCGGGCGATGTGGTAAAAGATCTCCTCCGCCAGGGCGCGGTCCCTTAGGGATACCAGCCCCAGGTCGTAAAGGGTCTGCAGGGTTTCCTTGTCGGCGAAGGCGTCGTGGTAGACCTCGCGGAAGTTTTTGGGGGAAAGGGTTTCTAGGCTTTCCCACAGCTCCTTGACCAAGGGGTGGGCCTCCTCCGGGGGAGGATTGGGCCGGGTCTCCCCTGGGGGGGTGATCACGTCAATGACCTCGAGGACCAGGACCTCATGGTACGCGGTGACCGCCCGGCCCGACTCCGTGACCAGGATGGGGTGGGGCTCCCCCTGGGCCTCCACCACCTCCTTGGTCACGTAGACCAGGTCCTCGGCGTACTCGGGAAGGGTGTAGTTGGCGGAAGCGTAGAAGTTGGTCTTGGAGCCGTCGTAGTCCACGGCCAGGCCCCCGCCCAGGTTGAGGTACTGGAGAGGGGCCCCCAGCTTCCTGAGCTGCACATAGGTCTGGGCCGCCTCCCGCACCGCCGCCTTGATCTTGCGGATATCCGTCACCTGGCTGCCAATGTGGGCATGGACCATGACCAGGGCCTCCAGGAGGCCTTCCTCCTTCAGGATCTCCACCGCCCGGACGATCTCCGGGGTGGTGAGGCCGAACTTGGCGTTTTCCCCCCCGCTGGCCTCCCACTGCCCGGCTCCCTTGGCCTTTAGTTTGTAACGGATGCCCAGCTGGGGGCGTACGCCAAGTTCCTTGGAGATCCGGATCACCCGGGGAAGCTCGGCGAACTTCTCCAGGGTGATGACCACGTTCCGGGAAAGCTTCCTCCCGGTCAGGGCCAGGCGGATGAAGTCGTCGTCCTTGAAGCCATTGGTGGTGATGAGGGCTTCCGGGGAGAGGTCCTGGGCCAGGATTAAGGCCAGCTCGGCCTTGCTCCCCGCCTCGAGGCCATAGTGATAGGGCTTCCCCGCCTTGGCCACGGTTTCCAGCACCAAGCGGCGCTGGTTCACCTTCACGGGATAGACCCCGCGGTACGCTCCTCGGTAGCCGTACTTTTCCATGGCCTTCCGGAAGGCCTCGTTCAGCTCCTTTACCCGGGCCTCGAGGATCTGGGGAAACCGAAGCACCAAAGGTAAAGGCCGTCCCTCGTCCCTAAGGGCTTCCACGATTTCCAAAAGGGAGGCGGAAGGGCCTTCCGGGCCCAAGGGGGTTACCTCCAACTCTCCGTCCCGCCCTACCCGGAAAAACCCCGCTCCCCAGTAGGGCACCAGGTAGATCTCCTCCGCTTCTTTGGGGGAAAAGCGCCTGGCGGTCTTCAAGCTAGCCCTCCGGGGCTGACCCATCCTGGTCAACCTCCGCCCCCAAGTGTAGGACGGAAGGGGCGGCTTGGGAAGGGGCTGGACTTACGTAGAGGTAACCCTGGCCTTCTTGGGAGATTTCCCCAAGCCGTGCCCTTTGGGAGGCCTCCGGGTCCACCAGGTAAAGAAAGGGACCTTCCAGCCGGTTTACCAGGGCATAACCCCTCATGCGCAAGAGGGGATGCAGGGCCTCCTCCGCCTGGAAGGCAAGGGGGACGGGCCCCACTTCCTTCTGGACTTCCTCCAGAAGATCCAGCCAGCGGGCCAGTTGGGCAGGCTCCACGCCCGCGGGCACCAAAAGCCGCACCGCTCCCCGCTTGTCGCCAAAAAGCCGGAAGCGCCTCAGAAAACGCCTCAGGGTGCGCCTTTCCTCCCCCGAGGGCCTAAAGGTGAGGTGCTTGTGGCCATAGACGCTGAAGCGAAACCCTTCGGGGGCCAAGGCCCTTAACCGGCTTATGGTCTTCCTGTCCCCCACCCGGTGCCACCAGGAAAGCTCCACCGTGGGGAAGGCCTTGGCGTAGGCCTTAAAACCCCCGGGGTAGCCCCTATACCCCCTAAGCCCTTCCAGGATCAAGCCACGCCTCCAAAAAGGCCAGCCCCATCCGGGCCATCAAGGGGGTGATGGTGTGCCCAGCTCCCTCCTCCACGAAACGGGCAAGCCGCCCCTCGGGGTAATGGGGCCTCAAGGCCTCCACGGTTTTTTCCATGCGGGAAAGGGGCACGATCAGGTCCTTGGTGCCGTGGAGGTGAAGAAGGGGTACACCCCCATAGGCTTCTCCCCTCAGGGCAGGGGGGGTTTCGTAAAGGGCCAAAACCTTGGCGTCCGCCACCTCCTGCCCTTGGGGGAGCTTCATGGGGAAACCGCTACCGATGAAGGCCAAGGCCCCTTCCGCCCGGAACCCCTGGGAAAGGAGGAGATGGACCACAAAGGCCCCCATGCTTCCTCCCGCCAGAAAAAGGGGAAGGCGGTAGCGCTCCCTGGCCTCCTGGGCTACCCTCTTGGCCTCCTCGGCAAAGGCCAAGGCCACCTGGTACACCTCCTCCACGTAGCGGGGGCTTTTGGAGGAAGGGGGCGGGCCTTCCCGCATCCCGTGCCGGGGGGCATCAAAGGCCAGGAGGAGAAAGCCCTTTTCCGCATACCCTGGGAGCAGGGAAAGGATGTGCTCCTTGGATCCCTGAAGCCCGTGGAGGGCGAGGAGGAGGGCCCTGGGGCGTTCGGGGATATGGGCCAGCACGCTCTGCCCCGCCAGGGTAAACGCCTCTTTCCGCATGCGGCTTCCCTCAGGTGAAAAGGCTGGACACCGACTCCCCCCGGTGGATGCGCCAGATGGCCTCGGCGAAGATAGGGGCCACGGGGAGGGTCTTGAGCTTGGGACCTTCCTTGGGAGGACAGGTGTCGGTGGCCGCCACCTCCCGCACCGGGCTTTTGGCGATGCGCTCCAGGGCCGGTCCCACATAGACCCCGTGGGTGGCGGCGGCGTAGACCTCCTTGGCCCCTGCCTGCAACAGGGCCTCCACCGCCTCCACCAGGCTTCCTGCGGTGGAGATCTCGTCGTCCACGATCAGGGCGGTTTTCCCCTTGACCTCCCCCACCAGCATCCGGACCCGTACCTCGGTGTCGGAAACCCGCTCCTTGTCAATGAAGGCCAAGGGGAGGCGGAGGCGCCGGGCCAGGGAGCTAGCCCTTTTGAGGTCCCCGGCATCCGGGGCCACTACCACGGCATTGTCCAGGTCCACCCGGGTGGCGAAGTGGTTGGCGATGACGGGCTCGGCGGAGAGGTGGTCCACGGGCACCTTAAAGAACCCGTGCACCTGGGGGGAGTGTAGGGTCATGGTGAGTACCCGGTCGGCCCCGGCGGTCTGGAGAAGATCGGCCACCAGCCTGGCGGCGATGGAGATGCGGGGGGCGTCCTTCTTGTCGCTGCGGGCATAGGAGAAGTAGGGGATGACCGCCGTGACCCGGGCGGCGCTGGCCCCCTTGGCGGCGTCAATCATCATGAGAAGCTCCATGAGGTGGTCCTGCACGGGGGGGGTTAGGGACTGGACGATGAAGACATCCCCTTCCCTTAGGCTTTCCTCAAAGCGCACGAAGAGGTTGTCGTTGGCGAAGCGCTGGGTGGCGCTTTTGCCCAGGGGAAGGCCTAGGGCCTCAGCGATGGCTTGGGCTAAGGGCTTATTGGACTGACCAGAGAAGATCAGCAGGGGGCGGTCCATGCCGTTCCCCAAGATACCACGCCCCAGGGGTAGGCTTCCCGCTTCCCTCCCCAAGGGCTAGCGTGTGGGGGCTACCTCGGTCAGCCCTAAAGGGGCTACTTAAAGGAGGGTAAGGCCCTCCTGCAAGGGGGTGGTGACCTCGAGGCCCTCGGGGTGCACATAGACGTTCACCTCGGTGCGCACCCCGAAATCGGGTAGGTAAACCCCGGGTTCCACGGTGAAGGCCAGCCCCGGCACCA
The DNA here is from genome assembly GCF_022760835.1 of Thermus altitudinis. Taxonomy (GTDB): domain Bacteria; phylum Deinococcota; class Deinococci; order Deinococcales; family Thermaceae; genus Thermus; species Thermus altitudinis. The sequence goes on from NZ_JAKTNQ010000012.1 coordinate 56,476, forward strand.
GGGGGCGGAAGTCGTGGGTTTCCAGGTCGTCCAGGTGGGGGCCGGAGCCGTGGACCTCCTCCCCCAGGTTGTGCCCCGTGCGGTGGCGGATGTAAGGCCCGTAGCCCTCCCCTTCCAAAAGGCCCCGGGCCACCCGGTCCACCTCAAAGCCCTTGGGGTAGTGCCCTTTTCCGTAGGCCTCGGCCAGGAAGCGGATGGCGGCATCCCGGGCCCTGGCCACCGCCTGGAAGGCCCGGTGGGCCCCTTCAGGAGGCCTTAGACCCGCCATCCAGGTGATGTCGGCGTAGACCCCCCCTTTTTCCTTGGCCCACAGGTCCAAAAGCACCACCTCGCCCTCCTCGAGGACCTTGTCCGTGGGGGCGTGGTGAGGGTTGGCGGCGTTTCGGCCAAAGGCCACCATGGGGGGATGGTCAAAGACCAGCCCCTGTTCCTCCAAGGCCTGGACCAAGAGGGCCTGCACGGCTTTTTCCGTGGGCCTGGGGCTTTGCTGCAGGAAGGCCAGCGCTCGGTCCCTGGCGGCCACCAAGCCCTTCACCGCCCGGCGGTGGCTCTTTAGCTTCGCCTCTCCCCAGGTTTGGAAGAGGAGGAGCAGGGGCCAGGAGGACACGAGCTCGAGGCCCATCCCCCTAAGGAGGTCCAGGCTGCCCCCATCCACCCGGGAGAGGTAAGGGATCAGCCCCCCGGGCACGTATTCAAGGGCAATCCGCCTTTTCCCTTCCGTAAGCTCCCTAAGGGTTTCCAGGTATCCTTGCCAGGTGTGGTAGGTGCACCTTTGCCCAGGCAGGGGGGGGAAGAGGCTTTCCTCTATGGCGTGGCAGAGGAGGGTGGGCTCCCCCTCCTGGGGGATGAGGTAGGCGAAGCGCCGGGTGAGGTGAAGGGGGCTGAGGGCGAGGACCTCGAGGGCCAGGGGGTTGCTCCGGCCAAAGGAGAGGAGAAGCCAGCCATCCAGCCTCTCCTCCCTAAGTACCTCCTGTATGCGGGCTAGGTCCATGCCTCCATCCTAGCCCTTGGAACCCACCTCACCTTTCCTTACCCCTCACGTGCTACGGTAGGGGGTAGGGAGGTTGGGAAGATGCGGGAAACCCAGGAAGCCGTGATCCGTATCACCCCTCTGGCGGCGGAGAAGGCCAAGGAGATCCTGGCCCGTTATGGCAAGGAGCAGGCCGCCATCCGGGTCTACATCAAGTCTGGCGGGTGCTCGGGATTCCAATACGGCATGGCCGTGGACGAGAGGGAGCTTCCGGGGGACACCTTCGTGGAGATGCACGGGGTGCGCCTGGCGGTGGACCCCATGTCCTTGCCCTACCTGGTGGGCTCGGAAATAGACTGGGTGGAAAGCCTCATGGGCGGGGGATTTACCGTGCATAACCCCAACGCCGCCAGCACCTGCGGTTGCGGCCACTCCTTCCGCACCAAGGACCAGGAGGGGGAGGCCCGCACCTGCGGCCACTAAGGGCCTTTTGAGCAAGGGGGCCTGGTTTCAGGCCCCCTTTACCCTTCTCCCATTGACCCTAAGAAAGGGAGCCGTATAATAACCTCGGCCACTAAGGGTAGTGCCACGATGGAGAAAGGAGGCCGTATGAGAAAAGTAGGCAAGCTGGCTGTACTCGGTTTAACCGCCCTGGGCCTGGCCCTGGCGGGGCCTCAGGACAACAGCCTGGTCATTGGGGCTTCCCAGGAGCCTAGGGTACTGGCGGGGGACTTCCTGAGCATCATCTCCAACCAGGCCATCAAGAGCGAGATTGAAGGTTATCTCTTTGCCCCCTTCATTGGCTTCAACGCCGATAGCCAGAACTTCCCCGTTCTGGCCACCGAGGTGCCCACGGAGAAGAACGGGCGCCTGCGGGTGACCGACATCGGCGGGGGCAAGAAGCGGTTGGAGATGGACCTCACCATCCGCCCCGATGCCCGCTGGTCCGACGGCAAACCCATCACCACCGAGGACGTGCAGTTCTACTTTGAGGTGGGCAAGGCCAAGGGCATGCCCCTCCTGAACCCCGACTACTGGGAGCGGGTGAGCCTGAAGGTCAAGGATGCCCGCAACTTCACCGTGACCTTTGAGCCCGCCTACTACTACGACACCTACGGCTCCCCCATGGGCTATGCGCCCAAGCACATCATGGGGGCGGAGTGGGAGAAGGTGAAGGCGGCGGCCCGTAACCTGGACCCCGATAAGGATGCGGAGAAGCTCAACGAGCTCTACCGCAACTTCTTCCTCAAGTTCGCCACCCCTCAGGCCCTGAACCGGGGTGCCATGGTCTACTCGGGCGCCTTCAAGCTGAAGCGCTGGGTGCCGGGGAACTCCATTGAGATGGAGCGGAACCCCAACTTCCCCATCAAGCCTGAGGGTGGGGAGAGCAAGTACGTGCAGAAGGTGGTCTACCGCTTCATCCAGAACACCAACTCCCTCCTGGTGGCGGTGATCGGGGGCTCCATTGACGCCACCTCCAGCGTCTCCCTCACCTTTGACCAAGGCCGTAGCCGGCAGCTGACCTCCCGTGCCCCTGGCCGCTTTGACATCTGGTTCGTGCCCGGGGCCATCTGGGAGCACATTGACATCAATAAGTTCACCAACTGCCAGCAGGTGAGGGACCTAGGCCTGGACGACGTCCGCACCCGCCAGGCCCTCCTCCACGCCATGAACCGGGAAGGGTTGGTGAAGGCCTTCTTTGATGGCCTCCAGCCCGTGGCCCACACCTGGATCGCCCCCGTCAACCCCCTCTTCAACCCCAACGTCAAGAAGTACGAGTTTGACCTGAAGAAGGCCGAGGCCCTCCTGGCGCAGATGGGTTGGAGGAAGGGTCCGGATGGCATCCTCCAGCGCACCGTGGGCGGGCGTACCGTGCGCTTTGAGATCGAGTACGTGACCACTGCCGGCAACGCCATCCGCGAGCGCACCCAGCAGTTCTTCGCCGAGGACCTCAAGAAGATCGGCATTGCTGTCAAGATCAACAACGCCCCCTCGGCCGTGGTCTTCTCCGACGACTACATCCAGCGGGCCAGCGAGTGCAAGTGGACCGGGATGTTTGAGTTCGCCTGGGTTTCCAGCCTGGCCGAGGATGGCTCCCTCTTCCAGTACAAGAACCTGAACACCGGGGCCATCATGGTGCCCACCAAGGAGAACAACTACCAGGGCCAGAATATCGGCGGCTGGCGGAACGACGAGTTTGACCGCCTGACCAGCCAAGGGGTGCTGGAGTTTGACGAGGCCAAGCGGAAACAGCTCTTCTGGAAGGCCCAGGAGATCTGGGCGGAGGAGCTTCCTGCTCTGCCCCTCTACTTCCGCGCCAACCCCTACGTGGTGCGCAAGGGCCTGGTCAACTACGTGGCCAGCGCCTATGCAGGTGGCTTCGGCTACCCCGGCTGGAACGCCTGGGAGATCGGTTGGGAAAGCCGCGGTGCCGTGAAGAAGTGGGACCAGGCGAAGTACGCCCTTTCCATCAAGTAGCCGTGGTATAGTGGGGCCCGCTGGGCGTCTAGCCCAGCGGGCTTTTTGGTCAGCCGATAGGCTATTTGGAGGCTAAAAAACAGGAGGTACAAAGGTGTTTGCGTACACGGTGCGCCGGCTTTTGCAGATGGTCCCCTTGCTCCTCGCCGCCAGTGTGGTCATCTATGCCCTGCTGGCCTTGCAGCCGGGGGACCCCTTGGAGGAGCTCAAGCGGCAAAACCCTCGGATGACCGCGGAGCAGTTTGAGGCCTTGAAGCGGGCCTATGGCCTGGACCAACCCCTTCATATCCGCTACTTCAAGTGGCTTTCCCGAGCGGTACAGGGGGACCTTGGCTACAGCCGCACCTACGGCATCCCGGCGGCAGAGTACATCTTTGTCCAGCGCCTGCCCAAGACCCTGATCCTCTCGGGCTTGGCCCTGACCCTGGCCTTGGTGGTGGCCATCCCCGTGGGCATCTTCTCCGCCGTGCGCCAGTACTCCCTGGCGGATTACGTCATCACCTTCTTCTCCTTCGTGGGGTTTTCCATGCCGGTCTTTTTCCTGGGCATCCTGCTCCTTTACCTCTTCGCCATCTGGTTTCCCGACCATATCCCGGGTTTCCCCCGCTTCCCCACCGGGGGGGTGCCCGGGGTGCTTTGGGAGGATGTGCGTTCGGGGGCCGTGAGCTTCGCGTATTTCCTGGGGCAGTGGGCCTGGCACCTGATCCTGCCGGTCATCGCCCTTTCCTCCTTGCAAATGGCTGAGTGGACCCGGTTCATGCGGGCTTCCTTGCTGGAGGTGCTTTCCCAGGATTACATCCGCACCGCCCGGGCCAAGGGCTTGGCCGAGCGGGTGGTGCTCTACAAGCACGCCCTTAGGAACGCCCTCATTCCCATCGTGACCCTGGTGGGCCTGGCCATTCCAGGGGTGTTGGGTGGGGCCACCATCACCGAGACAATTTTCAGCTACCCCGGAATGGGGCGGGCCATCTTTGACGCCCTGGTAGAGAAGGACTACAACGTGGCCATGGCGGCCTTGGCCTTCTTGGCCTTGATGACGGCGCTTTTCAACCTGTTGGCGGACCTGGCCTATGCGGTGGTGGACCCCCGCATCCGCTACAGCTAGAGGTGGATCATGGCGACGCAAGCATTAAAAGCCAAGCCCCGTACCTTCTTCGGCCTTTTCTGGCGCCGCTTAAGGCGGCACAAGATGGCCATGGCCGGGTTGGTGGTCATCATCCTCCTGATCCTCATGGCCATCTTCGCCCCCTGGATAGCTCCTTACGACCCCACAGCCCAGCCCACGGGAGAGGACGTCGGCCAGTACTACTTCAACCCTCCTTCCCGGGAGCACCTTCTGGGCACCGATGACCTGGGCCGGGATGTGCTTTCCCGCATCATCTACGGCTCCCGCATCTCCCTTTTGGTGGGCTTTGCCGTGGCCTTTTCCAGCGTGATCCTGGGTACCATCATGGGCACCCTGGCGGGGTACTTCTCGGGCCGCCCCTTGCGCTTTTACCTGGGGCCTTTGAGGCGGGAACGGGAGGGGTTTTATCCCTTCAGCTTTGCCCTCTGGCGGATTTTTTCCTGGTTTCTCTACTACGGTGTTTTGTACCTGGCGCTTTCCATCGCCTGGACGCTGGCCGAGGATGGGATTCGTGCTGGCAGGGTAGGGAGCTACCTGGGTTTTGGCCTGGTCCTGGCCTTGGTGCTTTGGGCGGCCTGGTATGGGCTTAGGGGGCAGATCCGCCTGGATTTGGACGTGGCCATAAGCCGCCTCATTGACTTCATGCTCACCATCCCCACCCTTCCCCTCCTCTTGGTGCTGTCCGCTTTGCTGCGGGACCCGGGGGTGAAGGTGGGCCAGTGGGCCCAAGGGGTCTTTGGCGATGCTGCCAGCGTCTTCATCATCATCACCATCCTGGTGCTCTTTGGCTGGCTGGGCACGGCCCGGCTGGTGCGGGGAAATATACTCTCGTTAAGGGAGCAGGATTACGCCACAGCCGCCCAGGCTTTGGGGGCTAGCGATGCCCGCATCATGTTCCGGCATCTGGTGCCCAACACCTTGGCACCCCTGATCGTGCAGGCCACCTTGCAGATCGGGGGGGCCATTTTGGTGGAGGCGGCCCTTTCCTTCCTGGGCTTTGGCATCCAGCCCCCGGTGGCCACTTGGGGGAACATGCTCACCAATGCCCAGGAGTACATCTTCACCGCGCCTTGGTTGGCCCTGCCCCCGGGGTTCATGATCTTCATCACCGTGTTGGCCTTTAACTACCTGGGGGATGGGCTTCGGGACGCCTTAGACCCAAGGAGCCGCCTCTAGGGCCGCCCCTGGTCTACCAAGGGGTTAGTTTTTCCGGGGGGTAGGCGGCCTCGAGGAAATACAGCCCCTGAGGGGGCGCCGAGGGGCCCGCTTGGCTTCGGTCCTGGGTTTGCAGAATGAGCCGGAGGCTATCCGGGTTGCGCCTGCCCAGGCCCACCTCCAAAAGGGTTCCCACCATGCCCCGCACCTGGCCCCTTAGGAAGCTCTGGCCCCGAAAGTAAAGGCGAAGCTCCCTGCCCCCTTCCCCTTCCACCTCCTCCAGCCTGGCCTCGTAAAGCTCCCTTTCCCCCTCCCGCACCTCCGCCTTGGCAAAGCCCAGGAAGTTGTGCCGCCCCTTAAGGAGGGAGAGGGCCTCCCGCATGGCCGCTTGGTCCAAGGGATGGCGGACCCAAAGGGCCCGGTGGCGGAGGAGGGGGGAGGGGTGGGGCCTTAGGAGGATGCGGTAGCGGTAGGCCCGCCATAGGGCGTCCTTGCGGGCGTGGAAGCCCGGGGCCACCTCCTTGGCGGCCACCACCTTGAGGTCCTCGGGGAGAAGCCGGTTCAAGGCCTCGGGGATCTTCTCTGTGGGGATTCGGCTGGGTAGGTCAAAGTGGAAGGGCATGGCTAGGGCGTGCACCCCGGCATCCGTGCGGCCAGCGGCCACCGCCTGGGGGAGGGCTCCGATCTCCGGCAGGACCCTTTCCAACTCCCCTTGCACCGTGCGCAGGCCAGGCCGCTGGCGCTGAAGCCCGGCGAAGTGGGTGCCGTCGTATTCGGTGAGAATCAGGATGCGGCGCACAGGTCCAGCTTAATCCGCACCCACCGGGGTCTTGGCGGGATGCCCCTCCAGGGCCACCCCTTTCCCCACCACCTTAAGCCGCACCCGGTCCCCCTCCCGGAAAGGGCTTTCCGGGCCTTCCTGCACCAGGATCTCCTTTTCTGGGGAAAGGAGGCGCACCCGGTAGGTGAGGTCGTGCCCTTTAAACTCCCGGGCCACCACCAGGCCCAGGGTGCCCTCCTGGGCCTCTGCAGGCAGAAGCCTTAAGGCTTCGGGGCGCAGGGAGAGGAGAAGGGGGCCATGGGCAGGCTCGGCCAGGGGCACCGGGCCCAAGCAGGTTTCCGCATAGGGGCCCAACCCCTCCCCGGAAAGAAGGTTGGTGCGGCCCAAAAACTGGGCCACGAAGGGGGTCTTGGGCTTGAGGTAGACCTCCTCAGGGGTGCCCACTTGTTCCAGCCTCCCTCCCCGCATTACCCCAAGCCTGTCGGCGAAGGAAAGGGCCTCCTCCTGGTCGTGGGTGACCAGAAGGGCGGTGGTGCCGGTTTCCTTGAGGATCTTGCGCACCTCCTCCCGGGTGCTGGTCCGAAGGCTGGCGTCCAGGCTGGAGAAGGGTTCGTCCAAAAGAACCAGCTTCGGCCCCGGGGCCAAGGCCCGGGCCAGGGCGATGCGCTGCTGTTGCCCCCCGGATAGCTCCCCAGGCTTGCGGTCCTGGAATAGGGTCATGCCCACCCGCTCCAAGGCCCTTTTGGCCCTCTCCAGGCGGTCCTTTCCCTTGAGGCCGAAGGCCACGTTGCCCAAGGCGCTGAGGTGGGGGAAGAGGGCGTAGTCCTGGAAGACGAAGCCGATGCCCCGCCTTTCTGGGGGCAGGAGGGTGATGTCCTTGCCCTCCAGGAGGACCCGTCCCCTATCGGGGCTTTCCAACCCGGCCACCACCCTTAGGAGGGTGGTCTTGCCGCATCCCGACGGTCCCAGAAGGGCCAGGATCTCCCCGGGGTAGACCTCGAGGTCAATCCCCTTCAGCACCTCGTGCTCCCCGAAGCGCTTAAGGATGCCTTCCAGTTTTAGAAGCGGCGCTCGCTCCAAAGCAACACCCCCACGAAGGCCGCCGAGAGGAGGACGATGAGCAGGGCAAAGGGGGCGGCCTCGGCAAACATGGCTTCCTGAGTGTAGCTGAAAACCCGGGTGGAGAGGGTGCTATAGCCCATGGGGGCGAGGAGGAGGGTGATGGGCAGTTCCTTCACCGCCCCGATAAAGGCCAAGGCTCCCCCGGCCACGGCCCCCCGCCAAAGGAGGGGAAAGGTGACGCGGAAGAAGGCCCGAGTCGGGGTGTCCCCCAGGGTCCTGGCCGCCTCCTCGAGGCGCCTGGGAACCTGGTAAAGCGCCCCCCGCACCGGCCCCAGGCTCTCGGCCAGGAAGTGGAAGGCCAGGACCAGGATAAGGAGGGGCAGGGTGCCGTAGAGGAGGGGAAGGCTTTTCAAGCTGAAAAAGATCCAGGCCAGGGCGAAGGCCAAGGGGGGGATGGTGTAACCCAGGTAGGCCAGCCTTTCCAGGAAGCGGGAGGCGGGGGAGGGGTGGCGCACCGCCAGGTAGGCGATGGGCAGGGCCATGCCCACGGCCAGGAGGGATGCGGGCATGGCGGCCGTGGCCGAGTGGGCAAGGGCCTCCCAAAGGCCTTCCAGGTTTTCCCGGGGAAAGCGGCTGGCCAGGTGGAAGAGGGCGTAGAGGGGCAGGACCAGGGCCAGGAGGACGGGCAAAAGGAGCCAAAGGTAAGCCCAAGGGGTAAACCGCCCCAGGCTTAGGGGCCTGGCCTTTTTCCCGCTTCCCTTGCCCGTGCGGGCCAGGCTGAGGCGGCGGAGGAGGAGCCCTTCCAGGAGGAGGAGCCCCCCGGTGAAGAGGAGGAGGAAGAGGGCCAGCCAAGCGGCATAGACCCGGTCAAAGGCGGCGCTATATTGCAGGTAGATGGCGTAGGAAAAGGTTTCATAGCGCAGAAGGCTCACGGTGCCGAAGTCCCCCAGGACGTGAAGGCCCACCACCAGATACCCTGCAAGGAGGGCGGGGAGGAGCTGGGGGAAAACCACCTGGAAAAAAGCTCTTAAAGGCCCCATGCCCAGGGTCCGGGCGGCCTCCTCCTGGCTGGGGTCCAGCCCCAAAAAGGCGGCCCGCAAGCCCAGGAAGAGGTACGGGTAGGTGATGAGGGAGAGGACCAGAAGCGCCCCCCAGTACCCCTCGAGGCGGGGCAGGGGCAGGATTCCCCCAGGCCCGGTGGCGGAAAGGAGCACGTAGGCGCCCACGTAGCCGGGGATGGCCAGGGGCAGGGTGAGGAGGACGGAGAGAAGACGCTTTCCCTTCAGGTCGGTGCGGGTGGTGAGAAAGGCCAGGGGCAGGGCGAGGAGGGTGGTGCTCAGGAGAACCCCCAGGAGGAGGGAGAGGGTGTTCCTAACCAGCTCCAGGTTCTTGGGGCGGAGGAGGATGGCCTTTAGGGTTTCGGGATCGGCCTCCAGGGCCCTCAGGACCAGGTAAAGGAGGGGAAGGGCCACCCCGCCCCCCGTGAGGAGGGCAGGCACCAGGAAGGGCAGAAGCCCGGGAAGCTGATGGAGCCTTCTGGCACCGGTCATGGGTCAGGTTTTGTGGATGCCCCCGTTCTACTAGGGGCAGGTTGGCAGGGCCTTGTGTCCTCTTTGGTCATGCTGTGTCCCTCCAAGAGGAGCCTTTCCGGGGTCCCCGCCCTGGCCTGGGCCAGGGCGGGGTGGTATTATACCCTTTTATGCTAATTCCTTCGTCCTAGGCCACCAGTGGAACAGGGTG
>NZ_JAKTNQ010000013.1 GCF_022760835.1 Thermus altitudinis
CCCTCTTTTTATCCCAGCCCAGAGTCTCACATGTGTTTGTCCGGGTTCAGGGGGCCAAAGGGATAGACTCCTGGTATCTTGACGGAAAGGCTTTCCCTCGTTAAGCTGGTTTTTGCGTGCGGGGGCGATTAGCTCAGCTGGTCAGAGCGCACGCCTGATAAGCGTGAGGTCGGTGGTTCAAGTCCACCATCGCCCACCACCCGAGGTCCCCGGGAAGGCTCCCGGGGATTTTTGTTTGTGATGTTGCCTTGAGGGTGGGTTCCCCTTTGGTCCGGGACCGCATCGGCCACCCGAAGGGGGAGGTTGGGAACCAGAGGGTCAGGGCCCTGGCCAGGAACGCCGTGCGTGCTTTCCACCCCGAAGGCCAGTCCGGGTAAAGGCATCACCCAGGAGACAGGCGGTTTGGGCGGTATAGGGGGGTACGCAGGCTTGGGAAATGGCGGGGGAGGGTGCGCATGGCTAGGTTTCGGGGTCCGGGAAGCCCTAGGCTAAGCGGCCTCCCTGGCTCCGCTTCTTTGTGCCGGGTAAATGACCTGGATGCTTTGCCAGGGCCGAGAGAGGGGATGTAGGGGCTTTGGCCCTAGACGGGAGGTAAGGAGGGCGTATAGCCTGGAGAACATGTACGAGGGGAAGATCCTCTACGAAGGCCTGACCTTTGATGACGTCCTCCTCCTGCCCGGGTACTCCGAGGTGTTGCCCCGGGAAGTTTCCGTAAGGACCAGGCTTACCCGGAAGCTCCACCTCAACATCCCCATCCTCTCCGCCGCCATGGACACGGTGACCGAGGCGGAGATGGCCATCGCCATGGCCCGGGAAGGGGGGCTTGGGGTGATCCACAAGAACCTGAGCATTGAGGCCCAGGCGGGAATGGTGCGCAAGGTAAAGCGCTCCGAGGCGGGGATGATCCAGGATCCCGTCACCCTGCCCCCCACTGCCACCCTCGAGGACGCCGAGCGCCTCATGCGCGAGTACCGGATTGGCGGGCTTCCCGTGGTGGACCTCTACGGGAAGCTCCTGGGCCTGGTGACCAACCGCGACCTGCGCTTTGAGAGGAACCTAAAACGCCCCGTTACCGAGGTCATGACCCCCTTGGAGCGCCTCATCACCGCCCCTCCGGGCACCACCCTGGAGGAAGCGGAGGAGATCCTGCGCAAGCACAAGGTGGAAAAGCTTCCCCTGGTGGACGAGGCGGGGAGGCTCAAGGGGCTTCTTACCCTAAAGGACATCGTGAAGCGCAAACAGTACCCCAACGCCGCTAAGGATGCCTTGGGAAGGCTTCTGGTGGGGGCGGCGGTGGGGGCAAGCCGGGACCTTCCGGAAAGGGCGGTGGCCTTGGTGGAGGCGGGGGTGGACGTCCTGGTCCTGGACTCGGCCCATGGCCATTCCAAGGGGATCCTCGAGGCCCTCATCTACCTGAAGGAGACCTTCGGGGACAAGGTGGAGGTGATTGCGGGCAACGTGGCCACCCGGGAAGGGGCCCGGGCCCTGGCGGAGCGGGGAGCGGATGCGGTGAAGGTGGGCATCGGCCCCGGCTCCATCTGCACCACCCGGGTGGTGACCGGGGTGGGGGTGCCGCAGATCTCCGCCATCCTCGAGGCGGTGGCGGGAGTGGAGGACCTGGATGTGCCCATCATCGCCGATGGGGGGATCAAGTACACGGGGGATGTGGCCAAGGCCTTGGCCGCCGGGGCCCATTCGGTGATGCTGGGCAGCATGCTGGCGGGCACCGACGAGGCCCCGGGGGAGGAGGTGTTGAAGGATGGGCGCCGCTACAAGCTCTACCGGGGCATGGGTTCCTTGGGAGCCATGAAACAAGGCTCCGCTGACCGCTACTTCCAGGAGCCGGGCAGGGGAGGGGAGACCGAGGCCAAGAAGCTGGTGCCGGAAGGTATAGAGGGCATGGTGCCCTACAAAGGCCCCGTGGCCGACGTCCTCTACCAGATCGTGGGGGGCTTGAGGAGCGCCATGGGCTATGTGGGGGCCCCGGACATAGAAACCTTCCGGCAAAAAGCCCGCTTTGTGCGCATGACCATGGCGGGCCTCATAGAGAGCCACCCCCACGACGTGGTGGTCATCAAGGAGGCCCCCAACTATTCCCGCTAAGGCCATTCTGCCCTGGCAGGGGGCTCGGCAAAGCCCTTCTCCCAGGCGCGTGGGAGCCTCCGAGGGGCGGGGCACGGCGAACGGGCCCCCGCCAGGCTTAACCTACGCGCTTGGGCCCGCTTTGGACTAGTCTCCGAAGAGTTTCGCAAAGGCCTCCCCGCCTCCCTTCTTGCGGGCCAGGCGGTAGGTGCCTTCTTTCTCCTCCAACTTTCCTTCGGCCACCAGGGCCTTGAGGGTGTCCTCCAGCTCCTTTTTGGAGAAGGCTTCCCCCTCTTCGTCCAGGTAGCGCTGGATCTCCTTGAAGGTGGCAAAGCGCAAAGCCTCCACTGCCCGCATGACCCAAGCCTTGCGATCCATGCCACCATCCTATTCCCTTGGCCCGTGGCATCCTGAACGCGTGGACCCTTACCGGGAGTACCAGGATTACGTGGTGGCCTCGAGGCTCCTTTTGGCCTTGGGCCACTCCCGGGAGGTTCTTTCCCTGGGCCAGTATGCCCGCCTAAGGCTTCGCCGGATGGAGCTGGCCCGGCAAGGCCGCTTGTCCCAGCTGGAAAGCCTGGACGAGCGCCTCCGCTACGGCTTCTGGAGCAACCCTTTGCGGCTTAGGGAGTTTCTTAGGCGCACCGCCCACGCTCCTTACTGGGCCTCCCCTCTGGCCTTTGAGGCCCTGCTGTTCCCCGAGGAACAGGCCCGCCTTGCCTACCCCGGGCAGGCGGGGGAGTACTACCTGGGCTGGCTTCGGCTACCCCACCTCCTCCTGGATCCCCTGGCCTTTGAGGAAGCGCTACGGGAACAAGAAGCCCGGGCCGAGGCCCTTCCCCTCTTCCTCAACGCCTTCCACCGGGTGCCTGGTCCCTGAGGCGGCAGGTTTAGGCCTCTTCCTCCAAAAGGGGCAGGCGTACCCGGAAGAGGGTGCGGCCGGGCTGGCTTTCCACGGTGATCTCCCCCCCGTGGGCCTTGGCGATGGCCTGGGCGATGGCCAGGCCCAGGCCCGTTCCACCCCCCGGCCCCCGGGCGAAGCGCTCAAAGAGGCGGGGAAGGAGTTCCTCGGGGATCCCGGGGCCATGGTCCTCCACCTCCAAAAGGGCGTCTTCCCCTTCCCGCCTAAGGCGCACCCGGACGCCTTCCCTTCCCGCGGCCCGGACCCCGTTGGCGATGAGGTTCCTCAGCATCTGCAAGAGCCGGTCCGGGTCCCCAAGGACCTCCAGGGCCTCCCCTTGGAAGGCCACCCCGTATTCCCGGGCGGCCTCCTCGGCTAGGGCTTGGAGGTCCACGATATGGGGGTTCAAGGCCCACTCCGCCTCCCCCCGGGCCAGGGAGAGGAGGTCCTCCACCAGGCGGCGCATCCTCTCCGCGGTGGCCCGGGCGGTGCGGAGGGCTTCGGGGTCTTGGGGGTTTCGCCCTAGCCGGTCCAGGTGGCCCAGAAGCACGGTGAGGGGGGTTCTGAGCTCGTGGCTGGCCTCGGCCAGAAAGGCCCGTTCCTTTTCCTTGGCCTCCTTAAGGGCAAAGAGGAGGCCATTCACCGCCTCCACCATGCGGCCAAACTCGTCTTTAGGAAGGTTCAGGGGTACGGGGTCCAGGCGCTCGGGGTTACGCCGGGCGATCTCCCTGGCGGCCTCCTCCAGGGGCTTGGCGGTGAGCCGGGCGGTGAGGTAGACCAGGGCCATGCCCAAGGGGAAGAGGAGGAAGAAGGCCTCGAGGAGGGCCTGCCTCAGGGCCTTTTGCGCCAAGTCTATGGGGGCGGTGTCCTGGGTCAGGGCGAGAAGGCCCAAGGGGGTGCGCACCAAGGCGGCGGCAAAGCCCCTTTGCCAGGTGACCCTCGGGGCCTCGCCTACCCCCTTTAGGGCCTCCGGGGGGAGGCGGTGGGCCTCCTGGGTGAGGACCAGGGCCTCCCCGTCTTCCGCATACAGGTGAAGGTAGACTCCCCCGGTGGTGAGGAGGGCCCCCGTCTGGCCCTTGCGGTAGGCCTCCGCCGCCCGCTTGGCATCCTCCAGGAGGGTGGCCTCGAGGTGGCCTCTAAGGGCCCGCTCCACCCCCTGCCCCGCCAGGTACAGGGCCCCCACCAGGAAGAGGAGCCAGAGGAGGCTGAAGGAGAGGAAAAGCCGAAGCCGGAAGGACATGGGGCCGGGCTAGGCTTCCTCCTCGCCCTTTCCCGGGCGGACCGCATACCCCAGGCCCCGCACCGTGCGCAGGTAGCCGTAGGCCCCGGCTTCCCTTAGCTTGGCCCGGAGGTTGGCCACGTGCACATCCAGCACGTTGGAATCCCGGCCCAGGGGCTTACCCCAGATCTTTTCCTCGATCTCCTCCCGGGGGAAGACCCTCCCCGGGCGGCCCATGAGCAGGTGGAGAAGCTCAAACTCCTTGGGGGAAAGCCGCACCTCCCTTTCCCCAAAAAAGACCTGCCGCCTCTTGGGGTAAAGTTCTAACCGTCCTACGCTCAGGACTTCGCTTCCTTCCTTGTGCCTCAGCTGCACCTGGATGCGGGCCAGAAGCTCGGCGGGGTGGAAGGGCTTCACCAGGTAGTCGTCGGCCCCATCGGAAAGGAGGCCCACCTTGCGCTCCACGGCATCCTGGGCGGTGAGGACCAGGATGGGGGTGTCGTCGGTGGCCCGGATCCTCCGGGCCACCTCGGCCCCGTCCAGGTCGGGAAGCCCCAGGTCCAGGACCACCAGGTCGGGCTTCCTCTCCCGGTGCTTCACCAGGCCCTCCATGCCGCTTTTGGCCCACTCCACGGCAAAGCCCGCCTCCTTTAGCTCCAGCTCCACCAGGCGGGCCACCTCCGCATCGTCCTCAATGAGCAGGATGCGCTTCATGGCCACAGCCTTTCCGGAGGGGCGAGGCCATAGACCTCCTTGAGGAGCCTAAGCAGGCTCACCCGCTCCTTGTCTTGCAGGAGGACCACATCCCCGCGCTCGGCCACCCCGGGAAAGGTGCGGGGCTTCTCCCCTGGGAGCACCAAAAGGAGTTGCACCTCCTGGCCCAGCCGAGGGGGCACCGGGGAGGAGAGGGGGATCAGCCTCTTGCCCTCCACCCGCCAAGCCCCGTGCAGGATGCGCAGGTCCTGGGAGAAAAGCCTCAGCTCCGTGCCCGGGGGGAGGCCAGGCCCCAGGAGGGGAGGAAGGGCAGCCGAAACCGTCCCCAGGAAAAGGAGAAAGAGGATCAGGGGACGCATCGTCTCCCATTCTACGCCGGGGGCCCAGCCCTTTGTGGGAGAGAGCTTAAGGAGCCTGAAGGTTTTTCGGGGAGGAGGAAGCCGGCGGAAACCACGTACTTAAGGGCGTCCTCCACGCTGATCTCCAGGGGTATCACCTCTTCTGAGGGCACCAGGATCACCATGCCGCTGGCGGGCACGGGACTGGTGGGCACCAAGACGGCGGTGTACCCTTCCGGTAAGGGAGGAAGGCGGCCGTTCACGGGCTGCACCACAAAGCAAAGGGTGTATAGCCCTCGCCGGGGATACTCTATGACCGCCGCCCGGCTGAACTTCACCTCCTGATGGCCGAAGAGGGTGTGGGTGATCTGCTGCACTGCCTTGTAAATGTCCCGCACGATGGGGAAGAGGAGAAGGGAGCGCTCTAGGGAAACGATGAGCCTTCGGCCCAGATAGTTTTCCGCCACGGTGCCCACCAGGTAGATGAGCACTCCAGCGAGAAGAAGGCCCACGAAGGGCAGGAAGGGCTGGTAGGCCCGGGGCACCTCCAGGTCCAAAAGGCGCAGGAAGCTTTGGATGTAGCCCCCGGAGTAGGTGTAGACCCAGGCCAGAAAGTACAGGGTGACCAGAAGGGGGAGGAGGGTGACCAGCCCGGTGAGGAACCTCTGGCGCAGGCGCATGCCCCTTAGTTTACGGGAAAGGGGGGAGGGGCCGGGCAGGGCCCCAGCCAGGCTTGGTGGCGGGGCTAGCGCCCGTCCCCGCGGCTTTGGGCCAGTTCCTTAAGGCCCTTTAGGTCCTTCAGGACAATCTTGCCATAGCCCGAGCGGATGTAGCCTTCCCGGGTGAGCTCCCCGATCACCTTGGTCACGGTTTCCCGCACGCTACCCACCGCGGCCGCCAGCTCGTCGTGGGTGGCGCGGAGGACCAGGCCTTCCGCTTCCTGGTGGGCCAAGGGGGTTTCCGCCAGCTCCAGAATAGCCGCGGCCATGCGGTTTTTCAGGCGCTGTGTGGCCAGGCGCTCTATGCGCCGGTAGGACTCAGAAAGGGCCTGGGCTAGGCTCAGGAGCACCTGGCGGACCTCCTCGAGGTGGGGCTCCTTGGGAAGGGGTTCGGCCACCACCTCCGTCACCGCCTCGGCGAAGTAGGTGCGTTCAAGGCCTGCCAAGGCCTCCTCCCCGAAATACCCCCCGGGGCGGACCAGGCGCAGGGTGAGGGCGTTGCCCTCCTCGTCCACCGCCTCGAGGCGCACAAGGCCCTCCAGGACCCTATACACCCGGTCCCGAGGCCCGGGAACCCCGGGGTACAGGATGACCTCGCCGGGCTTGAAGCTTACGGTTTCGCGGGCCTGGGTCATGGTTACCTCCTTGCCTCCAAGGTACCACCCGCGGAGGGTTTTGTAAACCCATGGGTTACAAAAATCCCTCCTGCCCTACCCCTTGTCCAGGGGCCTTTTGTGGGCTATGGGCAGAAGCCGGTCCGTGGAAATCCTGGGCTCCCTTCCCTCCTTCCTGGCCCTTTCCCTTTCCAGCTCGGCCCAGAAGAGGGCCATTTCCCAAAGGGCCTCAAGCCGCTCCTCCAGGGACAGACCTTGCCACTCCCCCCGGTCGTCCGGGGGGGTGTGCAGGGGAAACCTGCGGGCGAGGGGCCGGATTTTCATAGCTCCTCGAGGTCGCGTAGGTCTATGGGGCGGCCAAAGGCCCTCTTTAAGGCCTTAAAGTCCTCGGGATGGACCACGTACACCGCCACATCCCTAATCTGATGCACCGTGGCCCTGGCAAAGGCCTCGTCAAAGGAGGGGCTTTCCAGGATCACCAGGTCAATGCGGTTGGGGGCGTACCCCAGTTGGACCACCCCGGGAGTGGCCAGATCGGAGGGGGTTAGGCCCAGATCATCCCCGCCAAAGAAGGTCCGGATGGCGGCAAGGACCTTGTCCGCCTCCTGGGCGTCCACCCATAGGTCCAGGCCCTTGGTGAACCTGGGGCGGCCGAAAAAGGCCAGGGCATACCCCCCGATGACCAAAAACCTGGCCCCGCTGGCGTGCAGGGTCCGGAGAAAATCCAGCATCTCCGGGGTCACCGCACGTTCTCCCGAAGCCACTCCAGGTAGGGCCCGTGCCCCTCGGCGATGGGCAGGGCCACCACCTCGGGCACGGTGTAGGGGTGGAGGGAAAGGACCCGCTCCTTAAGCCGGGGGAAGGCGAAGGTGGTGGTCTTCACCAGGAGTAGGACCTCCTTATCCTCCACCACCTCCCCCTGCCAGCGGTAGACCGAGGTGAGGCCGGGCACCAGGTTCACGCAGGCGGCCAGGCCCTCCTCCACCAGGGTGCGGGCCAGGGTGCGGCCCACCTCCTCGTTGGGGGCGGTGATCAGGACCACTTCCTCCATCACGGCTCCTCCTCCACGGCAAAGGCGCTGGCTACCTCGTCGTCCTCGGGAAGGTTCATGATCTTGACCCCGGCGGTGGCCCGGGAGTACTGGCGGATCTCGGCCACCGGGGTGCGGATGGCCAGGCCCTTCTTGGAAAGGACCAAGAGATCCTCCGTGCCCCGCACCTTGAGGAGGGCGGCCAGGCGCCCCACCTTAAGGGAGGTGGCGTAGGTGATGACCCCCATTCCCCCACGCCCCTGCAAGGGGTACTCGGCCAGGGGGGTGCGCTTGCCGTAGCCCCGGGTGCTCACCGCCAGGAGGTCCACCATCTCCCCGGGCTTCACCGTCACCAGGGAGACCACCCGGTCCCCGGGCTTTTTGAAGCGGATCCCCGTCACCCCCTGGCTGTCCCGGCCCGTGGCCCGGACCTCCTCCAGGGGGAAGCGGATGGCCTGCCCCTCCTCCGTGGCCAGGATGGCCTCGTCCTCGGGGTCGGAAAGGGCCACCCCAATAAGCCGGTCCCCCTCCAGGAGCCGGATGGCGATGAGCCCTGCCGCGCCCAGGTTCTGGTACTCCTTTAGGGCGGTGCGCTTCACCAGGCCCCTCTCCGTGGCGAAGACCAGGTGGCCCTCCCCGTCCAAGCCTCTTGCGGAAAGCAAGGCGGCCACCTCCTCCTCCTCGGCCAGGGGGAGGAGGGTCTTCACGTGCACCCCCCGGGCCTGGCGGCCCATCTCCGGAAGGTCGTAGACCTTCAGGCGGTAGACCCGGCCCCGGTTGGTGAAGAGGAGGAGGTCCTCATGGGCCTGGGCCACGAAGACCTGGATGGCCTCGTCCTCCTCCTTGGTTTTGCCAGCGATAAGCCCTTTCCCGCCCCGTCCCTGGGCCCGGTAGCTCTCCAGGGGAAGGCGCTTTAAGAAGCCCTGGGCGGTGAGGGTGATGACCATGGGCTCGTCCTCTATGAGGTCCTCGGGGTTGAAGCTTTCCTCAAACTCGGTGATCACCGTGCGCCGGGCATCCCCGTACTTCTCCTTGACCCTCAGGAGGTCCTTCTTGACCTCGGCCCAAAGCCGCCCCTCCTCCTCGAGGATGGCCCTAAGCCGGGCGATCTCCTCCATGAGCTCCCGGTACTCCTCCAAGAGCTTTTCCCGCTCCAGGGCCACCAGGCGTTGCAGGCGCATGTCCAGGATGGCCTGGGCCTGGACCTCGCTGAGGCCAAAGCGCTCCATAAGCCCTTTTCGGGCCTCGCCTGCGTCCTGGGAAGCCCGGATCAAGGCGATGACCTCGTCAATGTGGTCCAGGGCGATGAGGAGGCCCTCCAGCACGTGGGCCCTTTCCTCGGCCTTCTTGAGCTCAAATAGGCTTTTGCGCCGGATCACCTCCTTGCGGTGGTCCAGGTAGTGGCGCATGAGATCCAGGAGGGAGAGGACCTTGGGCTCCCCGTCCACGATGGCCAGGAGGTTCACCGTGAAGGAGGCTTGCAAGGCGGTGTGCTTGTAGAGTTGGTTCAGCACCACCTGGGGGCTTGCTCCCCGCTTGAGCTCTATGGCGATGCGCAGGCCCTGGCGGTCGGACTCGTCCCGGAGGGCCACGATGTCCTCCAGCTTCTTGGCCTTCACCAAGGCGGCGATCTGGGCGATGAGGCTGGCTTTGTTGACCTGGTAGGGAATCTCGGTGACCACCAGCATGGGCTTCTGGCCCTTCTCCTCAATGCGCACCTTGGCCCGTATTTTGAGGCTCCCCCGGCCCGTGGCGTAAGCCTCCTGGATGCCCTTGCGGGAGAGCTTGCCTCCGGTGGGGAAGTCGGGGCCGGGGAGGTGGCGCATGACCTCCTCGAGGGTGATCCCCGGGTTCTCGATCATGGCCACCAGGGCGTCCACCACCTCGCTGAGGTTGTGGGGGGGGAGGCTGGTGGCCATGCCCACGGCGATGCCGCTGGCCCCGTTCACCAGGAGGTTGGGGATGGCGGCGGGGAGGACCTCGGGCTCCTTGAGGGAGCCGTCGTAGTTGGGGCGGAAATCCACGGTTTCCTTGTCAATGTCCAAAAGCATCTCCGCCCCTAAGGGGGAAAGCCGGGCTTCCGTGTAGCGCTGGGCTGCGGGCGGGTCCCCGTCTATGGAGCCGAAGTTTCCTTGGCCGTCCACCAGGGGGTAGCGCAGGTTCCAGGGCTGGGCCAGGCGGGCTAGGGCATCGTAGATGGCGGCGTCCCCGTGGGGATGGTACTTACCCATGACCTCGCCCACGATCTTGGCGCTTTTCACGTGCTTGCGGCCCGGGAGCACCCCCTCCTGGTAGGCGCCGAAAAGGATTCGTCTCTGGACCGGCTTAAGCCCGTCCCGCACGTCGGGCAGGGCCCGGTCCACGATGACGGACATGGCGTAGTTGATGAAGCTCTGCTTGAGTTCTTCTGTGATTTCTACAGGAATGACCGTCTCGGGCATAGTCTTCCTCTCGGGCCAAAGCCTTTTTTCAGTATATCAGATGGGCCGGTCCATAGGGCCGGCCCTCCGGGGAAGGGCTTCTAGGCCTGGCCCACCTCGGTCAGCCTGGCGGGGCTACCTCCAGGACCTCCGCCAAGTACACCAGGGCCAGTTTGTAGGAGAGGGGCCCGAACCCCGAGATGATGCCCCGGCAGGCAGGGGCGGTCACGGAGTGCTGGCGGTAGGGCTCGCGGGCATGGAGGTTGGAAAGGTGGACCTCCACCACGGGGAGGGGCTGGGCCCGGATGGCGTCCAGGAGGGCGTAGGAGTAGTGGGTGAGGGCCCCAGGGTTCAGGACGATGGCCAAAAACCCTTCCCGGTGGGCCTGCTGCACCCACTCTATCAGCTGCCCCTCGTAGTTGCTTTGGCGGAAGGCCACCCCCAGGCCCAGCTCCGCCCCCCAGGCCTCGCAGAGGGTTTCCAGTTCCTCCAGGGTGGTGCGCCCGTAGACCTCGGGCTCCCGCAGGCCCAGAAGGTTCAGGTTGGGTCCGTTTAGGATCAGCACCATAGGGGCTCCTTTTGCCCTAGGATACCCCTTGTGCGCCGCCTTTGGCCTATTGGAGTAGCGCTCTTGGCCTCCCTTTGGGGCTTAGCCCAAAGCCCCCGGGGTCTGGTCCATACCGTGGCTCCCGGGGAAACCCTCTTTCAGATCGCCCGGCGTTATGGCACCACGGTGGAGGAGCTGGCCCGGCTCAACGGGCTAAGGGACCCCAACCGCATCCAGGTGGGCCAGGCGCTCCTGGTGCGGTCCAGGGAGGAGGTGGCCTTGCCCAAGGGAAGGCTGGTCTACTTCCCCCCGGTCCAGGGGCGGGCCTTTGGCCTTCGGGTGGAGGGGTACGCCCAGGGGTGGGTGGGGTTTTTGGGGGAGCGGTACCCCTTGGTGCCCGGGGAGAAGGGCCTATGGACCCTTTTGCCGGTGGGGGCTTTGGTGGAGGCCAAGGCGCATCCTTTGCGCCTGGGCCTCGAGGGGGAGGAAATCCCCCTTGCCCTTCAGGTGGCTCCGGGAGGCTACGGCCAGGAAACCCTGGTTCTGAGCCCTTCCCTGGAGGGCCTGCTCCGGGACCCCAGCCTAAGGGCGGAGCGGGAAAAGGTGGTGGGGGTCTGCCCCAAAGAGGGAGTCCTGACCTTTTCCCGGTTCCTAAGGCCCCTGGAGGGGCGGATCACCAGTCCCTTCGGTACCAGAAGGCGCTACGGCAACCTTTTCACCTCCTACCACGAGGGCCTGGACTTCGCTGCCCCCCCAGGCACCCCCGTGCGGGCGGTGGCCGAGGGGGTGGTGGTCCTTTCCGAGAGGCTGAAGGTGCGGGGGGAGGCGGTGATCCTTAGCCACGGCATGGGCCTTTGCACCGGGTACTGGCACCTTGCGCAAAGGCGGGTGAGGGTGGGGGAGAGGGTCAAAGGGGGCCAGGTGCTGGGGCTTTTGGGGAATACGGGGCTTTCCACAGGGCCCCACTTGCACCTGGAGGTGCGCCTTTGGGGGGTTCCCGTGGACCCCCTGCCCTTTTTCCAGGGCCTCCCCCTACCCTAGCTGCAGGAGGGAAAGGACCTCCACGTGGTGGGTGAAGGGGAAGAAGTCGTAGGGGCGGGCAAAGGATAGGGCGTATCCTCCCTTCTGAAGCGCCCCCACGTCCCGGGCCCAGGTGGCGGGGTCGCAGGCCACGTAGAGGATCTCCTTGGGCCGGCTTTCCAGCAGGTAGGCCCGCACCTCAGGGGAAAGCCCCGCCCTGGGAGGGTCCAGCACCACCAGGTCAAAACGGCCCAGCCGGCGGGCTTCCTTGGCATCCCCGCGGTGGAAGCGCACGTTTTCCAGGCCAAGCCGCCTCCTGTCCGCCTCTCCCCGGCGTACCGCCTCCTTGCTGATCTCCACCGCCACCACCTCCCCGTAGCGGGGGGCCAGGAGGAAGGAGATGAGGCCGCTTCCCGCATAGAGCTCCAGGGCTCGTTCCCCTCCCGAAACCAGGCCCTGGGCCTCCTCTAAAAGCTCCCCCATGGCCAAGGGGTTCACCTGGCTGAAGCTTTCTACGCTCACCGTGGCCGTGAGGGGGCCAAACTTTTCCAGGAGGGTTCTTTCCCCATGTAGGGGCTGGACCCTCCCCCGGAAACGCCCTTTGGGGGAGGGTTCGGCCCAGACCACCCCGGCAAAGCCTTCCGCCACCAGGGCCTTGGCGGGGCGCTTTAGGCTTTCCGGGCTTCCCCCGATGAGGCCAAGGAGCACCCGGCCCTCCAGCAGGCTTCCCCTTAGGGCCACCTCCTCCACGGGCAAGGGCCAGGTCTTCAGGAGGGAGAAGGCCCAGGCCAGGGGTTCGGAAAGCAGGGGATCCTCCTCCAGCCGGAAGAGCTCCTGGCCCTCCGGCAAGCGGTAGGCCAGGCCCCCTAGGGGATGGCGGGCGTACTGGGCGGCGGTGCGGTAGCCCAGGGGCCTGGGGGAGGGGCGGATGGGGGCCAGGGGAAAGGAGAGCTTGGCGATGCGCATGAGGGCGTCCTGCACCAGGCCTTCCTTCAGGGGGAGCTGGCTTTCGTAGGCCAGGGGGAGGTCGGCGGAAGGGGGGAGGGGGTGGGGGTAGCGGTCGGGGCGGGGGGTGAGCACCTCCACCTCTTCCAGGAATAGGGTTCCCTTGCGGCGCACGGGCCTTCCTCGCACCACCTCCCCCGGTAAACCTCCCTTGATGAGAATGGCTCCCTCCTCGGTGCGGGCCAGGCCGTAGCCTCCCGGTACCAGCTTCTCCACGGTGAGAACCTTCACCTTTCCACCCTACACCAAGCCCCTTGGCGCTAAGATGAAGGGGTGATTCGGGTACTGTTAGCGGACGACCATGCCCTCTTTCGCCAAGGGCTTAAAAGCCTTCTGGAGGCGGAAGGGGATTTCCGGGTAGTGGGGGAGGCCAAGGACGGCTGGGAAGCCTTACGGCATGCCCTCGAGGCCAAGCCGGACGTGATCCTCATGGACATCCAGATGCCCAACCTGGACGGGGTGCAGGCCACCCAGGCCATCCTCAAGGAGTGGCCTGAGGCCAAGGTGATCATCCTCACCATGTACCGCCAGGACGCCTACGTGTTTGAGGCGGTGAAGGCGGGGGCCAGGGGCTACCTCCTAAAGGACACCGACGCCAGCGAGCTCATTGAGGCCATCCGCCGGGTGCACGCTGGGGAGGTACTCCTGGATGCCGAGCTGGCTGGGCGCATCATCCAGGACTTCCGGGCCAAGAAGGAGTCCAGCCTTCCCCTGCACGCGGAGCTTTCCGAGCGGGAGATCCAGATCCTCAAGCTGGTGGCCCAGGGGTACACCAACCTGGAGATCGCCGCCGAGCTTCAGCTTTCCGAGAAGACGGTGCGGAACCGGCTTTCCGAGATCTTCCAGAAGCTTCACCTGAACAACCGCACCCAGGCGGCCCTGTACGCCATACGGGAAGGCCTGGCCGGGCCTGAGCCCCAGGAGTAGTGGACCCGGTGCCGCTTCTTATGGGGCTTGCTCCCTTGGTGGGGGAGGGGGTGAGGGGCGATTTTGTGGCCGCCCATCTTCCCCGGGCCCGGCGGGACGGCCTGGGGAATGTGTGGACCGGGGAAGGCCGGGTGCTTCTCCTCGCCCACCTGGACACGGTTTTGCCCCCAGAGCCCCCCAGGCGGGTAGGGGAGAGGCTCTACGGCCCCGGGGTAGGGGATAACTCCAGCGGGGTGGCCGTCCTCCTTTCCCTTCCCGAGATCCCGGGGGTGGTCCGGGGCTTCACCGTGGGGGAGGAGGGTTTAGGGAACCTTAGGGGGGCCCGGGCCCTGGTGGAGACCCTGGCGCCCGAGATGGTGGTGGCGGTGGATGGGTATCTGCCGGGGGTGGTGGACCGGGCCCTAGGCTCGCTGCGCTTCCGGGCTACCTTCCGGGGCCGGGGTGGCCACGCCTGGGGGGACAGGGGGATGCCCAATCCCGTGTTTGCCCTGGCGGAGGGGCTTTCCCGGCTGCACGCCCTTTTCAAGGAGGTGGGGAGCGAGGCCAGCCTTAACGCCAGCCGCCTCCAGGGGGGCCTGGCGGTGAACGCCATTCCCCAGGAGGCCTCCGTGCTCCTAGAGATCCGGGCCCTGGAAGGGGAGCATCTCCACCGGCTTTATGGGGAGGCCCAGCGGGTTCTCTGGGAGGTGGCGGGCCGCCATCGGGTGGAGTTAGGCTTGGAGGTTTTGGGGGAAAGGCCAGCGGGAAGCACGGCCACCCCAGAGCTCCTGCGGGCGGCGGAAGCCGCCTTGGCCCGCATTGGGGAAAAGCCCCAGTTCCAGCCGGGTTCCACCGACGCCAGCGCCGCCATTGAGCGGGGCATCCCCGCCTTGGCCCTGGGAGTGTACCGGGGGGGCGGGGCCCATACCCCGGAGGAATGGGTGCTCCCCCAAAGCCTCCGGGAGGGGCGGGAGGTGCTCCTCGCCTTTCTCAGGGCCCTTGGCTTAGGATAGGGCGTATGCGTGTGGGCATCCTGAAGGGCTTCCTCTCCCGGCGGTACCTGGGCTTTTGGGAGGCGTATCTAGAGGCCTTGGGGGTGGAGGTGGTGCGGGCGGAAGCTCCCCCTGCCCGCCACCAGCCCTACTGCCTCCCCGTGCAGGAGCTTTTGGCCCAGGTGGAGGCCCTGAAGGCCCAAGGGGTGGACTACCTGCTCCTCCCCGACCTGCAAGGGGGGGTGGAGTCGGAGAAGGGCGGGGGGCAGTGCCCCTGGCTTTTGGACCTGGAGGCCACCCTCCTCCGCTACTTCCCAGGGCTTCCCCCGGTGCTCAAGGTCCCCGCAGAGCTCTCCCAACGGGTCTTGGGCCGGGCGGGGGAGGTGGGCCACCTCCTCACCCAGAACCCCATGCTGGTGGGCCGGGCCCTGGACCGGGTGCGGGGGTTTTTGAAGCCCCCTCCTCCCCTCAAGACCCCTCTGGGGAGCGTGGGGGTGGTGGCCCAGCCCTACCTTTTGGAAGACGAGGGCTTCCGCAAAGCTGTGGAGGAGGCCTTGGCTCGGGAGGGGCTCATCCCCTACTTCCCCGATCTCCCCCCGGAGAAGCTGAGGGAGGAGGGGGAGAGGCTTCTTCCCGTGGACCTTCCCACGGACCGGGAACTTTTGGGCATGGTCCACTACCTTCACCGCCTGGGCCGGGTGAAGGCCCTTTTGCTGGTGGTTTCCTATGCCTGCCCTCCCATCCCTGGGCTTTTGCGCAAGGCCGCCCGCAGGCTTCTCAAGCCCCACCGCCTCCTCACCTTGGGGGAGGATTGGACAGAGGCCTTGCGCTCCTTGCGGAGGGAGATCCAGGAGGGCTAGGGTGTGGTCTACATCTCCTTCGCCCACCGGATCTAGGGTAAACTCAGGCGTATGACCAGTTGGTCAGTCGCTCCCTTGCGCCGCCTGGGGGCCTACCTGGCCCCCTATCGCGGGCGGTATGCCCTGGGGGTCTTGTTGGGCCTCCTCTCCATTTTCTTTTTCGTGCTAAGCCCTTACTTCCTGCGCCTGGCGGTGGACGCCGTGGGGGAGGGGGGACCCTATGGGCGGTATGCCCTCCTACTGGTCCTCTCGGCGGGGGTTAGCGCCCTGCTTGCCTACTTCATGCGCCGGCTGGCGGTGGTGGCGAGCCGGTTGGTGGAGTACGACTTGAGGAAGGACCTATTCCATCACCTTCTCCGCCTGGACCGGGACTTCTACCAGAGGACCCGGGTGGGGGACCTGATGAACCGCCTGAACACCGACCTGTCCGCGGTGCGGGAGATGGTGGGCCCGGGCATCATGATGGGGAGCCGCCTTTCCTTTCTGGTCCTCCTGGCCTTCGTCTCCATGTACTGGGTGAACCTCAGGCTGGCCCTTTACCTCACCCTGATCCTTCCCGCCATCGCTTTGGTCATGGCCTTCCTCCTCCGTTTGGTGGACCGCCGCTACCGGGAGGCCCAGGAGGCCTTTGACCGGATCAGCACCCTGGCCCAGGAGGCCTTCAGCGGCATCCGGGTGGTGAAGGGGTACGCCTTGGAAGGGCGCATGCTTAGCCGATTCCAGGAGCTAAACCGCGTCTATATGGGCAAAAGCCTGGCCCTGGCCAAGGTGGAGGGGCCCATGCACGCCCTCTTGGGCTTCTTGATGGGCTTTGCTTTCCTCACCGTGCTCTGGGTGGGCGGGGGGATGGTGGTCCGGGGCGAGCTCACCGTGGGCCAACTGGTGCAGTTCAACGCCTATCTGGCCCAGCTCACCTGGCCTATTCTGGGCCTGGGCTGGGTGATGGCCATGTACCAGCGGGGTTTTACCAGCCTGAGGAGGCTTTTGGAGCTTTTGGACCAGGAGCCCGCTGTCCGCGACCAGGACCCCCTGCCCCTTGCCGTGGCCGACCTTTCCGGGGAGGTGCGCCTCGAGGGTGTGGGGCTTTTCCGGGAGGGGCGCTGGCTTCTTAAGGACCTTACCCTCACCGTACCCGAGGGCATGACCCTGGGGATCACCGGGCGCACGGGGTCGGGGAAAAGCCTCTTGGCGGCCCTCATACCCCGGCTCCTGAATCCCACGGAGGGGCGGGTGTACGTGGGGGGGTATGACGTGCGGAGGATTCCCCTGGCCACCCTGCGCCAGGCGGTGGGGGTGGTGCCCCAGGAGCCCTTCCTCTTCAGCGAAACCCTTTTGGAGAACATCGCCTTCGGCCTGGAAACCCCGGATCGGGAGCGGGTGGAGTGGGCGGCCAGGCTCGCCGGCATCCACGAGGAGATCCTCTCCTTCCCCAAGGGCTACGAGACGGTTCTGGGGGAGCGGGGGGTGACGCTTTCGGGAGGCCAGAGGCAGCGGGTGGCCCTGGCCAGGGCCTTGGCCAAAAGGCCCAAAATCCTGGTATTGGACGATGCCTTAAGCGCCGTGGACACGGAGACCGAGGCCCGGATCCTTCAGGGCCTGAAGGGCGTCTTGGGCCGCCAGACCACCTTCCTCATCTCCCACCGCACCGCCACCTTGCGCCATGCGGACTGGATCATCGTAATGGACGAGGGGAGGATCGTGGAGGAGGGGACCCATGAGAGCCTCCTCGAGGCCGGGGGCCTTTACGCCGAGCTGGACCGCATCCAGCGCATGGAAGGGGAGGTGGAAGGGTGACCCACGAAGACGCCTACACCAAGGCCTTTGATCGGGTTCTCTTCGCCCGCATCCTCCGCTACGTCCACCCCTATAGGGGGCAGGTGGCCCTGGCCCTGCTCTTCCTCCTCCTCACCACCCTCACCGCGGCCCTCACGCCCCTTTTCTTCAAGTGGGCCATAGATGGGGCCCTGGTGCCCAAGGAGGCCAAACCCCTGGAGGAACGCCTGGCCCTGCTCCTTTGGGTGAGCCTGGGCTTTCTCCTGGTGCGGGGGGTGAACTTCGCCGCGACTTACGGGCAGACCTACCTGATCCAGTGGGTGGGGCAGAGGGTGCTCTTGGATTTGCGAAGCGCCCTCTTCGGCAAGCTCATGCGGCTCCACCCGGGCTTTTACGACAAAAATCCCGTGGGCCGCCTCATGACCCGCATCACCTCCGATGTGGACGCCATCAACCAGTTCATCACCGGGGGGCTCGTGGGGGTCATCGCCGACTTCTTCACCATCCTGGGCCTCTTGGCCTTCATGATGGTCCTAAGCCCCAAGCTCACCCTGGTGGTCCTCCTGGTGGTGCCCGTGCTCCTTTGGGTCACCGCCTGGGTGCGGAACGGCATGCGCACCGCCTACCGGGAGATGCGCCTGCGCCTGGCCCGCCTCAATGCGGCCTTGCAGGAAAACCTTTCCGGGGTGGAGACGGTCCAACTTTTCGTGAAGGAGAGGGAGCGGGAGGGCAAGTTTGACCGCCTAGGCCGGGACCTCCTCGAGGCCTGGGTGGAGATCGTGCGTTGGTTTGCCCTCTTCTTTCCCGTGGTGGGCTTTTTGGGGGATCTGGCGGTGGCGGGCCTCCTCTTCTATGGGGGGGGACAGGTGGTCCAGGGCATGGCTTCCTTGGGGCTTCTGGTGGCCTTTGTGGACTACACCCGCCAGCTTTTCCAGCCCCTACAGGACCTTTCCGACAAGTTCAACCTCTTCCAGGGGGCCATGGCCAGCGCCGAGCGCATCTTCGGGGTTTTGGATACGGAGG
The DNA here is from genome assembly GCF_022760835.1 of Thermus altitudinis. Lineage (GTDB taxonomy): Bacteria > Deinococcota > Deinococci > Deinococcales > Thermaceae > Thermus > Thermus altitudinis. The sequence continues at coordinate 18,164 of NZ_JAKTNQ010000013.1, forward strand.
AGGAGTTAAAGGATCCCCCAAACCCCAAGCCCATCGGGCGTTTCCGGGGCGAGGTGGCCTTCCGGGACGTCTGGCTGGCCTACGTCCCTAAGGGCGTAGAGCCCTCGGAAAAGGACTGGGTCCTAAAAGGGGTTTCCTTCCGCATCGCTCCGGGGGAGAAGGTGGCCCTGGTGGGGGCCACGGGGGCGGGTAAGACCAGCGTGGTGAGCCTCATCGCCCGCTTCTACGATCCCCAAAGGGGCCAGGTGCTCATAGACGGGGAGGATGTGCGCCACTACCGTCAGGAAGAGCTAAGGCGGCATGTGGGCATCGTCCTTCAGGACCCCTTTCTTTTCTCGGGCACCATTCTGGATAACCTGCGCCTTTTTGATGAGGCCATCCCCGAGGAAAAGGTGGTGCAGGTGGCCCGCTTTTTGGGGGTGCACGAGGCCATTTTGCGCCTGCCCCAGGGGTACCACACCCGGGTGGGGGAGAGGGGAGCGGGTCTATCCACGGGGGAGAAGCAGCTTCTGGCCCTGGTGCGGGCCCTTCTGGCCAGCCCCGACATCCTCCTTATCCTGGATGAGGCCACGGCCAACGTGGACTCGGAGACGGAAAGGCGCCTCCAGGAGGCCCTCTATAGGGCCATGGAGGGAAGGACCTCCCTCATCATCGCCCACCGCCTTTCCACCATCCGCCGGGTGGACCGCATCCTGGTCTTCAAAAAAGGGCGGCTGGTGGAGGAGGGTACCCATGAGGAGCTCCTCCAGAGGGGAGGGTATTATGCCACCCTCTACCGGCTCCAGTACGCGGAGGGCTAGGCCATGGTCTACCGGGAGGCCACGGAGTGGCTTTTCGCCCAGCGCCGCCAGGGAAAGCGGGGCCTGGGCCGGGTAAAGGCCCTCGTGGAGCGCCTGGGGCATCCGGAGGAGGCCTTTTCGGCGGTGCACGTGTTGGGCACCAACGGCAAGGGAAGCGTGGTGGCCTATCTGGAGGCCGCCTTCCGCGCCATGGGGCTGGCCTATGGGGCCTATACCAGCCCTCACCTCCAGGACTTCCGGGAGCGGATCCGCACCCACCTGGGCGTGATCCTCGAGGAGGAGGTGGTGGAGTTCGTGGCCTGGGCCATGGGGGAGGCCTGGCCCGAGCCCCCGGGGTTCTTTGACCTGGCCACCGCCATGGCCTTCCACCACTTCCAAAGAAAAGGGGTGGCCTTGGCCGCGGTGGAGGCGGGGGTGGGGGGGGAGAAGGACGCCACCAACATCCTCCCCCGGGTGGCCCTCACCGTCCTCACCAACGTGGGAGAGGACCACCTGGAGGCCTTGGGGGGGAGCCTCGAGGCCGTGGCCCGGGAAAAGGCAGGGGCCTTCCGCCAAGGGGTTCCGGTGGTCACGGGGGCCAGGGGGATAGGGCTGCGGGTGGCCGAGGAGGTGGCCCGCACCCGGGGAAGCCCCCTGTACGTTCTTGACCCCTCGGACCCCCTCTTTGCCCTTCCCGCCCCGCCCGCCTTGAAGGGGGCTTTCCAGGAGGAAAACGCCCGTTTGGCGGCAGCAGCCCTAAGGCTTTTGGCCTTCCCCGAGGAGGCCATCGCCCAAGCCCTTCGGGAGGCCCGGCATCCAGGCCGTTTGGAGCGCTTCTTGGTGGAGGGGGTGGAGGTCTTTTTGGACGGGGCCCATAACCCTCCGGCGGCCTTGGCCCTAAGCCGGGAGTTTCCCGCCTACCACTTGGTCTTCGGTGCCTTTCCCCGGAAGGACGTGCAGGGGGTCTTGGCCCACCTCCTTCCCCGGGCCAAAAGCGTCCGCTACACCCGGGCCGGGGAAGGGGCCTTGGGGCGGGAGCTGGGGGAGCCCTTCTTTGAGGACCCGGGGGAGGCTTTGGCCCAGGCCCTGGGAAGGGCTAGGGCGGATGGTCTCCCCGTCTTGGCCACGGGCTCCCTTTACCTGGTGGGGGCCTTGCGGGCCCGGCTACTCCCGGGCTTCGGCCAAAACCTTCCCTGAGGGGTCCGTGAACACCACCCGGCTCACCCTTTCCAGTTCCAAGAGCACGTAGGGGCTGGTGAGGGCCTGGGTGACGATGGCCCCGGGCCTGGGGCTTTGTAGGCTTAGGACCACCCGGGCGGTGCCGGCGGCATAGGTGACCCCCACCACCTCGAGGCCATACCCCCCCGTGGGCTTAAGCCCCCAGAAGAAGGCGGCCACGCTTTGGCTGCGGAAGTCCACGCTGGGGGCGGGCGGGCGGGGGATGCGGTTGCCCACCACCAGGTTCCAGACCTCGGCGAAGCGGGTGGGGTTGTTGGCCAGGAAGGCCCGGGGCTCGGTTTCCCCGTAGGCGGCGTTGACGCCGCGGTCCAGGATGCGGTAGGCGGGTGGGGGCGGGGTCACCACCTCCACTTTAAGCCCGTACTGCACCTGCAGGGCCCCGATCCGGTAACCGTCGGGGAGGGGATCCAAGGCCAGGGGCCTTAAGACGGGCTCGGCAAGCTCAAAGACCACCACCTGCCTTCCCCCCCGGCGGGCCAGGACCTCCCGCAGGAGGACTTGGGTTTCCCCTCCGGTGAAGGCGTAGAGGTCCGGGGTCTTGTAGCCCGTGGGTTGGACCAGGGTGCGCTTCTCCCCTTCCCTCAGGCTTCCCGTAAGCTGCACCCAGCCCACCCCGTCATAGAGCCAACTGGAGCGCAAGGTGGCCTGGGTCCGGACCTCGAGGAGGCTTCCCTGAACCCCCCGCACCGCCTCGGCCAGGGGCCTAAGGGCGGGGCCCACCTCCCTTAGCACCGGGTTTCCCTCTACCCATAGCGTTCCCGGCACTGCCCAAAGGCTTTCCCCGGTGGCCTTTTCCAGGCGCAGGACCCGGGTGCCCAGCTTTACTTCCCGGGGCTCCCCGTAGAAGTAGGTCCAGCGCTCCGTGGCCTCGGGGAAGAGGAGCTGGGCCTCGGCCACCCGGTAACCCGTGCCTTCCAAAAGCTCGCAGGCGCTCAGGAGGGGGAGGAGCAACAGGGGAAAGAAGAGGCCTTTTCTCATGGTTCCATGATACCCCTTTGGGGCTTGCCCCCTCCTTAAGCCCACCTTTAACCTTCACCGGCTCCTGGGGTCCAGGGCGTCCCTGAGGGCGTCCCCCATAAGGTTAAAGGCCAGGACCAGGCCCACGATGGCCAGGCCTGGGAAGGTGGCTACGTGAGGGGCGACCGCCAGGTACTCCCTTCCCCGGGCTAGCATCAGCCCCCATTCGGGCTCCGGTGGCCTGGCCCCTAGGCCCAAGAATCCTAATCCGGCGGCGAAGAGGATGGCAATGGCCATCTGTAGACTGGATTGAATGAGAATCGGACCGAGGGCATTGGGGAGGATGTGGCGGAGAAGAACCCGTGTATGGCTGGCGCCAAGGGCCCTGGCGGCTTCCACGTAGTCCAGAGCCTTTAAGGAGAGGACCAGCCCGCGCACCAGCCGGGCATAGATGGGAACTGCAGCGATGCCCACGGCGATCATGGCGTTTTCTAACCCTGGCCCCAAGATGGCCACGAGGACGATGGCCAAGAGGATCCCGGGAAAGGCCAGCATCACGTCCACCAGGCGCTGGATCAAGAGGTCCACCCGCCCTCCGAAATAGGCCGACAGAGCCCCCAAGGGGACTCCCAAAATGAGACCGATGCCCACCGCCACGAGGCCAATGGTCAGGGAGATGGGGATGCCGTAAAGGATGCGGGAGAGGAGGTCCCGCCCTTGCTCATCTGTGCCGAGGAGATAGAGGCGCACGGGACCATCCACTCCGAAGAGGTGCCGGTTGCCGGAGATTCCCAGCCACCGCCACTCCTCTCCGCGCACCCAAAGCCGAACCGGGTACTTTTCCTCCCAGTCCACCCGTACCCCTTCCAGGGGGTGCCGGAAGACGGGGCTAACATAGAGGCCCAACTCCCCTCCTGGCCCCCGTAGGCTCAGCCCGGCCAGGGGAGGCACATAGGTGGAGCGGAGGTCCTGGGTATAGGGGGAGTAGGGGGCTAGGAGGGGAACGAAGAGGGCTCCCAAAAGGTAGAGGCCCAGAAGGAACATGCCGGCTTGAGCCAAGCGGTTGCGGCGAAAGCGGCGCCAAGGTCTAGTCATAGCGCACCCTCGGATCGATCCAGGCGTAGAGGAGGTCCACCAGGAGGTTTACCAGGATGAAGGTGGTGGCCACCAGAAGGACCGCGCCTTGCACCACCGGATAATCCCGGGCCAGGATGGAGCCCACCAGCAGCTGACCCAAGCCCGGCCAGGCGAAGATGGTCTCTGTGATCACGGCTCCGGCCAGCAGGCTTCCAAACTCCAGCCCCGCCACGGTGACCACAGGGATCAAGGCGTTTCGCAGGGCGTGTTTAAAGACAACCACCCGCTCAGCCAGCCCCTTGGCCCGGGCGGTGCGGATATAGTCTTGGGAGAGCACTTCCAGAAGGGCGCCCCGGGTCATGCGGGCTAGTAAGGCGGTGGCGTTTACCCCTAGGGTGATGGCCGGAAGGACCAAGTGGGCCAGGGTGCCCTTGCCCGCCACGGGAAACCAGCCAAGCTGTACGGAGAAGATGAGGATGGCAAGGAGGCCAAACCAGAAGACGGGCATGGAGACCCCGATGAGGGCCAAGACCATGACCCCAAGGTCCAGCCCGCTTCCGGGCCGTAGGGCGGCCAGTATTCCCAAAGGGATTCCCGTGAGAAGGGCTACAAGGATGGCGGCGCTGGCCAGTTCCACCGTGTTGGGGAAATAGGTCTTGATCTCCTCCAGGACGGGTCTTCGGCTTCTAGCGGACTCCCCCAGGTCCCCCTGGAGGAGGGCTCCTAGGTAGATGAGGAACTGTTCGGGAAGGGGCCTGTCCAGGCCATAGCGGGCGCGGATGGCCTCGAGGGTCTCAGGGGTAGCAAACTCCCCCGCCAGGAGTACTGCCGGGTCCCCTGGGGCCAGGCGCACCATGAGGAAGACCAGGAGCACGACCCCGAACAGGGTAGGTACAGCGATGAGAAGGCGCCTTAAGGCGTAGGCTAGCATCTTGCCTCAATAAGGCCCCGTGGGGAGAACCCCACGGGGGTAGGTAAGGCTCCTTTAGCGGAATCTGGCTTTGTACGCTAGGTAACGCTCTGTGGGGTGGACGAGGAAGCCCTGGACCTCCTGGCGGATGGCCGTAACCTGGACCTCGGAGTGAAGGAAGAGCCAGGGGGCGTCCTGCCAGATCCGGGTCATGGCCTCCCGGTAGAGCTGCTGCCGGCCTTGGGGCAGGGTGGAGATGCGTGCCTGGGCCAGCAGCTGATCCACCTGCGGGTTGCGGTAGAAGGCCCGGTTGAAACCGGGGGCCCATTGGCTGGAATGGAAGAGGGGGTAGAGGCCGTAGTCCGCGTCTCCCGTGACCGTTCCCCACCCCAGCATGGCCATTTGGATTCGGTTTTCCTTCAGCGGGCGCTGGGTTTCCTGGAGGTAGGCTCCCCACTCCAGGGTCTGGATGGAGGCTTCCACCCCTATCCGCCTAAGCTGGCCCTGAATGGCCTCGCACACCTGGATGTCCTGGAAGTAGCGGCCCGTGGGGCAGTGAAGGGTAATCCTAAGGGGCGTGGCCACGCCAGCTTGGCGCAGGAGTTCCTGGGCCCGTTGGGGGTTGTACTCGTATCGGCCAACGGGGCTGTAACCGAAGATTCCGGGGGCAATGGGAGCGTCGGATATACGACCGATTCCACCCAGGACGAACTGGAGGATCTCTTCCTTGTTCACCGCATGGTTCAGGGCTTGGCGTACCCTGGCATCGTTGAAGGGGGGGCGCTGGGTGTTGAAGTAAATGTAGATGGTGCGGAGGCTAGGGGTGCGCACCACTTCGATGGCCCGGTTGGCCTGGAGGCGGGCAATATCCTGGGGGGGGATGCGCACGGCCACATGGGCTTGGCCCGTCTCCACCAAGGCCACCCGGGTAGTGCCTTCAGGGACGGGGATAAAGCGCACTTGGGGGATGGGAGGTTTCTCGCCCCAGTAGGCCTCGTTGCGCACCAGGTCCACGAACTGTCCCTTTTGCCAGGCCTGGAAGCGGTAGGGCCCGGTGCCCACGGGGTTATCCCGGTACTGGGCTCCGAGGCGCTGGATGGCGGTGGGGCTCTGGATGGCGGTAGAGCTATGGGTCAGGTGGGCCAGGATGGGAGCAAAGGGGTTTTTAAGGCGGAGGCGCACGGTGTGGGAGTCCACCACCTCCACCCGCTCCAACTCGGAGAGGAGAAAGGCAAAGGGGCTCGCCAACTCCCGGGAGATGAAGCGCTCCAGGTTGAACTTCACCGCTTCCGCGTTGAAGGGGGTGCCGTCGTGGAAGGTTATGCCCCGTTTGAGGCGGATAACCAGGGTACGCCCTCCATCAGAAAAGCTGTGCCCTTCGGCCAAAAGGGGTACGATCCGCCCCTCCGGGGTGAGCTCGAAGAGGGTTTCGCTGATGTGGGTAACCACTGTGGCCGAGGGGGAGTCCTGGGCCAAGGGAGCATCAAGGGTGATGGGGTCGGTACCTTGGGCTACCACCAGGCGCTGGGCTAAGGCGCCCGTTAACGCCAGCAAAGCTAAAGCCAAAAGGCTTTTTCTCATAAAGGCCTCCTTTCCGAGGGCTATTTGCCCTAAGACCACAAGGAGTATATTCCCCTGGGCTGGTTGGCGCAAGCCCAGGGTATACCTGAAAAGGGGCCAGGGATCCTCTGCCCCCTACACCCCTTTCCCTTATCCCTCCCCCAGGTAGGCCTTCTGCACCTCAGGATTCTGGGCCAGGTCGCGGGCCGGGCCTTCCAGGGTGATCTCCCCGGTGGCCAAAACATAGCCCCGGTGGGCGATCTGCAAGGCCAGGCGGGCGTTTTGCTCCACCAACAAGATGGTACGCCCTTCCCGGTTGAGCCTTTGGATGATCTCAAAGATGAAGTCCACCAGCACCGGGGCCAGGCCCATGGAGGGTTCGTCCATGAGGAGGATTCGGGGGTTTTGCATCAGGGCCCGGCCGATGGCCAGCATCTGTTGCTCCCCGCCGGAGAGGGTGCCCCCCTTCTGCCCCCGGCGCTCGTAGAGCCGGGGAAAGAGGGCGAACACCTCCTCCTTGCGCCCTTGCACCACCTTGCGGTCCTTTTCCAGATAGGCCCCGATCTCCAGGTTCTCCTCCACGGTGAGCCGGGGGAAGATCCGGCGGCCTTCGGGCACGTGCCCCACGCCCAGGGCCACGATCTGGTGGGCGGGGAGGCGGTGGATGGGTCTCCCCTGGAAGAGGACCTCCCCCTGTCGGGGTTTGACCAGGCCGCTGATGGTGCGCAAGGTGGTGCTCTTGCCGGCTCCGTTGGAACCAATCAGGGTCACGATCTCCCCTTCTTCCACCCTCAGGGAGATGCCTTTGAGGGCGTGGATGTGGCCGTAGTAGGTATGGACGTCCTTGAGTTCCAGGAGGCTCATGCGGCACCTCCCGCGGCCCCCTTGCCCAGGTAGGCCTCGATGACCCGGGGGTTGGTGCGCACCTCTTCCGGGGAGCCCTCGGCGATCTTGGACCCGTATTCCAGCACGGCGATGCGGTCGGAAATGCGCATAACCAGGCGCATGTCGTGCTCAATGAGGACGATGGTGATGCCAAGCTCCTCCCGGAGGCGCTGGATGAAGGCCTGAAGCTCCTCGGTTTCCCGGGGGTTCATGCCCGCCGCAGGCTCGTCCAGGAGGAGGAGCCTGGGCCTTAGGGCCAAGGCGCGGGCGATCTCCAGCTTGCGTTGCTCCCCGTAAGGCAGGTTCTTGGCCAGCTCGTCCTTGCGCTGGGAAAGCCCCACGTACTCCAGAAGCCTTTTGGCCTCCTCTTCGGCCCGCCTCTCCTCCCGCCGGGCCAGGGGGGTGCGGAAGAGGGCGTGGAAGTAGGGCACGCGGATGTGGATGTGCATGCCCACCAGGAGGTTTTCCAGCACGGTCATGGCCCCGAAGAGGCGGATGTTTTGGAAGGTGCGCCCCACCCCTTCCTTGGCGATGCGGTCGGGGGGTAGGCCGGTCACATCCTTGCCAAAGAGGAGGATCTTTCCCTCATCGGGAGGGTAGATGCCGGTGAGGAGGTTGAAGAAGGTGGTCTTGCCCGCCCCGTTGGGGCCGATGACGGAGAAGATCTCCCCTTGGTTTACGGAAAGGCTCACGTTGTTCACCGCCACCAGACCGCCGAAGCGCTTGGTGGCCTGGGTGACCTCGAGGGCCTTCATGCTTCCTCCATCTCCGCCTTGTGGCGCTTCTCGGGGATGAGGCCTTGAGGACGGAAGATCATCATCAGGACCAGGATAAGGCCGAAGACCAGCCTTTCGTACTTGGCGGGGTCCACCTGGCTCGGGATCTGGGGCAGGCTGGTGCGCACGAACTCGCTAAAAGTTTTGAGCACGTCCAGGTTGAGGATGGTGAGGGCTGCGGCCCCCAGGATGGCCCCGGGGATGGAGCCCATGCCCCCCAGGATCACCATGCCCAGGATGGTGATGGAGGCCAGAAGGGTGAAGGACTCGGGGGAGACGAAGGTGCGCTGGGCGGCGAAGATCACCCCCATGACCCCGGAGAAGGCGGCCCCGGTCATGAAGGCCAGGAGCTTGGTGGGCAAGAGGGGAATCCCCATGGAGCGGGCGGCCACCTCGTCTTCGCGGATGGCTACCCAGGCCCGGCCAAAGCGGGAGTTGGCCAGGTTCACGTTGGCCAGCACCACCAGGCCGATCATGAGGAGGACCAAGAGGTAGAAGAAGAGCTGGTAGTCCGTGGTCTGGTCCAGCCTTACCCCCAGGCTTCCCATCAGCTCCCGGAACCACTCAATGGGGGGGCGTTGCACGGGGGTAATGCCCTGGGGTCCGTTGGTGAAGTTGATGGGGTGGTCCAGGTTGTTGGCCAGGATCCGCACCACCTCCCCCAGGCCCAGGGTCACGATGGCCAGGTAGTCCCCGCGCAGTCTAAGGGCAGGAAGGCCGATGAGAAGGCCGGTCAGGGCCGTGGTCACGATGGCGATCCCCATGAACAGATACATGTACTCCCCAGGAAGGGGGAAGTTGCCCTGCATGAAGTTCTTGGCCTGTTCGCTGCCAAAGATGGCCCAGGTGTAGGCCCCTACCGCGAAGAAGGCGGCGTAGCCCAGGTCCAGAAGCCCCGCCATCCCCACCACCACGTTGAGGCCTAGGGCCATGGCCGCATAGATGCCGATCTGGATGCCCAGCTCAAAGATGAAGGTGTTGGCGAAGCCGGCCATGGGCACGCTGAGGAGGAGGATGGCCAGGCCCAAGAGGACCCGGATCCCGCCCGGGATACGGGGTAGGGTGGTGAGGGCCACCAGGATCCCCACCAGGCCGATGAGGCCCAGGGTGTTCCCCGAGCGCACCAGGCCCAGGGTAAAGGCCAGGGTGAGGAGGGCTAGGTTCAGGGTGCGCCAGGTGGGGGAAAGCCTAAGGAAGGCGGTGGCGCCCAGGGCCAGAAGGCCAAAGAGGTTGCTGAGAGCCCCTGGGGCCAGAAAGACCAGGCCCAGATAGGCCAGGCTAAGGAGAAGGGAGAGGGTGCTCATACTTTCTCCCGGACCACCTGCCCCAAGAGGCCTTGGGGCCGAACCAAGAGGATGAAGATCAGGATGAGGAAGGCCACCACGTCCTTGTACTCCGTGCCGAAGTTACCGCTCGTCAGGATGGGCAGGTAGGTGCCAAAAAAGTTTTCCAGCTGGCCCAGGACCAGCCCGCCCAGCATGGCCCCGGGGATGTTGCCAATCCCCCCTAAGACCGCCGCGGTGAAGGCCTTGATGCCGGGAAGGAAGCCCACGTAAGGGGTGATGGTGGTGTACTGCAGGGCGAAGAGCACCCCCGCCACCCCGCCCAAAGAACCTCCGATGAGAAAGGTGCGGGAGATGATGCGGTCCGGGTCTATGCCCATGAGGCTTGCGGTGTGGAGGTCCTGGGCCACGGCGCGGATGGCCACCCCCAGTTTGGTGCGGTTCACCAGGTAGGTGAGGCCCACCAGCATGAGGATGGACACCCCCATGAGGATAAAGGACTTGGTCTGGGCAAAGATGGCCCCGCCGAAGAGCTCCACGGAGCCCTCGAGGTCCTCCACGGTGCGCATGCGCAGGAAGAACTCGTTGTGCCAAAGGCCTTCCACCAGGCGCACCAGGTCCTGGAGGATGAAGGAAACCCCGATGGCGGTGATGAGGGGGACCAGGCGGTTGGTGGTGCCCCGGGCCCGCAAGGGGCGGTAGGCGAAGCGTTCCACCAAGATGGCGGTGATCCCGGCCACCACCCCGCCCAGGAGCACGGCTATGAGGAGCAGGAGGAAACCGTTACCCACGTGGGGCGCCAGATAGCGGAAGACCTCCACCCCCACCACCGCCCCGATCATGAAGATCTCGGAGTGGGCGAAGTTGATGAGTTCCAAGACGCCGTAGACCATGGTGTACCCCAAGGCCACCATGGCGTAGACGAAGCCCAGGATGAGCCCGTCAAAGATCACCTGGGGCAGTAGGGCTAGGATGTGCTCCAGCAAGGTGCCTCCTTTCTCCGGGCCAAGGGGGTGGCCTTAAGGCCACCCCCTTGGGTTGGCATCCCCGTTTACCTGGCGCCTGGGGCGGCCATCTCAATGACCCGGATCAGCTTGTTGTCGTCCCACTTGCCGGTGGAGGCCACCTGCATGATGAAGTACTTGGCCTTCTTGTTGTCGCCCTTGTCGTCAAACTCAATGGTGCCGGTGAGGCCTTCCATCTTCACCTGGCGCACCGCCTGGGCCACCTGCTCCCGGGTGGGCTTCTTGCCGCCCGCAGCCTTGATGGCGGCTTCCAGCCCGGCCAGGATCACGTTGGCGGAGTCGTAGGCGTAGATGCCAAAGCCCTCCAGGTCCTTGCCGAACTTCTGCTTGAAGCGCTGGGCCACCGCCTTGGCCTTGGGGAAGGCGGAAACGGGGCCGGCCACCGTGGTGTAGAAGGTGCCGGCGGCGTTCTCCTTACCCGCCAGGCGCACGAACTCGCTGGAGTCAAGCCCGTCCCCGCCCATGAGCCGGGTTTTGAGGCCCCGCTCGCGCAGCTGCTTCACAAAGGGGCCAATCTGGCTGTAGATGCCCCCGAAGTAGATGAGCTCGGGCACGGGCCGGGCCCCACGGATCTGGTTGATGATGGGCACGAAGTTGGAGGTCTCCTCGGTGCCCACGAAGGCCACGGCCTTGCCGCCCAGGGCCTCGAGGCGCTTCTTGAACTCCTCTGCCAGGCCCTGGCCGTAAGCGGTCTTGTCGTGGATGATGAAGACGTTTTTCACCTTCAGGTTGTTGAAGGCGTACTCCGCCCCCACCGGACCCTGGACGTCGTCCCGCCCACAGATACGGTTCACGTTGGGGAGCTTGCGGTCCGTGACCCGGGGGTTGGTGTTGGCGGGGGAGACCATGACCAGGTTCACCCGGGCGTACACCTCGCTGGAGGGGATGGCCACGCCGGAGTTCAGGTGGCCCACCACGCCCAGGATGTCGGGATCGTTGATGATGCGGTTGGCGTTGGCCACGCCCACGTCGGGGTTGGCCTGGTCGTCGTAGGGGACCAGGACCAGGTCGAAGCCCAAGGCTTTGAACTTGGCCTTGGCCTCCTCAATGGCCAGCTCCGCCCCCAGCTTGATCTGTTCGCCCAGGGCGGCCTGGGGGCCGGAAAGGGGAGACTGGGTGGCGATCTTGATGACGTTGGCCTGGCCCAGGGCCATGCCCAGGGCGGCCACACCTGCTACCAGCAAGCCGATTTTCCTCATACGCACCTCCTCAAGAGCACGCGTTCGCGTTGCGGCCCCATTCTAAGGGGGGGGTACCGGTTCTTGTCAATGCCCCCTCGTAAGTTTATGCCTGACCCACGGGTCAGCCCCTCCCCCTCCCAGGGGGAGGGGCCTAATACCCACCCTTAGTACGTGGCCAGGTACTGGTCCAGCTCCCACTGGTGGACCGTGACCCGGTAGTCGTCCCACTCCATCTGCTTGGCCTGGAGGAAGTGGGTGTAGATGTGTTCCCCCAAAGCCTCCTGGATCACGGGGTCCTTCCTCAGGGCCTCGAGGGCCTCCCTTAGGGTCCCGGGAAGCTCGCGGATCTTGTGCTTGCGCCTCTCCCGCACGCTCATCTGGTAGATGTTGCGTTGGATGGGGGGTGGGGGGAGGAGCTTGCGCTCCATCCCGTCTATGGCGGCAGCGGCCATGACCGCCAGGGCCAGGTAGGGGTTGGCGGAGGGGTCGGGCATCCTGAGCTCCGCCCGGGTGCCCACGCCCCGGCGGGCGGGCACGCGGATCATGGCCGAGCGGTTGGCCGCCGACCAGGCGATGTTGGTGGGGGCCTCGTACCCGGGGGTGAGGCGCTTGTAGGAGTTCACCAGGGGGTTGGTGATGGCCACCATGCCCTCGGCGTGCTCCAGAAGCCCGGCGATGAAGTGGAGGGCGGTCTGGGAAAGCTGGTACTCGGCCTTGGGGTCATAGAAGGCGTTTTCCCCACCTTTGAAGAGGGAGAGGTGGGTGTGCATGCCGCTGCCGTTAATCCCCTTGATGGGCTTGGGCAGGAAGGTGGCGTGGAGGCCGTGGTTTAGGGCTATCCGCTTCACCACCCACTTGAAGGTGGCGATGTTGTCGGCGGTGGTGAGGGCCTCCCCGTATTTGAAGTCAATCTCGTGCTGGCCGGGGGCCACCTCGTGGTGGGAGGCCTCAATCTCAAAGCCCATGGCCACCAGGACGTTCACCATGTCCCGCCGGGCTTCCTCGCCCTTGTCAATGGGGGCTAGGTCAAAGTAGCCCGCCCGGTCGTGGGTTTCCACCGTGGGCAGGCCCTCAGGGGTGCGCAGGAAGAGGAAGAACTCCGGCTCGGGGCCCACATACATGTTGTCAAAGCCCAGCTTTTGCAGCCGTTCCACCTGGCGCTTCAACACGTACCGCGGGTCTCCCTCAAAGGGGCGGCCGTCGGGGTAGGCCACGTCGCAGATGAGCCGGGCCACCCGGCCGCGGGCGGGGTCTTCCAGGCTGTCGGGCAGGATGACGAAGGTGTTGTAGTCGGGCTTGAGGAGCATGTCCGATTCCTCAATCCGGGTGAAGCCCTCAATGGAGGAGCCGTCAAACATGATCTCCCCGTCCAGGGCCTTCTCAAACTGGGACTCGGGGACCTCCACGTTCTTGACCACCCCCAGGATGTCGGTGATCTGGAGCCTCAGGAACTTCACCTTCTCCGCCTTGAGCGCTTTGAGGATTTCTGCCTTGGTGTAAGCCATTTCTTGCCTCCTTGACCTGCCGAGGCCGGGTTTGCCGCTCTTCTCCCCAGCAGATTGTGCGAAGTGTACAGCCATCTTGTGCATGTTGTCAAGGGTTGTGGTGTCACCGCGAAAGTCTGTGGGGGCCTTGGGTTCTTGACCGTCCCCTGACCGGGCTTTGGGTAGACTAAGGCCTGGAGGTCGGGTATGTATAAACGGCGTGAAGTATTGAAGGCGGGAGCGGCTTTAGGCTTGGCGGGCTTGGGCCTGGGGCGGGCCCAGGGGGGGTTTACCCTCACCCTGGTGCACACCAACGACACCCATGCCCACCTGGAGCCCATGGAGCTTACCCTTTCCGGCAAGAAGGTGCAGGTGGGGGGGGTGGCCCAGCGCATCGCCTTCTTTGACCGCCTAAGGGCGGCTCGGAAGAACCTCCTTTTCCTGGATGCGGGGGATGTCTTCCAAGGTACCCTCTATTTCAACCAGTACCGGGGCCTGGCGGACCGGTATTTCATGCACCGGGCCCTCTACCGGGTGATGGCCCTGGGCAACCACGAGTTTGACCTAGGGCCTGGCCCCTTGGCGGAGTTCTTGCGGGGAGCCCGGTTCAAGGTGGTGTCCGCCAACGTGGGGGTGGAGCGGGAGCCCCGGCTGAAGGGGTTGTTTGCCCCCTATGCCGTGGTCCTGGTGGGGGGGGAGAAGGTGGGGGTGGTCGGCCTCACCACTCCCGCTACCCGGGAGATCGCCAACCCCGGGCCCACCGTGGACTTCCTGGACCCCTATGAGTCCGCCCAGAAGGCGGTGTACGAGCTTTTGCAAAAGGGGGTCAACAAGATCGTGGTCCTTTCCCACCTGGGCTACGGGGAGGACCTGAAGCTGGCCCGGAGGCTTGTGGGGGTGCAGGTGATCGTGGGCGGGCACTCCCACACCCTGTTGGGTAGCTTCCCCCACAAGGAGCTCGCCCCGGCGGGGCCCTACCCCACGGTGGTGAAGAACCCTGAGGGCAAGGACGTGCTGGTGGTCCAGGCCTGGGAGTGGGGCAAGGTGGTGGGCCTGTTGGAGGTGACCTTTGACGCCAAGGGGGAGGTTCTGGCCTACAAGGGGGAACCCTTCCTCATGACCCCCGAGGTGGCCCCGGAAGACTTCTTCGCCAAGGAGGCCCTCTTGGCCTACGCCCAGCCCGTTCTAGCCCTGATGGGGCAGGTGATCGCCCAGGCCAAGGTGGACCTCATCGGGGAAAGGGCCATCGTGCGGAGGCGGGAGAGCAACCTGGGGAACCTGATCGCCGACGGCATGGTGTGGAAGACGCGGAATGCGGGGGTGCAGATCGCCCTGCAAAACGGCGGGGGGATCCGGGCTTCCATTCCCAAGGGTCCCATCACCGTGGGAAAGGTCTACGAGGTCCTGCCCTTCGGCAATACCCTGGTGGTGATGGACCTAAAGGGCAAGGAGATCAAGGCGGCGTTGGAGAACGGGGTTTCCCAGTGGGAGCAGACGGCAGGCCGCTTCCTCCAGGTTTCCGGCCTGCGCTACGCCTTTGACCTCTCCCGCCCCGTGGGCGACCGGGTGGTGCGGGTGGAGGTGAAGACGGAGAAGGGGTATGTGCCCCTGGACCTCGAGGCCACCTACCGGGTGGTGGTGAACAACTTCATCGCGGCTGGTGGGGACGGCTTCACCGTGCTCAAGGAGGCCCAAGGCTATAGGGTGGACACGGGGTTCAGCGACGCGGAAAGCTTCATGGATTACTTGAGGGAACTCAAGGAGGTGGAGGCGGGCATAGAGGGCCGGATTGAGGTCCTAAACGAGCCCAAGGGGGAAAGGCCGGCCTACTGGCCCTTTGCGGTTCCGGTGACGGTGTAAGGGTTTTCCTGGCCATACGGGGCCCGAGGGGTTTCCTCGGGCCCCCAGGGCCTTGTCCCAGCTAGACGGCAACCAGAACCCAGACGGGGTCGCCCACCCGTACCCAGCCCCCCTCGAGGACCCGGGCATAGAGGCCCCGGCCCCCATAGAGGAGTTTGGGGAGCCGGAGGTCAAACTGGGAAAGGCTGGAGCAGACCGTACACACATAGGAGAACGCCAAAAGGGCCTCCCCCACCCTCAGCCGGGCACCTGGGGGAAGGGCATGGGGATCCAGGTCCAGGAGGAGGTTCTCCCCTAAGGCCCCAAAGGGGAGCTCAATCCCCGCTTCCCTAGCCCTCTCGTAGGCGGGAAGCCCCGCCACCAACACCGCCCGCTCGGGGTCTTTGCCCGCGTGCCGGTCCCCTTTGGCGCCGAAACCGGCAAGGAGCTCCAAGCTTTCCACCTGGGGCTTGGGTAAACCCGAGCCCAGGCCCAGGTGGAGGGAGATTACCTTTCCCGTCATGGCAACTTTAGCCCTTGCCTAAGTTTCAAGACCTCTTCTGGGGTGAGTCCCTTGGCCCGGGCAGCCTTAACCTCATCCGGGGTGTAGGCTTTGAAGTCCTTGGGGGCTCCCCATTCCGCCAGGTGGTTCAGCACCAGGGCAATCTCCTCGTCGGAAAGCCAGCTAAACCCCGGCATAAGGCCGCCATACTCCTTGCCCCCTATGCGGATGGTCCCTTGCACCCCGTACAGTACGGCTAGAAGAAGGTAGCTTCGGCCCCCCTCCGCCCCTAGGAGGCTCGCCACGTGCCCCTTGAGGGGAGGGAAGTTGGGTGGATTGCCCTCCCCTTGGGGTCCGTGGCACCCAGCGCAGTTGGTGTAGACCTGGGCCCCGGTCTTGGGGGCAGGGGAGGCTTGGACCTGGGGCGGAGCCGGTGGGGGTTCGGTGCCCAGGTAGGTGGCCAGGTAGTCCAGGATGGCGCCCCTCTCTTCGGAGGTGAGCTTTAGGCCCCGGAGCACCATCTCGTCTATGATCCCGTCCCAGCGGTCCCGGGAAAGCCTTTCCCGGGCAACGAAACCGATGTCGTGGCAGGTTTGGCATTTGCCCAGAACCAGGTCCTTCCCCGGTCCTTCCGGTAGGGTGTACTGCCCAAACGCCAGGTAGCCCAAAAGCCCTAAGGCCAATGCCATCCAAGGAAGAAAGCCCTTTTCTAGCCTTCGCATATTACCCCCGGTGGGTACATCTTCCAGGCCTAAAGAGCCCCTGGCCAGAGGCCAGGGGCCAAGGCATATCAGGCCACGGTGAACTTCACCCGCATCACACCGCTATACTCGTAGCCCCGCTCGTTCCAGGCGATGTTGCCATCCAGGGGCTGGCTGCGGCCGGCGGCGTCCCAAGCCCGGGCCATGATCTCGTGCTGCCCAGGGCGCAGGTAGAGGGTGGCCCGCCAGCGGACCCAGGCAAAGGTTTTCCCCTGGGTGGCCAGCTGCGCCTGGTGCCAGGTGCGCCCTCCGTTGGTGGAAACCTCCACGCTCACGATGGGGACAATCCCGTCGTTGAAGGCCACCCCCTCCACCCGCACGTAAGGGCCTTCCACCGTCTGGCCCTCGAGGGGGGCAAAGATGAGGCTATTCAGGGTGACCAGCCAGTTGGGACGGGAGTTTTGGAGATTGTAGGGGTAGCGCTGGCCGGGTTCCTGGGGCAGGAAGGGGAGGTGGGTGTTGGGGATTACGGGCACCCGGTAGCGGGGCACCTGCTCGGCGGTGGTGTTCTCCCCCTCGGTGAACTCGATCTTCTCCACCCACTTCACATTGTTCACGCCAAAGTAGCCCGGGAAGACCAGGCGCACGGGCCCTCCGTGCACCGCCGGCAGGGGTTCCCCATTCATGGAGAGGGCCAGGAGGGCGTGTTCCAGGGCGTGGATGGGCACGCTGCGCACGAACTCGGGGGCATTGCCTTGGCGGCTGGCGTGGGCGGTGATGAAGAGGGCCTTCTCGCTTGGCTTCACCCCTTTGGCCGCCAGGAAATCCTTTAGGCGCACGCCGCGGAAGGTGACGTTGCCCACCCCACCCCGTTGCCAGGGGTTGCCGGAGGGGCGGGGGTCATAGAGGGTGCGCCCGTTGCCCGAGCACTGGAGGACCATGGTGACCTCGGCCTGGGGTAGGGCGAAGAGCTCGCTCACCTCAAAGCTGAAGGGTTTGTCCACCAGCCCCCCTATCTCCACCTTCCAGCCCTGGGCGCTGGCCCCCTCCACCGTGTTATAACCGGGAAGGTCCACGTTGTTGCGGATGAAAAGGATCTCCTTGGGCGTCTTTTCCGGTTGGCTGACCAAGAGGTCATAAGGGGTTTCCATGACCACCGGGCGCTGGGAAAGGACGATGAGCTTGGGGTGTTTCCCCTTAACCAGTTGGTCCGCGGTGGGGGCTTGTTGGGCCCAGCCACGCCCGCCTGCAGCCAAAAGGGCTGCGCCCATACCCATGAGCTTCAAAGTGGTGCGCCGGTTAAGGTTCTGCATAACCTGACCTCCCCTTTAGGACTTTTGTCCCTTGGATTTTTATGCTAACCAGCACACCCTACCGATGTCAAGTTAGGGTAGGCTGCCGTTTAGCCCTTGGGCATGGGACGAGGGGAAAAGGTATGTACCGGGGTATAGGAAGCTTATGATGAGGGTTATGCTGAAGGGCGAGGGTCCAGGCCCCCTTCCCCCCCTTCTCCAACAATATGTGGAGCTAAGGGACCGGTACCCCGAATACCTCCTCCTCTTCCAGGTGGGGGATTTCTACGAGTGCTTCGGAGAGGATGCCGAAAGGCTGGCCCGGGCCTTGGGCCTGGCCCTGACCCACAAGTCCAGCAAGGACTTCACCACCCCCATGGCGGGGATTCCCATCCGGGCCTTTGACGCGTATGCGGAAAGGCTCCTTAGGATGGGTTTCCGCCTAGCCGTGGCCGACCAGGTGGAGCCCGCGGAGGAGGCGGAGGGCCTGGTAAGGCGGGAGGTGACCCAGCTCCTCACCCCGGGCACCTTGGTGCAGGAGGCCCTTCTGCCTAAGGAGGCCAACTACCTGGCGGCCGTGGCCACAGGGGACGGGTTTGGGGTGGCCTTTTTGGACGTGTCCACGGGGGAGTTTAAGGGGACGGTTCTTAAGAGCAAAAGCGCCCTCTACGACGAGCTCTTTCGCCACCGGCCCGCGGAGGTGCTTTTGGCGCCGGAGTTACGGGAGAACGGGGCGTTTGTGGAGGAGTTTCAGAAGCGTTTTCCGGTGATGCTCTCGGAGGCCCCCTTCGATCCCGTGGGCGAGGGGCCCTTGGCCCTGCGCCGGGTCCAGGGGGCGCTCCTTTGGTACGCCCGCTGGACACAAGGGGAAGGGTTCTCCCCCAGGCCCTTTCGCCTCTATGACCCTGGGGCCTTCATGCGCTTGCCGGAGGCTACCTTAAGGGCCCTCGAGGTCTTTGAGCCCATCCGGGGGCAGGACACCCTTTTTGGCGTGTTGGACGAGACCCGCACCGCCTTTGGCCGCAGGCTTCTCCACAGCTGGTTGCGCCACCCCTTGGTGGAGAGGGGGGCCATAGAGGCCCGCCTGGACCGGGTGGAGCGGTTCGTGCGGGAAGGGGCCTTGCGGGAAGGGATAAGGAGGCTCCTCTTCCGCATGGCGGACCTGGAGCGGCTCGCCACCCGGCTGGAGCTGGGGCGGGCAAGCCCCCGGGACCTGGGGTCTTTGCGGCGCAGCCTGGAGATCCTTCCGGAGATCGCCGCCCTTCTTGGGGAGGAGGTGGTCTTGCCGGACCTGACGCCCCTTCTGGAGGAGCTCAAGGCCGCGTTGGTGGAGGATCCTCCCCTAAAGCTTTCCGAGGGGGGGCTTATCCGCGAGGGCTATGACCCCCACCTGGACGCTCTGCGCCAGGCTCAGCGGGAGGGGGTGGCCTATTTTCTGGAGCTGGAGGAGAGGGAGAAGGCGAGAACCGGTGTTCCCACCCTTAAGGTGGGGTACAACGCGGTCTTCGGATACTACCTGGAGGTGACCCGGCCCTATTACGAACGGGTTCCCCCCGAGTACAAGGCCATCCAGACCCTCAAGGACCGGCAGCGCTACACCCTGCCGGAGATCAAGGAGCGGGAAAGGGAGCTTTACCGCCTCGAGGCCCAGATCCGCCGCCGGGAGGAGGAAGCCTTTCTGGAGCTTAGGGAAAAGGCCAAGGGGGAGGCCGAGGCCCTCAGGGAAGCGGCCCGGGTCCTGGCGGAGCTGGACGTCTACGCCGCCTTGGCGGAGGTGGCGGTGCGCCAGGGCTACACCCGGCCCCGTTTTGCGGAGCATCTGCGCATCCGGGGGGGGCGGCACCCGGTGGTGGAAAGGCGCACGGGCTTTGTTCCCAACGACCTGGAGATGGCCCACGAGCTGGTCCTGGTCACCGGGCCCAACATGGCGGGGAAGAGCACCTACCTGCGCCAGACGGCCCTCATCGCCCTTCTGGCCCAGATCGGCAGCTTTGTGCCCGCAGAGGAGGCCACCCTTCCCCTCTTTGACCGCATCCTCACCCGCATCGGGGCCTCCGACGACCTGGCGGGAGGCCGGAGCACCTTCATGGTGGAGATGGAGGAGGTGGCCTTAATCCTAAAGGAGGCTACGGAAAACAGCCTGGTCCTCCTGGACGAGGTGGGGAGGGGGACGAGTTCCTTGGACGGGGTGGCCATCGCCACCGCCGTGGCCGAGGCCCTGCACGCAAGGCGCTGCTACACCCTTTTCGCCACCCATTACTTTGAGCTCACCGCCCTGCCCCTGCCCCGGCTGAAGAACCTGCACGTGGCCGCCAAGGAGGAGGAAGGGGGCTTGGTCTTTTACCACCAGGTCCTCCCCGGCCCCGCCTCCAAGAGCTACGGGGTGGAGGTGGCCCGCATGGCGGGGCTCCCTTGGGAGGTGGTGGAAAGGGCCAAGGCCCTCCTCCTGGCCATGGCCGCCCGGAGGGAGGGGGTGGCCGAGGCGGTGTTGGAAAGGCTTTTGGCCCTGGACCCCAATAGCCTCACCCCCCTCGAGGCCCTCCGCCTTCTCCATGAGCTAAAGGCCTTGGCCCTAGGCACCCCTTTGGATACCATGAAGGGGTGATCCGCATCCTTCCCGAGGAGCTCCGGGGGCTTCTGGCCTGGGGCGAGGTGGTCTTTTCCCTTAGGGATGCGGTGCGGGAACTCTTGGAAAACGCCCTGGACGCAGGGGCCAGAAGGGTGCGGGTGGAGCTTTTTGGCGGAGGGGAAAGGATCGTGGTGGAGGATGACGGGGAGGGCATTCCCTTCGCCGAGCTTCCCCTGGCGGTGGAGCCCTTTGCCACCAGCAAGCTCAAGGACCCGGAGAGGATCACCACCTTGGGCTTCCGCGGCCAGGCCCTTTATGCCCTAAGGCAGGCGGCCCTCCTGCGCATCCGTTCCCGGCCCCGCCTCCAGGTGGGTGGGGGGCTGCTCCTGGCCCAGGGGGACCGGGTGGAGCTTAAGGAGGCGCCTGCCCCCCCGGGGACCCGGGTGGAGGTGGTGGGCCTTTCGGGGAGGGGCTCGGAGCAGGAGGTGGGGGAGCTTTTAAGGCGCTACCTCCTTCACTATCCTTGGCTTTCCCTGGCCTTCTTCGCCGAGGGGGAGGCCCGGCTCCTCTTCCCCGGGGCGGGGCTTAAGGAGGCGGCCCGGCTGGCCTTTGGCCGGGTTTTGGCGGAAAGGCTTCTCCACTTGGAGGGAGAGGCTGGCAGCCTTCGTCTGGAAGGGCTTCTTTCCGGGCCCCAGGCCTCCCGCACCCGGCCCGACCTTCTCTTTCTTGCCATCAACGGCCGCCCTGTGGCCTGGCCCCAAAGGCTCCTGAAGGTGGTGCGCCGGGCCTACCGGGAGCTTTTGCCGGAGGGGCATTTCCCCGTGGGGGTCTTGAACCTCACCCTGCCCCTAGGGGCCTTCCGCCTGCGGTTGGATGCCCGGAAGGAGGAGGTGGAGGTTTCCCAGGAGGTGGAGGCCTTCTTGGAGGAAAGCCTGCGCCAGGCCTTCCAAAGCCAAAACCTGGCCCGAAGCCTTCCCGAGCCCAGGCCCCTGGGGCCCCTGAGTCCGCCCACGCCCTCAGGGCTTCCCCGCCTCCGCTACCTGGGGCAGTTTAGGGAGAGCTACCTTCTGGCGGAGGCGGGGGATACCCTCTACGTGGTGGACCAGCATGCCGCCCATGAGCGGGTGATTTACGAGGAGTTTCAAAGGCGTCTTAGGGAAGAAGGACTAAAGGAGCTTCCCTACCCGGTGCTGGTGGAGCTTTCCCCAGCCGAGGAGGCCCTTTTAGAGGAAAGAGGGGAGGCCTTGATGGCTTTCTTTGCCTTTCAGGCCTTTGGTCCTGGGAGGGTGCGGCTCCTTATGGCTCCTTCCTTCCTCCACCCCTACCCCCTTCTCCTGGCCGAGGCCTTCAAGGAGGTCTTGGGGGGGGAGGGGAGGAGCCTAAGGGAACTCTTAGCCCGCTTGGCCTGCCTGCCGGCAGTGAAGGCGGGGCATCCCCTATCCCAGGCGGAGGGCCAGGCCCTTTTGGACGCCCTCTTAGGGTGCGAAACCCCCTGGGTCTGCCCCCATGGCCGCCCCACCCTTTTGGCCCTTAGGGAGGAGGACCTCATCCGGCGCTTTGGCCGCCGCCAGGGGGCGAGGGCAGGAGAAGGATCCCGTCCTCGTCTGCTAGAAGAAAGCTTCCCGGAAAAACCGTGGCCCAAGGGAGGCTAAGGGGTATATCCACTTCTCCCAGCCCCTCCTTGGCGCTTTTCCTGGGGGTGGCCGCCAGGGCCAGGATGCCCAGGGGCACCTCCCGGAGCTCCTCCACATCCCGCACCGCCCCGTGCACCACCACCCCGGCCCAACCCCTTTGCCAGGCTAGCCGGGCCAGGTTGCCGCCCAAAAGGGCGGTTTTCAAGGAGCCTCCCCCATCCACCACCAGCACCTGGCCGGCTCCTTCCTCCGCCAACATCCTGCGCACCAAGGCGTTGTCCTGGAACACCTTGAGGGTGCGTACCCGCCCTTGAAAGCGGGCCCTTCCGCCAAAGCTCTTGAAGACCATGGGCAGGGTTTCCGCCTCGAGGTGGGCGTCCGCAAGGTCGGTGGTCCGCCAGTCCATGGGGATATAGTAGCCCCTATGGAAGAGGCGCGGCTCCTCATCACCTGCCCGGACCGGCCCGGCATCGTGGCTGCCGTGTCCGGGTTCCTCTACGCCCACGGGGCCAACATCACGGATCTGCAGCAGTATTCCACCGACCCGGAAGGCGGCACCTTCTTCATGCGCCTGGCCTTCACCACCCCCCACCTGGACCTCTCCCGCCCCGCTTTGGAGCGGGCCTTCCAGGACGTGGTGGCCAGCCGCTTTCAGATGGAGTGGCGCTTGGCCTACGCTTCGGAAAGGAAACGGGTGGCCATCTTGGTTTCCCGGCCCGCCCACGCCCTTTTGGAACTCCTTTGGCGCTACCGGGTAGGGGAGCTTTCCATGGACCTCCGGATGGTGGTCTCCAACCATCCCCATCACCAGGAGGAGGTGGAGCGCTTCGGTATCCCTTACCACCATGTGCCCGTGGAAAAGGGGCAGAAGGAGGAAGCCGAGGAGAGGATCCTGGCCCTCCTAGAGGAGGAAGGGGTAGAGCTTGTGGTCCTGGCCCGCTACATGCAGATCCTCTCCCCCCGGTTTGTGGCCCGCTACCCCATGGGCATCATCAACATCCACCATTCCTTCCTGCCGGCCTTTGCCGGGGCCGACCCCTACCGCCAGGCCCATGAGCGGGGGGTTAAGCTCATCGGGGCCACGGCCCACTACGTCACCGAGGAGCTGGATCAAGGGCCCATCATTGAGCAGGACGTGGTGCGGGTATCCCACCGCCACACGGTGGCGGAGATGCGCCGGCTGGGACAGGAGCTGGAACGCACGGTCTTGGCCCGGGCGGTGCGCTGGCACCTGGAAGACCGCATCCTGGTCCACGGCAACAAAACCGTGGTCTTCGTCTAATCTGGGCCTAACCGCAAAGGCGTAAGGTGGGACCAGGAGGTGGTGCATGAACCTCAGCCGGTCCTTCTTGGGCTTTTTGGTCCTTGCCCTGATGGCGGGGGCGGTGCTTTGGTGGGGGTTAAGCAACGGCCAGACCCAGCGTACCCAGTCCCCACCGCCTTCCGATGCCGGGCTTTTGGAATACGAGCGCAACACGGTGGAGATCGTGGAAAGGTACGGGGACGGGGTGGTCTACGTGGGGGTGGTGACCCGTCCGCAAAGCGTCCAGCTGCCCCCGGGCTTTGAGTTCTTCGCCCCCTTCTTGCAGATGCCTCCCCAGGAAGGAGCGGGTTCGGGCTTTGTCATTGACAAGGAGGGCTATATCCTCACCAACTACCACGTGGTGGAGGGGGCAAGCCGCATCACGGTGAAGTTCCACAACGACCCGGGCGAGTACCGGGCCCGGCTGGTGGGGGCAGCCCCCCCTTTGGATGTGGCCCTCCTCAAGGTGGAGGCGCCCAAGGAAAAGCTGGTACCCTTGCCGCTTGGGGACTCCGACCGCATCCGGGTGGGGCAGAAGGCCATCGCCATGGGGAATCCCTTCGGCCTGGAGTTCACCGTGACCCAGGGGATCGTCTCCGCCATCCGGGAGAACCCCGGGGCCATCGGGGATGAGTCGGGCCTGGTGCCCCAGGTGATCCAGACGGATGCCGCCATCAACCCTGGCAACTCCGGGGGGCCCCTTCTCAACTCCCGGGGGGAGGTGATCGGCATCAATACCGCCATCCTCACCCCCACGGGCCAGTTTGGGGCCGCCCAGTTCGCTGGCGTGGGGTTTGCCCTGCCCATCAACCTGGTGAAGCAGTACCTGCCGGAGCTCAAGGCGGGGAAGACCCTGACTGCGGAGGAGATCATTAGGAACCGGCCTCGCCTTGGCGTTTCCCTCATTCCCCTCTCCGTCTACCCCGAGAGGTTGCGCCAGCAGTACGGGCTTCCCGCCTCGGGCCTCATGGTGCAGGAGGTGGAGCGCAATAGCCCCGCCGCCCGGGCGGGCCTGAGGGCTCCAAGCCGCTTTGCCTACCTGCAACTCCCCACGGGGGAGACCCTCCAGGTGGGGGTGGATGGGGACGTCCTCCTCAAGGCGGACGGCGTGCCCTTAGCCTCCATCGCCCAGCTCCGGCGGGTTCTTTACAGCAAGAAGCCGGGGGAGGCGGTGAGCCTCGAGGTCTGGCGCCAAGGCCGCACCTTCACCGTGCGCGTGGTACCCCAGGTGATCCGCTAGCCAGGGGATTAAGGGGGCCAGAGGAGGCGTAGCCGCAGGCATCCCTTTTGCACCCGGAACCAGGTGTCCCCTAGCTTCAAGGCCAGGCCCACCTCGGAGCAGTAGGCCAGGACCTTCCGCCGCTCCTTGGCCAGGGCCTGGTTCCAGGGGTATTCCCCGGCGGTATAGTAGGCTTCCGTTTCCGGGTCGGTGTAGACCTGGAAGCCCTGGAAGGCCCAAAGCGGGTGAAACTCCACAAGGACGGGTTTCCCCGTGACCGTGTTCACGAACTCCACCTGCCCCTTTTCCCAGGGGGTGAGGAGCAGATACCGCCTTTTGGTCCCCTCTTCCACCGCCACCACCCGCACCAGGGCCAGGAGGACCAGGGCCGACCAAAAAGCCCAGCTCCTCGGGAGCTGGGCCAGCTTGGTGGGGAAGGGAGCGGGTTTCACGGCCCTACTTCAAGGCCCCGGCTTCCCGGAAGTACCGCAGGGCCCCCTCGTGGTAGGGGATGGTACCTCCCACGAAGCGCACGGCGTTTTCCAGGCTGGTATCCCGGGCGGCGGCCACCGCCTGGCGTAGGGTGGCCAGGTTTTCAAAGGTGGCCTTGGTGAGGGCATACGCAGCCTCCTCAGGCAGGCTTTGCGGACAGACGAAGAGGTTCCAGAAGGTGAGGGTGGGGGTGTCGGCCCGGGTACCATAGATGGCCTTGGGGATCAACCCGGGGCCGGCAAGGCCGGGGAAACGCTTCTGGAAGGTCTGGACCACGGTGCTCTTGGGGTCTAGGGGCACCAGGTGGATTCGTTGCCCTTTCCGGGCCAAGGAGGCCGCAAGCTCGGTGATGGCCCCCGTGGGCAGGCCCCCCGACCAGAAGAAGGCGTCGATGTTGCCCTCAGAGAGGGCATTGGCGCTCTCCTGGGCCCCTAGGCGTTCCTGCTTGGCGAAGTCCTTGGGGGATAGCCCCGCCGCCTGCAGTACCAGTAGGGCCTCCACCTCGGTCCCCGAGCCCGGGGCCCCGGTGGATACCCGCTTGCCCTTTAGGTCCTGCACCACCCGGATGCCGGTGCCCTCCCGGGTGACGATGTGCAAAAAGTTGGGGTACATGGCGAAGAGGATGCGGACGTTTTTCGCGGGTTTGTCCTTAAAGCGGTCGTGCTGCCCGGTGTAGGCCAGATAAGCGGAGTCCGGCAACACGGTGGCGCAGTAGTAGGTTCCTCCGCCGGTGCGGTTTTCCAAAAGAAGCAGATTGTCTATGGAGGCTGCCGTCTGGATGGCCTGGGCCTCGGCCACCCCGGCCTTGTTCCAGATCTCCGCCAGGGTGGTGCCATAGTAGAAGTACACGCCCCCCACGCCGCCTGTGGCCACCACCACCTTGGGTTTTTGGGCCAGGGCCAGGCCCGCCAAGGCCAAAAGGACCAAGAGGATTCTTTTCATCGTTCTACCTCCTTGCCTTCGGTCTTACGCTAAGCCTCTTTGCGCGCTCCCGTCAACCCTTTGCGGAAGAAGGGAAGCCCCAGGAGGAAGGCCACCAGGTTGAGAAGCCCGTAGGGCACAAAGAGCAATACGGCCAGAATGCCCAAAGCCCAGGCCTCCCAGCGCTTCAAGGGCCTGCGGGTGTAACCCGCTGCGGAGGCAGACAGGTAGACGATGCCTGCGGCTACAGAGAGGAAGCGCTCCAGAACCAAAGGCCACGCCTCCCCTGGGGGGGAGTTTTCCAGAACAGGGATGATGAGCAGCGCGGTGCCCGAGTAGGAGAGGAGGAAGAAAAATCCCACCAGGTACTTGGAAAGGGCTACCCGGGCGGCGTAGACCCCGGTGATCAGGGGGTTGGTGCCGAAGACGCTGCTGGCCGCGTAGGCGGAGAGGGCCACGGGCGGGGTTACATCCGCCAGGACCGCATAGTAGAAGAGGAACATGTGGGTGGCGAGGAGGGCGGCGGAGTCGGGGATGCCGTTTTGCTTAGCCAGGGCGATGATGGCGGGGGCGGTGAGGGCCGAGGTGAGCACGTAGGTGGCCGTGGGGGGTACCCCCATGCCCAGCACCAGGCTGAAGATGGCGGTGATGAGGGTGGCGAGCAGCAGGCTTTCCCCGGAGACCTGTTGCAAAAGCTGGCTGAACTTGGAGGGAAGGCCGCTTATCACCATCATGGCGAAGATGAGGTTGGCGGCGGTCACCGCGGTGCCGATGGGAAGTAGGGTGCGGAAGCCATCCGCTAGCCCTTGGAAGATGGGGGCTATCCCCTTGGGCCTCAGGGTGGGGTCCAGGTAGGTCAAGAGGATGAAGAAGAGGAGGGCCAGGCTGGCGGCGGTGCGCACCTCGTAGCCCAGGTAGAGCATGGCGATGATGAGCAGAATGGGCAAGAAGAGGGTGCTATAGCGCAGGGCGTAGGCCCTCCGGCTCATGCCCAGCTCAGCGCCCACCGGAGGCAGGCCCGCCTTGCGGGAATAGAACTCGTTGAAGGCCAAAACGGCGGTCAGGTAAAGCAGGGCCGGCCCCAAGGCCATGACGATCACCTTCAGGTAGGGGATCTGGAGGATCTCCACCATGATGAAGGCGATGGAGCCCATGACCGGGGGAGTGATGAGGGCGATGGTGCCGGCGGTGGCCACCAAGCCCGCCGCCACCAGGCGGTCATAGCCGGCCCTTTCATAGAGGGGTTTGGTCAGGGCGGCCACGAACTGGGTATCGGCGGCGCCCGATCCGGAGAACATGCCCATGAACACGCTGGCCAACCCCGTGACCCGCCCCGGGGTGGCGGGGTGCTTGCCCACCAGGGCTAAGGCCAGGTTGGCCACCACCTTTCCCAGACCCAAGGCCCCGATCATGCCGGAAAGCAGGGTGAAGTAGACCAGGTACTTGGCGGAAACCCCGGTGATGAGGCCGTAGATGCCGGCCTCGGTTTCGTTATAGGTCTTGCCCAGGAGGAGGTCTATGCCTTGGCGGCTTCCCCTAAAGGCCCCGGGGAAGAGGTCGGCGTAGAGGTTGTAGCTGAAAAAGAAGAGGACCAGAACCGGCATCACCGGGCCCAGAAGGCGGTAGACGAGGCCCAGGACCAGCATGATGAGCCCGAAGGACATGGCCATGTCCCAGGGTTCGGGAAGCACGGCCCGGTAGACCAGTTCCTCAAAGAAGCGGAGCTGGTAGAGGGTGGGAAAGAGGGCCAGGAGGACGGCCAGGAGGTCTGCGGGCCGCTTTAGACCAGGGAGGAGGGCGGGCAAGGCCGCCACTGCCCAGTAGAGGAGGCCCACCGCCTTAGCCTCCCAGGGCAGGTTTAGCCCGGGGACGCTGGGGACGAGGAAGTTGTAAAGGGGGATGAGGGTGAAAAGGAAATAAACCCAAGAACCAAAGGTGCGCTTCCGGGGAAGGTAGAAGGAAACCAGATAGCCTCCCAAAAGGAGGAAGAGGACGTGGGTGCTTCGCTGGAGCTGAACGATGTCCAGGATGGGTATCTCCGCCCGGGCCAAGGGGGTGAAGGGGTGGAGGACTAGATAGAGGCTATAAAGGGCTCCAAGGATCAGGATCCAGTGGGTGAACCGGGATAAAGGGGTGGCTGGGGTTTGGGGGTGTTCCAGCTCCATAGCTTCCTCCAAAAAAGCCCGGGGCCTGGAGGGTTCCAGGGCACCCGGGCGGTTTCATGGCCTACTTGATGAGGCCTTTTTCCTTCAGGTACCGCTCGGCTCCCGGGTGGAAGGGGATAGGGAGTTTGCCGTAGAGCTTGGCGGTGGCCTCGAGGCTGGTGTCCTTGGCGGCGGCCACGGCGGTGCGCAGGGTATCCAGGTTCTCAAAGACCGCCTTCATGATGGCGTAGCCGGCTTCCGCGGGAAGGCTATCCGGGCACACCACGATGTTGCCCGTGGCCAGCCCGGGCACATCGGTGCGGGTGTTGTATACGTTTTTGGGCACCTTGTAAGGATCCACCAAGCCCGGGAACTTCTTCATGGCCACCTGGGCGGTGGTGCTCTTGGGGTCAATGGGGATCAGGTAGATCCGGTCCCCCTTGCGGGCCAGGGTTTGGGAGAGCTCCACGATGGAGCTGGTGGGCACACCCCCCACCCAGAAGAAGGCGTCCAGGGTGCCCTCGGCCAGGGCCTTGGCCCCTTCCGCCACCGGCAGGCGCTCCCGCTTGGCGAAGGTTTCCGGCTTGACCCCGGCCCCCTGGAGGACCAGAAGGGCCAGGTTTTCCGTGCTGGAGCCCGGCTGGCCGGTGGAGACCCGCTTGCCCCTAAGGTCTTGCACCACCTTGATGCCACTTTTTTCCGTGGTCACGATGTGGATGAAGGAAGGATACATGTAAAAGAGCACCCGTTGGCTCTTGGCGGGGCGGTCCTTGAAGCGGGGCTCCTCCCCGGTGTAGGCCACATAGGCGGAGTCGGTGGTGGTGAGGGCGCAGTAATAGGTGGTGCCCGAGGTGCGGTCCCGCAGGAGCTGGAGGTTGTCGTAGGAGCCGCCGGTCTGCACCGGCTGGGCCTCCGCCACCCCCGCTTTGTTCAGGATGTCGGCCAGGGCGGTACCGTAGTAGAAGAAGACCCCTCCGGTGCTGCCCGTGCCGATCACCACCTTGGGTTTCTGGGCTAGGGCCAGTCCTAGGACCACCAAGCCGATGAGGATAAGGATTCTCTTCATGGTCACCTCCCGTCTGCTTTTGCGCCCCTAACCTACCCCAGTGCCCTCCGCCTGTCAAGGTGAGGGACGCCCCAGCATGCGCACCTGGAAGGCCCTTAGGAGGTCGGTTTTGCTGAGGATGCCCACGAGGCGGTCCTCTGCCATCACCAGGGCCCGGGCATACCCCTGTTCCGCCATGCGTTCTAAGGCGGTGAGGGCGTCCTCCTCAGGGGAAAGGACCAGGGGCTCCTTCAGGTAGTGGGCCACTGGGGCCAGGGGGTTGGCGCCCTCCAGGCCCTCGAGGCCCACCACCCCCAAAACCCGCCCCTCCTCCACCACGGGGAAGCCGGAAACCTTATGGACCAAGGCCAGGCTCAAGACCTCCTGGACGGGAAGGGAGGGGGGGATGACCAAGGGTTCTGGGGTCATGAGGTCCTTGACCTTGAGCCCACTTAGCGCCTGGGCCAGGAGGGTGGCTTCCACCTCGGCCCTCGAGGCCATGTACACGAAAAAAGCGATGAGGACCAGGAAGGGATTGAAGACCACCAAACCGAATAGCCCCAGGGCCCAGGCCACCGCTTGGCTTAAGGCCAGGGCCTGCCGGGTGGCCTGGAGGTAGGGTTTTCTGAAGGCCAACAGCGCCCGGTAGACCCGTCCCCCATCCAGGGGCAGGGCAGGGAGGAGGTTGAAAAGCCCCAGCATCAGGTTCACCAGGGCTAGGTAGTGGGTGAGAAAGCCCAAGGCCCCGGTTTCTACCCGGGCCATGCGGAAAAAAAGGGCCAGGGCGAAGCTCACCCCTGGGCCTGCCAGGGCCACCCAGAGCTCCTTTTTGGGTTCTTGGGGGATGCGCTCCATCTGGGCCACACCTCCGAGAAGCCAGAGGGTGATGCGCTTGGTCTCAATGCCGAAGCGCCGGGCGGTGAGGGCATGGCCGAGCTCGTGCAGGAGCACGGAGAAAAAAAGACCCAAGGCGGCCAAAAGGCCCAGAAGAAAGGGCCAAGGGCCTTGGAGGAGGCTGGGGTCTTGCGGCAGGCCAAAAAGCTCCAGGTAGATGGGCAGGTTGCTCCCAATGAGGAAGGCCAAAAGGGGCAGGATCAGGAGAAGGGAAAGGTCCAGTTGGATGGGGATCCCCAGGAGGCGGAAAAGGGTTAGGCCGCGCTGGAACATGCCTCAAGTATAGGGGGGTGGCGATGGGGGCCTTGATAATGACCGGTCAGTCAGGCTTAGGATAGGGGGGTGCTGGCCTTGGCCCTCCTCCGGGATCCCCTTTACCGCGCCTACTGGCTGGCCCTTTTCACCTCCCAGATGGGCACCTGGATGCAGGCGGCGGCCCAAGCCTGGCTGGTTCTTCTCCTTACGGGGAGCGCCGAACGGCTTGGGCTGGTGGTGGCCTTGCAGTTCCTGCCCTCCTTGCTTTTCTCCCTTCCCGCTGGGGTTTTAGCGGACCGGTACCCCAAGCGGAACCTCCTTCTCTTCACCCAGGGGGGCATGATGCTCCTGGCCCTTCTCATGGCCCTTTTCATCCTCACAGGGTGGGTGCGCTACGGCCACGTGCTCCTCTTCGCCTTCCTCTATGGGGCCCTGAATGCCATGGACCTTCCCGTGCGCCAAAGCTTCACCGTGGAGCTGGCGGGCCGGGACCGCTACCCCGGGGCCATCGCCTTAAACTCCTTCGGTTTCAACCTGAGCCGGCTATTGGGGCCAGCCCTGGCCGGGGTTTTGATCGCCCTTTTCGGCGTGGGGGTGGCCTATCTGGCCAACGCCCTTTCCTTTCTGCCCCTTCTTTGGGTCCTCCGTCAGGTGCCCCCCGGTTCCAGGGGCGAGGAGGGGGATGGCCGCTGGTGGCGGGAGGCCCAAGAGGGGGTGCGGTTTGTCCTGGAAAACCCTCTGGTGCGCCGGGTGGTGGGGCTGGTGCTGTTTGCCAGCCTCCTGGGGATGAACTTCCAGACCCTGGTGCCCGCCTATGCCCGGCTGGTGCTGGGTCTTTCCGCCACCGGGTATGGGGCCTTGCTTTCCAGCGTGGGGCTTGGAGCCTTGGGGGCGGCCTTGGTCATGGCCTTTACCGGTAAGCCCAAGCCGAAGAGGCTACTTCTAGGGGTTTTTCTCCTTTCCCTGGCGCATCTCGGCCTTTACCTGCCCCAGGCCTCCTTGGCCTCTTTGTTTCTGGCCCTGGGGGGGTTTGGCATGATCTCCGTGCTCATCAACGCCAATACCCTGGTGCAGCTTTCCGTGCCCGACCGGATCCGGGGCCGGGTCATGGCGGTGTACAGCCTGGTGATGCTGGGAACCGGGCCTTTGGGGGCTTACCTCACCGGCCTCCTTTTTGAACATCTGGGAGGACAGCTGGCCGCCTTGGTCCTAGGGGGAGCCGTGCTCCTGGTGGGCCTGTACCAGCTGCGTGCCTGGCCTACGGAGCCCAGTCCTCCGGCCTAGGCCCGAGGCCCAAGCGCCAGGCCACCCCTTGGGCTACCCGGACTCCCGCCTTGCCGTCCCCATAGGGGTTTTTGCCCTGGCGCATGCGGGCCAGTTCCTCCGGGTTTCGCAAAAGCCCGGCCACCACCCGGTATACCCTTTCGGGATCCGTGCCTGCCAGCTTGAGGATGCCCGCTTCCAGGCCTTCCGGCCTTTCCGTCACGTTCCTGAGCACCACCACCGGCACCCCCAAGGCGGCCCCTTCCTCCTGCAGCCCGCCGGAGTCGGTGACGAGAAGGAGGCTTTCCCGCATGAGGGCGGCCATGGGGCCATAGTCCAGGGGATCCAGCAGGATAAAGTTCCTCACCCCTTTGAGCACGGGAAAGACGGCCTCCCGCACCACGGGGTTCAGGTGCACGGGGTAGACGAAGGTGAGGTGGGGAAAGGCCTCGGCCACCTTCCTTAAGGCCCGGGCCAGCTCGGAAAGTATGGGCCAGTTCTCCCGGCGGTGCATGGTGACGGTCACGTAGGGCCCCGGAGGAAGTCCCTGGGGAAGCTGGCCTAGGCGGGCGGCCAAGAGCACGGCATCCACCCCGGTCTGGCCGGTGACCAGGATGGTTTCGGGGGGCTTGCCTTCCCGCAACAGGTTTTCCCGGGCCAGCGGGGTGGGGGCGAAGTCCAGGTCGGTGAGGGCGTCGGTGAGGCGGCGGTTGGCTTCCTCGGGGAAGGGTTCCTTGAGGTTGCCGCTTCTTAAGCCTGCCTCCACATGCCCCACGGGAAGCCCCACCAGAAAGGCCGCCCAGGCCACGGCGAAGGTGGTGAGGGTATCCCCGTGCACCAGCACATAGTCCGCCCGCAGCTCCTCCAGGGCCCTGGCGGCCTGGGGCAGGATGCGGGCCGCCAGGTCGGGGAGGGCCTGGCGTTCTTGCATCACGTCCAGGTTTCTGTCCTCCCGGATGCCAAAAAGCCCCAAGGCCTGCCTGAGTTGCTCCCGGTGCTGCCCCGTGAGGAGGACTAGGGGTTGGATATGGGGATGCCCCTTCAGGGCCAGGTAGACCGGGGCCATCTTGGTGGCCTCGGGCCGGGTTCCAAAGGCTAGAACCACCCGCTTCATGCTATTCCACCCCCTTCCACAGGGCCCTTAGGCGGCGGTAGGTCACCCAGCCCAGGCCCGAGACTGTGGCCAAGAAGCTTGCCAAAATCGCCTCCTTGGGCATCCCCAGATAGGCCATGGCCAGGAGGTTGAAGAGGAGGGCCAGGCCCCAGAGGAGGAAGGCCACCCGCCTTTGCGAAAGCCCCCGGGCGAGAAGCCGGTGGTGGATGTGGTCCTTGCCCGGGGTGGAAAGGGGGTTCTGCCCCCTTAAAAGCCTGCGCACCACCACCTGGGTGGTGTCCAGGATGGGCAGGAGGAGGAAGAGGGCGGGTGGCAAGAGCCCTAAAAAGGTGGTGAGCTTTAGGTTGCCCAGAAGGGCGGTGGCCGCCAGGGTGTAGCCCAGGAAGTAGGCCCCGGCATCCCCCAGGATGATGCGGCTGGGGTGGAGGTTGTGCCGCAGAAAGCCTAAGGCGGCCCCGGCTAAGGCGGCCAGGACCAGGGTGCCTGCGGCCCAGTAGGGGAACTGGGCGCTCACGAAGAGGAGGCTCATGGCGCTGATGTAGGCGATGCCCGCGGCCAGACCGTCCAAGCCGTCCATCAGGTTCAAGGCGTTGGTAAGGCCCACCACCCAAAGCCAGGTGAGGAAAAGCCCCAAGGCGGGGTCCAAAGGGGTGCCGAAGGCGGCCTCAAACCGCACCCCCACCGCCATGAGGAGGAGGGCCGAGAGGGTTTGGGCAAAGAGGCGGAAAAGGGGAGGGAGGGCGAACTGGTCATCGATGAAGCCCACCAGCACCAGCCAGGCCCCCCCGAGGAGGATGGCCAGGACCTGGATAAGAACGTGCTCCACCAGGATAGGCCTTAAAAAGGCCGCCACCACCAAGGCAAGGACCACGCCTGCATAGACCGCGAGGCCCCCGGCGTTGGGCAGGGGCTCCCGGTTGAGGCGCCTTTCGTTGGGCATGTCCGCCCACCCCACCTTGAGGGCGAAGCGGCGCACCTGGGGCAGGAAGCGCCAGGTGAAAAAGAGGGCCAGGAGGAAGACAAAGACCACCGTGAGCCAGCCGGTGCCCCCGGGCTCGGCCACCCCGATTTTCCTAAGGAGTTCCGTCATTTGGTCCCGTAGATCCGGTCCCCGGCATCCCCTAGGCCGGGGACGATGTAGCCGTGGTCGTTCAGGCGTTGGTCTATGGCGGCCACCACCACCTCGGTGTCCGGGTGGTCCTGAGCGATGCGCTCCAGGCCCTCGGGGGCGGCGATGAGGCACATGAGCTTGATCCCCGTGGCCCCCTTTTCCTTGAGGAGGGAGAGGGCCCGGCTGGCGCTACCTCCCGTGGCCAGCATGGGGTCCAGGAGGAAGACCCGGCGCTCGTGGATGTCGGGGGGAAGCTTGGCGTAGTACTGAACGGGTTGGAGGGACTCGGGGTCCCGGTAGAGGCCGATGTGCCCCACGCGGGCATGGGGCACCAGCTTGAGGATACCTTCCACCATGACCAGACCAGCCCGCAGGATGGCCACCAGGGCCAGCTTCTTCCCGGAAAGCACCTTGACCCGGGCGGGGGCCACGGGGGTTTCCACCTCTGTCTCCGTGAGTTCCAGGTCCCGCATGGCCTCGTAGGCCATGAGGAGGGATACCTCCTCGGCCAGTTCACGGAAGTCCTTGGCGCCCGTGCGCGCGTCGCGAAGGTGGGCCAGCTTGTGCTGGACCAGGGGGTGGTCCACCAGGGTGATCCTCATCCCCCAAAGCCTAGCATGCCCGCTTTCTTGGGGGAAAGCAGTCTTGGAAGAAGCCCAGGGCCCGGGGGAGCTTTTCCTCCAGAGCTTCCTGGAAACCCTCGGGCTTCTTGGTGCGAAACCAGTGGAGATCGTGGAGGTAGGTGAGAGGCACGTAAAAGGCCAGTCGCTCCCGTACCTCCCTTGGGTAGAAGCGCGCCAGGCGAAAGAGGACCTTTCGGGCGGCCTCCTCTCCCAAAAGGTCTAGGCTTCCCGTCTTCAGGAGGGCCAGGTCCCGGGCGGGATCGTCGCCTCCGGAGCGGACCCAGTCCACCAGGAGCACCTCGGGGCCTTCCTGGAAAGGGCTCTCCGGCACCTTGAGGAGGAGGTTTCCCGCCCAGGCGTCCCGGTGGCAAAAACGGCGCTCCACGCCTGCCGCCATGCCCACTTCCCGCTTTAGGGCTTGGATCAGGGAGCGGGCTTCGGGTATCTCGTGGAGGCTTTCGGCGAATAGCTCAAGCCGTTCCTGGAGCTCCTGGTGTTCCACGTAGCCGGGCTCGGGCAGGCGGTGGAGGGAGAGGAAGAGGTGGGAAAGGGCAGCCAGGGCTTTGGGGGTAAAGAACTTGGGGGTAAAGGGCTCTCCCGGGAAGCGGCGGGTGATGAGGACCCCGTGCCCGGCCACCTGGGCCACTCCCAGCACCAAGCTTCCCAGGCCTGCCCGGGCCATCCTCCTGGCCTCGAGGGCCGCCAGATGGGCTTCCTGTGGGCGGTATACCTTGTAGACCTGGTCTCCATCCGTGTACACCCGGGCTTCAAAGCCGCCCAGAGGGGTGATGCGTGGAAGGCGTTCGGGGGGAAGGAGGCCCTTCAGGGCCGAAACCGCCACGGGCTCTATTTTAACGGCCCTCCCCCCTTGGAAGCCGCCATCGGCTAACCTGGGCTCGTGGAGCTTCTTCGCCTCGAGGCCACGGTCCTCTCCTTGGGGGATCGGGTCCTTTCCTTTGACCGGGAGGGCCGGCCCTACCACTACTTCCGCCAGGGGCTCACCTACAAGCGGTCGCTGGATGGGAGCCTGCACCTCCGTTACCGGGAGGAGGCGCGGAAAAGGCGCCGCCTGGGGGAAGGGGAGGCCCTGGAGGTCTACGGGGAGATCCTGGAGCTGGCGGAGGCCCACCTGCAGGACCCCGTGCGCCGGGCCGAGGTCCTCCGTTGGACCCCCGAGGGGCTTCTGGACCCCACCCCCTACCGGAGGGCCTACGCCTGGCCCGTGAGCATCCTTCCTCCCGATGCCTACCTCTCCGTGGTCCTCCAGGCCACCACGGGATGCACCTGGAACCGGTGCGCCTTCTGCTCCTTTTACCAGGACCGCCCCTTTCAAAAACGAAGCCCGGAGGCCTTCCGGGAGCATGTGGAGCGGGTGTTGGAGCTACTGGGCAAGGGAAGGCTATTGCGGAAGGGGGTTTTCCTGGGGGATGGCAATGCCCTGGCCTTAGGCGAGCCCCTTCTTCCCCTTCTGGAAGAGGTGCGCCGGGTCTTTCCTCAGGAGGCCATCCTGGGTTTCCTGGACCTTTTCACCGGGGTTAGGAAGGAGCCCTCTTGGTGGGAAAGGCTAAAGGCCTTGGGCCTGGGGCGGGTGTATGTGGGTCTGGAGACAGGACACGCCCCCCTTTTGGCCCTCCTCAACAAGCCCGGGCACCCGAGGGAAGCCCTCTCCCTGGGGCGAAGCCTCAAAGGGGCCGGGGTTTCCCTGGGGGTGATCCTCCTGGTGGGGGCAGGGGGCGTGGCCTATGCCGAGGCCCACCGCCGGGAAAGCCTGGCCCTCCTGGCCGAGCTCCCTTTGGGGAAGGAGGACGTGGTCTACCTATCCCCTTTCCAGGTGGAGCCGGGTACCCCTTATGCCGCCTTGGGTTTGGAGCCCCTTCCCCAGGTGGAGGAGGAGCTGGCCGCTTGGGCCTCGGCCTTGCGCCGGATGGGGCTAAGGGTGGCCCGGTACGACATCCGGGAGTTTGTCTATTAAGAAGCCTGGGCATAGGGCCCAGGCTTCTTAATCGGGATTCGCGGTCCTTCAAGGCGAGGTGAGGATTATTCCGCTTCTCCCTACCACCACGAACTGCCCGTTGGCGAAGTTAACTCCCTCGAGCCAATCGCCTACCCCAGAGCTTTGCGCGATTAGGCTGGACCCATCAGGGGAGGTCAGGATAGTGCCGTTCTCGCCCACAATCACAAAAAGGTTGGCTGCGAAAGTAAGGTTGGTGAGGTACTTGGTGGTGCCCGAGTTTAAGGAGGACCAGGTGGTTCCATCGGGGGAGGTTAAGACTACGCCACCCCCACCCACGGCCAGCCAGCGGTTTCTTCCGAAGGTCACGCTTTCCAGCGTGACCAGGGTGTTGGAGGGGCGAGGGGACCAGGTGGTGCCGTCACTGGAGATCAAGATGGTACCCCTGCCACCTACGGCAAGGAAACGGCCGTTGGCAAAGGCGATGCCCTCTAGGTCGTTGTCAGTTCCGGAGTTTTGGCTATTCCAGATCGTCCCATCGGAGGAGGTCAACACCGTGCCGCTCCGGCCCACGGCTACATAGCGTCCGTTGCCGTAGGTAATCCCTAGGAGCTCCTTATCGGTTCCCGAGGTTTGCGAGTTCCAGGTGGCTCCATTTGGGGAAACCAGGATGGTCCCACCTGTCCCCACCGCTACGAAGCGCTGGTTGGCATAGATCACGCTGCGCAGGAGGGCCGTGGTTCCCGAGGAGCGCGGTGTCCAGACTACGCCATCCGTTGAGGTGAGGATGGTTCCATTCCCTCCCACTGCCACGTACACGCCGTTACCGAAAGCCACGCTAAAGAGGTGGGCGGACGTCCCAGACTGCCTCAGGGTCCAGCGTGTTCCCAAGGAGTTATCGGCGCTTCGTGGGCTGCAGCCGCTCAAGCTTAGCGCCAGTAGGAAAATCCCTGTCCAAAGCCAACCCAAACCTTTAGCCGCGGGAGGATTTTTCATCTTATCACCCCCTCACTGCCCAAGGTAGTCGCGGGACCTTACACCGTTCTTAAACGCTGGATCGGTAGGGTATACTTGGGGCCATGAGCGCCGCGCATGAACGGGAACTCTATGAGGCCTGGGTGGAGCTCCTCTCCTGGATGCGGGAGTATGCCCGGGAAAAGGGGGTCCGGTTTGAGAAGGAGGCCGACTTCCCCGACTTCATCTACCGCATGGAGCGCCCTTACGCCCTCCCCACCACCATCATGACCGCCTCCCTTTCCGACGCCCTGGGCGAGCCCTTCCTCCTGGCGGATGTCTCCCCCCGGCATGCCCAGCTGAAGCGCATCGGCATCCGGCTTCCCCGGGCCCATATCCACCTGCACGCCCACTATGAGCCCGGGAAAGGGTTGGTGACGGGAAAGATTCCCCTCACCAAGGAGCGCTTCTTCGCCCTGGCCGACCGGGCCCGGGCGGCCTTGGCCTTCGCCTAGCCCTCGAGGGCCTCCCAGAGCCTGAGCACCACCCGGTGCAGGAGGGCCAACGTGCGGCGGGTGGGCTTAAGGCGGGGGCCTTCTACCACCAGGTACCCTTCTTGCACCAGGGCTCGGAGGGCGGGGTTTAGGCGGGGCCAGAGGCTGAGGCCGGTTCGCCTTTCCAGGGCTCCCACATCCACCCCCTCCCTAAGCCGCAGGCCCAGCATCAGGCTTTCCTTGGCGTGTTCCAAGGGGGAGATGCTCTCTTCCTCGGGTGGCTCCCGCAGAAGCCAGCGGGGAAGGGGGGGGTGGGTGCGGCGGAAGGCATAGGCGTTTGGGCCTTGCCCCGGGTACTGGCCCGTGGCGCCGGGTCCCAA
This sequence comes from Thermus altitudinis, assembly GCF_022760835.1. Classification (GTDB taxonomy): domain Bacteria; phylum Deinococcota; class Deinococci; order Deinococcales; family Thermaceae; genus Thermus; species Thermus altitudinis. The sequence goes on from NZ_JAKTNQ010000013.1 coordinate 56,020, forward strand.
GGCCAGCCAAAACCCCGCGCGCCAGTAGACCAGGTTGTGCTGGGCTTCCTCCCCGGGCCTGGCGAAGTTGGAGACCTCGTAGCGCCGAAGCCCGGCCTCTTCCAGGATGGCCTCCGCCTTCTCCATGGCCCAGGCTTCCCTTTCCGGGTCCTCCTTCAGCCCCAGGAGGGCGAAGGGGGTACCCTTTTCCACCTGCAGGGTATAGGCGGAAACGTGGCCCACCCCCAGGGAGGCCGCCTCCTTAAGGTCCTTATCCACCTCCTGCATGGGGAGGCCCAGGATGAGGTCCAAGGAGACCCTAAAGCCCCCTTCCAAGGCCATCTCCACGGCCCTAAGGGCCCCTTTGCGCCCATGGGCCCTTCCCAGGAACCGCAGCACCCCGTCCTGGAAACTCTGCACCCCTAAGGAGAGGCGGTTTACCCCGAGGTCCCTTAACAGGCGAAGCCTCTCCTGGTTCAGGGTGCCGGGGTTGGCCTCGAGGGTCACCTCGGCGTCCGGTTGCCGCTTCCAGGGAAGGGCCTGGAAGAGGGCCACCAGTTCCCGGTCCCGGAGAAAGCTCGGGGTGCCCCCGCCCAGGTAGAGGGTTTGGAGGGGTTGGGGATGCGCCTGGTATAGCTCTTCGGCTTCCTCCTGGAGGCGCTTTAAATAGGCCTCCACCCACCCTGGGCCCCGGCGCACCACGTGGAAGTCGCAATAGGGGCAAAGGGTGGGGCAGAAGGGGACGTGGACGTAAAGGCTAGCCATGGGATGGGCTACTCCTGGCGCAAGGAAGACCTTGCGCCCCTCTAGGGCGGGAAAGGGCTGCGCTCCCTAGCCTTGGAGAGGCCTTCCCAAACCCGAAGGGTCGGGTAGGCCGGCGCTGCCATGAAGGGGGGCCCTCGCTTGGCGTACTGGCCTCACCCCGGGCTCGGCTACCGCAGAGGATGGCCTCCAGGCCCTGGGTACCCCACTCCCTCAGTCTACAAGGAGAAGGCGGAAGTCGTTGAGGTTGGTGCCGGTGGGCCCGGTGTTGAGGAGGGTTCCCGCCCGTTGGAAAAATCCCAGGCTATCGTTGGCCTCCAGATGGGGCCTGGGGTCCAGGCCCAGGTCCCAGACCTCTGGGGTGAGGAGGGCCCCCGCGGCGCCTGAAGGCCCGTCCAACCCGTCGGAGTCGGCGGCCAGGGCGTAGAGGGGGGCTTGGAGGTGGGCATAGAGGGAAAGGAGGAACTCCAGGTTCCGGCCCCCTAGCCCCTTTCCCCTTACGTGCACCTGGGCCTCGCCACCGGAAAGGAGGAAAAGGGGCTTGCGGAAGGGAAGCCCCTGGGTGCGGATGGTGTCCACCAGCTCCGCGTGGAAGCGGGCTAAGGCCCGGGCCTCCCCGCCAAAGCGGTCGGAGAGGATCACCGCCCGATGGCCTTCTCCGCGTAGAAACCTCTGGGCGGCCCTTAGGAGGTCCAGGTTGCGCCCGGCGATCCGGGAGGAGAGGCGCTTCAGGGCCGGATCTTGGGGCTTCAGGGTCTCGGGAAGCCGGCCTGTAAGCCCCTCATGGAGCACCCTTCGGGCCTCAGGGAAGGCCAGGCCATACCGGTCCAGGATGGCCAGGGCCTCCCGGTAGGTGCTGGGGTCGGGGTGGAAGGGGCCCGAGGCCACCACGCTGGGATCGTCTCCCGGCACATCGGAAAGGAGCAGGACCTGGACCCGGGCCCGGGTGGCCAAAAGAAGCCTTCCTCCCTTCACCTGGGAAAGGTGCTTGCGCACGGTGTTGACCTCCCCGATGCTGGCCCCGCTCTTTAGAAGGGCCTCCGTCAGGGCCCGTTTTTCCTCCAGGGAAATCCCCAGGGGAAGGCACCACAGGGCGCTTCCCCCACCCGAGACCAAAGCCAAAACCCGGGCCTTGGGGGAAAGCCCCTTAAGGAGCTCCAAAACCTCCTGGGCTGCCCTTAGGCTTTCCCCATCGGGCAGAGGATGGCCAGCGAAGAGGGCCTTTAGCCCCAAGGCCTCCTGCCCCTTGGGTAGGGTGAGGTGGTAGGGCACTTCCCCATAGCGGTCCAAGGCGGCCTTCAGCATCCAGGCGGCTCCCTTGCCCACCGCCAGGATGAGGTGGGGCTTGGCCCGGGGGAGGGCCTTGAGGGTGAGGCGGTAAGGGTGGGCCTCCTCGAGGGCCTTGTGCAAGGTGGCCAGGAGGAGGGTTTTCACCGTCCCAGCCTCCCTTGGGCTAGGAGGCCAGCGTGGCCCCCTTTTCCCTGGGGTCCTGGCCCAGATAGAGCATCTCCAGGAGTTCTGCGGTGTGCAGGATGGGGATACCCCTTTCCAGATAGGCCTGGATCTGGGTGAGGCAGCCGATGTTGCCCGAGACCACCAGGTGGGGCTCCGTGGCCCTCAGGTTCTCCGCTTTCCTTCGGCCCAGAACCTCGGCGATTTCCGGCTGGAACAGGTTGTAGGTGCCGGCGCTACCGCAACAGATCTCCCACTCCTTGGGCTCCAGCACCTCTAGGCCAGCGGCTTTGAGGATGCTCCGCGGCGCCTCCCGCACCCCTTGGGCGTGGGCCAGGTGGCAGGCGTCGTGGTAGGCCACCCGCAAGGGTGGCTTTGGGGGAGGTGGAGGGGTGAAGCCCACCTCTTCCAGGATGACGGTGAGGTCCTTCACCTTGGCGGCCAGGGCCCGGGCCTCCTCCTCTTCCGGTTCCCCCAGGAAGAGGAGGGGATACTCCTTCATCCCCGAGCCACAGCCGGCGGCGTTGGTGACCACGTAGTCCACGTTCCGGAAGGCCTTTAGGTTTTGCCGGGCTAGGGCCTTGGCCCCCTCCTTGTCCCCGGCGTGGAGGTTTAGCGCCCCGCAACAGACCTGCTCCCTCACGGCCACCACCTCCACCCCGTTTTCCTGCAGGACCCGGATGGTGGCCCGGTTGATGGCGGGCCTTAAGACCCGCTGGGCGCACCCCAAAAGGAGGCCCACCCGGGCTTTCGTCACCCCCTTGGCGGGGTAGACCTCCTGGTAGGGATCCTCCTTGGGCAGGTGGTCGGGAAGGAGGGCGATGGGGGCCTTTAGGGCCTTAGGCAGGGGGAGGGGTTGGAGGAGGGGTTTCAACCGGCTTCCCAGCTGGGCCAGGGGCCGAAAGCGCTCCGGGTAGGGGAGGAGGCGGAGGAGGGCTTGGCGGTATACCTTCTCAAGGGGGTAGCGGTGGCGTTTCCCCTCCGTGTGCAGGCGAAACGTGGCGATGAGTTCCCCGTAGGGAACGCCGCTGGGGCAGGCGGTGACGCAGGCTTGGCAGGCCAAGCACCGGTCCAGATAGGGGAGGGTTTCCTCCAGGGGAAGGTTCCCCTCGAGGACCTCCTTCATGAGGAAGATGCGGCCCCTAGGGGAGTCCATCTCCTCTCCCAGGACCAGGTAGGTGGGGCAGGTGGGGAGGCAGAAGCCGCAGTGGACGCAGGCCTCTATGGCGTGGGCCATCACCTCTCCTTCCTGGCCCAAGGTTTCCACGGGGATACGGTGCTGCATGTTCTCTACCCTAAGGGAAACCGGCCCTTGGGGTCTAGGGCCCTCTTGATGGGGGCGAAGAAGGCTTCCGGCGGCGAGGGGAAAAGGACCTCCTGGGCCCCCCTTAGGACCAGATGGGGGATTCCCCCATCCCGTAAGGCCTTTAGGCCATGGGGTTCCAAACCGGCATAGAGAAGATCTCCCCCTGCCAGGTAGCGCCTAGGCCCTAGGGGGAGGCTTTCCAGATGGGGAATCAGGTCCAGGCGGGAAGGCACCTTCACCCAGATGGGGCTTCCTTCCAGGAAGGCCAGGTTCCTGACCCCTTCCCAATGGGCCTCGTCCTCCCGGAGCACCTCCCCTTCCCTTTGCAGAAGGCTTTGTAGCCGCTGGACCCGTTTTTCCAGGCTCTCGGGGAATCCCCCCAGCCGGATCTCCAAGGTGGCTGGAGGCACCAGGTCTAAGGCCAGGAGGTCCAGGGGCAGGGTCCTGAGGTCCTGGAGGACCGCCAGGGCTTCCGCCGTATGGGCCAAGCCCACCCTCAGGGTTCGGGTGGCCCGGGGGTAGGGGAAGACCTTAAAGGAAAGCTCCACCATAACGCCAAAAGCGCCTAGGGAACCCACCATAAGGCGGTGGAAGGGGAAGCCGGCGGCGTTTTTCACCACCTTGCCCCCTCCCCGCACCACCCTTCCCTCCCCGTCCACGAAGCGCACCCCCAGTATGAAGTCCCTGAGGCCCCCAAACCGTTCCCGCATGGGGCCAGAAAGCCCCGCCGCCACCGTGCCGCCCAGGGTGGCTCCCTGTTCCACCAGGGGTGGGTGGAAGGGCAGGTACTGGCCGTGGGCCCGTAGGGTCTCCTCGAGCTCCTTGAGGGGGGTACCGGCGTAGGCGGTGAAGACGAACTCCTCCGGGGCGTACTCCAGGATGCCCCGGAGGCCCGAGAGGTTAAGGAGGGTTTCCCCTTCCTGGGGGCTGGATAGGGCCGGTTTGCTCCCGCCTCCCTTGGGGCGCAGGCGGGGGTGGGTGCGCACGGCTTCCCGCACTTCTTCCAGGGAAGAGGGGAAAATCTCAGGCATAGAGCTCTCCCAGGTCGGTTTTCAGGCCCCCTTGATGGGGGCTTTGCCCGTAGCCCGGGAGCACCTTGCCCCGGTTGGCCAGGCCCTTGGGGTCCAGGGCCTCCTTCACCCGTTCCATGGCCAGGAGGTCTTCGGGAGCGAACATCTCCGGCATATACCCCTTCTTCTCCACCCCGATGCCGTGCTCCCCGGTCAAGGACCCCCCCAGGCGCACGCAAAGCTTGAGGATCTCCCCGGCCAACTCCTCGGCCCGTTCCAGCTCCCCCAGCTTCTTGCCGTCGTAGAGGACCAAGGGGTGAAGGTTCCCATCCCCGGCGTGGAAGACGTTGGCCACCCTAAGGCCGTAGGCCTGGGAAAGCCTGCCGATCTCCCTTAGGGCCTCGCCCAGGCGGCTTCGGGGCACCACGCCGTCTTGGACGAGGTAATCGGGGGAAAGCCTTCCCACGGCGCTGAAGGCAGCCTTACGCCCCTTCCAGATGGCCTGGCGTTCCGCCTCACTTTGGGCGATGCGCACCTCGGTGGCCCCGCTTTCCCCGATCACCTGGGCCAGGAGCTTGGCCTCTTCCTCCACCTCCTCCTTGGGGCCCTCCAGCTCCACGATGAGAAGGGCTTCCACCTGGGGGTAGCCTGCCTTCACCGCCGCTTCGGCGGCCTCAATGCTCAAGCGGTCCATGATCTCCATGGCCCCAGGGAGAAGCCCGCTTTGGATCACCTGGCTCACCGCGTTGCCCGCGGCTTCGAGGCTCCCATAGGCGGCCAGAAGGGTGTGGTAGGCCTCGGGCTTGGGAAGGAGCCTCAGGGTGATCTCCAGGGCTACCCCCAAAAGCCCCTCGGTGCCCACGAAGAAGCCGTGCAGGTCAGGCCCTACGCCCTCCAGGCTTGGCCCGCCCAGGTGGACCACCTCCCCCTTAGGGGTGACCACCTCCAGGGCCAGCACATGGTTGGCCGTCATCCCGTACTTCAGGCAGTGGGCCCCGCCAGAGTTGAAGGCCACGTTCCCCCCGAGGGTGGAGATGGGTTGGCTGGAGGGGTCAGGGGCGTAGTAGAGGCCAAAAGGGGCTGCCCGCCGGGAAACCTCCAGGTTCACCACCCCGGGTTCCACCACGGCGATGCGGGCCTTGGGGTCCAGGCGGAGGATGCGGTTCATGCGGTTTAGGGCAAGGACCAGGCCCCCTTCCACGGGCAAGGAACCTCCCGAGAGGCTGGTGCCGCTTCCCCGGGCCACGAAGGGCACGCCATGGCGGTAACAAAGGCGCACCGCCTCCACCACCTCCTCCTTCCGTTCGGGAAGCACCACGGCCAAGGGGCGCTTGCGGTAGGCGGTGAGGGCGTCGGACTCGTAAGGGGCCAGCTCTGCCTCCTTGGTGAGGAGCCTTCCCGGGGGGAAGAGGGCCCGAAGCTCTTCCAAAAAGCCCATGGTTACCTCCTCCTTCACTTTACCGGAAGGGGCGGGGGCCTACCCCACCCCTTCCTGGCCCGGGCGGGCCGGGCTCAGTCCAGGTACTCGTAGGCCACCAGGGTCAGGAACTCCAGGAACTCCTCGGAGAGGACCAGCTTGTCCAGGATTTCCTCGGCTTCCCGGTAGCGGCCAGCCTCCCGCCCTCCCAGCTTGGCCAGCTCCTCTTCCTTGATCTGTTGGTAAAGCTCGGGGGTGACCGTGCGGCCGTCCTCGAGGGTAGCCCCCCGGTGCACCCACTGCCAAAGCTGGGCCCGGCTGATCTCGGCGGTGGCGGCATCCTCCATGAGGTTGTAGATGGCGGCGGCCCCGTTGCCCAGAAGCCACTGGTTCAGGTACTGGAGGGCCACGGAGATGTTGTTGCGCAGGCCCGCCTCCGTCACCCTGCCCCCCGGGACCTCAAAGTTCAGGAGGTCCTCCGCCCTCACCTGGACGTCCTCCCGCTTCACGTGCTTCTGGTGGGGCTTATCCCCCAGGTGGCGGTCAAAGACCTCCATGGCCACAGGCACCAGGTCGGGGTGGGCCACCCAGGTGCCGTCAAAGCCCTGGGAGGCCTCCCGCTCCTTATCGGCCCGCACCTGCTGGAAGGCCCTTTCGTTCACCTCGGGGTCCTTGCGGCTGGGGATGAAGGCGGCCATGCCCCCGATGGCGTGGGCCCCATGGATGTGGCAGGACTTCACCAGAAGCTCGGTGTAGGCCTTCATGAAAGGTACAGTCATGGTGACCTGGGCCCGGTCGGGGAAGATGGGGGCGGTGGTGGCGAACTTCTTGATACAGCTGAAGATGTAGTCCCAGCGGCCCGCGTTGAGCCCGGCGGCGTGCTCCTTGAGCTCGTAAAGGATTTCCTCCATTTCCAAGGCCGCCAGGATGGTTTCAATGAGCACCGTGGCCCGGATGGTGCCCCGGGGGATGCCCAGGTAGTCCTGGGCGAAGTGGAAAACCTGGTTCCAAAGCCGGGCCTCCAGGTGGCTTTCCAGCTTGGGCAGGTAGAAGTAGGGGCCGCTACCCCGCCTGAGGAGCTCGTGGGCGTTGTGGAAGAAGTAAAGGCCGAAGTCAAAGAGGCTGGCCGAGATGGGTTCCCCGTCCACCCGCACGTGCTTTTCCACCAGGTGCCAGCCTCGAGGCCGGACCACCAAGGTGGCCACCTTGTCCTTAAGCCGGTACGCTTTCCCTTCGGGGCTCACGAAGTCAATCTGGCGGCGGATGGCGTCGTAGAGGTTTTTCTGCCCTTGGATCACGTTGTCCCAGGTGGGGGAGAGGGCATCCTCAAAGTCGGCCATGAAGACCTTGGCCCCGGAGTTCAGGGCGTTCACGATCATCTTGCGGTCCACGGGGCCGGTGATCTCCACCCGACGGTCCAGAAGGTCCGGGGGGGCTTCCGCCACCTGCCAGGACCCACCCCGCACAAAGGCGGTTTCCTGGGGAAAGTCCGGCTTTTCCCCGGCCTTAAACCGTTCCCAAAGGATTTTCCTGCGCTCCAGGAGGGCCTTGCGCACGGGGTTGAACTCCCGGTGCAGGGCCACCACGAACCTCAAGGCCTCTTCCGTGAGCACCTCCCCTAAGAGGGGATGGTCTTTAAGGATCTCCACGCCCTTCATGGTGGCCCGAGCTTAAGGGGGAGGCGGGTTATTTGTCAAGAAGCAAAATGTTATTTTGCAAGTTGAAAAATAACCCAGGGGAGGTTACCCTGAGGGGGATGCCAAGACCTCGGGAAAGGGGAGCCCAAGGCACCAAGACCCTGGAGCGGGGCCTTCAGGTTTTGGAGGCCCTGGCGGAGTTGAAGGAAGCGGAGCTTTCCCCCTTAGCCAGGAGGACGGGGTTCCACAAGAGCACCCTTTACCGCTTCCTCCAGACCCTGGTTCGCCACGGCTTCGTGGAGGAGGAGGGTGGGGTGTACCGGGTGGGCCCCAAGGCCTTTGCCGTGGGCCAGGTCTATCCGAGGCAGAACCTGCTGCTTGCGGTGCGTTCGGAGATGGAGGCCCTGGCGGCGGAAACGGGGGAGAGCGTGAACCTGGCGGTGCCCGCAGGGCAGGAGGTCCTCTACCTGGACCAGGCGGAGGGGAGCAGGCTGGTGCGCCTCTTCACCGCTCCCGGAAGCCGGGCCCCTTTGCACGCCACGGGGGTGGGGAAGGTGCTCCTGGCCTTCCGGGGGATTCCCGAGGGGCTTTCCCTGGCCCCCTACACCCCCTATACCCTTACCCGCCTCGAGGACCTAAGGCGGGAACTGGAGGCCGTACGCCAGAAAGGGTATGCCTTGGACAACGAGGAAAAGGAGCTGGGGGTGCGTTGTGTGGCGGCTCCCGTCTTCGGCCCCAGCGGCCAGGTGGTGGCGGCCCTTTCCCTTTCCGCCCCCGCGAGCCGCCTTTCCCTGGAGGAGGCCCACCGCCTGGCCCCCCGGGTGATGGAGGCGGCGCGGCGAGCTTCCTTGCGCCTAGGCTTTGTGCCTGCTTTATAATGGAAACGGTTAGGAGGCTTTAGCGGAGGGAGCTAAAGGCCATGGACAAGGACCGTCCCGTGTACGTGATCTCTGTGGCGGCGGAGCTGTTGGAGATGCA
>NZ_JAKTNQ010000014.1 GCF_022760835.1 Thermus altitudinis
TTGCGGATCACCGTACTTCTATCTCATGGTAGCACGTCTGCCGTTTTGGGGCCCCTGCCCCAAATCAGCCCCCGGCGGATGTGGGGGGTCCATGTATCCCCGGTTTGCAAACCGGGGGACTGTAGCCCCCCACGCCCCCCTTTTCTCTAGAGGCTCGCTCCTCCCCAGCTAACACCCCAAGCCCGGCGGCCAAAAGGGCCAGGGGCAGAACCAGCCAGTTGAGCCAGCCCACAAGGGGCAAAAGGGCCGGAAGCAGTAACAAAAGGGAGAGCACGGCCAGCACTAGGCTCAGGGTGCGCATAGCCCCAGTCTAGCCAAAGAAAAAACCAAAGAACACCCTGCGGGCAAAACGCAACACCTCCTGAATGGGTTCCCGCAACACCGTAAGGATAAGGAGGAAGGAAAGCCAGGCGTACTGCTCCAGCCGCCAAAGGAGGGGTTGCCAGGAAAGGGGCAAAAGGCTTTGCAGGATTTTGGAGCCGTCCAAGGGAGGAATGGGCAGGAGGTTGAAGACCGCCAGGACCAGGTTGATGGAGCTGGCGAAGAAAGCGGCCAGCGCCAAAAGTCCCCATAGGGTCTGCTCTTCTCCCGTTAGGGTCAGGACCACCCCCACAGGATCCAGGGCAAAGATCCCCCGCACCACAAGGGCGAAGAGCACGGCCAAAACCAGGTTGATGACGATCCCGGCTATGGAGACCACGAAAAGGCCCAGCCGGTAGGAGCGGAAGGCCGGGGGATGGATGGGCACCGGCCTGGCCCAGCCAGAGCCCACCAGGAGAAGAAGCACCGTGCCCAAGGGGTCCAGGTGCTTCAAGGGGTTAAGGGTAAGCCGCCCTTGGCGCTTCGCCGTGGTATCACCGAAGAGGTAGGCGGCGTAGGCGTGGCCCAGCTCATGCAAAACCAGGCTGAAGACCAAGGCGGCAAAGGCCAGTACGAAGGCCAAGGGGTCTTGCTGCCAAAGCCCGATCATAGCCCTAAAGCCCGATAAAAGGTTTCCAGAAGCCCCGCCAGCCCCCGGACCACCGAGCCCGTGACCCCGGTAAACGAGAGAACCAGGAAGATGAGGATAAAGCCCAGGGGCCCGTATGAGGCCACCTGATCCAGAAAACGCCGGGCTTCATACCCGCCCACCGCATAAAGGGCCTTGGCCCCATCCAAAGGGGGCACGGGGAAAAGGTAAATGGCGGCGTGCAGGAGCATGAGCCTTTGGGCCACCCAAAGCCCCTCCCCAAAGGGGTAGGGCAAAAAGCGGGCGAGAAGGCCGTACAGGAAGGCGGCCACAAAGAAACCCAACGGGCCCATGAGGGCCACCATGGCCCCCTTCCTCCCCGGAAGGCCGGTGGGCACGAACCGAGGCCAGCCAAAGCCCAGAAGGACCAACAGGACCAGGCCCAAGGGCTCCAGGTGGGCCCGGAGGTCCAGGGAAAGGAAACCGTAGCGCCGGGGGGCCGTATCCCCGTACCGGTCTGCCAGGTGGGCTTGGAAAAGGTTGTGGATCACGAGGCCAAAAACGGCAAAGGCGAAGGCCACCAGGAAGACCGGGGGGTCATTGAGGTACGGAAAAAGACCCATCGCCTATCAGTCTACGGGCTAATGCCAGCTCCTCCTCAAAGGTCCTCACCTCGCCTCGAGCCCGGGCCTCGGCCACCTGGCGCAGGATCTCCCCCACCCTGGGGCCCGGCTTAAGGCCCAGTTGCAAAAGGTCCCGCCCCATGAGGACTCGCCTCTTCTCCATAAGCCAGCCCTCCTTCTCGGGGAAGAGGGCCAAAAAAACGCTCCGCAGGGGCTCCTTCGCCAGGGCTTCCTTTTCCACCTCATTCCAGGAACCCTTCAGCAAGAGGGCTAAGGCCTCCTGAAGCCGCTTGGGAAGCCCCAGGGCAAAGGCCTTCTCCAGGGGATTTTCCTGGAAGTAGAGGAGCAAGAGGAAGCGGGCTTCCACCCTCAGCCGCTCTGCAGGGATTCCCTCCTCCTCGGGGTAGCTCCACCTAAGCCGGGCAAAGGGCTCCCGCGGCGGAAGCCTAAGCCCATAGAGGGGACCCAGGGCCCCCAGTTCCTCCAGGAGGGAGAGGGCATCGAGGAAGGTATCCTCCTCCAGCGTGAGCCAAAGCTCGTCCCTCAGGCGGCTTTTGCTGGCCGTCCTCAGCACCTCGGGCAGGAGGGCCGGAGGCAGGGCCTTCAAGGCCTCCTCGGAAAAGCGGAAGGCCAGGCGGGCCGCCAGGCGTGCCCCCCGGACGATGCGGCTAGGGTCCTCCACGAAGGAGAGGGGGTGAAGGGGACGAAGCAGGCGGGCCTGGAGATCCTCGAGGCCCCCGTAAGGATCCAAAAGCTCCAGGGTGGCCAGGGACAAAGCCATGGCGTTCACCGTGTAATCCCGCCTCTCCAGGTCCTTGGCGATGGGGGCTGGGCGCACCTGGGGCAGGGCCCCGGGGTAGGGGTACACCTCCTCCCGGCTTTCCGCCAGGTCCACGGCTAGGCCGAAAGAGAGGCGCACCCGCGCGGTGCCGAAGGCATAGTGCAGGCCAAAGCTCCCTCCAAAGCGCTCCACCAGGAAGCGGGCCACCTCCCCCACCTTTACCCCCGGTTCCAGAACCAGGTCTATATCCGGCCCAGAGCGGCCCAGAAGGGCATCCCGCACCACGCCGCCCACCAGGTACACCCCTTGGGGAAAGGCTTCCTTAAGGGCCAGGACCACCTGCCTGGCCCCCTCGGGTAAAGCCTCCAGAATCCGCTCCCCCAAGGGCTTCTCGGAAGAAGGCTTCTTCCGGTAGAGGTCGGTCCGGGTAAAGATGCCTAAAAGCCTCACTCCCTCCCCATGCCGCTTTCCCACCAGGACCCGCCCTCCTCCCTCCTTCAAGTAGGGCCCCACCTGGGAAAGGGGGGTTTCCGGGGGCAGGACCACGGCCCGGGCCAGAAACCCTTCCACGGGATGCTCTGCCAAACCTAGCCTTTCCGCCTTCCTCAGGTCCCGCCTGCGGGCTAGGCCCAGAATCCGCACCCCTTCCCCCCCCAAGGGCACCACCACCGGCATGGCCCCGTACCCGCGGTCCTCCAGAACCCGGAGGGCCTCCCGCACCGTGGTGGGGCGCAGGGTTTCCACGGGCGAGGTCATGACCTCGCCCAAGGTAGGCTCAGGCTCCAGGTACCGGGGAAGGCTCTCCACAAGGCGCCTCACCGCATTCCGCACCCCCCGCACCCGGGCGAAGGCCGCCCGAGGGTGCCCCCCGCCCCCCACCTGGGAAAGCCAACGGCCCACATCCAGCCGCTCCCGGCTCCGGGCAATGAGGAGAACCTCCCGCCCCAGCTTCAGGACCAAAAGGACCCCATCGGCCTCGTGCAGGTCCAATAGAGTATGGGCGAGAGGAGCCAAAGCGGGCACGTACCCTTCCTCCTTGGCCTGGCAAAGGAGGAGGCGGAAGCCTTCCCGCTCCACCACCCGGGCGGTGCGCATCAGGGCCTTCAGCACCTCCCGGGCTTCCTCCCCCATATGGGGCCGCACCCACTGCCGAACCCTTGGGATCTCCGCACCCTGCTGGGCCAGGAAATGGGCGGCCTCGAGGTCCAGAGGCGTGGTGGAGGGAAAGCTAAACCCCCCGGTGTCCTCCCAGATCCCCGCATAGGCCAAGGTGGCCTCCAAAGGCGTAAGCGTCAGGCCCCGCTCCCGAATAAGGGGCACCAAAAGGCTCACCGTAGCCCCCACCTGGGCCACCCTACCCCCCACCGCCGGCACATCCCCAGGGGCCCGGGGGTGGTGGTCAAACACCAGAAAAGGAACCCGGCCCACCAAGGCCTTGAAGGGCCCGATGCGCTCGGGCCGGGCGTTGTCCACCAGGATGACCTCGCCCACCCTCCCCAAGGGGAGCTCCCCAGCCGGGACCAGATCCAAACGATCCTCCAAAAGGGGAGCGATCTCCTTTAGAGGCCCCTCGAGGCCCCCCACCAAGGCCAGAACGCTCCCCGGGAATAGCCTTCCTGCCAGGACCATGGAGCCCAGGGCGTCAAAGTCCAGGTTCTCGTGGGCCACCACCACCCGCACACCACCAGCTTACTTGACGTTAAAAACGGGCCTTGTTAAACTCAGGCTTGGCACTTGGAGAGGTGCCCGAGTGGCTGAAGGGACACGACTGGAAATCGTGTAGGCGGGCTTAAACCTGCCTCGCGGGTTCGAATCCCGCCCTCTCCGCCAAAGGCCCCTTGCCCTCTAGGGCAAGGGGATTTCCACTTGGACCACCTTACGGGCCCTCCTGGCCTCTTCCGCCAAGAAGGTGAGCCGGTGGGCCTGGACCGCCTCGGAGAAGGGCTCCAGGGGGCCTTCGTCACCCCGGATCAGGGCTTGTAAGAAGGCCTGGACCAGCCCAAAGTCCCCACCCCCGTGCCCGCTGCGGAGGGAACCCTCCGCCTCCGTCTCCAGGTCATAAACCCTCTCCCCCTCCCCGAACCGGTAGAGCCTGAGGTACCGACCGTCCCCCAAAAGCTCCCCCCGGGTGCCAAAGATGCGGGTCTCCCGAAACCGCATCCGGCTCAACCCCTCCACATGCAGGCTGGCCGTGCGTCCGTCCTGGTATTCCAACACCACCACCTGATGGTCCGCCACGTCGTTCTTCCCCAGGTACACACACTCCCCGTAGGGGCCCTCCTTCAAGGCCTGCATCAGGTTCTCCCAGGTCACCGGGTAGGCCACCACGTCCAGGGGCCAGCCGCGCTCCCCCTTTTCGTAGGCCTCCAGATAAATGCGCTTGGCGGAAAAGGGGCAGGACCCCTCCACCTCCTTGGGGCATTCCAGGCACCGGCTGGCCGCCCCCTGAGGCCGGTTCTCGGGGCGGAAGTGGTACAGCCCCCCGAAGGAGGCCACCCGGGCCACCTCCCCCGGCAGCAGGAAGAGGATCCAGTCCAGGTCGTGGACGCTCTTGGCCAGAAGAAAGGGGCTAGACTCCGCCTCCTTCCGCCAGTTTCCCCGTACGAAGCTGTGGGCGTAGTGCCAGTGGCCCACCGGCTCCAGGTGCTGGACGGAAACCACCTGGCCCACCGCCCCTTCCCTGAGCCGTTCCCTCAGGGCCCGGGCATAGGGAGTGTAGCGCAGCACGTGGGCCACGGCCACCATGCGCCCCGTGCGCCTCTTGGCCTCGGCCACCCCTTCCACCTCCCGCCAGGTGGGGGCGATGGGCTTCTCCAGGAGAAGGTGGTAGCCCTTTTCCATGAGGGCCACCGCTGCCTCGGCGTGCAGGCGGTCGGGTAAGGCCACCACCGCAGCCTCCCCGAAAAGAGGGGCCTGCAAAAGCTCCCGCCAATCGGCAAAGGTCCTTTCCACCCCGAAGGCCTGGCGAAAGGCCGCCAGGCGCCCCGGCCGGGGGTCCGCCACCGCCACGATGCGGGCGCCCAGGGCGTGGGCGTGACGCGCATAGGCTAGACCCCGGTTTCCCGCTCCCAGGAAGACCAGGCTGGGCCCCATGGCCCCATCCTGCCATGGCCTACCCCCTGGGGGAAGACCAAAAGAACGCCACCCCAGGGATGTCCGCACCCCGGGCCTCCCACCCCGTAAGCAGTAAAAAGTACCCCCCAGCCCTGCTACCGGGGGGCAAAGCATCGTGTCCTGGACTTGGTGGAGCGGAGGGGATTTGAACCCCTGACCTCCCGCTTGCAAGGCGGGTGCTCTCCCTCTGAGCTACCGCCCCAAGCCTAGGGGAGTATAGCCCAAAAGGGGGGGTTACGCAAAGCCCCTCTTCCCTCTATAATCGGAGAGGTGTGCCGGGCCAGCCCACGGGCAGGGGAAGGTCCCGTGGGAAAGAGGCCGGTGCACGGGAAACGCCAAGCCCAACCTTCCCCGAACGGGAGGAATATGCCAGTAAACATCAGCGTTAAGGAGCTTCTTGAGGCAGGGGTTCACTTCGGTCACGAGCGTAAGCGCTGGAACCCCAAGTTCGGGCGCTACATCTACGCGGAGCGCAACGGCATCCACATCATTGACCTGCAGAAGACCATGGTGGAGCTGGAGCGCACCTTCCGCTTCCTCGAGGACCTGGCCATGCGGGGAGGCACCATCCTCTTCGTGGGCACCAAGAAACAGGCCCAGGACATCATCCGCATGGAAGCGGAACGGGCGGGGATGCCCTACGTGAACCAGCGCTGGCTGGGTGGGATGCTCACCAACTTCAAGACCATCTCCCAGCGGGTAAACCGCCTGGAGGAGCTGGAGAACCTCTTCGCTTCCCCGGAGATCCAGGACCGGCCCAAGAAGGAACAGGTACGTCTGAAGCACGAGCTGGAGCGCCTGCAGAAGTACCTTTCGGGTTTCCGGCGTCTGAAGCGCCTTCCTGACGCCGTCTTCGTGGTGGACCCCACCAAGGAGGCCATCGCCGTCCGGGAAGCCCGCAAGCTCTTCATCCCCGTGGTGGCCCTGGCGGATACCGACTCCGATCCCGAGCTGGTGGACTACATCATCCCCGGCAACGACGACGCCATCCGTTCCATCCAGCTCATCGTCTCCCGGGCGGTGGACCTCATCATCCAGGCCCGGGGCGGGGTGGTGGAGCCCTCCCCCTCCTACGCCCTGGTGGAGGAGGCCGAGAGGGCCGAAGCCCAGGTCCAGGGGGCATCCGACCCTGGTGAGGACGAGGTGGAAGCATGAGCCAGATGGAACTCATCAAAAAGCTGCGCGAGGCCACGGGGGCCGGCATGATGGACGTGAAGAAGGCCCTCGAGGACGCCGGTTGGAACGAGGAAAAGGCCGTGCAGCTCCTCCGGGAGCGGGGAGCCATGAAGGCGGCCAAAAAGGCGGAACGGGAGGCTAGGGAAGGGGTCATCGGCCACTACATCCACCACAACCAACGGGTGGGGGTCCTGGTGGAGCTCAACTGCGAAACGGACTTCGTGGCCCGGAACGAGATCTTCCAGAACCTGGCCCGGGATCTGGCCATGCACATCGCCATGATGAACCCCCGCTACGTTTCCGCCGAAGAGATCCCCGCCGAGGAGCTGGAAAAGGAGCGGCAGATCTACATCCAGGCCGCCCTCAACGAGGGTAAGCCCGCCCAGATTGCCGAGAAGATCGCCGAAGGCCGCCTGAAGAAGTACCTGGAGGAGGTGGCCCTTCTGGAACAGCCCTTTGTCAAGGACGACAAGGTCCGGGTCAAGGAGCTGATCCAAGAGGCCATCGCCAAGACTGGGGAAAACATCGTGGTGCGGCGCTTCTGCCGCTTTGAGCTGGGGGCATAGGCTATGCTGGACACCCGGGGTCCTTTAGCCAAGGGACCCCGGTTTTTCCCTTGCCATGAAGTACAAGAGGGTTCTCCTTAAGCTTTCCGGCGAGTTTCTGACCGCAAACGGCTTCGGCATTGAGCCCGAGGCCACCAAGGCCTTGGCCAAGGAGATCAAGGCCGCCTACGACACCGGGGTCCAACTGGCCATCGTGATCGGGGCGGGGAACCTCTGGCGGGGGGCGAGGCAGGGCGTGGGGATGGACCGGGCCACCGCCGACTACATCGGCATGCTGGCCACCATCATGAACGCCCTGGCCCTCCAGGACGCCCTGGAATCCCTGGGCATTCCCACCCGGGTCCAGACCGCCCTCACCATCACCCAGGTGGCCGAGCCCTACATCCGCAGGCGGGCCCTGCGCCACCTGGAGAAGGAGCGCATCGTCATCTTCGGCGGGGGAACGGGCAACCCCTTCTTCTCCACGGACACCGCCGCCGCCCTAAGGGCCTTGGAGGTGGGGGCCGAGGTGGTCCTCATGGCCAAGAACAAGGTGGACGGGGTCTACTCCGATGACCCCCGTAAAAACCCCGATGCCGTGCGTTTTGATGAGCTCACCTACCTGGAGGTCTTGAACCGGGGTCTACAGGTCATGGACACCACCGCCATCACCCTGTGCATGGAGGCCGGGCTTCCCATCGTGGTCTTTGACATCTTTAAACCTGGCGCTCTGGTGGGTATCATCCAGGGGGAAAAGGTGGGTACCCTGATCCACACCTGAAGGAGGTGCCATGAGCCTGAAAGAGCTTTATGCGGAAACAAGGGCGCACATGCAAAAGAGCCTCGAGGCCCTGGAGCACAACCTGGCGGGCCTGCGCACCGGGCGGGCCAACCCCGCCCTTCTCCTCCACCTCAAGGTGGAGTACTACGGCACCCATGTGCCCCTGAACCAGATCGCCACCGTCACCGCTCCCGACGCCAAGACCCTGGTGGTGCAGTCCTGGGACCAAAACGCCCTAAAGGCCATAGAAAAGGCCATCCGCGACTCCGATCTGGGCCTGAACCCCGCCAACAAGGGGGATGCCCTGTACATCAACATCCCTCCCCTCACCGAGGAAAGGCGCAAGGAGCTGGTGAAGACCGCCCGCCACTACGCCGAGGAGGGCCGGATCGCCATCCGCAACCTCCGGCGCGAGGCCTTGGAAAAACTCAAGAAACTTTCCAAGGAACTCCACCTTTCCGAGGACGACACCAAGCGAGCCGAAGCCGAAATCCAAAAGATCACCGACGAGTTCATCGCCAAGGTGGACGAGCTTTTGGAGAAGAAGGAAGAGGAGATCCTGGGCTAAGAGCCCGGGGTCCCATCTTTGGTCTGCTGTGGCCGGTTTGCCCAAAGGGCATCGCCCCCTCGCCCCCGGGCCCCTAGGGAAGGAGGGGTGATGGAGGGGAAGGAGAACCTTCCCACCCGGGTCCTTTCCGCCCTGGTAGGGGCCCTTATCCTCCTATGGGTGCTGTGGGCCGGCTTGCCCTTAATCCTCCCCACCCTGGTTTTCGTCCTTTGGCTGGGGAGTCTGGAGCTTCGGGATATGCTGGGCAAAAGGGGCATCCGGCTGAACCTGCCCTTTTTGCTGGGCGGAGGGGTGCTCCTCTTCCTTTTCTCCTTGCCCCCACTCCACTGGCACTTCCCCCAGGTGCCCTGGCGGGAGGTGGCCCTGGGGCTCTTTCTCTTGGGCAGTTTCAGCTATGAGCTCCTCAAGGGCGCAGACCTCACCCGCTTTGCCTTTACCCTATTCGCCTTCTTGTACCTGCCCTGGACCCTGGGATACGTCCCCCTGTTGCGGGAGCTCCCAGACAGTACCCTGGGCCTTTGGACCCTCTCCCTCCCTTTGGTGGCCAGCTTCGCCACCGACATCGGGGCCTACTTCGTGGGCCGAACCTTGGGCCGGCAGAAGCTGGCCCCGGAGATCTCCCCTGGGAAAACGGTGGAGGGCTCCTTGGGGGGCATCGCCGTGAGCTTTTTGGCCCTGGTCCTCTACACGAGCCTGGTGCGGGAGGTATTTCCCTTCGGGCTTTTGGAGCTTTGGCTTTTCAGCCTCCTCCTCTCCCTGGCGGCCCAGCTTGGGGACCTGGTGGAGTCCATGCTGAAGCGCTACTGCGGGGTCAAGGACTCGGGGCGCTTCCTGCCGGGGCATGGGGGGCTTTTGGATCGGATTGACAGCCTCCTCTTTACCTTCCCCCTCACCTACTTTCTGGTGGTGCTCTTCACATGAAACGGGTCATCGTTTTGGGCTCCACAGGCTCCATCGGGCGGCAGGCCCTCGAGGTCTGCCGCTGGCAGGGCTACCGGGTGGTGGGCCTGGCCGCTGGGAAGAACCTGGAGACGCTTTCCCAGCAGATCGCCGAGTGGCGGCCTTCCCTGGTGGCGGCGGACAAAAGCCTTCACGGGGAGCTCAAGTCCCGTTTCCCCTGGCTTAAGCTGGCCTCCCCCGAGGAAGTGGCCGCCTTGGAGGCCGAGGTAGCGGTAGCCGCCATCCCCGGGCTTGCGGGGCTTTCCCCCACCCGGGTGGCGGCCCAGACGGGCAAGCGCATCGCCCTGGCCAACAAGGAGGCCATGGTGGCCGCCGGGCCCCTCCTCTGGCAGGAGGTGGAGGCCCATGGGGCCGAGATCCTCCCCGTGGACTCGGAGCACTCGGCCCTCTTCCAGGCCCTTTTGGGCGAGAGGCGGGAGGACGTGGCCGAGCTCATCCTCACGGCCAGCGGCGGACCCTTCCTAAGGGAGCCGCAAGACCTCTCCCGGGTCACGCCGGAGATGGCCCTCAACCACCCTCGCTGGCGCATGGGCCCCAAGGTGACGGTAGACTCCGCCACCCTCTTCAACAAGGGCCTGGAGGTCCTCGAGGCCAAGGAGCTCTTCCGCTTTCCCTTGGAGGGGATCAAAGTCTTGGTCCACCCTCAGGCCTACGTGCACGGCCTGGTGCGCTTCGTGGACGGAAGCCTTAAGGCCCAACTGGGCCCCACGGACATGCGCCTTCCCATCCAGTACGCCCTCACCTACCCCGAGCGGGCGGAAACCCCTCTAAAGAACCTTCCCCTCCCCGGGGAGCTGGAGTTTTTGGAGCCAGACCTAAACCGCTTCCCCGCCCTAGAGGTGGCCTACGAGGCGGGAAGGCGGGGCGGGGTGGCCCAGGTGGCCGTTTCCGCCGCCGACGAGGTGGCGGTGGAGGCATTTTTGGCCGGCCGGATCCCCTTCCCCCGCATCCCCAAAATCCTGGCCCAGGTCCTGGAAAACACCCCTTCCCTTCCCCTAACATGGGAGAACCTCTTCGCCGTGGACGCCTGGGCCCGGGAGGAGGCCAAGAGGTGGACATGAGCTTGATCTGGTTTCTGATCATCATCGGGGTCAGCATCTTTGTGCACGAACTGGGACACTACCTGGCGGCCCGGGTCCAAGGGGTGCGGGTCAAGGCCTTCAGCCTGGGCTTCGGTCCCATCCTGTGGAAGCGCCAGGCCTGGGGCACGGAGTGGCGGCTTTCCGCCATTCCCCTGGGGGGGTATGCGGACATCGAGGGCCTCCTCCCCGAGGAGCGGGGCCGGGGGTACGACGCCCTTCCCTTTGCGGGGAAGCTCTTGGTCCTGGTGGCTGGGGTGGTGATGAACGTCCTCTTGGCCTGGGGGCTTCTGGCCTTCCTCTTTAGTGCCCAAGGGGTACCCCAGGCCACGGGCAGAGCGGCCATCATGGAAGTCCTTCCGGGAAGCGTGGCGGAGGTGGCCGGTCTAAAACCCGGGGACCTCCTGCTGGCCGTGAATGGCCAACCCCTCACCCGGGCCCAAGAGATTGAGCGGGTGAAGACCCCGGGGACCCATACCCTCACGGTCCTGCGGGAGGGCAAGGAGGTGAGCCTTTCCCTTACCTGGCAAGAGGGGATGGAGCGGCTGGGGGTGGTGTACCAGCCGGAGGTGGCCTTCCGCAAGGTGGGTTTCCTGGAGGGGCTGGGCCTTGCCGTGGGCCGCACCCTGGCCTTTGGGCCCCAGATGGTGAAGGCCCTGGTGGGGGGGCTTTTGGGGGTGCTTGCCGGAAACCCGGATAGCGGGGTGGTGGGGCCCGTGGGCATCGTGGCGGAAACGGGCCGGGCCGCCCAGGAAGGGCTTTTCCGGCTCCTGGAGCTCACCGTGGCCATCAACCTCTCCTTGGCCCTTTTCAACCTCCTGCCCATCCCCGCCTTGGATGGAGGGCGGATCCTGATCCTCTTCCTCTCCCGCTTCCTCCGCATCCGGCCTGAACAGGAGGCCATCGTCCACTACCTGGGCTTTCTCTTCCTCATCCTCCTGGTCATCCTGGTCACCTTCCAGGACCTCAGAAGGCTACTGGGAGGCTAGATGGAGGCCACGGTCCTCATCCCCGCCTACAACGAAGAGGCCACCGTGGCCCGGGTGGTAGAGGTGGCCAAGGAGGCGGGGTTTCCCGTGGTGGTGGCCGACGACGGTTCCCAGGACGCCACCTCTGAGGAAGCCGCCAAGGCCGGGGCCCAGGTGGTGCGCCTTGGCCAAAACCGGGGCAAAGGGGGCGCCGTGGCCCAAGGGCTTAAGGAGGTTGCCACCCCCTTCGTCCTCCTCCTGGACGCCGACCTGGTGGGGCTAAGGGCAGAGCACCTCCATGCCCTTCTGGCCCCGGTTTTGGAGGGTAAGGCGGAGATGACCGTGGGGGTCTTCCAAGGGGGCCGGTTTTCCACGGATCTCGCCATGCGCCTCACCCCCTTCCTTTCCGGGCAGCGGGCCCTAAGGACGGAGGCGCTAAGGAGGGTGCCGGGCCTCGAGGCGGCCCGCTACGACCTGGAACTCCTCCTCACCCGCCACGGCAAAAGGGAGGGCTGGCGGGTCCTTTATCTGCCCCTAACCGGGGTGAGCCAGGTGATGAAGGAGGAAAAGCGGGGGCTCATACCGGGCTTCCTTCACCGCCTGCGCATGTACCGGGAGATCCTCCGCTACTACCTCAGGGCCCAGCCCTAGGGAGCCTCGGGAAGCCTTAAGAGTTCCACCCAGGACCCTCCCGTGCGGTAGGCCACCACCCCCAGGCCCGGGACCAAGAAGAGCTCCTTGAGGTCCGTGCCGCCCCTTTCCGTGGTAAAGGCCACCCGCACCCTGTAGGCGTTGAAGGCTCCGGCCTTTACCCTCACGCCTTCTATCCCCTCCACCCGGGCGGAAAGGGCCACCCGTTGCCCACGGAACTGGGCGCTTCCCCCCCAGGCCAGCCCCACCTCCAACCTTGAGGGGTAGACCAGGAGAGGGGGCGTAAAGGGGAAGTACCCCTCGGGCAACCCCACCCCGAGGAGAACAAGCCCCTCGGATCCCCCCTTGAGCCGGTCTTCCCGAAAGACCCGCCCTTCCCTTAGGTAGCGGAGGCGGAAGCCCTCCGGGGTGGGCACCAGCTCCTGCACCACGCCGTCGGAATACCGGTACCGCCCACCCGCCTGGGGAAGGACCTGGCCCAGGGCCAAGGAAAGGAGGACCACCAGCGCCAAAAGACACCGGAACCCCTGCGGCCTCCCGGAGCGCTCCATGGCCTTTCTACTCCGCCTCCCCCAACTCGTGCCCCCGCCGGGTGGCCGCCTCCACCGCCTCGTAGAAGGCGGCCCTTAAGGCCCGGGCCTCGAGGGCATGAAGGCCGTGGATGGTGGTGCCCCCAGGGCTTGCCACCTCATCCTTCAGCTGGGCGGGATGGCGGCCCTTTAGGAGCTCCCCCGTGGCCGCCAAGGCCTCCGCCGCCAGGCGCAAGGCCAGGGCCCGAGGCATGCCCATCTTCACCCCGGCATCCGCCAGGGCCTCGGCCACCAGGGCCAGATAGGCGGGGGCCGAGGCGGACATGGCGGTAAAGGGGTCAAAGAGGTGCTCAGGGATCTCGTACACATCCCCCACCGTGGCGAAGAGGGCCCGGGCGAAGGCCAAATCCCCGGCCTCCCTGGCCTCCTTTAAGGCGGTGAGGGCGGTGGAGCTTTCCCCGATCACCGCCGCCAGGTTGGGCATGGCCCGCACCACCCGCCGGGTGTCCAGCCTGCGGGCCAACACCGCGGTGGACACCCCGGCCATGATGGAGATGTACCCCACCCCGGCATGGGCCATCTCCGGGGCCAGATGGGGAAAATCCCGGGGTTGGACGGCAAGAAGCACCCGTTCCGCCTGGGCGAGTTCCTTCAGGGTCAGGGGGCGGAGGCCGAAGGCCTCGGCCAGCTCCCGGGTGCGCTCCGGGGTCCGGCCTACCACCCCCACCTCCTCCGGCCTCAGGAAGCCCCGGTCCAAGGCCCCCTTCAGGATGCTCTTCCCCATCTTGCCCAGGCCCACAAACGCCAGCTTCATGCCCTAGAGTTTACCTTCCTCAGGCGGAGGTAATAGAACCCATCCAACCCCCCTTCCGGGGCCACGTAGACCCCAAGCCCCGCCTTAAGCACCGGCAAGGGGCACAGGATGGGCTCGGGCACAAACTCCGGGTGGTCCGCAAGGAAGGCCCTGGCCACCCCTTCCCCTTCCTCCTCCGTTAGGGTGCACACGCTATAGACCAGCACCCCTCCTTCCTCCGTGGCCTGGGCGGCAGTCTCCAGGAGCATGAGCTGCAACTTCGCCATACACCTGGGGTCTTGGGGAGCCAGGCGATAGCGCAGCTCGGGATGGCTGCGAAAGGTGCCGGTACCGGTGCAGGGGGCATCCAAAAGGACCTTTTTCGCCTTTTCCGGAAGGGGTTCCCTCAGATCCTGGGTGCGGTAGGCCACCCTTAGGCCCAGCTTGGCCGCCGTCCTCCTACCCGCCTCCTGACGTTTAGGGTTCAGATCATAGGAGACCACCTCGGCCCCTTTGGCAGCGAGGTAGAAGGCCTTCAGCCCCGCACCCCCGCAAAGGTCCAAAACCTTCTCCCCTGGGGCTGGGTTTAGGAGCTGGACGGCAAAGAGGGAAGCCGGGTTCTGCGGCTGAAGGCCCAAAGCGGAAAAGTCCGTCTTAGGGCCCTCCCAAAGGTAACTGTCGGGAAGGGGGCCAGGCCTTAGTCCTGGCACCGGACGGTAGGCGGTGACGAAGAGGGGGGCGGGTTCG
The DNA here is from genome assembly GCF_022760835.1 of Thermus altitudinis. Lineage (GTDB taxonomy): Bacteria > Deinococcota > Deinococci > Deinococcales > Thermaceae > Thermus > Thermus altitudinis. The sequence continues at coordinate 14,266 of NZ_JAKTNQ010000014.1, forward strand.
TTGAACCCCTGGGCGAAGTCCAGACTCCCAAAATACGTCCGCCAGGCCTGGCAAAGCCATTCGGGGAGGCTTAGGCGCACGCACTGCGGGGCCTCCCGGGGCTGGAGGTGCCGGAGCACGGCGTTGACCAAGCCCGCCAGGCGGGGCGCCACCCTCTTGGTCTCCTCCACCCAGGGGCTAACCCGGGCATGGTCGGGCTTGCCGGCCAGCCATTCCCAGGCTCCCAGGCGCAGGATCCAGCGCACGGTGGGTGGAAGCCCCTCGGGCCTAGGCAGAAGGGGCTCCAGGAAAAAGTCCAAAAGCCGGAGATGCCGCAGCGTCCCGTAGAGCAAATGGGTGGTGTAGGCCTTGTCCCGCTCTGGCCAATCCAGGCGGTCTAAGGCCCGGTCCAGAAGCAGCTGGGCCCTGCCACCCCGCTCCACCTCGAGGAGGAGGCGAACGGCCAGGGCCCGGGGGCTTTCCGGCCTCAAGACTCCAGGGGATGGGCCTTGATGCTGAACTTAAGGGCGGTCCGCTCCTCGTTCTCCAGGTCCAGCTTGACGAAGGCGGGCTTGACCACCAGGTCCAGGTTATCGGGGGCGATGTAACCCCGGGCGATGGCGATGGCCTTCACCGCCTGGTTCACCGCCTGGGGACCGATGGCCTGCACCTCCACCTCCCCCTTGGTGCGCAAAAGCGCCGCAATGGCGCCGGCCACGGAGTTGGGGCGGGACTTAGAAGACACGCGCAACGTTTCCACTTTGACCTCCTGAAAGCTCCTGGGCCACCCTGCTTTGGAAGGACAGGGGCGGCTTCAGGCCCATGGTAGAGCAAAAGGGCCCCGTGCGCAACTAGGAGGCCAGAACCCGCTCCTCCAAGCCCTTGAGAAGGCTTTCCACGTTCTCCTGCATGAGCTTTTGCACCAGCTTCTGCAAAAGACCACCAAAGATGGGTATGGTGAGCTCGTAGGTGAGGCTCAAGACCACCCGGGTGCCCTCCCCCTCCGGCAGGAAGACCCAGGTGCCCTCGTAGCGGTCAAAGTCCCCCTCGGGGGAGTAGAAGCGGTTCCGGAGGTTTTGGTCGTCCCACTCCTCCTCCTCCAGCCAGCGCACCTTCTTTCCCATGGCCACCGCCACCCACTCGCTTTTGGTGCGGTTTCCCTCTTGGGAAAGGACCTTGAGGCTTTCCACCTCCTTGAGGTAGGGCTTAAGGCCCTCTAGGTCCTTGGCCAGGGCATAGACCTTTTCCGGCGGGGCCTGGATGAAGCGTTCCGCACGCACCTCGGGCATGGGCTCTTTTTACCCCGTTTCCTCCTCCATGACAAGCCGGTAGGCCTCCAAGGCCACGGAAAGGGGGAAACCCCGGCCCTGGAGGAAGCGCACCGCCTTGGCCTTGTCCTGGCGGCGGGGGTAGCGGCGGAGGACCTTTAGGGCCGCCTCCAGGTTCTCCTCTTCCCCATAGGCGCTAAGGACTTCCTCCACCACCTCCTCCGCCACCCCCTGGGCCCTTAGGAGGTGGCGGAGCTTATGGGGACCGTACTTCCGCCTACTGGCCACAAAGGCCTCCGCAAAGGCCCGGTCATCCAGGTAGCCCATGGCCTCGAGGCGGGCCAGGACCCCTTCCACCTCCCCTTCGGGAAAGCGGTCCCGAAGCTTCTCCCGCAAGCGGGCCCGGCTCAAGGCCTGCCTGGCCAAGAGCCTGAGGGCGTAGGCCATAGCCTCCGCCTTTTCCATACCCATAGGGTACGCTATGGCCCATGCGGGTCTTCGCCATCGCCGATCCCCACCTCTCCCGCCTCCACCCCAAGCCCATGACCATCTTCGGGCAAAGCTGGCAGGGCCACCCGGAGGCCTTCTTTCGGGGCTGGCGGGAGGTGGTGGGCCCGGAAGACCTGGTGATCGTACCCGGGGATATCTCCTGGGCCATGCGCCTAGGGGAGGCCTTACCCGACCTTCTAGACCTGGCCGCCTTACCGGGGAAAAAAGTGCTTCTAAAGGGCAACCACGACTACTGGTGGCCCTCCATAAGCCGCTTAAGGGCGGTCCTGCCCCAGGGTATGTATGCCCTACAACACGACGCCCTGGTGTTGGAAGGGGTGGGGGTGGCGGGCACTAGGGGCTGGCAGTACCCGCCCCCTACCCCGGAGGACGAAAGGATCTTCGCCCGAGAGGTGGAAAGGCTTAAGCTCTCCTTGCAGGATCTGAAGGGCAAGCCCTACCGCCAGCTGGTGGTGGCCTTTCACTTCCCCCCCTTTGGCCCTAAGGGAGAGGCCACCCCCCTTTTGGAGCTGGCTGCCCAGGCCCGGCCCCAGGCCATCGTCTACGGCCACCTACACGGGGCGGATCCGGAAAAGCTTCCCCAGGAGTACCAGGGCATCCCCCTCCACCTGGTGGCCGCCGACGCCCTGGGCTTCCGGCCCAAGCTGGTCCTGGAGGTGGAATGAAAAGGTGGCCTGGGTCCTGGCTTCCCGCACCTCTGGGCCTCCTCTTTATCCTCCAAGGGCTCCTTCTCCTCGTTGGGGCCTCGGGCATGCTCCTTTTGGGGCTGCCCTTTGGCCAAGGGAGCCTAGGGGGGCTAGCCTTAGCCCTGGGCCTTCTCCTAGCCCTGGCCCTTTTGGAAGAAGCCTTCCGCCGGCTTTTCCCCTCCTCCTTCCCGGAAGCGGAAAGGCTCCACCGCACCTTGGGCCAAGCCCTACGCCAGGCAGGGGCAGATCCTTCCCTCTTGCTCCTCCTGGCCCTCCTCTCGGGGGTAGCGGAGGAGGTCTTCTTCCGGGGCCTCCTGCAAAGCCTCCTCGTAGCCTGGCTGGGGCCATGGGGGGTCTTCCTTCAGGCCCTGGTCTTCGCCCTCCTGCATCCCGCCCCCAAGCGGGCCTTTGCCTATCCCCTTTATACCGGGCTTGCCGGGGTGTTGTTTGGGCTAGCCTACCTCCTCACGGGAAGCCTCCTCCCCGGCATCCTGGCCCATTTCCTCCATAACGCCCGGGGATTCTACGAGATATCGCGAACCTAAAAAACTTTAGCGCAAGATCCCCCTCTTCGCTAGAACCAGCACCACACTCTTGGCGCAAAACCTGCTACAATAGAGGCAAAGCTATGAAAACCCATTCCTAGGCCCCTATGGAGGAGGGCGTCCATGAACGAACTGGAGCGCATCCGCCGCCGTCAAGACCTCGAGGCCTACCGGGCTCTTAGCTGGGAAGGCTCCTTCGCCGATTACCTAAGCCTCCTAAAGCAGGACCCCAAGCCCCTCAGGACCAGCTTCCAGCGGGTCCACGACATGATCCTGGCCCAGGGGGTGGAGGAGTACACCCTCTTCAAGGAGAGGCTTCTCCACTACCGCTTCTTTGACGACCCCTTTGAGGAGGGCAAGGACGCCATCTTTGGGCTGGATAAACCCCTCATGCGCCTGGTGGCCACCATAAAGGCCGCCGCCCACCGCCTGGGGCCGGAAAGGCGGATCCTCCTCCTGCACGGGCCCGTGGGCTCGGCCAAAAGCACCATCGCCCGGCTTCTCAAGAAGGGCCTCGAGGCCTATAGCCGCAGGGAGGAGGGCAAGCTTTTCACCTTTTACTGGAAAACCCCCGAAGGCCCCCTCCCCTGCCCCATGCACGAGGAACCCCTTCACCTCCTGCCCAGGGAGCTCCGGGAGGAGTTTTTAGGGGAGCTAAGGCACCTCCACCCCGACTACCCCTATCCCCTCGAGGTGGAAGGGGACCTCTGCCCGGTCTGCCGCTTCCAGATGCGGGAGGCCTTAGCCCGGCACGGGGGGGATTTGGCGGCGGTCTTGGAGGAGGAGGTCGTGGTCAAGCGCCTGGTCCTCTCCGAGAAGGACCGCATCGGCATCGGCACCTTCCAGCCCAAGGACGAGAAGAACCAGGACTCCACCGAGCTCACCGGGGACATCAACTACCGCAAGGTGGCCATCTACGGCTCCGACTCCGACCCTCGGGCCTTCAACTTTGACGGGGAGCTCAACATCGCCAACCGGGGCCTGGTGGAGTTCATAGAGATCCTCAAGCTGGACGTGGCCTTCCTCTACGACCTCCTCACCGCCAGCCAGGAGCACAAGATCAAATCCAAGAAGTTTGCCCAGACGGATATAGACGAGATCATCCTTGGGCACACCAATGAGCCTGAATACCGAAAGCTCCAGGCCAACGAGTACATGGAGGCCCTGAGGGACCGCACCATCAAAATAGACGTCCCCTACATCCTGCGGGTTTCCGACGAGGTGAAGATCTACCGCCGGGACTTCAGCAAGGTCAGGGCCAAGCACATCGCCCCCCACACCCTGGAGATGGCCGCCACCTGGGCGGTCCTCACCCGGCTGGAACCCCCCAAGCGGGCGGGGCTTACCCTGATGCAAAAGCTGAAGCTCTACGACGGCAGGCTCCTTCCCGGCTGGACGGAGGAGGCGGTGCGGGAACTCATGGCCGAGGCCAAGCGGGAGGGCCTGGAAGGCATCAGCCCCCGGTACATCCAGGACAAGATCTCCAACGTCCTGGTCACCTCGGAGGAGCCCTGCATCAACCCCTTCATGGTGATGAACGAGCTGGAGGAGGGCCTCAAGCACCACTCCCTCATCTCCGACGAGAAGACCAAGGAGCGGTACAAGGCCCTCTTGCAGGAGGTAAAGGCGGAGTACGCGGAGATCGTGAAAAACGAGGTGCAAAGGGCCATCGCCGCCGACGAGGAGGCCTTAAACCGCCTCTTCCACAACTACATTGACCACGTGAAGGCCTACGTCCTGGGGGAGAAGGTGAAAAACCCCTACACCGGCGCCCCCGAACCCCCCAACGAGAGGCTCATGCGCTCCATTGAGGAGCGGATCGAGATCCCCGAGTCCCGCAAGGACGACTTCCGTCGGGAGATCATGAACTACATCGGCGCCTTAGCCCTGGAAGGGAGGCAGTTCACCTACAAGGACAACGACCGGCTACGCCGGGCTCTGGAGCTCAAGCTCTTTGACGACCAGAAGGACACCATCCGCCTTTCCGCCCTGGTCTCGGGGGTGGTGGACCCGGAAACCCAGGCCAAGATCGACGTGGTCAAGGCCCGCCTCATCCGCGACCACGGCTACTGTGAGCACTGCGCCAGCGGGGTTCTGGAGTTCGCCGCCTCCATCTTTGCCCGGAGCGAACGATGAGGCCCATTGAGCGCGACCTCCTGCGCTTTAAGGAGATCGTGCGCGGGGAGGTAAAGAAAAGGGCGCGGGAGTTTCTGACCCGGGAGGAGCTCTTCGGCCAGGTGGAAGGCCGCCTGGTCTCCATTCCCCTGCCCCAGCTGGAGCTCCCCAAGATCGTCTACGGGGAGCCCCTGGGGGAAGGCCTGGGCCTTGGGGGCCCAGGGACAGAGAGCCTGGGCCCCGGGGGGCACGTGCCCGTGGCCGAGCTGGAGCTGGAGGAGTTTTTGGACCTCATGGGCGAGGCCCTAAGGCTTCCCCGGCTCAGGCCCAAGGGGGAGGGGGAGGTTACCGAGGAGGCCTTCCGCTACACCACCATTGCCCGCAAAGGCCCTAGGGGCCTACGCCACGTACGCCGCACCCTTAAGGAAAGCCTCAAGCGGGCCCTCATCACCGGGGAATACCGCCCGGAGGAACCCCTCCTGGTCCCCGAGCGGGAGGACCTCCGCTACAAGGCCCCCAAGACCAAGCCCCGCCCCCACGCCCAGGCGGTAGTCCTTTTCGCCTTGGATGTCTCGGGGAGCATGCGGGAGGAGGAGCTTAGGCTGGTGAAGACCCTCTCCTTCTGGATCACCCTGTGGATCAAGCGCCACTTCCCCCGGTTGGAAAGGCGCTACCTCCTGCACGACGCCGAGGCCTGGGAGGTGAGCGAGGAAGAGTTCTTCCGCGCCCGGGAAGGAGGGGGAACGAGGCTTTCCAGCGCCCTCCTCCTGGCGGAGGAGATCCTGAAACCCTACCCCGAGGCCTTTTACAACCGCTACCTCTACCACTTCTCCGATGGGGAAAACTGGCAAGGGGATACCGCGGTGGCCCTCGAGGCCCTAAGGCGCCTCCTTCCCACCCTGGCCCTATACGGCTACGCCCAGGTGCAAGGACCTTACGGCCAAGGGCATTTCCTCGAGGACCTGAAGGAGACCTTGGGCGAGGAGGAAGGGCTGGCCGCCACCGAGGTGCGGGGGAAGGAGGACCTACCCCTGGCCCTGAGGCGGCTTTTGGGAGGGTAGAGGATGCGCAAGGAGCTTCGCCGCTGGGCCGAACGCTTACGGGAGCGCGCTTTGGCCGAAGGCCTCTCCTTTCCCCCGGTCCTCTTTGAAGAGGTGGGCCCGGAGGAGATGGCCATGCTGGCCGCCTACGGGGGGTTTCCCCGGCGCTACCCTCACTGGCGCTTCGGCAGCGAGTATTTGCGCTACCGGGAAACCTACCGTTATGGGCTTGGGCGCATCTACGAGCTGGTGGTGAACACCCACCCCGTACGGGCCTACCTCCTGAGGGGGAACACCCTCCTCGCCCAAAAGCTGGTCATGGCCCACGTCTACGCCCACGCGGACTTTTTCCAGAACAACCTGGCCTTCAAGCCCATCCCCAAGGATATGCATGAGGAGATGGCTCACCATGCGGCCTTTGTGGAAAAGGCTATGGAGCGGCACGGGGCGAGAAGCGTGGAGGAGTTCTTGGACCTGGCCCTCTCCCTGGAAAACCTCATCGACCCCCAAGCCCTTTACATCCAAAGGGAAGAGGACGCCTCCCCCAAGGAAAGACCCCCCGACCGCCTGCGGGTACGCCCCTACCTGGACCCCTACGTGAACCCCCCACCCGAGCCCCCCAAGGAGGCCGAGGAGGGGGCAAGCCCCTCCCCTCTCCCTCCCCGGCCCACCCGGGATATCCTGGGCTTCCTGGCCCGGCACGCCCCCCTGGCCCCTTGGCAGAAAGGCATCCTGGAGATCATCCGGGAGGAGAGCCTGTACTACGTTCCCCAAGCCGCCACCAAGATCCTGAACGAAGGCTGGGCCACCTACTGGCACACCCGGCTTCTCCTCCCCCTCCTCTCCCCGGCGGAGGCCCTGGAGTTCGCCGAGCTCCAGGCGGGGCTTCTGGCCCCCCAGGGGCTTAACCCCTACCGCCTGGGCTACCTGCTCCTCAAGGAAGTGGAGGACCGCTGGGACAAGGGGCGGTTCGGCCCGGAGTACGAGGCCCTGCCCCTAGGGGAACGGCTCACCTACGAGAGGCCCACCGGGGAAGGCCTGAAAAAACTCTTTCAGGTGCGCACCATCCACACGGACCTGGGCTTTTTGGATAGCTTCTTGACCCCGGAGTTCGCCTTAAGGCAGAGGCTAATCTCCCCTGAGGACCTCCCCCGGTTCGCCGAGGCCAAACAGGCCCTCCTCTTCCGCCTCACCAACGCCGGCTACCCCATCGTGGAGCTGGTGGATGCCAACTATGGGAATCGCGGGGAGCTCCTTCTGGAACACGCCTACGAGGGGGTGGGGCTGGACCTCAAAAAGACCAAGGCGGTGCTGGAGAACCTGCACCGCCTCTGGGGCCGGCCCGTGCACCTGAAAACGGTGGTGGAAGGCAAGGAGGCCTTGCTCTCGGCAGGGGCTTAGCGCAAAACCCTAAGGTACCCCAGAAGCAAGGCCTCGGAAAGCTCCCCCATGTGCCGGGCCACCAGCCGCCCTTCCCGGTCAAAGAAGAAGGTGGTGGGGAGGCCCTGGGTCTTCAGGGCCTGGGAAAGCTGGGTTTCCGGGTCCAAAAGGACCCATTCGGGGGCCAGCTTCTGCTCCTCCAAAAAGCTCCGCACCACCGCTGGCCCCTCCCCTTGGCTCACGAAGGCGAAGCGCACCTCGGGATTTTCCTGGCTCAGGCGCACCATCATGGGAAGCTCCCGCCGGCAAGGGGGGCACCAGGTGGCCCAAAGGTTTAAGACCAAGGGCTTCCCGCGGAAATCCTGGAGGCTGACCGGGGTACCCCCGAGGGTGGCCAGGGTCACCGAGGGCAGCCGCACCTCCTCCCCCCCTCGCCTCTGCACCAGGAAAACCCCGAAGACCAAGCCCGCCGCCAACGCGGAGAACAGGGCATACCGCCAAAGGTTTTTGGGCAGTGCCATCAGCGTGTACCCTCCCGCAGCCAGGATACCCCACACGGGGCTAAACCCCCCTTGCCAGATGTAAAGGGCGGAAAGGGGATCCCGAGCAAATACCGAGGCGTTTTCCATGACGAAACCCAGCCGCGCCCCCACAAAGCCCAGGAGGATGGCGTTATAGGCCCAAGGGCCAAGCCTGCGGTCCACCTTCCGGGCCCAGGCCTCCGCCAGGAGCACCATGGCCAAAAGGGCCAGGAAGACCTGAAACCTGGCCCAGGGGATGGCAAAAGGCCCGATCTGGAAAGCATCCATCTAGCGAACCAAGGGGAAGCCCGCCCTTTCAATGGCCAAAACCCCTCCCTCCAGGTTGTAGAGGTTGGTGTACCCCTTCCGCTTCAAGTATTCCGCCGCTTGGCGGCTGCGGTTGCCGCTACGGCAATAGAGGTACACGGGCTTGTCCTTGGGCAGGGTGTCCCCCCACTGGGCGATGGCCTCCACGGGCAGGTTGATGGCCCCGGGCACGTGCCCCCCAGCGAACTCCTGGGGGGTACGTACGTCCACGATCACCGCCCCCCTCTCCACCGCCTGGTAGAGCTCCTCGGGACCCACATTGGTGTAGCTCCCCTTGGGCCCACAGGCGGCCAGAGCCCAGAGGGCGAAAAGACCTATGAGCGCGCGCCGGGTCATGCTAGGCGCTCACCCCCACCGCCTTGCGGATGGCCTGCAGGAACTGGGAAAGGGGCTGGGCCCCAAGAACCCTTTCCTTGCCGTGGTTCACGATGGTGTCGGGAACGCCGTGGATGTGGTAGCGGCTGGAGAGCTCGGGGAACTCGTTGGCCTCGATCATCTCGCCCCACACCTTGGGGGAAGCGTAGGCCATGCGGTGGGCGGTGCGCACCGCCTGGGGGCAGTAGGGGCAGGTGGGGGTGACGAAGACCTGGAGCACCACTTCCTCGGGGAGGTTGTTAAGCTCCTGGACCACGTTCTCCGGCAGGCCGTGGCCATCGCGGCCCAGCATCTCAATGTCCTCGAGGAGGCTGGCGAACTCATACCCTGCCGGAATCCCCCGGTAGCGCAGGTTGATGGCCTCTGAACCCTTCTCCCGCAGGATCAGGGTAGGGGGAGCCTCCACCCGGTATTCCTTGGCCTTCTCCTTCCCCTCCGGGGTGGCCAGGTCGTAGACCACCAGGTGCAGCCTAGGGGAGAGACCCGCCAGTTCCTCCAGAAGCTGCTTGGTCTCCTTGCAGTAGAGGCAGGGCTCCTTCCCCGGGGCGATCAGGGTGGAGGTATCGGTGAAAAGCACCAGCTCCACGTCCCGCTCTAGGTTGGCAAGCCGCTCGCGTACAATCTCCTGTTCCTTGGGTCCCAGTAGCGCCATCGTATCCTCCCGGATACCCCTATCGGGGTACATCCTTTCACCACTATAGCAAAGAAGGGACGCCAGGAGAATGTGCCCATTATCTCCATCCCCCCGCTTGACCCATATACCCCACATGGGTATACTGCGGACCGTGGGGGCAGATGTCCCTATCTGGAGGTGAAGCATGGTTTTCCGCCAAGTCTACGAAGAAGGTCTAGCCCAGATGAGCTACTTCCTCGGTTGCGCCGCCACGGGGGAGGCCTTGGTGGTGGACCCCAAGCGGGACATTGACACCTACCTGGAGATGGCCCAGAGCTTCGGCATGCGCATCGTGGCCGTGGCCGAGACCCACATCCACGCCGACTACCTCTCGGGGGCCAGGGAACTGGCCAAGGCCACGGGAGCCACCCTCTACCTTTCCGACGAGGTGGATGAGAACTGGAAGTACCAGGGGTTGGAGGGCTTCAGCTACGTCCTCCTCAAGGATGGGGACGAGTTTAAGGTGGGGAATATTCGGGTCAAGGCCGTGCACACCCCTGGCCACACCCCGGAGCACATCTCCTTCCTGGTGGCCGATGGGGCCGTCACCGATGAGCCTCTCCTTTTCCTCACCGGGGACTTCGTCTTTGTGGGGGACATTGGCCGGCCGGACCTTCTAGAGGAAGCCGCAGGCATCAAGGGCACCGCTTTGCCCGGGGCCAAGCGCATGTTCCAAAGCCTCAAGGAGAAGTTCCTGACCCTTCCCGACCACGTCCAGGTCTGGCCCGGGCACGGGGCGGGTTCCGCCTGCGGCAAGGCCCTGGGGGCCCTTCCCGCCACCACCGTGGGCTACGAAAGGCGGTACGCCTGGTGGGCGGGGTACCTGGACCGAAACGACGAGGAAGGCTTTGTCAAGGCTCTGCTGGAAGGCCAGCCGGAGGCCCCCACCTACTTCAAGGAGATGAAGCGGCTCAACCGGGATGGCATGCCCATCCTGGGGGGCATCCCTCACCCGGGCCGCCTCACCAAGGCGCAGTTTGAGCGCTACCTGGCAGAGGGGGCTATTCTGGTGGACACCCGGGACAAGTTCGCCTTTGCGGGCGGGCACCTCCGGGGGGCCATCAACATCCCTGCGGGCAAGAACTTCTCCACCTGGGCGGGGTGGCTTCTGCCCTATGAGCGGCCCCTCATCCTCCTGGCCCACCCTTCCGAGGTGGAGGCCCTGACCCGGGCCCTGATCCGCATCGGCCTGGACGAGGTGGTGGGGTACATACCGGGCCTCGAGGGCTACGCCGACGGGGAACTGGAAACCGTGCCCCAGATTACCGCCAAGGAGGCCCATGCCTTCTGGCAAAAGGGCGAGGCGGTGATCCTGGACGTGCGGGGCCGGGACGAGTACCTGGCCGGGCACATCCCCGGGGCCATGAACATCCACGCGGGCCGCGTCCTGGCCCACCTGGACAAGCTTCCCCAGGACAAGCCCCTCATCGTTCACTGTGTGGGCGGGGACCGCTCCAGCACCGCCATCAGCGCCCTCTTGTCCCATGGCTTTAAGAACGCCCTCAACCTCACCGGGGGGATCAAGGCCTGGCAGGAGGCGGGCTTCCCGGTGGTGAAGGGGGAAGAGCTGGTCCAAGCGTGAGTAGCCCGCTGGGGAGCTGGGGCCATACCCCGGTTCCCCAGGGCATCTAGGGGAGGCCAACCATGTACGAAGCGCAAGTCAAGGACCTAAGCCCAGAAGATGCCAAAGAGCTTTACGACCAAGGTGTGCCCTTCATAGACGTGCGGGAGGTGGAGGAGTACGCCCAGGCCCGGATCCCGGGGGCGGGCCTCCTCCCCCTTTCCGAGTTCATGGCCCGCTATGGGGAGATCCCCAAGGACCGGCCTGTGGTCCTCTACTGCCGCACGGGAAACCGCTCTTGGCAAGCGGCCGCCTGGCTTTCCGCCCAAGGTTACGGGAACATCTACAACTTAGAAGGGGGGATTGTTCACTGGTACCGCTCAGGCCTTCCCGTGGACACCACCCCGGTGGAGGTGGGCTACGCCGCCACCCCCTACCAGGAAGTAGGCCCCCATGAGGCGGAAAAACTCTTGCAGGAGGCCCTGGTGGTGGATGTCCGGGAGCCTTGGGAGTACGCGGAAGGGCATGTGCCCGGGGCCATCAACATTCCCCTCTCCTCCCTGCCGCAACGCCTGGCCGAGCTTCCCCAGGACCGGCCCATCCTCCTGGTCTGCAACTCCGGCAACCGCTCGGGGGTGGCGGCGGACTTCCTGGTAGGTCAGGGCTTCCCGGGGGACAAGGTGTTCAACCTCGAGGGCGGCACCTACGCCTGGATGGGAGCAGGCCTCCCGGTGGAGCGATGATCCTCGCCCTGATCGGAGCCCTTCTCATAGGGCTTTCCTTGGGTCTTTTGGGTTCGGGGGGGTCCATCCTCACGGTGCCCGTCTTGGTCTACCTCCTGGGCGAACCTCCCAAACAGGCCATCGCCGAAAGCCTCCTCATCGTGGGGGGGATCGCCCTTTTGGGGGCGATCCCCTACGCCCTCAGGGGTCTTGTGGATTGGCGCAACGTGCTCTTCTTTGGCCTTCCGGGCATGGCGGGCACCTACCTGGGAGCCTGGCTTTCCCGCTTCGTCTCCGGGGAGGTGCAGCTTCTCACCTTCGCCATGGTGATGCTCCTAGCCGCCTACTCCATGGCCCGGCCCACCCCCTTATCCTCGGCCAAAAGGGCCTCCCGCAAAGCCTGGAAGGTGGTCCTGGATGGCCTAGCCGTGGGAGCCCTTACCGGATTTGTAGGCGTGGGGGGAGGGTTTCTCATCGTCCCCGCCTTGGTCCTCCTGGGGGGGCTTCCCATGCACCTGGCGGTGGGCACAAGCCTTCTCATCATCGCCCTTAAATCCTTCACCGGCTTCTACAAGTACCTGCACCTCCTGCCCCAGTACGGCCTAGGGGTGGACTACCCCGTGGCCCTTCTCTTCATCGCCGTGGGCACCCTGGGGAGTTTTTGGGGTGGGCGGCTTGCCGTGCGCCTGCCCCAGGAGAGCCTGAGGCGGGGCTTCGCCCTTTTCCTGGTGGTCATGGGGGTTTTCATCCTGGGCCAGAACCTGGTCCAGGGACATTAGACTAAAGGGGTGCCCTTCCGCACCCTCCTGGCCATCCAAGCGGAAACCAGGCCGGAGCACTACCGCACGGAAGAAGCCTTTCGCAAACGGGTCTTTTCCCTCTTAAGGCCCTTACAGGGCACCCCCTCCCCCCGCCTGTCCGCCTTCCCCGAGCTTTTCGGGCTTCCCCTGCTCCTCCACCTGGGAGGGGATTTCCACCCCCGGGAGCTCCTCCGCTCTCCCCTATCCCCCTGGAAACGGGCGCGGAAGGCCTACGAGGTCTTTCACCGGACCATGGCCGAGGCCGCCAGGGCCTTCGGTACCTACCTCCTCTCCGGCACCCTCCTTTCCCCGCCTTACGAGGAGGAGCTGGCCCGAGGGCGCTTCGCCAGGAGCCCTTTCTTCCAGAACCTGGCCCTCTTCTTCAATCCCCATGGCCGCCTTCTGGCCCAGGTGCCTAAGATGGAGCTTACCCCCCCGGAGCGCTGGCTTAGGCGCGGAAGCTTCGGGCCCCACCTGGTCCAAACCCAAGCGGGCCGGGTGGGAGTCCTAATCTGTCTGGACGGATTTTTTGAAAATCACCTGGCCCGCCTGGATGCCCTGGGGGCGGAAATCCTCCTGCAACCCTCCGCCAACCCCGCCCCCTGGGAAAGGCCTTGGCCTTGGGATAGGTCCAGGAAAGAGGGCGAGGTGTGGCTCGCCTCCGCCAGGGAACGGCTAAGGGACCGCGAGAACCTAAGGCTCCTCCTTAACCCCATGCTGAACGGAACAATCCTGGGCCTAAGCTTTGAGGGGCAAAGCGGCATCTATGCCCCTGGGGAGGCCCTGGTCCTGGCCAAGGCCCCCCGTGGGGATGAATCCCTTCTCCTGGTCCTATAGACGCTCGGGGAAAAGGGTGATGGGATAAGGGCGGATCAAAGCCTTGGCCAGCCGTTCCCATGCCAGGTCCTTCACCCCCTGGGCGATCTCCTCCGCCACCTCCTCCAAGGGGTAGCGTCCAGGCGGCACCGTCTTTTCCAAAAGGATCACGTGGAAGCCGAACTCCGTACCCACGGGAGGGGAAACCTCCCCCGGCTTGAGGCCGAGAAGGGCCTTTTCAAAGGCGGGAATATAGGTGCCTTTCGGCTCGCATCCCAGGTCCCCACCCGCCTCCTTGGAGCCCGGGTCCTGGGAAACCTCCTGGGCCACCTGGGCAAAGGCCTCCCCCTTCGCCAGGCGGGCGAACACTTCCTTGGCTGCCTCCAGGGTAGGCACCAAAATGTGCCGGGCGCAGTAAAGGGTGGGGTGGCGGTACTCCGGGGAAAGGAGCCAAAGGGCCTTTAGGGCGGCGGGAGACACCCTTAGGGCTTGCCGGTAATGGGCCTCCAGGGCCTCGAGGGCCATGGCCTCAGAAAGCAAGAGGCGGTAGGCATCCAGGTCGGGTATCCCGGCTTGCAAAAGCGCCTGGAGCAGGGCCTCCTGGGAAGGAAAGGCCTCGGAGAGTTCCCAGACCTTCTTGGCCACCGCTTCCTCCTTTGGCCAAAACCCCCTTTTCCGGGCCACCTGCAGAAGAGCCCGTTCCTCCGCCAAGGCCTCCAAGTAAGGGGCCCGGTACTGGGCCAGAAGGGCCCGGGTGTCCTGGTTGTCGGGAAGGCCCAGTTGGCGAAGGGCGCCTTTGGCGAAGAGGCCAAAGCGTAGCTCAAACTGGCTTCTCGTGAGGCTTTCGGACCCCACCTGGGCCACCACCGGATCCTCTTGAGCAAAGGCCAGAAGGCCCAGGGCCAGAAGGAAAAGCCCCCACAAGGGGTTGCGGGAAAAAAGAAGGCGCATGCCCCATGCTAGCATGGAGGGCGTGAACGACCTCATCCTCAAGGCCGCTCGCGGGGAGCCCACCCCTAGGCCCCCCGTGTGGTTCATGCGCCAGGCGGGCCGTTACCAAAAGGAATACCAGGAGATCCGCAAGCGCTACTCCCTCCCGGAGATCGTGCAAAACCCCGAGGTCTGCGCTGAGGTCACCCTCTTGCCCGTGCGGCAGCTGGGGGTGGACGCCGCCATCCTCTTCGCCGACATCACCACCCCCCTCTACGGCATGGGGGTGGAGCTGGACCTGGTGGAGGGCAAGGGCCCGGTGATCCCTAACCCCATCCGCAACGAAAGGGGGGTGGAGGCCTTAAGGCCCTTGGAACCGGAAGAGGCCGTGCCCTTTGTGCTGGACACCATCCGTATTCTAAAAAAGGACCTGAGGGTTCCCCTAATCGGTTTCGCCGGGGCGCCCTTCACCTTGGCCAGCTACCTCATAGAAGGCGGGCCCAGCCGCCACTTCCGGGAGGTGAAGACCTTCATGTACCGGGAAGAGGCCCTCTGGCACCGCCTCCTGGCAAAGCTCACCGAGGCCATGGCCAGGTACCTGAAGGCCCAGGTGGAGGCGGGGGCCGACCTCCTCCAGGTCTTTGACTCCTGGGTAGGGGCCCTTTCCCCTTCGGACTACCGCCGGTACGTGAAGCCCCACATGGAACGGCTCTTCCAGGAGCTAAAGCCCCTAGGGGTGCCGGTGATCCATTTCGGGGTGGGGACCATGGGCCTACTGGAGGACATGCGGGAAGCGGGCGGGGATGTGCTCGGCCTGGACCACCACACCCCCCTTCCCTGGGCCCGGGAGGTCTTGGGGGAAACCCCCGTCCAGGGTAACCTGGACCCCGTGGTCCTCTTCGCCCCTAAGGAAGTGATCCGGCGGGAGGTGAGGCGCATCCTGGAGGAAAACGCCGGCAGAGCAGGGCATATCTTCAACCTGGGCCACGGCATTCTGCCCCAGACCCCCGTGGACCACGTGCGCTACGTGGTAGAACTCCTAAAGGAGGCGGAAGCATGAACGTACTCCTCATGGCCTACGGCACCCCCTATACCCCGGAAGAGATTGAGCCCTATTACACCGACATCCGCCGGGGAAGGCGCCCCTCGGAAGAGCTCATCAAGGAACTGGAAGAACGTTACGCCGCCATTGGCAAGAGCCCCCTGAACGAGATCACCCTGGTGCAGGCCATAAGGCTCCAGGCGCTTTTGAACCTCGAGGCCCCCGTCTATCCCAAGCGCCTTCTCGGCCCCTTTGGCCCCCGTACCCCCCAGGGCCCCGCCCGGGTCTACGTGGGCACCAAGCACTGGCACCCTTCCATCGGAGAGGCCTTGGCCGCCATGCACGAGGATGGGGTGCGGCGGGCGGTGGCCATCGTGGCCGCTCCCCACTACTCCCTGAGAAGCGTGGCCGAGTACCAGGAAAAGGTGGACCAGGCCCTCAAGGCCCTCCCTGAGCCCATAGAGGTGGTCTGGGTGCAAAGCTACGAGGCCCACCCCGGCCTCATCGCCGCCTATGCCAGAAGGCTGGAGGAGGCCATCTGGAGGCTACGGGAGCCCAGGAAGGCGGCCTACGTCTTCACCGCCCATTCCATCCCCCTCGCCGCCGTGGAACGGGGCGACCCCTACCCGCGCCAAGTGGAAAGGACGGCGGAGCTCATCGCCAAAAGGCTGGCCCTCCCCCGGTATAGCGTGGCCTACCAGTCGGCGGGGCGGACCCCCGAACCTTGGCTGGGCCCCGACATCAACGAGCACCTGAGGGCCCTAAGGGAAGAGGGCTTTGAAGAGGTGGTGGTGCAGGCGGTGGGCTTCCCCGCCGACCATCTGGAGGTCTACTACGACCTGGACCTCGAGGCCCAAGCCACCGCCCAGGAGGTGGGCCTAAGGCTCCTCAGGGCCCGGAGCCTCAACGCCGACTTGGACTATATCCAGGTGCTCAAGGACCTGGTGGAGGCGGCGTGGCTCAAGTAGCTGTGGTAGGGGGAGGATGGGCGGGGCTTTCCGCCGCCTTGGCCGTGAAGGAGGCCGGGGTGGACTTCCGGCTCTTTGAGGCCAGCCTCCGCCTGGGAGGGAAGGTGCGCACCCACAAGGGGGAAGGGTTTTTGGTGGAAGGGGGCCCCGATGCCAGCGTGCGCTACAAAAAGGAGGTGCTGGAACTGGGGGAACGCTTCGGCCTAACCCCCATCGGCACCCTTCCTGCCAAGCCTGCGGCCTACATCCTGCGCCGGGGAAAGGCCCATCCCCTCCCCGAGGGGCTTCTGCAAATCGTCCCCGGCAACCTCAAGGGCCTAGCCCGCACCTCCCTCCTCTCCTTTTCCGGGAAGCTTAGGGCCCTCTACGATCTCTTCCTCCCCCGGGGGAGCAAGGAAGACGAGAGCCTCAGGGAGTTTGTGGAGAGAAGGCTGGGTCCCGAGGTCTTTGCCGCCCTGGTGGCCCCCTTGGCGGGGGGCATCTACGGGGGGGAGCCGGACGAGCTTTCCCTGAAGGCCGCTTTCCCCCAGCTTCTGGAGCTGGAAAGAAGGCACCGCAGCCTCATCCTGGGGGCCATGCGCACCCAAAAGGCCCGGGGAAGCCGCGAGGGGGGAAGCCTCTTCTTCTCCTTCCAGGAGGGGCTTTCCGCCCTGACCCAGAGGCTAAAGGAGGAGGTGGTAGAGAAGACCCTCCTGGGTACCCCTGTCCTGGCCCTGGAGCCCCTGGGGAGCCGCTACCGCCTCCATACCCCTAGGGGCACCTGGGAAGCGGAGGCGGTGATTCTGGCCACCCCTGCCCCGGTGGCCGCCCAGCTTTTAAGGCCCTTTCTTCCCGAGGCCACCGCGCTTCTCAAGGGTATTCCCCACACCCCTGCGGCCACCGTGAGCCTGGCCTTTTCCGAGGCCTTGCCCGTGGAGGGGCACGGGCTCCTCATCGCCCAGGGGGAAGGGTACCGGGCAAGGGGCTTCACCTGGACCCACGGGAAGTGGCCGGGAAGGGCCCCCGAGGGCTGGTCCTTGGTGCGGGCCTACTTCTCCGGGGAGGTGGCCCGGCTCTCGGAAGGCGAGCTGGCCAAGGTGGCCCTGGAGGACCTCCGCCGCTTCCTGGGCCAGGAGGTAAGGCCAGAGCGCACCTTTGCCTTCCGCTTCCCCGAGGGCATGCCCGCCTACCGGGTAGGCCACCTGGAGCGCATGGAAAGGCTAGACCTGGCCCTCCTTAAAGCCCCGGGGCTCTTTCTGGCGGGGAACTACCTGGAAGGGGTGGGCCTCCCCGAGGTGGTGCGCTCAGGGAGAAAGGCCGCTGGGCGGGCCTTGGGCTACCTCGCCCTCACCCCCACCCCCTAGGCAAAGGAGGGGTGGCCCGATTAGGATAGGCCAAACATGGTTTTGCCCTACCCCGCCCTCGCCCTAGGCTCCCTTCTCATAGGCCTATTGGCAGGGTTTTTGGGCTACTCCGATCCCTACATCCTCCCCTGGTTCATGATCTTCACCGCCGCCACCGCCAGCCTCCACGGGCTCGCTTGGGGATTGCTGGCGGCCCTCTTCTCGGCTGGGGTTCTCCTCCTCTTTCCCGGCTTCAACATCATGGCCCTGGCCCTTCTCCTCCTTTCCGCCTGGCTTGCCCACAGCATTGGGGAAAGCCTGAGAAGGGCCCACCGCCGGGCCAAGGCTCTAGCTAAGGGCCAAAGGCTCCTTACCGAGGCCCTCGAGGCCCTGCCCCAGGCGGCAAACCGGGAAATCCTCCTCGCCTCCCTCCCCGAGCGCCTGGCCGCCTTGGGCGAAGGTGGGCACGTGGGGGTCTGGGTACCCGTAGAGCGCGGCTTCCGCCTTCTTTCCAGCATCCCCCCCTTGGCCCTTGAGGAGGTCCCGGCCAGCGGAGTCCTGGGCCGCGCCCTACAGGAAGCCCAGCCGGTTCACGTGCCCGACGTGCGCCAGGAGCCCGGTTACATCCCCGCCCCCGGCTTAAACGTCCTCTCGGAACTGGCCCTGCCCCTTTGGCAGCGGGGCGAGGTGGTGGCCATCCTCAACCTGGAGCGCCCTGCCCCCTTCACCCCGGAGGAAGTGGAGGGGCTTACCCGCTTTGCCCAGGCGGTAAGCCTCCAGTTGGACCGGCTTGCCGACCTGGAGGAACGAAGGCTTCTGGCCGAGCTCTCCCTACGCCTGCAAAGCGCTACCATCCTGAGGGAAGCGGCGGAAAAAGCCTTGGCCCTCCTCCTGGAGGCCCTCCACCTGGAGGCCGGTACCCTTTGGGAGGTGCAGGGCGAGCGCATGGTGGCCCTGGCTTACCGGGGTGTAGAGGAACCCACCCTCCTAGAGGTTCTAAGAAAGGGCCTCCCCTACGGGCAGGGTCTGGCCTGGGAGGTATACCGTGGGCAAAGCCCGCTCTTTACCGCCCGCTATGCCGAGGAGGCCCAGGCCATACCCCCCCTTAAGGCCCTTGGCTGGCACACCCTGGCCGCCTTGCCCATTCCCTCCCCCAAGGCCCCTCGGAGCCGTCGGGTGATGGTGGTAGGGCAAAAGGAAGCGCGCTTATGGCGAAGGGCTGAGGTGGAGCTCCTCCTCCTGGCCAGCCGCACCTTGGGCCTTGGGCTAGAGCGCCTTGCGGAAAAGGCCCGCCATGAAGGGGTGAACCGGCTCTTCCTAGAGCTTTTAGAGAAGCCCCTGGAAGAGCTTTACGGGCGTATCCTGCTGGAGGCGATCCGCCAGGTCCCAGGGGCAGAGGCTGGAAGCCTCTTGGTCTGGGAAAACGGGGCCTACCATTACAAGGCGGCTTTCGGATACCGCTTGGAGGGCCTGAGAACCGTGGCCTTCAGCCAGGAGGAGCAGCTCCTTTGGTACCGCCTGGGCCCCGAGAAGGCCCAAAAGGGGGAGCCCCGCATCCTTAGTCTAGAACACGAGCCCATTGCCGCCATCAGCCACGAAACCGCCCCGCCGGAGATTATGGACACCGCTGGCCGGGTCCAGGAGATCCAGGCCAACCTGTGCCTGCCGATCCCCTACAAAGGGGAGGTCTTGGCCTATTTGAACCTGGATAACCTCCACGATCCCCAGGCCTTCGGCGAAGACTCTTTGGAGGCTGCCCACTTTTTCGCCGCCCCCCTGGCCACCCTGCTCCACGAAAGCCGCACCCGCAAGCTCCTGGAGGAAGCCGCCCTCACCGACCCCCTTACGGGCCTGGGCAACCGCCGGGCTTTTGAGCGCTTCCTCCAGGAAGAGCTCAAACGGGCCGAGCGCTACGGCCATCCCCTTTCCCTCGCTGTCTTAGACCTAACAGGGTTCAAGGCGGTAAACGACCGGCTTGGGCATGCCGTGGGGGACCTGGCCCTTATCAAGGTAGCTGAGGCCCTGGAAGGGGAAAGGCGCAACGGGGACCGCCTTTTCCGCTGGGGCGGGGATGAGTTCGCGGCCATCTTTCCCCATACCCCCAAAGGGGGTGCCGTAAGCGCCGTCCTTCGTTACGCCAAAGCCATCCGGGGCCTTTGCTTTGACGGGCTCTGCCTGGGGGTGAACATCGGGGTGGCCAGCTACCCGGAAGACGGCCATACCCCGGACGCCCTCCTTTCCGCCGCCGACACCCGCATGTACGAGGCCAAGGCCCGGGGATTGGTCCTGTTTGCTTGAAGCCTCCCCGTTAGGGAGTATACTGGACCAGACCTAACCATGGACGCCATCTGGAGTCCAGACCTTTCCCAAGCGCTTCTTCCCCTCTTGCGCCTGGGCCTCGAGGGCCTGCCCCAATCCCTGGAACGAACGGGCCGGGTCCTAAAGGTCCACCGGGCCTACCTCTTCCGCCTCGAGGAGCGCCAGGGCACCTGGTACACCAGCCAGCTTGCGGAGTGGGCGGAATCGGGCACCACCCCCCAGCTGCAAAACCCTCTACTGCAAAACCTTCCCATGCGGGAAGCGGGCTATGGCCGCTGGTTGGACCTTTTCCTGGAAGGCCGGGCTGTGGCGGGACCTGTGGCCTCCTTCCCCAAGGAGGAGCGGCCCCTTTTGGAGGCCCAGGATATCCAAAGCCTCCTGGTGGTACCCATCTGGGTAGAGGGAAAGCTTTGGGGGTTTTTGGGGGTGGACGACTGCCAGCGGGATAGGGTCTTCACCCCGGAGGAGGAAGCTTCCTTGCGCACGGTGGCCGAGGCCCTGGCCCGGATCCTGGAGCTTTGGGAAAGGGACCGTTGGCTGGAAACCCTGCTGGAGTCTTCCCCCTTCTACCTGGCCCGGTTGGACAAGGAAGGCCGCCTCCTTTACGCCAACCCTGCCTTGCAAAGGGCCTTTCCCCAAGGGCCCTCCCTCCCTGTGGCCGAAGCCCTGAAGGCCCCGAACCGCCCCCACGCCCACCTTTCCCAAGATGGCCGGGTGGTGGAGTGGACCCTGCTGGCGGTACCGGGACCGGGAGAGGAGGTACTGGAGGTCTTGGCCCTGGGGTTGGACGTAACGGACCGGAAGGAAGCGGAAATCCGGGAGGCCCGCTGGAGCCTGTTTCGCAAAAACCTCCTGCAGGTTTACGAAACCCTTATGGCCGAGGGGCTTTCCGAGTCTATCTTTGGGCTGATCCTCGACGCCGCCCTGGAAACCCTCCCCGCCGCCCAGGCGGGAAGCGTCACCGTGCTCAAGGAGGACGGCTGCTACCATTTCGTGGCCGCCAAAGGGTACCACCTGAATGCCCTGCGGCAAGTATGCCTGCGCCCGGAGGAACCCCTTTCCCTTACCGGCCACCGGGAAGCCCAAGTTTTCACCTGGCGGGACCTGGAGCGCTTCAATGCCCGGCTGGATGAAAAAAGGCGCAAGATACTGGAGGAAGCGGGCAGGGTGCGGGAGATCCAGGCCATCCTCTCCGTCCCCGTGTACCTGGCCGGGGAACGCAAGGCCTTCTTGTACCTGGATAACTTTGAGCGAGAAGACGCCTTTTCCCCTTTTGACCTGGAAGTGGCCCAGGCCTTCGCCAGCCAGCTGGGTCTGCTCCTGCGCCGCATGGAGCTGGAGGGGCGAATCCAGCACCTGGCCTACCACGACCCCCTAACGGGCCTCCCCAACCGCCTTTTCTTCCTAGAGAAGCTGGCCCAGGCCCTGCGCAAGGAGGCCCAGAACATCGCCGTCCTGTACCTGGACCTGGATGGGCTCAAGTTGGTGAACGACCTGGATGGGCATGCCACCGGGGACGAGGTGCTGAGGGTGATGGCCGCCCGCTTCCGGGCCGCCCTCCGTCCTCGGGACCTGGTGGCCCGGCAAGGGGGGGATGAGTTCTTGGTGCTCCTCAGCGGCATCAAGGGTTCGGGGGAGGTTATTGCCGTGGCGGAAAGGCTTTTGCAGGTAGCCCGCATGCCCTGCCCCGTGGGGGAGCGGGTCTACCGCCTTTCCACCTCCCTGGGTATCGCCCTGGGGGAAGAGGGACTCTCACCCGGGGAACTTCTTGCTCGCGCGGACCTGGCCCTATACCGGGCCAAGGGGGAAGGAAAGGACCGCTTAGCCTTCTTTGAACCCCATCTGCAAGAAGCCCTGCGACGGGAAACCCACCTAATCGAGGCCTTAAGAAAGGACCTGGAGCAGGGTAAAGGGCTTTGGCTGGTCTATCAACCCATCGTGGATCTGCACAGCGGAAAAGAGGTGGCCCTCGAGGCCCTCTTGCGCTGGCAGCACGCCCCTCCTTCCGAGCTCATCCCCATTGCCGAACATCACCGCCTTATGCCGGAACTAGGCCGCTGGGTCCTGCGCCGTGCCTGCCAGGAGCAACCCCTCCACGGCCTTACGGTGCATGTGAACGTAAGCCCCCAGGAGCTTTTGAACCCCTCCTACTCCTACCAGGTAGCGGAGATCCTGGAGGAAACCGCCTGTCCACCCGAAAACCTGGCCCTGGAGATCACCGAAAACTCCCTGATCCCCGACGAGCGGGGGCGGGATGCCACCCGGGCCCTCCAGGCCCTCAGGGAACTGGGGGTGGGTATCTTCCTGGACGACTTTGGCTCGGGCTACTCCAGCCTAGAACGGCTAGCGGAGCTTCCTGTAGACGGGCTGAAGCTGGGTCAGGCCTTCACTCAGCGGCTGGGAAACCCTCCCGACCCCCAAAGCCCCACGGCCCGCCTTATAGCGGCGGTCCTGGCCCTGGCCCAGGCCCTAAGCCTACAGGCGGTGGCCGAGGGGATAGAAAACGATGCGGTGCTGGCGTATCTGAGAGGTCTGGGTTTCCCCTTGGGTCAAGGATACCTTCTTGGCAAGCCCCGCCGGATATAATGGTCGCACGTGAAGCTAAGCCCCCGAGAAGTCGCACTTCTCTACGGTCTTTTCTCCCTCCTGTGGGTTCTGGGTAGCGACTGGATCCTCCTGCTCCGTAGCCAGAACCCCTCTGGCTATATCCACTGGCACTTCCTCCAGGGGGGACTTTATGTGGTCTTGTCCTCCCTGCTGATTTACCTCCTGGCCAAAGGGCTACAGATCACGGAGCGAACTAGCCAAAAGGCCCTCGAGGCCTCAGAAAAACGGTTCCGCACCTTAGTGGAAAACAGCCGTGAACTCATCTACATTGTGGACCCCGAAGGGTATATCCGCTACGTTTCCCCCAACGTAGACCACGTCCTGGGCTACGATCCCCTGGGGTACACCAGAGAGCGCATTACCATACTTTCCTTTGTTCACCCCGAGGACCGCTTCTACGCCGAGGCCGCCCTGGAGGACCTCCTCCGCCACCCCGGAGCCACCCAAGAGTACAGCCTGCGCATTCTGGATCCAAAGGGTGAGGTGCGCTGGGTACGGGTCTGGGGCAAAAACCTCCTGCATGACCTTTCTGTTCAGGGAATTGTCCTGAATGTGCGGGACGAAACCGAGGAGGTCTGGCTGAAACAAGCGCTGGAGGCCCAGCGCCACCTCTTTCAGAACCTGCTGGAAACCCTTCCCGGGATACCCTGGCAGGTACAAGCAACCCCGGATGCAGACCTGCTCCGCGCCCCGATCCTCTACTTGGGACCCCAAGCCAAACGCTCCGGATACCCCCTGGAGGCCTTCCTGAGGGATCCTGGGCTTTACCTAAAGCACGTTCACCCCGAGGACCTGGACGCTTTGGAAAAAGCCTTCCACAAGGCTATTGCCGAGCCGGCCGCCGTTCAGAAAGTGGTCTTCCGATTCCGCTTGGACGACAACGGCCAAAGCCGTTGGCTGTGGCTTGAGCACAACCTAGTGTATGATAGCGAAACCCAGAGCCTCACCGGGTATACCCGGGACATAACCCAAGAAATAGAGGCACAGCGGGCCCTCGAGGCCCAAGAGGAACGCTTCCGCGTTCTCTTCCAGGCCCATCCCCTGCCCATGTGGGTCTACGATCTGGAAACCCTTCGTTTTTTAGAGGTCAACCAAGCGGCGGTGGAAAAGTACGGGTATACCCGGGAAGAGTTCCTAAGTATAACCATCTTGGATATCCGCCCGGAAGGGGAACGTCCCCGGCTCTTACAGGAGCTCAGGAACCCCAGGCCACCCCTAAAGCACTCCGGTCCCTGGATCCACCGCCTCAGGGACGGACGGGAAATCCAAGTGGAAATCTTTTCCCATACCCTCACCTACAACCACCGATCCGCCGTGTTGGTGGTGGCCCTGGATGTAACCGAGAAGCTCCAGACCGAAGCCACCATGCGCCTCCTTCAAAATGCCCTGGAGGCCGCCCACGAGGGCGTGGTCCTCACGGATCGCACAGGGCGTATCGCGTGGGTGAACCCCGCCTTCAGCCGCCTTACCGGATACCCTGCGGAGGAGGCCTTGGGCAAAAACCCCCGCATCCTGAAGTCCGGTGTCCAGGACCAAGCGTTCTACCAAGACCTTTGGGATACCATTCTCTCGGGAAGGGTATGGGAAGGAGAAATCGTCAACCGCCGTAAGGACGGCACCCTTTATACCGAGTACATGACCATAACCCCGGTACGGGAAGCGGGTGAGGTCCGCTACTTCATCGCCATCAAGCGGGACATCACCCAGGAAAAAGCCCGGGAAAGAGCCTTAAGGGAGTCGGAGGCCCTCTTCCGTACCCTGGCGGAAACCGCACCCGCCTTGATCCTTTTGTGGCAGGAAGAGCGTCTCACCTTTGCCAACGAAGAAGTCCTGCGCCTCACCGGCTACACCCGGGAGGAGCTTAACAACCGCCCTATCTGGGAGTTCGTCCACCCCGCCGACCGGGCGCTGGTCCGGGGGCGGGGCCTGGCCCGGATCCGCGGGGGAACCCCTCCCAGCCGCTACACCTTCCGCATCCTCACCAAGGAGGGGGAGATGCGTTGGCTGGACTACTCCGCCGCCCGGGTGGAGATCGGCGGTAAACCCGCCGTCTTGGGCGTGGGATTGGACATCACCGAGGCCAAGGAACGGGAACTGGCCCTGGAGGCCTTCGCCCAGGTTAGCGTGGCCCTCCGACAAAGCGAGCAGTTGAAGGAGATGATGGAGGCCGCTCTGGATACATGCCTCAAAGCCCTCGAGGCCCCGGTGGGCAGCATCCTCCTTTACGACGCCGAAACGGGGCACCTGGAGGAAGCGGCGAGCCGGGGCTGGCTTAAGGAAATCCCTACTCCCGAAACCCTGCAGGAAGAAGGGCTGGTGGCTAGGGCCTTCCGGGGTGAGGTGGTGGTAAGCCTGGACCTAAAAGGGGATCCAAGGGTGCGCCTTGGGGCCAAGCCCTTGGTCCCCGAGGGGTGGAGCGGGGTGGTGGCCCCCCTTTTGGCAGGGAAAGAGCCGGTGGGCGCCCTCACCGTGGCTTGGCCCCATCCCCGCACACCCACGGCTTCTGAAGTGGACCGGATCCTCTTTCTGGTCGAGGCCATAGGCAACGCCGTCCGCCGGGCCAGCCTTCGGCGCAAGTTGGCGCGGCGGGTGGAACAACTAGAGGCCTTGCGGGCCGTGGACCAGGCCATCGCCGCTTCCCTGGAACTGGAGCCCACCCTGGAGGTCTTCTTCAACCAGGTGATGCGCCTTCCCCTGGATGCCGCAGCCCTTTTCCTATACGACCCCAAGGAAAAGGCCCTGGAGCTCCGGGGCCTAAGGGGGTTCTATACCCCCAAGCGGGCCATTCCCCGCCGCATTCTCCTGGGCCAGGGCCACCTGGGCAAGGCCGCCCTCACAGGAGAGGTGGTCTTCGTCCCCGATCTCACCCAAGACCCTGGGGCCGAGCCCGAGTTCACCTTCAAGGAGGATCTGGTGGCGGAAAAGGTCTACCCCCTCTTCGCCAAAGGACGGCTCCTTGGGGTTCTTGCGGCCTTCACCCGCAAGCCCTGGAACCTCTCCCCCGAAGACGAAGAGTTTCTGGAATCCCTGGTATCCCAAGGTGCCGTGGCCCTGGACAACGCCCTCACCTTCCAGGAGCTCCTAAGAAGCCAGCGGGAGTTGGAAGCCGCCTACGACCTAACCCTTTGGGGCTGGGCCAAGGCGGTGGAGCTCCGGGACCAGGAGACCGCTGGCCACACCGAGCGGGTCACGGAACTCACCCTACGCCTGGCCCGGGTGCTGGGGGTACCCGAGGAGGATATAGAGCACATCCGGCGCGGGGCCATCCTACACGACGTGGGCAAGATTGCCATCCCTGACAGCGTTCTTCTCAAGCCTGGCCCCCTCACCGAGGAGGAGTGGGCCATCATGAAAAAGCATCCCGTTTACGCTTACGAGTGGCTTTCCGGCATCCCCTTCCTAAAGAAGGCCCTGGAGATTCCCTACGCCCACCACGAGCGCTGGGATGGCTCGGGCTACCCCAGGGGGCTAAAGGGCCTGGAAATACCCCTTTCCGCCCGCATCTTCGCCGTGGTGGACGTTTACGACGCCCTCACCTCCGACCGTCCGTACCGGAAGGCCTGGCCCAAGGAAAGGGCCCTGGCCTACCTCCAAGAGCAAGCAGGCCGGCAGTTTGATCCCGTGGTGATGGAAGCCTTCTTGCGGGCCATAGAGGAAAGCGAAGGCCTCACCTCCTGAGCAGGATCAAACCCAGCCCAAGAGTTGCCTGGCTTCCGGGGAAAGGCGGTCGGGAGTCCAGGGGGGTTCAAAGGTGAGCTCTACCTCCACCGCCTCCACCCCAGGAAGCCGGCTTAGGGCCTGGCGCACCGCATCCCCCATGCTGTCGTGCAAGGGGCAGCCTGGGGTGGTCAGGGTCATGCGCACGTAGGCCCTGGGCGGCTCCACCTTGAGCTCGTAGATGAGCCCCAGGTTCACCACGTCCAAGCCCAGCTCCGGGTCGTAAACCGTCCGCAATAGGTTCCAAGCCTGTTCCTCCAACGGGTTCATCGCCGCATCACCTCCACCAGGGCATAGGCATGGGGGAAAACCCCCATGAAGTAGACCCACCCCGCCCAAGGCAGGAAGGGAATAAGCAAGGCCCCTAGGGCCAGAAGCCCCCCCGCCAGATACCCCGCCTTCTCGGGCAGCATCTCCTTGAGCATGGGGACCTTCTCCTTTCCTGCCTTGGGAGCATACCGGTGGGTCCAGACCAAAAAGGGCAGGATCTTGTAGAGCATTCCCGTTACCACCAGCCCCACGAAGCCCAAGGCGAACCAAAGGGCAGCCCAGACAGGGTCAAAGGGCAGGGCCAGGAGGGCCAGGCCCAGGAAGAAGAGGCCCAGGAGGTAGTGCCGCACCCCGATATCCAGGGCCTTCTTCATGCGGTTTCTGAGGATGCGCCAGGTGTCGTAGAGGGCGAGGGCATAGGCCAGAAGGAGGAGGAGATAGCCCAACCTCTCCCCCATGGCCAGACCCAGAAGCCCCAGGTTGGCGGCCAAAAGAAAGAGCCCCAGGATGCGCTCGTCCACACCATGGGTGAGCGTGAACATGGACACAAGTTTGTACCCTACCCCCAGGATGGAAAGGAGGAAAACCCCACCTAAGCCCGCCAGGAGGTGCCAAGCAAGCCTTTCCGGGTCGTAGAAGCCATAGCGCTGGGAAAGGGCCTGCAAAAGCCCCAAGAGTGGGGTGAGGATCAGGTAAAAGACCACCCAGGCCAAGGCGGTGGCCACCCGGTTCCAGCGGGGAGCCTGGCGGAAGGTGAGGTAGGCGTGGTAGGCAAAAAGGAAGAGGGCCAAAAGCACCAAGGCCCCGCCGGCAGGCACCAGGGAAGGAGCCTGGGCAAAGCCCCAGGCCAGCAAGGCGATCCCAAGCCCCCAAAGGGCCATCACCGGATACCCCCACTCCGGGCGGTAAAGGGGCGCCTCGAGGACCACGGGCAAAAGCTGATGCATGGCCCCAAGGAGTACCCCCACCCCGAAGCCCAAAAGGAAGAGGTGGGCTAGGGCCAAACCCCAAGGATGCCGGGGTAAGGAAAGGGCCTCGGGGTGAAGGGCCAGGAGGAAGCCGGACACCAAGAAGAACCCCTCCCCCAAGAAGACAAAGCCGGCGGGGATGGAGAGGGGGATCACACGGTTATGGGCGGTCACCCACATCGGCTTAATCCTGAGCCACCCCCTGGGGATTGGCCATGACCCAGGTCAATGCCCCCTCAGCGGCCCGGGGGCAGAAGGGTGAGGAGGTCCCCCTCCCGCAACGGGGTGGCCAGGCCCTCGAGGTAGCGCACATCCCGGCCGTTGAGGAGGACCGTCCAACGAGGCCGAAGACGCCAGAGGGTCTTGGGTTCCAACCAAAGCCCCGCCTCCTCCTCGGCGGCCAGGGCCTCCAGGGCCAGGTCCCTGAGGACGGGGTTCACGGCGAAAGCCTTGAAGAGCGCCTCTCCCACGCTTCCCGCCCGCAAGGAAAGGGGCCTGGGCAAGGCGGGGTGGGCCAGGCCCAAAGCCTGAAAGCGCACCGCCGTCTTACCCTCCCTCAGGGCCGAGGCAGCGTCAAATCCTTTGCGCATCACCTCCTCCTGGGCGGCGAGGTAAACCAGCCAGGGACGCACATCCCGCACCCTTTCCGCCACATAGCGCCCTACCTGGGCGAAGGAAAGGCCCACGTATTCAGGGGGAATCAGAGCCTCCTTGGGGCCCAAGCCCCCGTGCCAGAGCCCCGCCCGGTACACCTCCCGGGCGAACTCCACCGAGGTGTCCACCCCGATGGTACGCGCCAGCCAGGTGGCGAAAAAGGCCCGCCTTAGGTAGAGTTCCTCTTCCCTAACCCTCCCCTCCCATCCCAGGGCCCGGGCGGTGCCGGGATGGCGGCTGAGGTGGTCGTAGACCCCGGCCACAAAGGAAGCGGCGCCCTCGAGAAGCCTCTCCGCATCCAGGCGCATAGCCTTCTTCTCCTCCTCCCCCAACCCGCCGAAGGCCAGCAGGTCAGCCAAGACCTCCTCGGGCAGAGGCGGCAGGTCCAGGATGAGGACCTCCACCTCGGAAAAGGTAACCGCTGGCTTCATCCTCCCCTCCTTTCCCTCTCCTCGCGCATTTTCCTCAGCATATCCCCCGTGACCACCCGCCTACGCATGGCCAAGGCAAAGACCAAGGTGGCGAGAAGCTGAAAGAAAGCGGAAAGCCCAAGCCAAGGGCGCAGTCCCTCCTGGCCCAGCAGGTGGAGGGGTTCTAGGACCAGCCTAAGAAGGAGGCCTGCGTTGAGGAGGAAGAAGGTGAGGGCCTCAAGGGCCTCCTGCCTCAAGCCCCCGGGCCTCGGCATCATCCAATAAGCTACCCCCATGACCATCTGCAGGAAGAAGCCCACCAGCCCAGCGTGCACGTGGGAGGGCCTGAAGGGCCCCACCAGCCCTGGGAAGAAGTAGAAGAGCGTCCCCAAGAGGGCGGTGTAGATGAGGTACAGGAGTGCCGCCCGAACGAAGAGGAAGTGCCAGAAGCCCATGGGCCTTGGGGCCTATCCCCCTTTTCGGATCAGGATCTTCACCTGCCCCGGGCCCAGGTCCTTGAGCAAGTAGGCGTGCCCTTCCTCCTCGAGGCGGGCCAGGAGGTGCACGGGGCGGCGCACGTGGTGGACCAGAAGCTTCTCCCCCGGCTTTAGCTGGGCGAGGGCCTCCAGCACCCGCATCATGGGCAAGGGGGGCTCGAGGTTCTCCTCAATGTAGACCTCCGCCTGATAGCTTGCCCAATCGGCCTCGCTTAAGGAGGTAGGGCCGGGAAGCGTCTCCCAGCCCTCACCCCCCTCCTGGCGGTAAAAGTGGACCCGGTAGTGCTTTTCCCCAAGCCGTTCGCACCAAGCCAAAAAGCCTTGCTTCCCCAGGACCCTGTAAAGGGGAATGGGCTCGAAAAGCACCTCCAAAACCAGCCTCTCCCCGGGCTTTGCCTCCTGGGCCGCCGTCATGATGGCCTGGAAGGGCTCCCCACCCTGTTCCAGGATGGGCCGCACATCCAACCGAAATCCCACGGGAGCGGAAACCCAGGAAGGAGGTGGGGTGCCAAGGAGGCTTTCCACATCCTTGGCCTCCAGCACTTCTGGCCTGGCCTCCACCCCTAGGGCCCGGTTTAACCGGGCCACCAGCTCCTCCGGCTCTAACCCCCCCATCCTGGCCGCCTGGGCCACGGTGACCAGGTTGGGCATGGTCTTGCGCAGGATGGGGTTCCTGAGCTTTTGGAAGGCCGGGCTTGCCTCCACCAGAACCGGAAGGAGCTCTGGCCAACGCCTCAAGACCTCGGCCACCTTCATCTCGGGCCGGACTACCTCTTGCCGATCCTCACCCGCCATACCTCCGGGCCCTCCTCCAGGTACGCCCAGTCCACCTGCCCCGGCCTTTCCGCCAGAAGCTGGTAGTAAAGGGGCTTAGGGTCATGGTCGTTGATCAGGACAAAACCCTCCCCAGGCCTTAGGCTGTCAAAAAGGGCAAAAATCCTGGGGTGCCGTTCCCGCGGGGGTAGCGTGCGCACATCCAGCTCCATGCTTTAAGCCTCGCCTGCCTCTCCCTTCCCTGCCATGACCTGGGTCAAGGGAATACCCGGGCCAAGACGCCCTTGCCCGGGAGCTTTCTCTAGCCGATCCTCGCTCTGGCTTACTTTCCGACCACTCTGAGGTAGACCTTGCGGCAAAGCCTTATCGGGACCCCCACCCTGGCAGGGCCAGGGTGGGGTGGCATCAGCAGGGCTTCTCCGCCCCCTTGCGGGCGTAGTAGTACCAGTTAAGGAAGAGGTTCAAGGCGTAGAAGACCATGAGGCCATAGAAGAAGGCGGTGAAGCTCCCGGTGGCCTTCTGGGTGTAACCGGCCAGGGTGGAGAAGATAAAAGGCCCATAGGCGGCGATGGCCGCCGTCCAACCGATAACCCCTCCCGCCTGCCGGGGCGGGAAGATCATGGGCATCTGCTTGAAGGTGCTGGCATTTCCCACCCCGCTAAAGAAGAAAACCAGAAGCATGGCCAAGACAAAGAAAGGAAACTGGTCCAAAGAGGTGGGCCGGGTGAAAAGGGTAACCAACAGGGCGGAAAAGAAGATGCCGATGGCGGAAACCTGGGTTACGACAGCCCCACCGAAGCGGTCCGAGATGGGGCCGGCGATAATTCGGGCCAAAGAGCCCACCAGTGGGCCCAGAAAGGCGTACTTCAAGGGATCCGGGGCCCCTTCAAACTTCCCGTAGACCTCCCGGATCAAAAGGGGAAAGATGGCGGAAAACCCGGAGAAGGAGCCGAAGGTCATGATGTAGAGGCTGGTCATGATCCAGGTGTGCTTGTCGCGGAAGATGTCAAACTGCTCGCGGAGGTTAGCCCGGACCGGAACGCTTCTTAAGTACACCCACGCAAGCAAAGACCCCGCCAGCACAAAGGGCACCCAGAGGAAAGTGGCGTTCTGAAGCCAGATGGGCTGGGACACCCCGGGCTTGGGGGCAAAGGTCTGGGGCTCACCTAAAAGGGAGCCAAAGAGGGCGAAGCCGATGACCCAGGGGGTCACGAACTGGACCACGGACACGCCAAAGTTGCCGATCCCCGCCTGCAACCCCAGGGCCGTCCCCTGGAGCCGCTTGGGGAAGAAGTAGCTGGTGGAGGGCATGAAACCGGAAAAGTTCCCCCCGCCGATCCCCGCCAAAAAGGCCAAAAGGAGAAGGATCCAGTAGGGGGTCTGGGGGTTTTGCACCGCGAAGCTCCAGCCCAAAAGGGGGATCAGGAGGAGGAGGGTAGAAAAGGTCACCAAATGACGGGTGCCCAGGATGGGGGGCAAAAAGGTCCAGATGATGCGCAAGGTACCCCCCGCAAGCCCCGGCATGGCCGTAAGCCAAAAGAGCTGGAGGGTGGAAAGCTCAAAGCCCACCTTGGGCAGGCGCACCACCAGGGCGCTCACCACGAACCAGGTGATGAAGGCCAGGGTGAGGTTAAAGGTGGTGATCCAGAGGGTGCGCCAGGCTAAGGCGGAATCCCAGCGCTTGGGATCCTCGGGGTTCCATTCGGGAATCCAGGTGCCCTTGTGGGTCTTCAGCATGGGCGGTCTCCTTTCAGCTCAAACTCGTTCTTCAGGTGCTTGGCCTCTTGTTGCAGAAGTTGCAGCACGGTGATGTGCATCCACAGGAAGCTGA
Organism: Thermus altitudinis; assembly: GCF_022760835.1. GTDB lineage: Bacteria > Deinococcota > Deinococci > Deinococcales > Thermaceae > Thermus > Thermus altitudinis. The sequence goes on from NZ_JAKTNQ010000014.1 coordinate 45,893, forward strand.
TGGCCGTGAGCAGGAAAAGCACAAAGAAGGTCATCTGGGGTAGGCCCGTCCAGGCCTGGGCGTAGGCGAACAGGGGCGGCAGGAAGAAGCCCCCCAAGGCCCCCAGCATCCCCACCAGGCCCCCCACCGCCCCCACGTCCTTGGGGAAGTAGGTGGGGATGTGCTTGTAGACCGCCGCCTTGCCGACCCCCATTCCCACACCGATCAGGAAGACCAAAGCGGTGAAGAGCCAGACGTTCATGGTGAACTGCATGACCTCCTTTGTTCCCTGCTTGGTGTAAAGAACGATATGCCCCTCGGGCATCATGAGGATCCCCGAGGCCAGTCCGATGATGCCAAAGGTCCAGTACATGACCCGCCGGGCCCCATAACGGTCGGAAAGGTAGCCCCCAAGGGGCCTTAGGAGGCTTGCGGGGAAAATGAAAAGGGCGGTAAGGAGAGCGGCTTCGTGCAAGGGTAAGCTAAAGACATCCACGTAGTACTTGGGAAGCCAGGCGCTTAAGGCCACATAGGCCCCAAAGACCACCACGTAATAGAGGCTGAAGCGCCACACCCGTATGTGTTTAAGGGGCGCCAGCATCTCCAAGAAGGGCCTTCCCTGCCCCGGGCGCTTATCCTGCCTGGGGGTGGCGAACCACATGACCAACCCCATCAGCACCAAAAGCACCGCATAGAGGAAGGGAATGAAGCGCCAACCCCCGGGGATCAAGCCTCCCAGGTAGCCCGCTGTGGGCACGCTGGCAATGAGGGCAGGGCCGATGAACTTGGTGACGCTGGCCCCCACGTTCCCCGCCCCGAAGAGGCCCAAGGCGAAGCCCTGCTGGTCCTTGGGGAACCAGGCGGAGTTCCAGGCGATGCCCACGCTAAAGGAGTTGCCGGCAAAGCCCACCAGAAAGGCGTAGAGGAGAAGCTCCTCGTAGCTTCCCGCTCGGGAAACCAGGTAGGCGGGAATGGCGGTGAAGAAGAGCATAAGGGTGAAAACCAGCCGCCCCCCATACCGGTCGGTGAGGATGCCGGCGAAAAGCCGCCACAGGGAGCCATTCAGAATGGCTACGGCCGAGAGCCAGGAAAGCTGCACGTCCGTGAGGCCAAACTCCTTGCGGATGGGCACTCCCAGCACCCCAAACATCAGCCAGACCGCAAACATCACGGTGAAGCCGATGGTGGAGAGCCAAAGCACCCGCAGGCGAGCGGGCCGTTCCTTTTCCAGCTGGTCGGGATCATGGACCATGGGTCACCTCGCCAACTTGCGCACCCAGATGACGATCTGCCAGGGCCTAAGGACGTAGCCCAGGGGAACGGTAATGATGTGCACCAACCGGGAGAAGGGGAAGACCGCCAGGAAGACCCAGAAGTTAAAGACGTGCAGCTGGGTCCAAAAGGGAAGGTCGGCGATGAGTTCCGGCCTGGGTTGCAGGGTAAAGATGGACCAGAGGTAAGGGGTCATGACCGCGGGAAACCAGTAGCTGCCAAAGCGGTAAAGAAGGGCGGTGAGGACCCCGGAAAGGGCAGACACGAGGATTACCACCAAGACCAGGTAATCCATGGAGGTGGAAGCCGCCCGCACCCGGGCCACGGAAAGCCTGCGGGTAAGAAGCACCCAGGTCCCCACCAAGGCCCAAAGCCCTAGGCCAAGCCCGGTGATCTCCAAAAGGTAGAGCCTTAAGGGCACCGCGTTCCAAAGGAGAAGCCCCTTGGGGATGAGAAGGGCCAGCAAATGGCCAAGAAGCACCAGAACCAGCCCCCAGTGCATGGCGATGGAGCCATAGAAGAGGCGCTTCTGCTCCAGAAGCTGGCTGGACTGGGCGGAAACGGAAAAGGGCCTATAGGCCATGCGGTAGGCGGTGACCACCACCGCCAAGGTGAGGGCGATGTAGGGGAAGACGCCAAAGAGAAGGGTGTTCCAGTTCATCCTTCACCTCCTCGCCAAATCCCCCTGCAAAGCCTCCTGGACCCCCTCGAGGACCAGGAGATAAGGGTTCTTGGCATCCAGGGTCTTAAGGGTCTTGTGCATCTCGCTAAGGGCCTTGGGCAGGATCTCCAAAAGCTCGGGAAGGGGGTTTTCACACCGGGCCAGGTAGCGAAGCACATTGGCCAGGTGGTCGGGAAGCTCGCTTCCCGGGTCCAAGGAGATCTCCCGGTAGGCCCGCACCAAAGCCGCCAACAGTTCCCCCCGCTGGTAGCTTTCCCCATAGACGGCAAAGCCCACATAGGGGGCGGTGGTGGGGGTGAGGTCCAGGGTGCGGGTGTAAAGCTCCTCCCACTCCCCTAAGGAAAGCTCCTCCACTTGGCGCAAAAAGCGCTCCAGTTTCTGCTTGGCCTGGCCCCTGGGGCAGGCGATCCAGCGCCGCCAAAGCTCCTCCAAGCGGCCCGGCATGGGGTAGTCCAAGGCCAGGGCCAGGGTTTCCAGAAGGGTGGCCTTGCCCATGGCTTCCTCCTACTCCCCCCTCAAGGGCGGCTGGATATAGCCGAAGCCCGTCTCCCCTTTGTGGGCCAGGGGGTCCTTCCACACCTCTGCCGCCATCTCCCGGTGGTAAGGGGGCAGCACGAAGCGCTCCTCCAGGGTGGGCAGGGTGGTGAGGCGGTAGATGGCTTCGGCCTCCTCGAGGGTGAGCCCAGCATCCTGCAAGACCCTCAGGGCCTTTTCCGTCACGCCCCCCTCCAGGCTCTCCTGTCTTTTCAGGATGCGCACCGCCAGCATCTTCTTAAGGGCGGGCACGACCAGGCTTTCGTTGCCGGCGGTGAAGAGGTTGGCCAGGTACTTTACCGGCATACGGGCCCTTTCTAGGCTTTCGTAGACCTCAAAGTCCAAGTCGGTTTCCGGAATGTCCAGCCGCACCAGCCCCTCTTTCCCCTGACTGGCCCTCAAGGCCTTCTCCAGGGTGGACACCACCGGGGAAAGGGGCGGGACGTAGAACATCATGGCCAGGGTCCGGTACTCAGGGTGCAAGGGGAAGGCGAGCCGCCAGACCTTCACGAACTTGTAGATGGGGGAGTTCTGGGCAGCCTTGATCCAGCCGTCGTCAATCCCTTCGGCCTTGGCGGCAGCGATGACCTCGGGGTCAAAGGGGTCTAGGATGATCCCAAGCTGGGACTCCACAAGCTGGTCGTCGGGCACCATGGCCGCCTCGGGAATGCGGTCGGCATCGTAGAGGAGGACCCCCATGTAGCGGATCCGCCCCACGCAGGAGTGGGCGCAGGCCGGGGCCTGACCAGTTTCCAGCCGAGGGAAGCAGAGGATGCACTTCTCGCTCTTCCCGGTGGCCCAGTTGTAGTAGACCTTCTTGTAAGGACAGGCGGCCACGCACATCCGCCAGGCCTTGCACTTGTTCTCGTTGACCAGCACCACCCCGTCCTCCGCCCGCTTGTAGATGGCCCCCGTGGGGCAGGCGGCCACGCAACCCGGGTTCAGGCAGTGGTTGCAGATGCGGGGCAGGTACTGGAAGACCACCCCCTCGATCTCGGAAAGCTGGGCGCGCACCCCGGGGTCCAAACCCTTCAGGTTGGGGTCGTTTTGGGCGTAAAGGGGGCTTCCCCCCAGGTCATCGTCCCAGTTGGGACCGGAGGCGGGGGTCATCACCTCCCCGGTGATCATGGAAACGGGAACCGCCGTGGGCTGGTCCTCCCCTTCTGGGCTGGTGAAGAGGTCGCTATAACGGAAGGTGTAGGGATCGTAGTAGTCGTCTATGGAAGGCAAGGCGGGGTTGAAGAAGAGGCGGAAAAGCCCCTGGGTGCGGGAGTGCAGGCGAAGGTCCAGGTGGCCGTCCTTATACTCCCAACCCCCCTTGAAGCGGTCCTGGTCCTCCCAGCCCGTGGGATAGCCGGCACCAGGCCGGGTTTCCACATTGTTCCACCACATGTACTCCGCGCCCTTGCGGTCGGTCCAGATGTTCTTGCAGGCGATGGAGCAGGTGTGGCAACCGATGCACTTGTCCAAGTGGAAGAGCATGGACATGTGGGTTCTAACCTTCATGGCGTTCCTCCTTTACCACTCTGGGGGCCGCTCCAGCTTGCGCACGAAGACCCAGGTGTCCCGGTTCACCCCCACCGGCCCCCAGTAGTTGAAGGCGTAGGTGAACTGGGCGTAGCCGCCCGACATCAGCACGGGCTTGAGGCGGGCACGGGTGATGGAGTTGTTCATGCCGGCCCGCTTGCCCCTTAAGGGGCTTTTAGGAATGCCCACCGTGCGCTCGGTGGCGTGATAAACGAAAACCGTTCCCTTGGGAATCCGGGCGGAGACGATGGCCCTTTGCACGAAGACCCCGTTGTCGTTGAAAAGCTCCACCCAGTCATTGTCCCTAATGCCCAGTTCCGCGGCATCCTTATCGTTGAGCCAGACCGGGTACCCACCCCGGGAAAGGGTCATCATGCGGTGGTTTTCCGAGTAGGTGGAGTGGATGGACCACTTCCCGTGGGGGGTGATGTAGTTGAGGAGCTTGCCCTGAGCCTCCTTGAGGCTCCTCTCCGTCTCCTGGAGCATATGGACGTCCGGCCGGGGTTTGTAGGTGGGAAGGTGTTCCCCAAAGGCCAGGTAGTTGGGGTGGTCCAGGTAGAAGTGTTGCCGGCCGGTGAGGGTGCGCCAGGGGATGAGGCGCTCCACGTTTAGGGTGTAGGGGCTATAGGCCCGGCCCTGGTTGATGACGGCGCTCCAGGTGGGGGTGGTGAGCTGGCGGCGGGGCTGGGCCACGATGTCCTTAAAGGAAATGCGCACGTGGCGGTTACCCTCGGCCAGGTCGGTGAGCCTGACCCCGGTCTTCTTCTCCTCGTCCAAGAAAGCCCGGTAGGCCAACTCCCCGTTGGAAACTGGGTCCAGGAGGAGGATAGCCTCGGCCACCTGGCGGGCCTCCTCGAGGCTGGGCCGCTTCTCCCCTTGGAAAACCCTGGGCTGGCGTTCCGCCAACTCCTTATAGAAGTCCTCCACCGGGATGGTAAGCCCGTGCATCCCCACTCCCACCTTTTCCACCACCGGCCCTAGGGTCACCATCTTCTCGTAAAGCTGGGTGTAGTCCCGCTCCACCACCCGGAACTTGGGCATGGTCTTGCCGGGGATGGGCTCCACCTCGCCCTTTTTCCAGTCCCGGTCCTCGGCCTGGGCCAGCTCGTCCGGGGTGTCGTGCTGCAAGGGAATCATCACAATGTCCTTCACCGGGATGGGCAGGTGGACCCGGGCCAGTTCGGAAACCTTCTTGGCGATGGCCTTAAAGATCTCCCAGTCCGGCTTGGACTCCCAGGCAGGGGGCACAGCCGCCTGCAGGGGGTTGATGAAGGTGTGGAGATCGGTGGTGTTGATGTCGTCCTTCTCGTACCAGGTGGCGGCGGGAAGGACGATATCGGAGTAGAGGGCACTGGTGTCCATGCGGAAGTTGAGGTCCACCACCAGATCCAGCTTCCCCTCGGGGGCCGGCTTGCGGTAGACCACCTCCTGGACCTGTCCCTCGGCCTTCTCCTCGGCAATGGTGTTGGTGTGGGTACCCAGGTAGTGCTTCAGGAAGTACTCGTGCCCCTTAGCGCTGGTGCCGATGGCGTTCCCCCGCCAGATGAACCAGACCCTAGGCCAGTTCTCGGGAGCGTCGGGATCCTCCACGGCAAACCTCAGCTCCCCCCGCTTAAGGGCCTCCACCACATGCTGGACGATCTCCGCCTCGGTCTTGGCCCCTTTGGCCTCCGCCTCCTTGACCACCTCCAAGGGGCTTTTGTTGAACTGGGGGAAGAAGGGGAGCCACCCCTTGCGCACCGCCCGCACCTGGTGGTCTATGGTGTGGTCCGTTAGACCCGCCGCCGTCTTGTCGTAGGCGGAAAAGCCCCGCTCGTAGCGCCACTGGTCGGAGTGGACGTAGTGGAAGCTAGGGGTGTTCTGCTGCCTAGGGGGGTAGCCCCAGTCGGTGGCAAAGGCGATGGGACCCCAAGAGGCCTGGTTGGCCAGCTTCTCCTGGCCCACGTAGTGGGCGAGGCCCCCACCGTTCACCCCCACGCTTCCCGTGAGCATGAGGGCCACGATCCCCGCCCGGTAGAGGAGGTTGTTGTGGTACCAGTGGTTGATGCCCGCCCCAATGATGATGAGGTTTTTCCCCCGGGTCTTGAGGCCGTTATCCGCCCAGGAACGGGCGTACTTGAGGAGGGTATCCCGGTGAATCCCGGTCCACTTCTCCTGCCAGGCGGGGGTGTACGGAAGATCGTCCTCGTAGCCCTTGGGATAGTCCCCAGGCAAACCCCGCCCCACCCCGAACTGGGCCATGAGGAGGTCAAAGACCGTGGCCACCGCCACCCTTTCCCCCTCCTTGGTGACCACGTACTTAACCGGTACACCCCGCTTAAGCTTCCGGTCGGAGGCGAAGTCGTCAAACTCCAGAAGAAGGACCTCGTCCTCCGCCCCCAGGAGGCTCAGGCGGGGGTTTAAGGGCTCGCCGGTCCTGGGGTCTTCCAGCTTCAGGTTCCACTTGCCCTTCTCCTTCTGCCAGCGGAAGCCAATGGTACCCCCAGGCATCCTGGGACCCTTATCCTCATCCCAGAGGAGGAGCTTGAAGTCCCCGTTTTCCTCCTCGGCGTAGTCCGCGAGGCGGTTGGCCCGAAGGTACCGCCCAGGGCGCCCATCCCGAATCTCAATCAGAAGGGGGGCATCAGTGTAGCGCTTCAGGTAGTCCAGGAAATAGGGCACCTCCCGCTCGGCGTAGTATTCCTTGAGGATCACGTGGTTCACCGCCATCCAGAAGGCTCCATCCTGACCCGGGTTAATGGGAATCCACCAGTCAGCGTACTTGGAAACCTGGGAAAAGTCGGGGCTGAAGACGGTGAGCTTGGCCCCGGCGTGCCGCACCTCAGAGATGAAATGGGTGTCGGGGGTGCGGGTCATGTTGAGGTTGGAGCCCATCACCGCGATGAAACGGGCGTTGTACCAGTCGGCGGACTCGTGGACGTCGGTCTGCTCCCCCCAGATCTCGGGGGAGGCGTTGGGCAGGTCGCAGTACCAGTCGTAAAAGCTCATGGGCACGCCGCCCAAAAGGGAGAGGAAGCGGCTGCCGGCAGCGTAGGAGATCTGGCTCATGGCGGGGATGGGGGAGAAACCGATGACCCTGTCCGGCCCATAGCGCTTCACCGTGGAGACCACGGCGGCAGCAATGAGCTCCAGGACCTCATCCCAGCTGGCCCGCCTAAAACCCCCCTTGCCCCTGGCCTTCTGGTAGCGCTTACGCTTATGAGGGTCGCTCTGGATGGCCTCCCAGGCGGCCACCGGGTCGGGGTAGCGCTTCTTGGCCTCCCGGTATAGGTCCAAAAGGGCCCCCTTAGCGTAGGGGTACTTCACCCGGATGGGGCTATAGAGGTACCAGCTGAAGCTGATGCCCCGCTGGCAACCCCGGGGCTCGTAGGGGGGAAGGCCGGCCTCGAGGCTGGGGTAGTCCGTGGCCTGAAGCTCCCAGGTGACCACGCCGTCCTTGACGTAGACCTCCCAGGAGCAAGAGCCGGTGCAGTTCACCCCGTGGGTGGTGCGCACCCGCTTGTCGTGCTGGAAGCGGTTACGGTAGAACTCCTCCCACTTCCTTTCCGCCGGGCTTTCTATTTCCTTGATCCAGTCCCTCATGTCTACCTCCTAAGCTGGCTTTGGATGCGCTCCGCCAGGCTTTTGGGACGGAGCTGCCAAAGGATGGCCTGGTAAAGGAGAAGGATGGAGAGGAACACCATGCCGGCCACCAAATACCGGCCCAGATACAGGGAAGCGGGCCTTGGAACCTCATTGGAAACCTGCACCAAGAACGCGGCCAAAGCCGCCGCCTCAGCCTCGGTAAGGGGCCTACCCTTGTAGGCCTCCCGCATCACGGGGAAAGCGGGGTTCTGCAAAAGGGCGCTGAGCCCGGCCTCGCCTCCTAGGCGCTTAGCGGCATCCGTGAGGTCCCTGCCCAAGGACCCCCCGCCGAGGAAGCCCACCCCCGCCACCGTGTGGCAGGCCTGGCAGGGGGCCCCGCCATTCTGCAAGGCTTTCTGACCTAGGTACAGGGCCCGGCCTAAGGCAGGATCCCCTTGGACCTGAGGCGCGGGCGCTGGAGCCTCAGCTTGGGCACCGGATAAACCCTTTAGATACTGGGCGATGGCCCGGGCCTGGGCCTCGGAGACCTGGGGCATGGGGGGCATGACCCCGCTATAGCTCACCCCCCCTACCTCCAGGGGACCAGAAATCCCCTCCCGCACCGCCTTCACCACGTAGGCCTCCTCCTGTACCCGTGGGTTCCCCGCTAAAGGGGGAATGGCCCCGGGGATGCCCTGCGCCTCAGGCCCATGGCAAGCGGCGCAGTACTGGCCGTAAAGGGCCTTCCCATCTTGGGCCAGGGCCACGGATAGGGCCAGGAGCAAGGCCAGGGGAAAGAACCTTTTGCCCTTCATCCTCACCTCCGGTTTTCAGTCTGGAGGGAGGACCTGGCGCCCACTGGCACTTCCCGGGACATTCGTCCTAAAAGAAACCCCGTATCCTGAAAAGGGATGAAGCCCTTAGCCCGGTTGCGGCTGGACCCTAAAGGGGTGGCCACGGTCCTCGAGGCCGACCCCTCCCTAGGCCTGGAGGGAAGCGGCCTCCCCTGCGCCCTCTTGGTCCAGGGACAGGATCCCTTCGGCCGCCCTCTTTGTCCCCGCTGCCCGGTGCAGCGGGAGCTTAGGCGGGGCGCCTACCGGGCCAGTACCCCCTTGTTGGTCAAGGGCCGACGCCTCCGTTGCCAGGGATACCGGGAAGCAGGGAGCTTTTTGGTGGAGCTTTACCCCGAACGGGCCGAACCCCCGGACCTCCTCCTGGAGCTTTCCCGCTTAACCCAACACCTCCTGCGGAGCCCCGAGGGGTTTCCCCAAGCCCTCGAGGACTTCCTCCGTACCCTACGCCAAGCCCTGGGCATGGAGGCGGCCGAACTTTTCTTGATAGACCCCGAGGGACACCACGTGATCCTCACCGCCTACGAGGGCCTCCACCGCGAGGCCTTTCTGGAGAGGCCTTGGTTTCAACTGGGAGAAGGCTACCCTGGCATCGTGGCCCTTAAGCAGGAGCCGCTTTTCACCCATTCCCTTAGCGAAGACCCCCGGTACCTGCGGCAAAAGGTAAAGCAACTCGGCTACCAAACCTACATCTGCTACCCCTTAGAGCTCCCCCAAGGCCTTATCGGGGTCCTGAATCTGGCCTCCCGCAACGCCGAGCTGGACCACCAGGAACCCTTGGAAACCCTCTCCCGCATCGGTCCCCTCTTCGCCAGCACCCTTTACACCCTCCTCACCCGGTTGGGAGAGGTGGGTTTGCAGGCCCTCCATCAGCACCTCTACCGGGGTGAGATTTCCGAGGCGCGCCTTACCCTGCTAAAAGAGCTTCAACGCCTGAGCCAAGCCACCGGGGTCCGCTTGGTGGCCCGAGGGGGAGAAAGGTGGGAACGGGGCCTTGTTCCCCAATGTGAGATGCGAAACTGCCCGGCTTGGCAGGGAGCGGTGGTGGGTTATAAGAACGGGCTCCCCGCGTGCCCAGAGGCCCAGGGGCGCCCCAGGACTTGCTTGCCCCTTTGGGCCCGGGGGGAGGTGGTGGCCATGGTTACCTTGTTCCACGCCCGTCCCCCTAAGCCCGCCACCCGCCCGGCGGCCCCGACCCTTTGGTTCACCCGTCTAGCCATCCCCTTCCTTTTCCCTTCAGGGCAGCCAGACACCCCGTCCCCGGAGCTGGAAATCTACGCCTTGGGCCAGTTCCGCCTCCGGTACCACGGTAAGGAGCTGAGCTCTAGGGACTTTGGGCGGAGCGGGGCTTTCCAGCTTTTCAAGTACCTCCTGGCCAACAAGGACCGGGCACTTTACATAGAGGACATCTGCGAAATCTTCTGGCCTGACCTGTCGCCAGACCGGGCACGGCAGGAGCTCTACACCCAGGTTTACCACATCCGCAAAACCCTTCCGGGTATTGTGGAGCGCGAAGGAGAGTACTACCGGCTCAAGCTTCCCGAAAACCGCTTCTTGGACTTTGAGCGCTTTGAGGAACTGATGCGCAAGGCCGACCTGGAGGAAGGCCTTTCTGCCTTCAAAACGCTCCGGCAAGCCCTGGAGCTGTACAAGGGTCCCCTGTATGGCGACGATCCCTATGGGGAATGGGTGGAGGGGGAACGGAACTACCTTCAGGACCGGGCCCTCTCTGGTTTCCTCCGTCTGGGTGAGTTGGCCGAGGCTTTGGGCTACCTGGAGGTGGCCAAAGAGGCCTACGCCAGGGCCCTAAGACTGGAGCCCTATCTGGAAGAGGCACAGCGGCGCTTGGCCACATTAAAGGGGTAAGGGATGGACCTTAAGCAGGTTCCCCTGTTCCGCGATCTGGCCCTTGAGGACCTTAGGGCCTTGGAACAGGAAACCCGAGCTAGGCGGCTAAAGCGGGGGGAGGTGCTTTTCCTCGAGGGGGAGCCCGTGCAGTCCCTCTTCGTGGTGGAAAAGGGCCTCATCAAGGTGTACAAGCTGGACCCAGAGGGACGCAAGCAGGTGGTGTTGCACCTGGAGGGACCGGGGCGGGTCCTGGCCGAGGTGGCCCTATTCCTAGACCGGCCCACCTACCCCGCCAGTGCCGAGGCCCTGGAGGAAAGCCAGGTGCTGGCCATCCCCAAGGAACGCTTTTTCCAGTTGGTGGAGGCACGCCCTCCCTTGGCCCGGGCCTTAATCCGCTACCTGGCCCGCCGCCAGGGCCAGCTTCTCCATCTTTTAGACCGTTTGGTCTTCCACGAGGTGCGGGAAAGGCTTTGCGAGTACCTGCTGGAGCGTTTTCATCAAGAGGGGCAAGGCTTTCCCTTACCCACTAATCCCGAGTTAGCTGCCCTTCTGGGCACCATCCCCGAAGCCATCTCCCGCAACTTAGGCCAACTCTATCGCCAGGGGCTGATCCGGCTCAAGGGACGGACCGTGGAAATCCCCGATCCCCAAGCCTTAGCTGGCCAAATCCACTGAGGGCCTTTCCGCAAGTCCTCTAAGCTCCTGGCCCTTCCCGGTCAAGGCAACTCCCGTTCACCTTTCCCACGAAACCCTACCCTTCCTCCAACACGTGCACGTTGGGCAGGGTCTGGGCCCACTCGCGGTTTTTCTCTATGTAAACCCTCCACTGCTCGGGAACGTCCTCCTCAGGGTAGATGGCGTTCACCGGACAGGCGGGTACGCAGGCCCCGCAGTCAATGCACTCGTCCGGGTGGATGTAAAGCTGCTCCCCGGCATCGTAGATGCATTCCACCGGGCAAACCTCCTGGCAGGACCGGTCCTTAACGCCTATGCAAGGCTCGCAGATCACGTGGGGCATAAACACCTCCAAGCCCCAGCCTGCCCCCTCGCCTACCCCCCGTCCATGACCCGGATCAAGGGTAGACCCGGCAGTGCAGCCTCCATCTGAGCCGCCAAGGACCGCTCAAGAGGGTAAGCCCCTTGCTCGGCATCACACTCCCAAGCTCGAGGAAGGAGGAAAATCTGGGTATGGTCTCTCTGAGAAAACCCTTACCTCCCTATGCCCTCCTCACCCCAGGGGGGCAGAGGATATACTTGCCGGACCTCAAGGGAAAGATCCTGGTTCTGCTGCGCGACCTAGGCCTAGCCTGGGCCTTGACCACACGCCAAGAGGAGCTTTCCGCCCTCGAGGCCCAAGCCTTCCTCCTTTCCCAAGAGGCTCGGGAAAGCCCCTTGCCCCTCCTTCTAGACGGGGAAGGAAACCTGATCCAGGCCATCCCAGAACAGGGCGCCTTGATCGCCGACCCCTTCCTGGAGGTCTACCACCTGGGCCCGGTGCAGGATGCGGAGGAACTCCTAGATTGGGTGCGCTTCGTGGGAGCCCAGTGCCCAGAATGTGTCCTGCCGGAGGCGGAATGGCTCTAAAGGTCAAGCGCGTATACGAACCGCCCTCCCCGGAAGACGGGGTGCGGGTGTTGGTGGACCGCCTCTGGCCCCGGGGGCTTAGGGAGGAAAAGGCCCGGGTGGACTGGTGGGCCAAGGAACTTGCGCCCTCCCACGCCCTACGCCACTTCTTCGGCCACGATCCCCAAAGGTACAAGGAGTTCCTCCAGCGTTACCGAGAGGAGCTAAAGGGCAACCCCGCCTTGAAGCGCCTTAAGGCCCTAAGCCGGGAAAAGACCGTAACCCTCCTCTTTGGCGCAAAGGAAGAACGCTACAACAACGCAAGAGCTCTGCTAGAAATCCTGAGCCAGGAACCTTGAGCCCTTCCAGACCCTTGACGGGGATAGGATCTCGGTGTATTATTTAGGAGTCCTAAGGAGATAGCTATGGAGATCCCCGGTTACCGCTACGGCGACCCTGCCCTCGCCCCTTCTCCCTTGAACCTCGAGGAGCTAGACCGGCTCAAAGCCGCCCTAATGTGGAACCCAGAGGACGAGGAAGCACTAAAACAAGCGGGCAAAATCCTAGAGGACCAGGTGGAGGAGATCCTGGACCTCTGGTACGGTTTTGTGGGCAGCCACCCCCATCTCCTGCATTACTTCACCGGTCCCGATGGTAAGCCCATTCCTGAGTACCTGGAAAGGGTGCGAAAACGCTTCGGCCAGTGGATCCTGGACACCTGCTTCCGTCCCCATGACGAGGACTGGCTCCGCTACCAGGAGGAGATCGGGCTTCGCCACCACCGCACCAAGAAGAACCAGACGGATAAGGTGGACTCCGCGCCCCAGGTACCCTTACGCTATCTCATCGCCTTCATCTATCCCATCACCGCCACCCTAAAACCCTTTTTGGCCAAGAAGGGCCACCCGCAGGAGGAAGTGGAGAGAATGTACCAGGCCTGGTTCAAGGCCGTGGTCCTCCAAGTGGCCCTCTGGAGCCACCCCTACTCCAGGGAAGGGGACTTTTGAAGGGAGGTAGGATATGCGGACGAAGATACCGGTTCTCCTCGGCCTTGTGGCTTTGGGTCTATGGGTCCTAGCCCAGTACCAGTACGGTGGGAGCCGGGCTCAGCCTGCCCTTCCCTACCCGGAGGGCTTCCGCCTCTGGACCCACGTGAAGAGCATGGAGCTCAAGCCTGGCCATCCCCTTTACGAAAGCTTCGGCGGCCTGCACCACGTCTATGTGAACCAGGTTGGACTAAAGACATATCTGGACGGCAAAAAGAATCCTTTTCCCAAGGGCACGGTCATCGTCTTTGACCTCCTCGAGGCCAAGGAGGAAGGTAACGCCCTCCAGGAAGGCCCTAGGAAGCTTATCGGGGTGATGGTCAAGGACCCAGAGCAATACGGTGCCACGGGAGGCTGGGGGTACTACGCCTTCGGGCCTGATAAAAAGCCCCTTAACATCGACCCCGCCTCCTGCCACAACTGCCACCAGGGAGCGGCCAACACCGACTACGTGTTTAGCGCCTTCCGACCCTAAGATGAAAGGGTGGAGGCTTCGCAAGAGGAACGCCGCCAGGAAAAGCTTCTCGCCCTTTTAGAGCGCCTGGCCCAGGTGGAGCGGGCCCTCCTCACGCGGGAGGCCTTCCACCTAGGCCTTACGGCTTTGCAAGCCCAGCTTCTCCTGCACCTTTCCCAGAGGCCTTATGGGGTGGTGGCCCTAGCCGAACTCCTGGCCCTCACCCCAGCCACGGTGAGCGAGGCCCTCACCAGCTTGGAGCGCAAGGGCCTTCTGTCCCGGGCCAAGGACGAGCAGGATGGTCGACGCTGGGTCTTAAAGCCCACGGTGGAAGGGGTTAAGCTGGCCCAGGCTCTAAAAACCTATGCCGCCCCCTTCCGCCAGGCCCTGGCCCAAATACCCCATCAAGAGGAGATCCTTTCCGGGCTCATGGAGCTCCTAGCAAAGCTGGTGCGCCAAGGAACGGTGCCCGAAACCGGCCTCTGCCTCACCTGCCGTCACCTCAGGCGGGAAGACGGGTTCTTTTGCTCCCTCCTTGGCCTGGCCCTCACGCCTTGGGACCTCCGCCTTGCCTGCCCAGACCACGCACCGGCCTAACCCCTTATCCCGCCGCAGGAACCTTCCCCACCCGTTCCAACCAAGCCGGGGGCACGTAGACGCACCGGGGCTCGCTGGCCAAATAGTCCCCGGTTTCCGCATAGGCCCTGGCCCGGCTTCCCCCGCACACATAGCGGTACTCACAAACCCCGCACTTCCCCTTCAGCAGGTCCTTGTTGCGGAGTTCCTGGAAAAGAGGGCTTTCCCGGTAAATGGCCAGAAGGGATTTCTCCCGGATGTTCCCAGCGTATACGGGAAAGAACCCCGAGGGAGCCACGTCCCCGGTGGCCGATACAAAAACGAAACCATTGCCGTCCGTAACCCCCAGGCGGGAGTGCTCCATGCCGTCTTGGAAGTACTCCCGGTAGAGGCTCTCCCCCGCTGCCAAGGCCCGGTCCTGGCCTCCTTCTTCCTTACGCCTTTGCAACACCACGCGGCGGAAGTGATGGGCCTCGGTGGTCTTCACATGGAAAGGATAGGTCTGAGAAATCCCGTAAAGCCAGTGGAGCACCTCCTCAAACTCCCGGGCGGAGAGCTGCTTCAAAAGAACCCCGCGTCCCACGGGGATCAGGAAGAAAAGGCTCCAAAGAACCACGCCTTTTTCCGCCAGGAGATCGGGAAGGGCCTTTATCTCTGGCCAGTTCTCCCGGGTGATGGTGGTGTTCACCTGTGTGGGAAGCCCCGCCTCCTTCGCCCAGTCCAAGGCCGCCAGGGTCCGGACAAAGGTGCCTTGCTCCCCCCGAAAGGCATCGTGGTTTTCCGGAGTAGCCCCGTCCAGGGAAAGGGCGAGCCGGGTCACCCCAGCCTCCTTGAGCACGAATACCCGCTCGCGGGTAAGGAAGGGGGTAGCCGCCGGGGTGAGTCCCACCTTAAGCCCCAGCCCCTTGGCCTTTTGGATAAGGAGCGTCAGGTCGGGGCGGGCCAAGGGATCCCCCCCGGTAAGGAGGAGGAGGGGCTTGGGGCGGTAGGTGGCGACTTCCTCTATGAGCCTTAAACCCTCTTCCGTGGAAAGCTCCCCGGGCAGGGGGTAGGGCATGGCCGAGGCCCGACAGTGGCGACAGGCGAGAAGGCAGGCGTTGGTCACCTCCCAGGCCACCAGATAGGGGTACAGGGCAAACTCGGGGCGTTCCATGAACTTAGCGTATCTGGCCGATCGGGTTTCAGGCCATGTCCGGGGTCAAGGGAAACCAGCCGGGGTGGGTTGCCGCCCTCAAACGGCGAAAAACCAGGGGGAAGGACCAGCCTTCCCCCTCCCTAGCAAAAAGGGTCAGTAGATATCGTAAGCGGTATTGTACACGTTGAACTTGCCCGTGGGAGTACGCACCCAGTCCCCGGTGATACGGGCCTTCTCTTTAAGCGTCAAGGCGTCGTAGACCACGATGAAGGTAGGCGTGTCCTTGGAGCCCCAGGCGGAAACCCAGATCTCCGTCCCACCCTTGTTGAACTCTGGGTGTACCATGCGGGCCTTAAGCTCCTGGGCCCCTGGCACCTCCCAGCACTTGGCCACCTCCAGCGTGCGCTTATCTATGGCGCATAGACTAGCCGCAGCCTGGGGGCTTGGGCTCATGGGGAAGTCCACGATGACCCAAGGGCTACTGGGATGGGTTTTGATGAAGAGGTTCCGGGTGTAGGGCAAGGCGATCCGCTTGACCACCTTCCAGGCATACTGGGGATGCTTCTCGGGATCCACGCCCACCACCGTTACCTCGGGGCTACCGATATTCCCCGTGGCCCAAACCGGCCCGTAGGTGGGATGTTCCCAGTTGGATCCCCGGCCCGGGTGGGGCCTCACCCCCGCCTCCACCTCGGCGGCAAACTCCCGGGTTTTGGTATCTATGACGATAAGCTTATTTACCGCGTTGGCCGCTACGATAAAGTACCGCTTTAAAGCCCAACCCTCATCGTGCAGGAATAGTTCCGTATCGATCATGGTGATGGGCATGGGCCGACCCTTCCTATCTAGCTGGGAGTAGTCCACTAGCCAGGTCTGACCCGACTCCTTGAGGTTTACCATCCACTCGGGGTTGAAGTGGCTAGCCACGATGGCCGCCACCCGAGCTTCCGTCACCAGCTCTCCAGCTCCCTTGGTGTAAGAGATGGTGGAAACCATCTTGAGGGGCTCGAGGGTCAGGCCATCCAGGACCACCATAGGGGGCGGCCAGTAGCACCCTACCACCGCATACTTGTCCTCGTAACCCTTAAACTTGCTGGACTCGATGGACCGTGCATCCAAGCAGGGTTTGGACTCGGCCACCACCTGGGGCGGGTTCATCCAAAGATCGATGAGGCTGGCCCTGCCATCTCGTCCGATGGCCATAAAGTAGCGGCCCGTGGCCGAGGACCGCAGGATATGGGTAGCAAAACCCGTGGGCACAATGGTAATCAGCTCCTTCTTATCCCCATCGATAATGGCCACCTGACCGGTATCCCGTAGCACCTGGCCAAAGAAGTTCTGCCAGTTGCGCCCATGAAGGGGCCGGGTGGGCCGCTTCTCCGGGGGCACATGCACCTTCCAGGTCTTCTTTATCTCCTCGTAGGTGGGAATGGGTGGCGCAGGGGGTTACTCTAAAAGGAAGCGGGCCATGAGCTCCGTATCCTTCTCGCTCAGGATCCCTTGCCGTCCCCAGTCGGGCATCCCTCCGGGCAAGCCCCCAAATATCACCGCCTTCAAATACTCCAGGCCCTTTTCCGCCATCTTCTTGGGGTCCAGGGCTGGCCCCGTAGCCCCTTTGCGCAACACCCCGTGGCAACCGGCGCAGCGGTCAAAGTGACGACTCCCCGCTCTAAAGAGCGGGGCTTCTCGGTTCCAGGTATAAACCCGTAGCCGAAGGCCCCGTCCAGGCCTTAGCCAAGATGTTCACTGCCGCTGCCACGTCC